>NZ_JAMXRV010000002.1:0-599291 GCF_024124625.1 Cobetia sp. Dlab-2-AX | reverse complement strand
TGGGTCAGCTGTCGGTATTCCATACTCTGCTTCACTTTGGTCGGTGAGCCGAGAAGGGTACCGGCGCTGGCCCTCCTGCCTCTACCGTGCGGTCCAAAGTGCTGCGGTTATTCTATGAATCCAGGAAACAAAGGCTTGAAGTTTATAGTATGTCATTTGAGGTTCTTTCTGGCAATCCGCATTCTCGCTGCGATCCCCCATGGCGGCAGCCTCGCCCGTCTTGCGCGAAAGCTCCGGGCGCCTCACGCGCCTCAGATGGTCGGCCAGCCCCTTCATCTTCGCGTGGCCCTGCGGGGTAATCACGTTGCTCTTCTTTTCTTGGCGCGGGTCCGTCTTGGGGTCGCGCCAGCGTGTCATGTTGCGACCTTGCATGGTCTGCTCCGCTGGTTCTGTGGGTAAGGCTCAAGGCGTCGTGTGCGATGTTCGCTAGCGTTGAGACCTGCGACCAAGGGTGATTGGCGGCCGATTCAAACGTTCGTTACAGTCAGTGTGTGCTCGCCGGAGCGCCTGCGCGTCACCCATGCCGAATCTGCCAACAATAACGAAAATCAGGGAGCTGTCCATGCCCATGCTGCCATCTTCACACCCGTCTTGCCGTGTCATATCCCGTTGCTGTCGCGTATTGCTCTCCGGGGGCATGGCGCTGGGCATCACGCTGGCCGGCATGACCGGAGTCCATGCTGCCCCTGGCGATGATGACGTCTTCCCGCTCTCCAAGCGCTGGGCGCAGATCAATTATCAGGTCTCCGGTGATGCTCAGGAAAAGGGCATGGAAGCCCTGGGCAAGGAGGTACGCGCGCTGGCGGATCAGTATCCGGACAATGCCCATGTGCTGACCTGGGAAGGCATTATCCTGGCCTCATGGGCCAAGGCGCGCGGTGGTCTGGGAGCACTGGATCTGGCCAAGGAAGCCAAGGCCACGCTCGAGAAGGCGATCTCGCTCGATCCCAAGGGCGACAATGCCTCTGCCTATGTGACGCTTGGCGCGCTCTATGACAAGGCGCCCGGCTGGCCAGTGGGCTTCGGGGATGATGAGAAGGCGGGAGAAGTGCTGCGCAAGGGGCTTGAGGTCAACCCGACGGGCATGGATACCAATTATTATTACGCCGATTATCTGGCCTCCGAAGGCCGTGATGAGGAAGCGCTCAAGCATGCGCGTCTCGCTCAGGACGGGCCGCCACGACCCAATCGTGAGCTGGCCGATCAGGAATTGCAGAAAGAGATCGCCGCACTGATCAAGCGCCTGCAGTGAGTCTCCGTCGTCCGTATCGCTTGCTTGGCTGTTGGAGGTGGAGACTGGCTGGAGCGACATCAGTGAGCCCTGCAAGTGAACGGCAGCGCTGGGCCAGGCGCTGTTCTAACAGCCTCGGAGGAATCCCCGATTTCCTGAATGACTGAGTCCTTGAGCCCCACGGCCCGAGCGGAGATTCCGCTCGGGCCGTGTCGTTTATCGCTCTGTGGATGAGAAGTCGTCCAGGTGCCTTCAGATAGCGCCTTGAATGGCGCTGATGACTGACTCGGTACGACGCGCCAAGCAAGTTTGCAGGTGACGGGCTGGCCAGTCTCGCGGCAGGACAGGATAATGCCTGCTCAGCCAAGGAGGATGCATGAGCGAGCAACAAGAGCACGTGGCCGGACAGCAGGTCTTCTCGCAGAACGATGTCGAGCGGGTCGAGACCAGAGTGTTGCAGGACGGCTTCTTTCGCCTCGAGCAGCGCGAATTCCGCCACCAGCGTTTCAACGGTGGCTGGAGCGATGTGATCCATCGCGAGGTGCATGTCCGTCACGATGCGGTAGGCGTATTGCCCTATGACCCGGTCAACGACCGCGTGGTCTTCGTCGAACAGATTCGTGCCGGCATGCTGGAAGACGCACGCACGCCCTGGAGTCTGGAGCCGATTGCAGGGCTGGTGGACAAGGACGAACAGGCCCATGAGGTCGCGCGCCGTGAGGCGGTCGAGGAGGCGGGGTGCGAGCTGACCGACCTGATCGAACTCTACCGCTACTACCCGAGCCCCGGCGCCTGTACCGAGGAGGTCACGCTGTTCATCGCTCTGTGTGACAGCAGTGGGCTGGGCGGCGTGCATGGTCTGGCCGAGGAGAATGAAGATATCCGTGTGCATGTGCTCGACTTCCAGGCGGCCCTCACGCTGCTGGAACAAGGGCGGTTGGGCAACGCGATGGCCATCATGGCCATGCAATGGCTGCTGCGTGAGCGTGCCTCGTTGCGCGTCATGCATGCCTGAGGCAGTGAAGGCGAAGCTTGGCAATCCCTCGTGTCTCACGCAGGCTTCCTCAACCTGCGCGTCAGAGCTGCTATTCTAGAGGCTTGCTGAAAACCGGCAGCCAGCAACGATCACTGTCTGCGCCAGTGTCCGTATCGGTCTCGGTTTTCGTCTCAGCTTCAGTCTTGAGAGCTGGACTCGATAGCCGAGAGCTGATCGCCGACAGCCTGAGTGCTGGCACAGCGCTTGATTTATCGCACGTCGCCCGCATCTTGCCACGCACGATAGCGGGCGTGCTTTGACAGACAACATGCCAATGTTCTGAGATTCGCAAGGAGATCGCCCATGCAGGTCAAGAAAGCCTATGTGGCTGACCTAAAAGCACTCCATGCCGAGTGCGGGTCCAATTATCTGCGCCTCACGCGCATCCTCGGCAAGGCCGAGGCCGGTGACAGCTTCGCCTTCCCGCTGGCGGGCAATCAGGGCCACTTCGGCACGCTGCTGCTCGAGGTGGTCGAATGCGCGCCCTATACCACCATGGTCACGGTCGCCCAGACCGGCGTGCTGGACCACATCATCGATTCGCCGCGCATGAGCGTGCATCTGTACCACGACGTGCGCATGGCGGAGGTCACCGACTTTCAGCGCCAGCGTCACTTCTCAGGGCGCAATCGTTACCCGAATCCGCGCATGCACCAGCCGGATGAAAAGCTTCAGCTCAATCGCTTTCTCGGCGAATGGCTGACCCATGCCCGCGCCTTCGGGCAGGCGGATGTGCCGGAGTTGCCGTGACGTTTGGGGCTGGCGTGGCGCACAGGCGCTGACACCCGGTGGATTACCCGTCTTGATTGACAGAACCGCGATGGCCCGGCCTCGCGGTTCTGTTCATTTCCCTGCTGCTCGAGAGACCGATGCGACTGATTCAGATAAGTGATTGCCATCTACGCGCCGACCCTGATGCGCGTTCACGGCTGGGCTTCCCCTGGCGTCAGCTGGAGGCGGTGATGGCGCATGCCTCGCGCCTGCGGCCCGATATCCTGCTGGTGACCGGGGATGTCAGCCAGGACGAGAGCCCTGCCTCCTATCGCATGGCGGCAGAGCTGTTCGATGGCCTGGGCTGCCCTTGGTTCTGGCTCGCGGGCAACCACGATCATCCTGAATTCATGCAGGAGCTGCGTCCCTTCCATCACGAGCTGGATCTGGGCGACTGGCGACTGCTGTGTCTGGATTCGCGCGTCACCGGGCAGGCGGGAGGAGAGCTTGGCGAGGAGCAGTTGAGCGAGCTTGCACAGTCACTGGCGCTGTCCGTCGAGCTGGACCCGCGTCCGGTCCTGCTGGCCATGCATCATCATCCGCTGCCGATCGGCTCGGACTGGATGGATGCGCTGGGCCTTGCCGACCGCGATGCGCTGTGGGAAACGCTGCGCCCATACCCGCAGGTGCGGGCCGTGCTGTGTGGGCATATCCATCAGGCCTTCACGCAACTCATGCCGTGTGGGCAGGGCAGTGTGGCCGTCTATGGCGTTCCCTCCACCTCCGATCAGTTCGCTCCGCTGAGCCATGATTTCGCCGTGGATGAGGCGGCGCGCCCCGGCCTGCGCGTGGTGGATCTCGATGGCGAGCATCTCGAGACCTGGGTGGAGCGGGTCACGCTCTAGCCAGGCTCGCAAGTAAGGGCGGGCAAGCTCGCCCCATGCGCTGCCACAGCCATAGCGTCAGCGTGAATGCCCTGGGCGCCAGCATGAATGGCCCGGTGTCATCAGTGTGGCGCAAGACCCACAGGTGTCAGGTATGTCATTTCGGTCTTAAAAGATAGTTTCTGATTCTTTGACGTTATCAAGGCAGGGCGAGTACCGTGTAACCATTCGGCGTGCTTCCTCGGGGCATCCATCTGTCGCTGACAGAGCGCGCCACTGACTTCACGGGCCGCCTCTCGGGGCGTGTCCCAACGCTCATGAGGTTGCCGCACGCGATGCTTACCCCCGAACGTCAGACCCACCTCAAGCAGCTTGAGGCCGAATCCATTCACATCATCCGTGAAGTGGCAGCGGAATTTGCCAATCCGGTCATGCTGTACTCCATCGGCAAGGATTCCGCCGTCATGCTGCACTTGGCGCGCAAGGCCTTTGCGCCGGGCGTCCCGCCGTTCCCGCTGATGCATGTCAATACCACCTGGAAATTCCAGGAAATGATCAAGTTCCGCGATGAGATGGCGGCGGAAGTCGGCATGGAACTGATCGAGCACATCAATCAGGAAGGCGTCGAGGCGGGCATCAACCCGTTCGACCACGGCAGCGCCAAGTACACCGACATCATGAAGACCCAGTCGCTGAAGCAGGCACTCGACAAGCACGGCTTCGATGCCGCCTTCGGTGGCGCACGTCGTGACGAGGAAGCCTCGCGGGCCAAGGAGCGCGTCTACTCCTTCCGCGATCAGTACCACCGCTGGGACCCCAAGAATCAGCGTCCGGAGCTGTGGAACATCTACAACTCCAAGATCAACAAGGGCGAGTCCATCCGCGTCTTCCCGCTCTCCAACTGGACCGAGCTGGACATCTGGCAGTACATCTATCTTGAGTCCATCAAGATCGTGCCGCTGTACTACTCCGCAGTGCGTCCGGTGGTGAGACGTGACGGCCTCGACATCATGGTCGATGACGACCGTCTGCCGCTCAAGGAAGGCGAAGTGCCGGAAATGAAGTCCGTGCGTTTCCGTACCCTGGGCTGCTACCCGCTGACTGGCGCCGTGGAATCCACCGCCGCGACCCTGCCGGAAATCATCCAGGAAATGCTGCTGACGCGTACCAGTGAGCGCTCCGGGCGTGCCATCGATCACGACCAGGCAGGCTCGATGGAGAAGAAGAAGCGCGAAGGGTATTTCTAAGGTCGCCCTAGCATTTTGCCTGCAGGCGCCGTTACACGGCGCTTGATGACCCGAACGAACAATTAGCATGATGAGTCGGCTCGCAGCCTCACGAGATACTGGCTCGCGACACTGGCTCGCGACACTGGCTCGCCACCTCATCAGGCCCATGACAGCGGCAAGGAGAAGAGTGTGTCCCACGCGTCAGACAAGATTTCCGCGGATATCGAAGCCTACCTGCAAGAACACGAGCGCAAGGACCTGCTGCGCTTCATCACCTGCGGTAGCGTTGATGACGGCAAGTCGACCCTGATCGGTCGTCTGCTGTTCGATTCCAAGCTGATCTATGAAGATCAGCTGGCCTCCATCACCCAGGCCTCCAAGACCAGCGGCACCACCGGTGACGAGGTCGATCTGGCCCTGCTGGTCGATGGCCTGCAGTCCGAGCGTGAGCAGGGCATCACCATCGATGTCGCCTATCGCTTCTTCTCGACCGACAAGCGCAAGTTCATCATCGCCGACACGCCGGGGCACGAGCAGTACACCCGCAACATGGCCACCGGCGCCTCGTCGGCAAGTCTGGCGATCATCCTGATCGACGCGCGCTACGGCGTGCAGACCCAGACCCGTCGTCACAGCTTCATCGCCGACCTGCTGGGCATCCAGCACCTGGTGATCGCGGTCAACAAGATGGACCTGGTCGATTACTCCGAGACCCGCTTCAACGAGATCGTCGCCGAGTATCAGGAGTTCGCCAACAAGCTGAATGCACCGGACATCCGCTTCGTGCCGATGTCCGCTCTCAAGGGCGACAACGTCGTCAATCGCAGTCCGTCACTGGACTGGTACACCGTCGATGGCGTAGGGGGCCCGTCACTGCTCGAGGTGCTGGAAACCGTCGAACTGACCCACGACCAAAATCTCAGCGATCTCCGCTTCCCGGTACAGTACGTCAATCGTCCCAACCTCGATTTCCGTGGCTACTGCGGCACCCTGGCGGCCGGTGTCGTGCGTCCGGGCGACAGCGTCAAGGTGCTGCCGTCCGGCAAGACCTCGACCATCGAGCGCATCGTCACCTTCGATGGTGATCTCGAGATCGCCTATCCGGGGCAGGCCATCACCTTGACGCTTGATGATGAGATCGATATCTCGCGTGGCGACTGGCTGGTGGCGGCGGATGCCGAACTGCCACTTTCCAATGCGCTGGAAGCGGATATCGTCTGGATGCACGAGAAGCCGCTGCAGCCGGGCCGTCAGTACGATATCAAGCTGGCGACCCGCGACCTGACTGGCCAGGTCAGCGCCATCGACTATCTCTACGACGTCAACACGCTGGAGCATCACGAGGGCGACAGCCTGGCGCTGAACGCCATTGGCCGAGTCCAGCTCGAGTTGACCCAGGCGGTGCCGGTGGATGACTACCGCTCAAGCCCGGGTACCGGCAGCTTCATCGTGATCGATCGTCTGAGTAACGTGACCGTCGGCGCGGGCATGATTCGCGGCGTGGGTCGCTCCGGCACCCAGGCCACGACCCGGCAGACCGACTGGGCCGCGTTTGAAGCCGACCTCAACGCGCTGGTGCGCAAGCACTTCCCGCACTGGGAAGCCCGTGACGTGCGCGAGTTGCTCGGCCGCACCAACTGATTCCATCCTGTCGCGAAAGCAGCATGGAAGTCAGCGAGATACCAACAACAACGCTGGACACGCAATAACAACACGGCCTGCTGGAATGAAGCCGGAGAACGCAAAAGCCCCCATGGCCGCAAGGCGATGGGGGCTTTTTTGCATGGCGCGGCTCACCTCTGGCGCATCAGGCGACAGCCGTGTCGATGGCGAGCGGGGCGGAGGGGCCGAAGTGCTCGTGGTGACACTGGCTGAGCGGGACGCCGATACGGCTGAGGTGCTGGATCATGCTCTGCATGAAACCATGCGGGCCGATCACGAAGGCCTGCAACGACTCGGCGCTGGCACCGGTCGTGGCGATCTGCCGCGCCAGCCAGTCGCGCTCGATGATGCCCAGCTGCGCATGGGACGGCAGCGTCTCGGCCTGTTCGTAGCAGACTTGATAATGCAGCTGCTCGGGATATTGCACGACGAGCGTTTGCAGTGTGGCGTCGAAGGCATGCACCTCGGGATTGCGTGCCGCATGCAGGTAGATCACCTGGCGGCCCGCCGCCAGCGCCGCCGTCAGCAGCGGCAGCATCGGTGTCTGGCCGACACCGGCTGACAGCAATAGCACCGGGGCATCGGCGCTCTGCGGGGCAGCATGTTCGAAGGTCAGCTCGCCGGCCGGCGGCAGCAGCTCGATCTCGTCACCTGCCTTCAGCGCATGCAGGTACTGGCTGGACTGGCCGTAGGCCTCGCGCTTGACCGAGATGCGGCAGAAGCGCTCGTCCGGCGCATGGGACAGGCTGTAATGACGATGGATCACGCCCTGCGGTATCGTCAGGCGCATGCCGATGTACTGGCCCGGCAGGAAGGAGAACATCGGGCCTTCCACCGGCACCAGGTACAGCGAGCGAATCTCGCGGCTCTCGTCCTGTGTACGCACGATGCGAAAACGGCGCAGCCCCTGCCAGCCGCCGCGGGTAGCGGCGAAGCTGTCGTAGCGGCCCTGCTCGGCGGCGATCAGCACAGCGGCCAGTTCCCCGTAGAGGGCGCCCCAGGCATCGGCGATCTCTGGCGTGACGGTATCCCCCAGCACCTCACCGATGGCAGCCATCAGGCACTCGCCGACGATAGGGTAGTGCTCCGGCAGGATGTTGAGCGAGACATGCTTGCTGACCACGGGCGCCAGCAGGCGGTCCACCGCCTCACGTGAGTGGCGCGCGCCGACATAGGCGAGTACGGCGCCGGCCAGCGCACGGGCCTGGCCGCCGCTGGCCTGGTGGGTCTGGTTGAACAGCGGCTTCACCTCGGGATAGCGCTCGAACATCAGCGGATAGAAGCGCGCCGTGATGGCATTGAGATGCTCGGCGACGACGGGAGCGGTGGCGGCGATCAGGTCTTCCTGGGCGTTGGTCAGCATGACGATACCTCTGATTGATGTCCCTCCCTCTATGGCAAGGGGCGTGCCAACTCTCCAGGGCAGTCGTCATGCGCTCTGTAGGTCCATGATGTCAAAATGACATGGTCATGTGGCGTGTCTTAATGACATCGAACGTGTCATGATGACATCAATCTTGAGCCCTCTCACACCCGATCCCCGCAAGGAGGACCGCATGCCCGATGCCCACTTGCCCCTGAACGATACGCCGGTCGCGGCCGTGAATGCCTGGCTTGCCGCCTGGTTGTCCCGCGAGGAGGGCGGCGAGCGGCGAGCGCTGCCATGGACGCGTCTGCTGGCCGCGATCATGCAGCAGCTGCCCGGTGAGGCGGCGACCCTGATGCGCTACCTGCCCGAGCGTGACGAGCTGTTGCCACTGGCCACCTACGGCCTGCCTGCCGAGGTGCGCGGGCGACGCTTCGCGCTGGCGGAGCACCCGCGGCTTAAGGCGATCGCCGAGCACACGGGAGTGCATCGTTTCGCGCTGGACAGCGACCTGCCAGACCCCTTCGATGGCCTGCTGGGGGACGTGCATGGGCCGGATCTGCTGGTGCATGACTGTGCCGGTATCGCGCTGCGCGAGGGCGACACCCTGCTGGGAGTGATGACCTTCGACGCGCTGACGCCGGGGGTGCTCGCCCCGCTGGAATCGCTGTGTGCCTCTGCGAGCACGGACGAGCTGGCACTTCCCCTTCAGGAGTTGCAGGCCTGGTTGTCACTCTCCGCACATTGTCTGTCGCTGTCCCTGCGACAGGAGTGGGCCGCGGACGGCAGGTCAGCGCTTTCGGCACCGATGGTGGTCTCACCGACAGGCATGGCGTCACAGAGCGCCATGGCCTGTCCGCAGCGGGGGCCGGCGATGGCCAGGCTCGAGGCGCAGCTGGAGGCGGTCGCCGATACCGAGATGACGGTGCTGGTGCAGGGCGAGACCGGTGTGGGCAAGGAGGGCGTGGTCCAGCGCCTACACGACGCATCCCGGCGGGCTGCGCGGCCGCTGGTACGCATCAACTGCGCCGCCTTGTCGCCGGACCTGGTCGAAAGCGCGCTGTTCGGTCATCGGCGTGGCGCCTTCTCGGGCGCGACCCATGATCACCGTGGCCACTTCGTGATGGCGGATGGTGGCACCCTGCTGCTGGATGAGATCGGCGAGCTGCCGCTGGCGCTGCAGCCCAAGCTGCTGCGGGTACTGCAGGAAGGCGAGCTGCAGCCGCTGGGCAGCGATCGCGTGGTCAAGGTCGATGTGCGCGTCATCGCGGCCACCAATCGCGATCTCGAGGCGGAGGTCGCCGCCGGGCATTTCCGTGAAGACCTCTATCACCGTCTGAGCGTCTATCCGCTCAGGGTGCCGCCGCTGCGCGAGCGCGGACGTGCAGACCTGCTGGCGTTGGCCGGCACCTTTCTGGAACACAACCGCACGCGCCTCGGACTGGGCAATCTGCGCCTGACGCCGGCGGCGGAGCGCCTGCTGTGCGACTACCCCTGGCCCGGCAACGTGCGTGAGCTGGAGCACTGCCTGAGTCGCGCGGCCCTGCATGCCCGGCTCGCGCATGGTGCCCACCTGACTCGCCTGCGCGCCGATGGGCGCCAGCTGGTGGTGATCACGCCGGAACTGCTGGGACTGGAGGTCAACGCCGAGGTGTCACTTGAACGGGCCGCCAGCGTAGCGCAGGAGATTCAGGGCGCGCAGATGGGGAGGGTGGATCAGGCGGGAAGAGCGAGTCATGCGGCGGAAGCGAGTCAGACCCCAGGAGCAAGCTCTGCACAGCGCGCCTGCCGACACGCCAGCGACGAGACGCTGGGGCTGCGCGATGCCACCGAGGCGTTTCAGCGCGAGCACATCTCGCGGGTCTGGCAGGCCAGTGATCGCAACTGGGCGGAGGCGGCGCGCAGGCTCAAGGTCGATCGCGGCAACCTGTACCGGCAGGCGCAGCGTCTGGGAATTGTCTGAGGCGCGAGGCAGTGTCTGGGGCGAGATGAAGTGTCTGATATGAGAAAAGAAGACGGCGATGCTCATGGAGCATCGCCGTTCTTGTATTTCTGCTGCTGTCGGCTCTGGTGCGACGAGACGTCCGTGTCTCGCACGCCAATTCAGGCGCGAGTGGCGATCAGCACCGCACGCCGAGGCGCCGGGTGGCCTTCGCGGGTCAGGCTCGGGTCAGTGGGATCGAGGAAGTCGCTCAGCGAGTGGTAGGTCATCCAGTCGGTGGCACGCTGCTCGTCCAGGGTGGTCACGGCTTCATCGACGATGCGCACGTCCTTGAAGCCGGCGCGCTCACACCAGTGGGCCAGCGCCTGCGAGGAGGGCAGGAAATAGACATTGGGCATCGCGGCGTAGCGCTCGCCGGGCATCAGCACCGTCGTCACGTCACCTTCCACCACCAGGGTTTCCAGCACCAGCTCGCCGCCGGGACGCAGGGTGTCACGCAGCTGGAAGAGGTGGTCCATCGGCGAGGGGCGATGATAGAGCACGCCCATCGAGAACACGGTATCGAAGGCACCCATCTTCGCCGGCACATCCTCGATGCCTACCGGCAGGAAGTGCAGGTTGCGGCCCTGGGGGTGGTCCGCGCCAATGAAGTGGCGTACGGCATGGAACTGGCAGTAGAAGCGCGGCGAAGGGTCGATCACCAGCGTGAAGGCCGCGCCTGCACCGACCATGCGCCAGCCGTGGTAGCCATTGCCGCCGCCGACATCCAGCACGCGGCGATGGGTGAGATTCGACAGGTGCGGCGCGAGACGCTGCCACTTCCAGTCGGAGCGCCATTCGGTGTCGATATGGATTTCGTCGAGCTGATAGGGGCCCTTGCGCCACGGCATCATCGCACGCAGCAGGTTCTCGCTCTGGCGCAGCTGGCCGCTAGTCAAGCCAGTCGGAAAGCGTGCACCGACCCGATCGGCTTCCAGCTGTACTTCGCGTGCGTCGGGCAGGGCGGGCAGCTTTTCCAGCGCCCCATGCCAAGCCTTCAGGTCAGCATGGCGCTTGCGGTCCAGGCCATTGGCCAGCTGTTCAGGCAGGGCGCCCAGCCAGCGGGCGAAGCCATCGCCGACGGCGCCTGGCTCACAGGCCAGCGCGGTGAAGGCGCGGTAAAGGTCGCGGTCATACGGGGAAATGCTCATGCGCTGGGTCGGGTCCGTGCAGGCGTAGCGGTCATTCGGCGGCTTTGAAGGCGACCATCGAGGCGAAATTCAGGTATTGCAGCCAGGTATGGCTGCGCTGGAAGCCGGCGCGCGCCAGGCGCTCGTGATGCGTGTTCAGGCTGTCGGGCTTCATGACGTCCTCGAGGGCCTCGCGTTTCTGGGAGATTTCCAGATCGGAGTAGCCGTTGGCGCGCTTGAAGTCATGATAGCGTTCGATCAGCCAGGCATTCTCGACCGGATCATCGCTGATGATCTTCTCGGAGAGGATCAGCACGCCGCCGGGTTCCAGCGCCGCGAACAGCTTGTCGATCACGGCGTCGCGGTCTTCCGGCGGCAGGAACTGCAGCGTCAGATTGACCACGATCATGCCGGCCGGCTGATAGTCGAGGGTGCGAATGTCGGCTTCGGTGACGTTGATGCGGTGGTCGGGGAAGGCCTCGGCGAGTTCGCGGCTGGCGCGCTCGACCATCGGTCTGGACAGGTCGACGGCTTCGATCTCGATATCCTCGGCGGCCATCTCGCGGGCCAGCGCCATGCTGGCAGCACCCAGTGAGCAGCCCAGATCATAGACCCGAGCGCCGGGGCGCAGGTGGGCGCGGGCCATCAGGCCCAGCATGGCGATGATCTGACCGTACCCCGGCACCGAGCGGCGCAGCATGTCCGGAAAGCAGCTGACGACCTGCTCGTCGAAGGAGAAGCTGGCGACACGGTCAAGGGGTGTCGTAAATATCGCGTCACGGTAAGATGCATCACTCATGGATCAAGGCTTCATCGGGCAGTGGGCCAGGGCGACATGCCTGTGGCCGAGGACCGGCCGGGCAGAGCGCCCCGTCGGGCCCGCCATTCTACGCATTCGGCGCCCGTGACGCACCCGTCACGGCTGGCGGGTGATGCCTCCATCAATCGATTTCAGGCCGGGCCATGCAGGGCCGGTCATTACACTTCAAGGAGAGAGGTGGCCATGTCCACTCAATCAGCGGCACGTTCTGCGCGTCGTAATACCCAGGCCTGGCAGGCTCTCGCGCGCCATCATCAAGAGCAGATGGCCGATGTGCATCTGAAGGACCTGTTCGCCGAGGATGCGGCGCAAGGGCGTGACCGAGTGGCGACCTTCACGCGCTCTGCCGCGGGGCTGCGTCTGGATCTCTCCAAGCAGCGCCTCAAGGGCGAGACCCTGGAGCTGCTGCTGGAGCTGGCGCGCGAAACCGGCGTCGAGCAGGGCATCAAGCGCCTGCTGGCCGGTGAACATGTCAATCGCTCCGAAGACCGTCCGGCGCTGCACGCCGCGCTGCGTCTGCCGCGCTCCGCCAGCCTCCTGGTGGATGGCGAGGATATCGTGCCGGCCATCCACGAGAGCCTCGAGCACCTGGCCGAGATGGTCGATACCTTCCACAGCGGGCAGTGGCGTGGCGCCACCGGCAAGCCGATCACCGATGTGGTCAACCTCGGAGTCGGTGGCTCGGACCTCGGCCCATTGATGGTCTCCAGCGCCCTGAGCGATTGCCGCCCCAAGGACATCCACGAGATCGGCGTGCACTTCGCCTCGACCATGGATGGCTCCCAGCTGGCGGACTATCTGGAATCCTTCAGCCCGGAAACCACGCTGTTCATCCTGTCCTCCAAGTCATTCTCGACCATCGACACGCTATCCAATGCCCGCACCGCGCGCGACTGGCTGAAATCACGTCTCGACCCGGAAGGACGCCTGGAAGCGCTGATCAACCGTCAGCACTTCATCGGCGCTTCCGCCAAGCCGGAGAAGATGACCGAGTGGGGCATCGCACCGGAACATCAGCTGCTGTTCTGGGATTGGGTCGGCGGCCGCTATTCGCTGTGGGGCACCATCGGTCTGCCCATCGCGCTCAACGTCGGCATGGACAACTTCCGTCGTCTGCTGGCCGGGGCGCATGAGCTGGATGAGCACTTCCGCACCGCGCCGCTGGAAGACAATCTGCCGGTGCTGCTGGCGCTGGCCGGGATCTGGAACAACAACTTCCTCGATATCCGCGCCCACTCCATCCTGCCCTACGACGGTCGTCTGGAGTACTTCGCCAGCTACCTCGAGCAGCTGGAGATGGAATCCAACGGCAAGTCAGTGACCAACGATGGCGAGATGATCGACTACTCGACCTGTCCGGTGCTGTGGGGCCAGCTGGGGCCGAATGCTCAGCACGCCTTCTATCAGCTGCTGCACCAGGGCACCCAGGCGGTCGAGTGTGACTTCATCGCACCGATGTGCCGTTATGACCATGTCGAGGACGCCGAGACACGCGCCCACCTCAAGGCACAGCACCGCCTGACGCTGGCCAACTGCTTTGCCCAGTCACGTGTACTGATGCTGGGCGATGACGCCATCCCCGGTGATGAGGCGCAGCCGAACCACAAGCGCTACCGTGGCAATCAGCCGTCGACCACGCTGCTGCTGGAAGCGCTGACACCGGAAACGCTGGGTGCGTTGATTGCGCTCTACGAGCAGAAGGTCTTCGTGCAGGCCACCATCTGGGACATCAATCCGTTCGATCAGTGGGGCGTGGAGCTGGGCAAGCAGATCGCCACCGCCACCGAAGCGACCATGACCACCGGCGAAGGCTTCGAGACGCTGGATGCCTCCAGCCGCGCGCTGATCGAAGCGGTGTGGGCCGCACAGGACCAGGACCCGCGCTGAACCCGCGGCGGAGGTGAGTGAGGGGGGGGAGCGAGTGAGAGAGTGTGTGAGGGCATGCTGCCATGCCGTGCAAGACGAGCGGCGGCGCCAGTCGTCGCCCTCTGTTGATTTATACAGTATTCTCGCTATCCTATAAGCGAATCAATCGTTTACACTAGACAGCACGACGCGGACCGTCGAAAACCCTGCTTCCAGCGTATGAACGCTCGAGAGATGCCCAGCCATCTTGAAGCGTGGGAGGGGCGGTGTCGCGGTCTGGCGTGCTGTTGGGAGTGCTGATGGCCAATTCCCTCTTTCCGTCAGATACGGCAGCGATGCACACCACCGCGCCCGTCAAGGGGCTGCTGTACCTGCACGGCTTCAATTCGGCCAGTTGTTCGCCCAAGGCGCGCTTGATGCAGCGCGCGGCAGAGCAGTTCGGCCTGCCGTGCGTGATGCCGGATATCCCCCCGGCGCCCGATGCGGGTCAGGCGGCGGTCAACGCAGCCTATCTCACGCTGTGTGAGCGCCTTGCGCTGGACCCCGCAGACCCCGCCTGTGATGACGCCATCATGGTGATCGGCAGTTCCATGGGCGGCTTTCTGGCCACCTGGCTGGTCGCGCGTGAGGCCGCACGTCTCGAGGGGCCGGCAGGCCCTTCCCAGAGCGTCTGGCGTCAGGGGCCACGCAGTGTGCTGATCAATCCGGCCGTGCGTCCCGCGCGACTGGTCAGCGAATGGCTCGGCTCGGTGCATGCCAATCCCTATACCGGCGTGACGTTCACCGTCACCGAGGATTTCGGCCCCGGGCTGCTTGCATTGGAAGCGGAGCCTGTCACGGCGCAGCGCACCCTGGTGCTGTTGGCGACGGCCGATGAGACATTGGATGTCAATGATGCCGCAGGGCTCTATCAGGGAAGCCGCTTGATCATCACGCCGGGTGGCGATCACGGCTTTGCGCAGCTGGCGGAATATCTGCCGGCGATCATGGCGCATGGCGGACACCGGCTGGCCCCCGCCACCGCAGCGGCGATGCATGTCGCGCCGGACTAGCAGGTCACGTGTGTGGTGCTTTGTGCCAGGCCTGCCGCCACCCGCCACGACCTGGCTGGATACGGCATATCCTGGCATGACATGGATCGCCACGATACGGATTGGCACGACATGGCAGGGCGTTCGATGCTGAACGCCAGGCGCCGGTCTCTCATTTTTCAGGAATCCGTTGTTCGTCTCGCGCACGTGAAATGTCGAGTCGGATGGCGGACGTCAACACCAAGGACACAAGGCTGCGATGAGTCAGTACAGCGCCAGTTCCATTGAGGTCCTCTCCGGCCTCGAACCGGTCCGCAAGCGGCCCGGCATGTATACCGACACTTCTCGGCCCAACCACCTGGCGCAGGAGGTCATCGACAACTCCGTCGATGAGGCGCTGGCGGGGCACGCGAAGGAAATCCGCGTGCGCCTGCTCGAGAATGGCGGTATCGAGGTCGGCGATGACGGTCGTGGCATGCCCACCGACATCCACCCCGAGCATGGCGTGACCGGCATCGAGCTTATCCTCACCAAGCTGCACGCGGGGGGCAAGTTCTCCCAGGACAGCTATCGCTTCTCCGGCGGCCTGCACGGCGTGGGCGTCTCGGTGGTCAATGCGCTGTCGACGCGTCTGGAAGTGGAAGTGTGCCGCGATGGCCTGCGTCAGCGCATCGCCTTCGAGAATGGCGAGAAGGTCGAGGAGCTGACCCGTATCGGCACCGTCGGCAAGCGCAATACCGGCACTCTGGTGCGCTTCTGGCCCGACGAGAACTACTTCGACAGCCCGCGCCTGGCGATGCCGCGTCTGCGCCACCTGCTGCGTGCCAAGGCCGTGCTGTGTCCGGGCCTCAAGGTCGTGCTCATCGAGACCGATGGCAGCGAGACGACCTGGCACTACGAGGATGGCCTGCGCGATTACCTGCTCGGCGCCACCGATGGCTTCGAACGCCTGCCGGAATCGCCCTTCGTCGGCCATTTCGAGGACGAGGAGCACGGGGTCGACTGGGCGATCCAGTGGCTGCCGGAAGGCGGCGAGCTGGTGCAGGAACCCTACGTCAACCTGATCCCCACGCCGCTGGGCGGCACCCACGTCAATGGCCTGCGCTCCGGTCTGCTCGAGGCGCTCAAGGAATTCTGCGACTACCGTAGCCTGCTGCCGCGTGGCGTCAAGCTGAGCGCGGATGACCTGTGGGAGCGCGCCGCCTTCGTGCTGTCGGTGAAGATGCTCGATCCGCAGTTCGCCGGCCAGACCAAGGAGCGCCTATCCTCGCGCAGCGTCGCGGCCTTCGTCTCCGGCGTGGTCAAGGACGCCTTCTCACTGTGGCTCAACCACCATGTCGATCAGGCCGAAGCGCTGGCGGAACTGGTGATCTCGGCGGCCCAGCGCCGCCTGAAGAGTGCCAAGAAGGTCGCGCGCAAGAAGGTCACTTCCGGGCCTGCACTGCCGGGCAAACTCTCGGACTGCTCAAGCTCCGACCCTGCCGAGAGCGAGCTTTTTCTGGTCGAGGGGGACTCCGCCGGCGGCAGCGCCAAGCAGGGGCGCAACCGCGAGACCCAGGCGATCCTGCCGCTGCGCGGCAAGATCCTCAATACCTGGGAAGTCGAGTCGCATGACATCTACTCTTCCCAGGAGGTTCACGACATCGCGGTCGCCATCGGCCTGGACCCGGGCTCGGATGACCTCACCAAGCTGCGCTATCACAAGGTCTGCATCCTGGCGGATGCCGACTCCGATGGTCTGCACATCGCCACGCTGCTGTGCGCGCTATTCGTGCGTCACTTCCCGGCGCTGGTGGATGCCGGGCGCGTCTTCGTCGCCATGCCGCCGCTGTACCGCATCGACCTGGGCAAGGAAGTGCATTATGCCCTGGACGAGAGTGAGAAGGCGCACATCCTCAAGCAGCTCGAAAGCAAGCGTGGCACGCCCAATGTGCAGCGCTTCAAGGGCCTGGGTGAGATGAATCCGCTGCAGCTGCGGGAAACCACCATGGCGCCGGACACCCGCCGTCTGGTGCAGCTGACGCGCAGTATGGATGACGGCACCCACGAGATGCTCGACATGCTGCTGGCCAAGAAGCGCGCCAGCGATCGCAAGAGCTGGCTCGAGGACTACGGCAACATGGCCGATATCGAGGTCTGATCATCGGTCCAGCTTTCACGGCCAGTTGAACTTCGAAAGCAGCTGAACTTCGAAAGCCAGACAAGCTGCGCGACAGCATTCTTTCGGGAGCGCCACAGTCAGACGCTCCCCGGTTTTACGCTCGTAATCAAGGTCAAGCGCCCATGAGCATGGATATCCAGGTCGCGGAGGGTGACGTCGAACGTCTGGCCCTGCGCGACTACACCGAAAAGGCGTACCTCGACTACTCGATGTACGTGATTCTCGACCGCGCCCTGCCGCATGTCGGCGATGGCATGAAGCCGGTGCAGCGCCGCATCGTCTACGCCATGCGCGAACTGTCCCTGACGGCCAACGCCAAGTACAAGAAGTCGGCGCGTACCGTCGGCGACGTGCTGGGCAAGTTCCACCCCCATGGTGACAGCGCCTGTTACGAGGCGATGGTGCTGATGGCGCAGCCGTTCAGCTATCGCTATCCGCTGGTGGATGGCCAAGGCAACTGGGGTAGTCAGGATGACCCCAAGTCCTTCGCGGCGATGCGTTACACCGAATCGCGGCTGTCGAAGTACTCCGAGGTGCTGCTGTCCGAGCTTTCCCAGGGCACCGTCGACTGGGTGCCCAACTTCGATGGCACCATGCGCGAACCCAAGGTGCTGCCGGCGCGTCTGCCCAATGTGCTGCTCAACGGTACTACCGGCATCGCGGTGGGCATGGCGACCGACATCCCGCCGCACAATGTGCATGAAGTCGTGGCCGCCACCCGGCATCTGCTGCGCCATCCGGACGCTGACAGCGATCAGCTGATGGAGCACCTGCCGGCACCGGACTTCCCCACCGAGGCGGAGATCATCACGCCGCGCACCGACCTCGCCAAGATCTACCGCACCGGTCGTGGCAGCGTGAAGATGCGTGCCCGCTACGTGCTGGAAGAGGGCGATATCGTGATCACGGCGCTGCCGTATCAGGTCTCCGGCGCCAAGGTGATCGAGCAGATCGCCGCCCAGATGCAGGCCAAGAAGCTGCCGATGGTCGCGGATCTGCGTGATGAGTCCGATCACGAGAACCCGACGCGCCTGCTGATTCAACCGCGCTCCAATCGTGTCGATATCGAAGGCCTGATGGCGCACCTGTTCGCCACCACCGATCTCGAGAAGAATGCGCGCGTCAACATGAACGTCATCGACCTCAAGGGGCGCCCACGGGTGATGGCGCTGCACGAGATGCTGGCCGAGTGGCTGCGCTATCGTCGTGCCACCGTGCGTCGCCGCCTCGAGCATCGTCTGGCCAAGGTCGAGGACCGTCTGCATATCCTCGAGGGTCTGCTGACGGCTTACCTGAATCTCGACGAGGTCATTCGCATCATCCGCGAGGAGGAGGACCCCAAGGCCAGCCTGATCGAGACCTTCCAGCTCTCCGAGCGTCAGGCCGAGGCGATCCTCGAGCTGCGTCTGCGTCACCTGGCACGTCTTGAAGAGATGAAGCTGCGTGGCGAGCAGGACGAGCTCAAGCGTGAGCGCAAGCACCTCAAGCATCTGCTGGGCAATGACGAGGCACTGACGGACCTGATCGACAGTGAGCTTGAGCAGGCCGCCACTGACTTCGGCGATGCACGTCGCTCACCGCTGGTCGAGCGTGGCGAAGCCAAGGCACTGTCGGAAGTCGAGCTGATGGGCGCCGACCCGATTACCGTCGCGCTGTCCGAGAAGGGCTGGATCCGTGCTGCCAAGGGGCATGATATCGACCCCGAGGGTCTGTCCTACAAGGCCGGCGACCGCTTCCATCTGGCGGCGCGCGGCAAGACCAATCAGCCGCTGGTGCTGCTGGATGACACCGGGCGTGCCTACACCCTGGCCGCCCACAATCTGCCCAGTGCACGCGGACAGGGCGAGCCGATCACTGGGCGCATGAATCCGGCGGCGGGGGCGGCGATGGTCGGGCTGCTGCTCGATGCGCCTTCTGCGCGCTATCTGCTGGCTTCCGATGGCGGCTATGGCTTCGTGACCACGCTCGAGCAGCTGACCGGCAAGAACAAGTCCGGCAAGGCGGCACTGACTCTACCGCGCGGCTGTGCGGTGCTGCCGCCGGTGGCGATTCCCGAAGTGCCTGAGTCAGCGCAGGGCGATGGGGCTGCGCTGGAAGTGGCGGTGGTGTCCAATGAAGGGCGCCTGCTGGTCTTCCCGCTCTCCGAGCTGCCTGAGATGTCCAAGGGCAAGGGCAACAAGATGCTGTCGATCCCGGGCGAACGCGCCGCCAACCGCGAGGAGTTCGTGCGCTCGCTGGTGGTCTTGCCCGCCGGCACGACCCTGGTGGTGCATGCCGGCAAGCGCAAGACTCTGCTCAAGGGGGCGGATCTCGATTATTATCGTGGCGAGCGTGGCCGCCGCGGCAGCAAGCTGCCCAAGGGCTTCCAGAAGGTCGACCGTCTGGCCGTCGATAGTTGAATCCGGGCCAGATGGCCTGGCTTGTTAGCAGAGGTGCGTCGGCATTGACGCCGACATGCCCCGTGGGCGACACCTTGATGATTCATTGCTCAGGAATGATTTTCCAATGACACAACGTATCTTGATCCGTGCCACCGGTACGGCTCGTCCAGGACAGCTGGCAGGGCTTGGTCAGGCGCTGGCGCGCAGCGGCGCACGACTGCTGGACATCAATCAGAGCGTGACCTTCGGGCTGGTGTCGCTGGAAGCGCTGGTGGCTCTCGGTGCGGAGTCCGATCTGGAGGCCGCGCTGGCCGCCGCCGGTGAACAGCTGGGGCTGGATGTGCAGGCCGTGCAGGTCGGTGCTGAGGAATACGCGCGCTGGAGCCATCAGGCGGAGCGCCCGCGCTGGATTCTGACGCTGCTGGCACCACGCCTGCCCGCCGGCATTCTGGCCGAGGTCGGTGGCCTGACAGCCGAATTCGGGATCACCGTCGAGCTGATGCATCGTCTGTCGGGGCGTGAGCCGCTGGATGGCGAGTCACCAGCCGAAGGTGCCTGTGTCGAGTGCTGGCTGCGCCTGCCGGAGAGTGACACCGACATCAACGCCCTGCGCGAGAAGGCGCTGGCGCTGGGCGCGCTGCACGGTGTCGATATCGCGATCCAGGAAGATGATATATGGCGTCGTCATCGCCGCCTGATCTGCTTCGACATGGATTCGACGCTGATTCAGACCGAGGTGATCGACGAGCTGGCGCGTCGTCACGGTGTCGGCGAGGAAGTCTCGGAAGTCACTGAACGGGCCATGCGGGGCGAGCTGGACTTCAAGCAAAGCTTCCGCGAACGCATGAGCAAGCTGGAAGGCCTGGATGAGTCGGTGCTGGCCGATATCGCCGCCAATCTGCCGCTGATGGATGGGGTCGAGCGCCTGATGGCCAACCTCAAGGCGCTGGGCTATCGCACCGCGATCCTGTCCGGCGGCTTCACCTACTTCGCGCGTCATCTTCAGCAGCTGCTGGGCTTCGATGAGATCCACGCCAATGAGCTGGTGATCGTCAATGGCAAGGTCACCGGTGAAGTGCGTGAACCGATCGTCGATGCCGAGCGCAAGGCATTGCTGCTGCGCGAGATCGCCGAGCGTCATGGCCTGCGCATGGAGCAGACCATCGCCGTCGGTGACGGTGCCAATGACCTCAAGATGCTGGCCGAGGCGGGGCTGGGCATCGCCTTCCGTGCCAAGCCGCTGGTGCGTGAACAGGCGCGTCAGTCGATCTCGACCCTGGGTCTGGACGCCGTGCTCTACCTGATGGGCTATCGCCAGCAGGACCTCGAGCACTGATCCGTGATTCAGCCGCTGAACACCCGCGCTGAGTGACAAGCCAGTGTGTGAGTGATACCGCCCTCATCGCCGCCGCGATGGGGCGGTGTCGTCTGGTCGTCAGGTCGCAGAATAGTCCCAAAGCAGCAATGCGCTTTCGGGTGTTGGGGCTAGACTGGAGGTGAAGCGCCGACGACTCGTCGCTCGTCAGTTGACGCCATACTGAAACGCCACTCGCCACGCCGTCAGGAGTTTGCCCATGCCGTCACCCTATGACGATGAACTGCACCTGCTGTGCCTGTTTCCGCACGATGCCGCTCTCAAGGGGTTGAAGATTCGCCACGATGCCAGCCCCGACATGGTGGCCGCCGCCGAGCGTCTGCATGCCAAGGGATTGACCACGCTGCCGGATGGCGGCTATCTGACGTCGGTGGGCCGTGAGGCCGCCGAGCACGCCCATCGTCTCAATGACCTGCTTCACGTCCCGATGGCCATGACGGGCACCTGAGTTCGCCCGTTGGCTTGAATCGCTGATCGCGAGAAGGAAAAACGCCTCGTGGCTTTCGGCCACGGGGCGTTTTCGTATATGGCCTCAGGAGCAGTGAGGTATCCGTGCGCTCAGGCCTTGTGCTTGCGATAGGTCGCCCGGGTGATCTCGACGATCTCCACGCTGACTTCGCGGGCTGCCTCGCAGTGAGGTTTGAGGGCTTCCATCAGGATATCCGCCAGACGTGACTTGTCGTCATCGCTGCGGCCTTCCAGCTGATGGCAGTGCAGATTGACGAAGCCGTGCTTGTGCGCCAGCGGTGCCTGATTGCCGGCCAGACGCCAGTGTCGCCAGCTTTCCGCGCGCACCTTGATGTCGGTTTCCTTGAACAGGCCACTTTGCATGGCAGCGGCATGCAGGTCATCCATGATCGCGTCCATGTCGAGGCTGGGGGCCAGACTGTCGGCATAATCAATGACGAGATGAGGCATGTGATGGGCTCCTTGAGCGTGGCCACGCCTCTCGGGGCGTGTGCCGATGATGAAATTGGCCAGCGATAGTAGCAAATTTTGTGCGGCACGCCGCCTGTTGTTGCCTCACGCTGCCAGTGCGCCAATCACGCACTGGCGATGGTACCCGTCAGGTTGAGCGAAGATGGCTCGCGCTCGTCGTCCGCAGGAGAAGGCGCCGAAGGGGCAGTGGCGGTGGCGTCGACTCCCTGATGTGTCCTGGACACTATGGGCTTGGACAGAGGTGTCTTGGAGCGTCGGCCGGGCACTTCACGTACCAGGCGCGGCATCAGGAAGCCGGGCAGGTGCTCAAGCAGCGCTTCCATCAGGTTGCAGGCCTCGTCATCGCTGACCGCGAAGTGGGCGGCGCCCTGCACCGGATCAAAGGCATGCAGGTAGTAGGGCAGTACGCCGCACTCGAAGAGGCGCTCGGCGAGGGCTGTCTGCACTCCCACGCTGTCATTGACGCCACGCAGGATGACGCCCTGGTTGAGCAGGGTGACGCCGGCGCTCTTGAGGCGAGTCATGGCGGCAGCGACGGCATCATCCAGCTCGTTGGCATGGTTGGTGTGAATGACCAGCACCTTCTGCAGGCGTGTGGTGCCCAGCCAGCCGAGCAGCTCGTCATTGACGCGGTCCGGAATCACCACCGGCAGGCGTGTGTGGATGCGCAGACGCTTGAGATGTGGAATCTCGCCCAGCGACTCCACCAGCCATGCCAGGCGCTTGTCGGGCGAGACCAGCGGGTCGCCGCCGGACAGGATCACCTCGTGGATGCGCTCGTCGGCGCGCAGGTAGTCGAGGATATCCTGCCATTGCGCGCGGCTGGGCTGATGGTCGTCATAGGGGAAGTGACGGCGAAAGCAGTAGCGGCAGTTGATCGCGCAGCCACCGCTGGCCATCAGCAGCACCCGATTGGTGTATTTGTGGATCAGCCCCGGCAGCGGTGTATGTTCGGCCTCTTCCAGCGGATCGGTGACGTAGCCGTCGAGCACGTCGGTCTCGGCGTCCAGCGGCAGCACTTGGCGCAGCAGCGGGTCGTCGGGGTCATTGGCGCGGATGCGGCTGGCATAGGCCTCGGGCACGCGGATCGAGAATAGCTCATGGCCGTCGCGAGCGCCCGGCAGCCACTCGCGCTCCAGCCCCAGGCGCTCCAGCAGAGCCTGTGGAGAGCGGATCACGTCGCGTAGCTGTGCACGCCAGTCATTCGGGGCAGACGGGGGTTCAGCGGCAGTCGAGAAGGCCTCTGAGGCACGACTTTCGTGGCTGTTGTGCGGGATGGTATGCAAGGATGCAGGGGTTCGGGTTATCATGCGCATCACTTCTAGTCATGATTGCAGCCGATTGACTGCAATCTGGAATTCATGGCGGGCAAGACCCGTTAACGAGTCGAGAGCGAGCAAGATGGCCAACTATTCTACCAACGAATTCAAGTCCGGTCTGAAAGTGATGCTGGACAATGATCCCTGTGCCATCGTCGATAACGAACTGGTCAAGCCGGGCAAGGGGCAGGCCTTCAACCGCGTCAAGCTGCGCAACCTGAAGACCGGTCGTGTATGGGAGCGTACTTTCAAGTCCGGCGAGAGCATCGAAGCCGCCGATGTCATGGAAGTCGACATGGAATACCTCTACACCGACGGTGAGATGTGGCACTTCATGCGTACCGATGGCTCCTTCGAGCAGTACGCCGTCGATGGCAAGGCGCTGGGCGACAACGTCAAGTGGCTGAAGGAGCAGGTCGTCTACACCATCACGCTGTGGAACGACAACGCGATTGCCGTGACGCCGCCGAACTTCATCGAACTGGAAGTCGTCGAGACGGACCCTGGCCTCAAGGGGGATACCGCCAATGGTGGCTCCAAGCCGGCGACCCTGTCTTCCGGTGCCGTAGTGCGTGTGCCGCTGTTCATCAACCAGGGCGAAGTCCTCAAGGTTGATACCCGCAGCGCCGAGTACGTGTCTCGCGCCTGAGCCCTTTCGCTCACGTCGTGAACACCCTGATGCCTCGCCTCGTGCGGGGCATCATCGTTTGTGCTGCTCATCCGTGCTCCTCATTCGTGCTCCTCATTCGTGCTGGTCAGTCGTGCAGGGTGATCGTGTCGATCAGCCCTCGCGGTTGGCCAACGTTTCCCGCTGATACCTCCCTTGAGCTTCCCATGTCTGATGCCGATTCTTCCGCCGCTGCTTCACCTCTTTCAGCCGCTGTCCTGGTAGAGGACTGGGCGCCCACTGTCACGCGCGAGCGACTCGTCCAGCGTGCGCGTCTGATCAGCGAGGTGCGCACCTTCTTCGCCGAGCGTGGAGTGCTGGAGGTGGAAACGCCGGTGCTGGGGCGGGCCGGTTCGACGGATGTCGGTCTCGCGTCATTGTCCTTGGCCGCGCAGCTGCCGGGTGAGCGTGAGCGCGTGCCGCTGTGGCTGCAGACCTCGCCGGAATTTCACATGAAGCGCCTGCTGGCGGCCGGTAGTGGACCGATCTTCCAGATCGCGCGTGCCTTCCGTGATGGCGAGGTCAGCCGTCGCCATAATCCCGAGTTCTGCATGCTGGAGTGGTACCGCCCCGGCATGAATCTTGAGGCGCTGATGACGGAGACTTGCGAGCTGATCCGGCGCGTGATGACGCTCGGGGCACAGCTGACCGGCCAGCCGTCGCTGCTCAGTGAGTCTCAGGATGCCCAGGCCAGGCCTGCTATCACGCCTTACCGTGCACTGTTTCGCCGTGTGCTGTCGCTGGACCCCTTCACGGCCACGCTCGAGGAGCTGCGAGCCGCCTGTGCGCGCGAATGTGAGGTCGCGGCTGATGACTGGTCGCATGAGACCTGCCTGGATGCGCTGATGAGCCTGGTGATCGAGCCGACTCTTGGCTCAGGGTCACAGGGCGCAGAAGCGCAGGGACAAGCTATCGTGGAGCTGGTCACCGAGTATCCGGCTGCGCAGGCTGCCTTGGCGCGCAAGCACCAGGACAGTGAGGGTGATTGGGTGGCATCGCGCTTCGAGGCCTACGTGGCGGGCATCGAGCTGGCCAACGGCTATGACGAGCTGACTGATGCCAGTGAGCAGGCGGTGCGCTTTGCCGAAGACAATGCCGCGCGAATTGCCCAGGGGCTGCCTGAGGTAGCGGCGGACCAGCGCCTGTTGGCGGCCCTGCAGGCGGGAATGCCCACGGGGAGCGGGGTGGCGTTGGGGCTGGATCGTCTGATCATGCTGGCGCTGGGAGAGCGCGATATCTCGGCGGTCATCGCTTTCCCGGCATCACGTGCTTGAGAGCCGACATGAGAGGCAGCTTTCGATGTGAATTGCGTGAATCCCAGCGTTTATTGCCAACACGCTTGCCGAGCGTGCGTCGACTAGACTGGAGAGGTCAGCGTGGAGGGTTGGCGCTTGCCGGCGAAGCCCGCAGGCAAGGTGATGGCAGGACCAGGGCAATGGTCGCAGCGGGTCTTCTTTTATCGGGCATGGTGAAAGAAGGCGACAGATGATGACTCGAACCCTCGGAGCCTTCGAGGCATCATCCGGCAGTCGCGTCGTGAGAGCGTGACGCCCGTCATGGAGGACTCTGATCTGTTTGGGCACTGAAGGTAGTGATCACCCCGATGGCAGCGTTCATCGCGGGGCAAGGCAAGAAGGCGAGGAGCGCGGTCAGGCTCCTGTCGTTAAAAAGGGAAGCCAGGGGCTTCCCTTTTTTTATGCTCGGGTTTCATGTGCAGGCTTTATGCGCGAGTGTCGTGCTCGCGCTGCGCCAGGCCTGACCTTATTTCTCGTCTGTGGTCGGCGTGCCCTGCGCCGTCTCTGCCGCATGCGCTTCTGACTCGGCTGGTGCTGTCGCAGACGGACGCATGCCGAGTGACTGTCCCATGCTGACCTTCTGGCCCGGCGTCAGGGCGTCATCGAACTCGACGCTGTCCGGGAAGCACATCACTACGGTGGAACCGAGCTGGAAGCGACCCATCTCGGCGCCGCGCGCCAGCTCGATGAGTTGATCGAAACGGGTCGTCTCGACATCACCGGAAAGCGGCGTGATCTGACCACTCCAGACGGTCTTGATCGCCGCGACGATCATCGCGCCCACCAGCACCATGGCCATCGGGCCATGCTCGGTCTCGAAGATGCAGACCAGGCGTTCGTTGCGCGCGAAGAGGCCCGGTACGTGCTTGGCAGTGGCTTCGTTGACCGAGAACAGGCGCCCCGGAACGTAGGCCATCTCGATCAGACGCCCGGCCACCGGCATATGAACGCGATGGTAGTCCTTCGGTGACAGGTAGACGGTGGCGAAGCGACCGTTGCGGAAGGGCGCGGCACGCGCTTCACTGCCACCCAGCAGCTGGGTCAGCGAGAACGCCTGACCCTTGGCCTGTACCAGGGTGCCGTGGTCGATGTTGCCGAACTGGGACAGTACGCCATCGGCCGGTGACACCAGGCCTTCACCGATGGGGCGGGCGTCCGCCTTGAGGGCACGGGTGAAGAAGTCATTGAAGCAGGCGTAGGCACGCGGATTCTCCTCGAGCGCCTCGTTCATGTTGACGCCGTAGGCCTTGATGAAACGCTCGATGAAGGTGTTCTTGACCCACGGATTGGTGCAGGCGGCGACACGGCCGATGAGGCGTGAGATCAGGTGCTGGGGCAGTGGGTACTGGCTCAGGGAAAACAGCTTGGCGCGATCCACGATGGCGATCCTTGCAGGCTCTTTCAGGAATGAAAAGCCCGCTCCTCGAGAGGGCGGGCGTTGGCCGGCTCAAGCGGCGGCCAGCAGTTGGGCTGCACCTTAGCCCATCGTCAATAACGGCTCAAGCCTGCGGATCGCCGCAGTCGTGGGCCTGGCGACAGTTGCTAGGCAGGCCATGCGCGTCATCTCGACATGGCCTGCCCTGGCGTGCTGGCGATCGAAAGGGGCATTCCAGTCTGCGATCGAGCGCCTTCAGCGCTCGATGGGCGTATCGTCACGGTTGCCCCATTCCTTCCAGGAGCCCGGATAGGCGCGCACATCGCTGAAGCCAAGCGCCTGACCCACCAGCCAGGTCAGGCCGGAGCGGTGATGGCTCTGGCAGTGTGTCACGATGTGCTGTTCGGGGTTGAGGCCGCGAGCGCCCAGTTCGGTCATCAGCTCCGCATAGTCGCGGATGCGCAGGTTGCGCTCACGGTCCATGGCCTCGGTCCACTCGAAATGCACGGCGCCCGGAATATGGCCGAGGCGGGCGTTCTGGCCCTTCTCGCCGCGATATTCCTCCGCCGAGCGTGCATCCCAGATCACGACGCTGTTCTGCGGATCCTCGGCCGCCAGCCGATCGAGAATGTCCTCCCGCGTCGCCATCACGCTGGCGTCCATGTAGGCGGCGTGATACTCGCTGGGACTCCAGTCGCTGGTGGCGTCACTCAGCGGCAGGCCATCGCCTTGCCATGCGTGCAGGCCACCATTGAGGTAGCTGTAACGGGTATGGCCGAGCAGCGCCAGGGTCCACAGCAGGCGTCCGGCCCAGCCGCCTCCTTCATCGTCATAGGCCACCACATGGCTGTCACGGGTGATGCCAAGGGCTGACATCACCTCAGACAGCGCCTCGGGGCTCGGCACGCCGGGAATGTCATCGTCATTGCTGCCGACCAGCTGCTTGAAGTCGAGCAGGCGAGCGCCGGGCACGTGACGCGCATGGCTCTCGGCTTTCAGCGGCACATCGACGATCACGATATCAGGATGGTCGAGCATTTCCGCGAGCTGCTGCGGTTCGACGATCAAGGGCAGCAGGTCGGCTTCCGAGGGGGAAGGATGTGAAGAATCGTGAGACATGGCGTAATCCTTGCTTCTACGAAGAGAGTGGTCCTTCCGGCATCATGGCACGTCGGCTGGCGCTGTGGTCAAGTCACTGTGATCAAGAGATGCAATCAAGTGACTGCGGCGAGGCGAAGTGTCACCGCGCCAGATTCCTTGCCATCTTGTCCCCTGAAACGACATGTTTTCAGTATAATGCCGCGCGTCACATTCTGGGGCGAACGTGTGAAAGCCCAGTGCGCGCCACGACCTGACCTCCTGGACAGCCTTCCGGATTCCGGCCAGTTTCAAGGGCGGGGTTCTGGTCAGCTGGCGAGACCAGCCAGTAGCCCCAGCCGCCAGTAGATCCAGTCGGTCTTGTCGAGAGAAGCGCGTGTTTCAGCCCAGCGCCCTGTGGCGAATGCAACATTGGCCCTCGAGGCATCCTCTTCGCGGCCTCAGGCAATACACTGTCTGTCACCAGTGGCGCTGCTGCACTTTTCGGGTGCGGCGCTGGCGCTCAATGTGTGTCATTTTGGTGCAGCGTGTCGGCGCCCCGTCGATGCTGAGCTGCTACTCAAATCGCTTCATCCTGAACGGGAGTCATCATCTTGCTCGAGCGCCTATTCTCACTGCGTGCCGAAGGCACCACGACGCGCACGGAAGTGCTGGCGGGCATCGCCACCTTCATGGCGTCGATGTACATCATCGTGGTCAATCCCGGCATCCTGTCAGCCGCCGGCGTGCCATTCAGTGCGGCCCTCACGGCGACCGTGCTGGTCAGCTTCTTCGGCAGCCTGATGATGGGCCTGTACGCGCGCAACCCGATCCTGGTCGCGCCGGGCATGGGCATCAATGCCCTGTTCGCCTACACCATGGTGCTGGGCGGCGGCATGAGCTGGGAGGTCGCGCTGGGCTGCGTCTTCTGGGCCGGTGTCATCTTCGCGGTACTGGCCATGTTCAACGTTCGCCGCCTGGTGATCGATGCGATTCCCGCTCAGCTCCGCTACGCCATCGCCTGTGGTATCGGCCTGTTCATCACCTTGATCGGCCTGGTGAATGCCAAGCTGATCGTCTCCAACCCGGTCACCGTGGTCAGTGTCGCGCCGATGACGCCCTCGCTGGTGGTCTTCCTGCTGGGGCTGGCGCTGACCGCCATCCTGGTCGCGAAGCGCATTCACGGCGCACTGATCATCGGCATCATCGTCACGACCCTGATGGCGACCACCATCGGGCGTCTGTGGGGGGATGGCAGCGCCTACTTCCCGCCGGAGATCGCCCAACCGACGCTGGTCAACTTCACCGGTATCTTCGCTGCGCCTGATTTCAGCGGCCTGCTGGCGCTGGACCTGCTCGGTTCGCTCAAGGTGGCCTATGCGCCGTTCATCTTCGTCATCCTGTTCACGGTGTTCTTCGATGCGCTCTCGACCTTCATGGCGGTGGCCGAGGCGGGCAACCTGAAGGACGAGAATGGTGACCCGCGCAATATCCGACGCTCGATGATGGTCGATGCCTTCTCGGCGCTGGTGTCCGCGCCACTCGGCACCAGTCCGGCGAACGCCTACATTGAATCTGCGGCCGGTATCAGTCAGGGCGGACGCACCGGGCTGGTCGCGGTGGTGGTGGCGCTCTGCTTCCTGCCGTTCCTGTTCCTGGCGCCGCTGCTGTCGCTGGTGCCGTCCATCGCGACTGCCCCGGCGCTGATCCTGGTCGGCGTGTTCATGATGGAGCCGATCGGCAAGATCCACTGGCACCAGTTCGATGATGCGATCCCGGCCTTCATCGCCATGGTGATGATTCCGCTGACCTACTCCATCACCCACGGTATCGTGTACGGTTTCCTGAGCTTCGTGGTCATTAAGCTCGGTGTCGGCAAGGCGCGCGAGATTCGCCCGACCATGTGGGTGCTGTTCGCGCTGTCACTGCTGCTGTTGCTGGAAGGCTAGGCTTCGAAAGCGGCAGTGATATGTCTCGAGGCTGTGATGTATCTCGATAGTTTCGAGCATGAAAAAGCCCCGTCAGGCAGTGACTGCCTGGCGGGGCTTTTTTGACGACTTCTGGATCGCGCCTGATCAGCTCTCGGTCAGCGAGAGCAGAATCTTCTTGTAGCTCTCGAAGCGCACGCGGCCGATCTCACCATTGTCCACGGCCTGCAGCAGGGCGCAGCCCGGTTCCTTCTCGTGCTTGCAGTCGCGGAAGCGGCAATAGCCGAGATAATCGTGGAACTCGCGGAAGCCGTCGGTGACCTGCTCGGGAGTCAGGTGCACCAGGCCGAATTCACGGATACCGGGCGAGTCGATCAGGTCACCGCCATCCGGCATGTGATAGAGCCAGGCGGTGGTGGTGGTGTGCGTGCCCTGGCGTGATTCGGTCGACAGCGGGCCGACGCGAACCTCTTCCCTGGGCAGCAGCATGCCGATCAGGGACGACTTGCCGACGCCACTCTGGCCGACGAAGACTGAGGTGCGGTCGCTGAGCTGGGCCTTGAGGGCATCGAGCCCCGATTCGCCACGCGTGGTACAGGCGACGACTTCGTAGCCGAGTGCCTCATAGCGCGCCAGCAGGTCGCGCAGCTCACCGCCGCTTTCCGGCAGCAGGTCGACCTTGTTGAGCACCAGCACCGGCGTGATGCCGGTGGCTTCCGCGGCGATCAGATAGCGATCGATCAGGTTGGGCTGCGGGGCGGGTTCGGCGGCGAACACGATCAGGATCTGGTCGATGTTGGCCGCCACCGGCTTGAGCACGCCACGCATGTCGGGGCGTTCAAGCTCGGTGGTGCGTGCGCCACGCGCGACGACGACGCCGCTGGCATCGCTGGCCTCGCGCCAGATGACCCGGTCTCCGGTGACCAACGTCTCGAGGTTGGCGCGCAGGTGGCAGCGATGCAGGCTGCCGGATTCGCTCTCGACTTCCAGGCTGCGCCCGTAGTGGGCGATGACACGGCCATGCTGCTCCGGGCCATATTCGCCGGCGTCGAGCTTGTCGCGGTCCTGCGTCTCGCGCTTTTCGGCGCGCTTGGTACGCTCGGCCTGCACCTTCTCGATTCGCCATTGCTGCTGGCGGCTTAGCTTGCGTTTACTCATGCTTGGCTGGTGACTCCGGTCGCCGTTCGTTCGCCAGGGATGGGAGAGTCTTCCCCCGTCTGCGGCGCGATTGTACCCTTTGCGCCCTCGGGTGTCGTGCGACGCCCCGGGATGGCGTGTGATACTGCGGCCACTGGCTGGCGTCTTGCGCCATTCCATCCTCAGTTCAGCAAGGAGTGACCCATGGCAAACCCCACCGAGCAGGCCGACCGCCTCATCTGGATCGACCTGGAAATGACCGGTCTCGACCCGGCGCATGAGCGCATCATCGAGGTGGCCACGCTGGTCACCGACGGCGACCTCAACCTGATCGCCGAAGGCCCGGTGCTGGCCGTGCATCAGCCGGACAGCCTGCTGGAGGCGATGGATGAGTGGAATACGCGCACCCATGGTGAATCCGGGCTGGTGAAGCGCGTCAAGGAAAGTCAGGTGGATACCGCCGAAGCCGAACGCCAGACTCTCGAGTTCCTGGCCCGGCACGTGGCGGCAGGCGCCTCGCCGATGTGTGGCAACAGCGTGCATCAGGACCGCCGCTTCCTGCAGCACGAGATGCCGCTGCTGGAAGCATTCTTCCACTACCGCAACATCGATGTCTCGACCCTGAAAGAGCTGGCCAAGCGCTGGAATCCGGCCGCGCTCGACGGCTTCAAGAAGCGTGCGACTCACCAGGCGATGGACGATATCCGCGAATCCCTGGCGGAGCTTGCGCATTACCGCAAGACCTTCCTCAAGCTGACCCAGCAGGGCATCGTCTGAACATCGTGCCTCAACTGAAAGCGATAGCGCTGGAGGCAACGCCTCTCACAGCGCGGTGGCCAGGCGGGCGCCGCGCTTGATGGCCTGCTCCTTCAGCGCCCAGCGCACATGCTCGCGCAGTGGCTCGCTGGGGTAGGCCAGACGGGCGCGCAGCACATGCTCGACCTGCTCCGACCAGGGCGCGTTGCCCAGCCCGATGGCGATGTTGGAGAGCCACTTCTCGTAGCCGATGCGTCGGATCGGGCTGCCTTCCGTCTTGCTGAGGAATTCCTGCTTCCCCCAGCAGAACAGGCGGATCAGCTCGATGCGATCCAGATCATGACGCGGCGAGAAGTCAGTCTCCTGAGTCGCCTTGGCGAAGCGTGTGAAGGGGCAGAACAGCTGACAGTCATCGCAGCCGTAGATGCGGTTGCCCATCGGGCGGCGGAATTCCTCGGGGATGGCGCCATCGAGCTCGATGGTCAGGTAGGAGATGCAGCGCCGCGCATCGACGACCTTGTCCTCGATGATGGCATCCGTCGGGCAGGCGACCTTGCAGGCGTTGCAGCTGCCGCAGTGTTCCTTTTCAAAAGGGGCATCCACCGGCAGGAGCAGGTCGGTGTAGAGTTCGCCCAGGAAGAACAGGCAGCCGGCCTGCTGATTCATCAGCATGGCGTTCTTGCCGAACCAGCCGATGCCGGCCTTCTGTGCCAGGGCGCGCTCCATCACCGGCGCGGAGTCGACGAAGGCGCGATAGCCGAACTTGCCGACTTCCTTCTCGATCTGCTTGGCCAGATTGGCCAGTCGCTTGCGCATCAGCTTGTGGTAATCACGCCCCAGCGCGTAGCGTGACACATAGGCGCGCTCGGGTTGGCTGAGTACCTGAGTGGTCTCGACCTCAGGCGGCAGGTAATCGAGGCGCACGCTGATCACGCGCAGTGTCCCGGGCACCAGCTCCTCAGGGCGAGTGCGCTTGGTGCCGTGCTTGGCCATGAAGTTCATCTCGCCGTGATGGCCGTTGGCCAGCCAGCGCTCCAGATAGGCCTCGTGGGCCGAGAGGTCGACATCGGTGATGCCGACCTGCTGAAAACCCAGCTCGCGCCCCCATGTCTTGATGCGCGTCGCCAGCTCCGCCATGGCCTGTTCATCGGCGGCGGGGCTCCCTGTGTCGTCAGGTGTTACGGCAGCAGTGGAGGAGTGCGGAGCAGACATGGGGTTTCCAGCGAGATCGAGGGCAGAGGCGCGCCACCTTAGCGCAACTTGCCGGTCAGCCCAAGCGTGCTGCCTGTCGGGGCGTGCACGGCAGGTAAAGGTGGTAGAAAGGAAGGCGGCATGCAACGCCATGCCTCACGACAGGCAACGCACATCCAGGCAGGCAATGAGCGTCCAGACAGGCAACGAACATTCAGCCAGGCAACGAATACCCAGACAAGGAGTGTAGGCATGGCAGCGCACGAATCGACCTCTGAGCAGACCTGCCCGCCGGCATCTTCGGCGACCATGACGCTGTGGCGTTCGGTCAACTGCCTGTGGCCGTTGGCGGCGCTGCGCGATCTGGAGCATTGGATGCTCGCGGAGGAGACCGTCGCCGCTGACAGTGGCCAGAGCGAGGCGCCGGTGGAGAAGCGCCTGATGGGGCGCGCCGCGCAATCGGCGTTCGACCTGCTGCGTCAGCGTTGGCCGGAGACGCGCAGGCTGTGCGTGCTGTGTGGCGGCGGCAACAATGGCGGCGATGGCTATCTGCTGGCGCGCCTGGCATTGCTGGCGGGCTTCGAGGTGCGAGTCATCGCCTTGACGCCGGAGGATGCCTTGACCGGTGATGCGCAGCTGGCCGCGATTGCGGCGCGCGAGGCTGGCGTCGAGACGCTGGCATGGCCCGCGGGCGACGAGGCCGCGGCGGATGCGCTGCTCAAGGGCTGGCCCTTGCTGGTGGATGCGCTGACCGGCATCGGCCTGCGCGATGCACCGCGCGGCAGCGTGGTTGAAGCCATCGAGCGCATCAATCACGCTCATCGGCAGGGCGTGCATGTCATGGCGCTGGATGTGCCCTCAGGCTTGAACGCCGCGACGGGCGCGGTCGCCGGTGTCGCCGTGGAAGCGGATGTGACGCTGACATTTCTGGTCGACAAGCCGGGCCTGCACACCGGACGCGCCGAGCTGCATGCCGGCCAGGTCAGCCTGGCGCGACTGGGTGCGGCACGCGTCCTGCCGGAGGTGGTGGCGCAAACGCGCACGGCGGCCTTGCTGGCCCAGGACGCCGTGCAGCGTCTGACACCGCGCTGGCTGGAGTCGGAGCTGGTACCGCGCTCACCTCTGGCTCACAAGGGGGATGCCGGCAGCGTGCTGGTCTTCGGTGGCGGGCCCGGGCTGGGTGGCTCGGTGCTGCTGGCCAGCGAGGCAGCGGCGCGGGCCGGTGCCGGCAAGGTCGCGCTGCTGACGGCGCCCGCGCATATCAGCGCCAGCCTGACGCGCTGCCCAGAGGTCATGGCGCGCGGTCTCAAGAGTGGCCCGGAGGGCAGCAGCCACGATGGCTTCGCCGTGCTGGAATCACAGTTGGCTCAGGCCAGCGTGACGCTGGTCGGGCCCGGCATGGGTACCGAGAGTCTCGAGAGCATGCTGTGGGGGTGGGGCGGCATGTCGCGGGTGCTGGCGGCGGGTCAGCCACTGGTCGTGGATGCCGATGGCCTGAGCCTGCTGGCCTGGCGCGCAAGCGAAGGCGAGATCATTCACCGCGATGACTGGGTGTTGACGCCGCATCCCGGCGAGGCCGCGCGTTTGCTCGATTGCAGTGTGGTGGATGTCGAACATGACCGGATCGCAGCCGCAAGAGCACTCCAGCAGCGTTTCGGCGGCAGCGTGGTGCTCAAGGGCGCGGGCAGTCTGGTGGCGAGCCCTGCGGGAGTGCTCGAGGGGCCGGCGGTGGCGCTCTGCCCCTACGGCAACCCGGGCATGGCCAGTGGCGGCATGGGCGATGTGCTGGGGGGCATCATCGCGGGTCTGGCGGCGCAGGCACTCAACGGCGGCTTTGATGCACGCCAGCCGCGTTCCACCCGGGATGAGGCGGTGCAGGCCCGGCGAGTCACGCGTGCCATGGCGCAGGCGGCACGGCTTGGGGTGCTGGTGCATGCCCTGGCGGCCGATCAGGCGGTACAGGAGCGTGGTGAACGTGGCCTGCTTGCAGGTGATCTGGCATCCTATATGCATTTATTGCTCAATCCACGGGCCCGAGATGCGCATACTTCTGTCTAATGAAAACGCCCAGGTTGCCTTCGGCACTCAATTGGGGAATATCCTTGCCGGCCGCGGGCTGGTGTTCCTGGAGGGCGAGCTGGGGGCGGGCAAGACGACCCTGACCCGCGGCGTGCTGCGCGCCTATGGTCACCAGGGCGCGGTCAAGAGCCCGACCTACACCTTGGTGGAGCCCTACGTGCTGCCACGGGCCGAGGGTGGAGAATGGCACATCAACCACTTCGATCTCTACCGCCTCGCCGACCCTGAAGAGCTCGAGTTCATCGGGGGGCGCGATCTGCTCGCCGCCGACAGCCTGGCGCTGATCGAGTGGCCGAGCTGTGGTCAGGGCTTTCTGCCCACGCCGGATCTGCGCATCACGCTGTTCGTCGCCGACGAAGGACGTGAGGCCGAATTGACTGCCCTGACACCGCGAGGTGAGGGTTGGTTGGCAACACTGGCCGAGCGCCGAACCTCTCAGGCATGATGACGCTGATCCGCTTGCGATGCTTGGCGGCGAAGTGTCTGGTCATTCGTTAACTTCATTCATGTTCTTTCTGTCTGGGTCATCCTGTCTGATGCCTGAAATAGCGTCCAAAATCCCCCGTATGCGTCTGGCGCGCAGCTTCCGTCGCTGGCTGGTGGGTGGCGTCGTCTGCTCGCTTGCCAGTCTGGTGCTGGCGCCGCAGGCGCTGGCCGCCAAGGTCGAGAACCTGCGCCTGTGGACCGCACCGGACCACACGCGGCTGGTGTTCGATCTCGACAGTGCCGCCAAGGCCAAGGTCTTCGGCCTCGACAATCCGCGCCGTCTGGTGATCGACCTTGCCGGCAGCGAAGTGGCCAGTGCCGCGGTCGAGCGCAAGTTCGCCGCGCTGAATCTCGAAGGCAGCGCCATCAAGTCGATCCGCAGCGGACGCCAGGGGGATGCCCTGCGTGTGGTGCTCGACCTGACGCGGCCGGTCAATCCCAAGGACTTCACGCTGGCGCCGAATGCCAAGTACGGCAATCGCCTGGTGGTGGATCTCGAGTTCCCCGGCGAATCGGCGGTCGAGAATCCCATCGATCCCATCGAAGCCCGTATCCGCGAGCAGGAACAGGCCGCGGCCAAGCGCAAGCTGAAGGGCGAGCCGGTGGAACCTGTGGTCAATACCCAGGCGGCGGCACACCCCAAACGTGACATCATCATCGCGATCGACCCTGGCCACGGTGGGGAAGACCCCGGCGCCAGTGGCCCCGGCGGGACTCGGGAGAAGGATGTGGTGCTCAAGATCGGCAAGCGCCTCAAGCGCATGTTCGATGCCCAGCCCGGCTTCAAGGCCATCCTGACCCGCAACAGTGATTACTACATTCCGCTGCGCAAGCGCACCGAGATCGCGCGTGAGCAGAAGGCGGACTTCTTCGTCTCGATTCACGCCGATGCCTTCAACAGCCCGCGCCCGCACGGCAGTTCGGTCTTTGCGCTCTCAAGCCGCGGGGCGACGTCCGAGACCGCACGCTGGCTGGCCGCCACCGAAAACCGTGCTGACTTGATCGGGGGCGTGGATGGCAATCTCAGCCTGAATGACAAGGATGAGATGCTGCGTGGCGTCTTGCTCGACCTGACCATGACCGCGACGCTCAACGATTCGCTGGCGGCGGGTAGCGGCGTGCTGGCCAACCTCGGGCGCATGAATTCCCTGCACAAGCGTCAGGTGGAGCAGGCGGGCTTCGTGGTGCTCAAGTCGCCGGATATCCCCTCGCTGCTGGTGGAGACGGGCTTCATCTCCAACCCCCAGGAAGAGCGCAACCTCAACAGCGGCCCCTATCAGGAAAAGCTGGCGCGCTCGATCTTCTCGGGAATCCAGAGCCACTTCGAGCGCAATCCGCCGCCCGCAAGTCTGCTGGCATGGCAGCGCAGCCAGGCACGCGGTGGCAACGGCGGTGAGTATCGCGTCAAGAGTGGCGATACGCTGTCGGAAGTGGCCCAGCGCCACAACGTGAGCATGGCGGCCATCAAGCAGGCCAACAACATGAGTGGCGACACGGTGCGCGTGGGCCAGCTGCTCAAGATTCCGCGCAGCTGAGCCTGACGCCATCAAGTCGTCCTGACAGCGCCTTGCGTTGGCGGGGCGCAGACACTGTCCGCTGATGCAGTTCCGGCATGCGTTGCTTGCCGTGGCTGGGTCGGCGGACAGTATCGTTTTCAGAGACGCGGCGTTTTTCGCTCGTGTATCCAGGAGTTTATCGATGTCTGACGAGCTGACCGACATGCAACCCGCTCGCCCTGGCGAGCGACGGATCCGCATTCTCAATCCACGCCTTGCCAACCAGATCGCGGCGGGTGAGGTCGTGGAGCGGCCGGCTTCCGTGGTCAAGGAGCTGGTCGAGAACGCCATCGATGCCGGCAGCACCCGCATCGAGCTGGAGCTGGAAGGCGGCGGTGCGCGGCTGATTCGCGTGCGCGACAACGGCAGCGGCATCACCGAGGAAGACCTGCCGCTGGCGCTGTCACGGCATGCGACCAGCAAGATCGAGAGCCTGGATGATCTCGAGGGCGTGGCGAGCCTCGGTTTCCGGGGCGAGGCTCTGGCCTCGATCAGTTCGGTCTCGCGGCTGGAGCTGTTCTCGAATGTCTCGGATGAGCCGGCCAACGGCTGGCGCGTGGTGGCGGAAGGGCGCGAGATGGCGCCGCGCGTCTCCCCGGCGCCGCATCCGCGTGGCACCAGCGTCGCGGTGCGTGATCTGTTCTTCAATACGCCGGCGCGCCGCAAGTTCATGCGCACCGAGAAGACCGAGTTCGGTCATGTCGAGGAAAGCTTCCGGCGGCTGGCATTGTCACGCCACGACATCGGCTGGACGCTGCGTCACAACCAGAAGGTGGTGCATCAGCTGCGTGCCGGTGAAGACACCCTGACGGTGGAGCGGCGCATCGGTGCGCTGCTGGGGCGCAACTTCCTCGAGCACGCGCTGCATCTGGATATCGAGGCCTCCGGGCTGCGTCTGTCCGGTTGGGTGGGCTTGCCGACGCATTCGCGTGCCCAGGCCGATCAGCAGTACTTCTTCGTCAATGGCCGCGTGGTGCGTGACCGACTGGTCGCGCACGCCGTGCGTCAGGCCTATCGCGATGTGCTGTTCCATGGTCGGCATCCGGTGTTCGTGCTCTATCTGGAGCTCGACCCGACGGTGGTGGATGTCAACGTTCACCCGACCAAGCACGAAGTGCGCTTCCGGGACGGGCGACTGGTACATGACTTCCTGTTCTCCAGTCTGCACAAGGCGCTGGCCGAGGTGCGTCCCGGTGACAACAGCGCCGCGCCTACCGGCATCGAGGGGCAGGAGAAGGAAGAGGACCCCGGTTGGCAGCAGCAGGGCATGCGTCTCGGGCGTCAGGAACAGGATACCCAGCAGAATATCGCCTCCGGGCAGCAATCTTCATCGGCCGGTCCGCAGTCCGGGGGCGACTCGCCGGCTTCGCCAAGCGCACCTGCAGGCGCTGCGGCTCCCTGGAAACCTTCCTCGCAGCTGCCGCCTGCCGGTGATGGGCGCTCCAGCGAACGCCTTAGCGCCGAGCGTGTGCGTCAATTCATGGCCGGTTATCGGGCACTGCACCCCAGCGAAGATCATCTGCTCACGCCAGGCGGTGGGGCAGGCGGCGCGGGCATGGCCAATGATCCGGCGGCGATCGCCAATGCCGAACGTGAGGCGCGGCGTGCGCCACGAGTCACGCTGGGCGAAGGTGGCCGCGAGGGTGATGGGGAAGGCGCACGTCAGGGGAGTTCGCAGGAGAATGCGCAGACCGGTGTCCGAGAAGCGGCGCCCGGTTGGCAGGTCGACTCGCCTCAGGTGGGGGGGGCGTCCGGCGGCGCGCCTTCCAGCGACGCCGTGTCTGGCATGTCGGCGCCGTCGGTCTCAGGTGGTGCGGCAGTGGTGATGCGTGGTCTGCCGGCGCAGAGTGACGACGATGACACCCCGCCGCTGGGCTATGCCGTGGCGCAGCTGCATGGGGTCTACATCCTGTCGCAGACCTCGCGCGGGCTGGTGATGGTCGACATGCATGCCGCTCACGAGCGCATTACCTATGAACGCATGAAGCAGCACGTCCACGGCGGCGGCCATCTGGAGGCCCAGCCGCTGCTGGTACCGGTGTCACTGGCGGTCAGTGCGCGCGAGATGGGCACCTTCGAGCGCGAGTCCGAGGCGTTCACGCGTCTGGGCGTCGAGCTGGACGCTGCCGGGCCGGAAACGCTGCTGGTGCGTCAGGTGCCGGTCGTGCTCGGCAATGCCGATGTGGAGCCTCTGGTGCGCGGCATGCTGGAAGACCTCGAGCGCTATGGGCGCAGTGACCGCATGGAGGCGCACATGAATGAACTGCTCGCCGACATGGCGTGTCGCGGCAGCGTGCGCGCCAACCGCCGACTGACGATTCCGGAAATGAATGCCCTGCTGCGTGACATGGAGCGCACCGAGCGCTCCGGGCAATGCAATCACGGCCGGCCGACCTGGACCGAGCTTTCGATGCATGAGCTCGACAAGCTGTTCCTGCGCGGCCAGTAGATGACGCCCCGTGTCGTCGCGGTTCACCCCTGATTCACCTCCCAGCCCAGACAATAGGCCATGACCCAGATTCAACCCCCTGAAGATTCCCGACATCACGCGCCTGAGGTGGCTGACAAGCCGCCTGTCGTGTTGTTGATGGGGCCGACGGCCTCCGGCAAGACCGACCTCGCCATTCGCTGGCACGAGGAGCAGGGCGCGGAGTTGGTCAGTGTCGATTCGGCGCTGATCTATCGCGGCATGGATATCGGCACGGCCAAGCCGAGCGCGGCAGAGCTGGCCCGAGCGCCACACCGCCTGATCGACTTTCTCGACCCGCTGGAGAGCTATTCCGCCGCCGAGTTTCGTCGCGATGCGCTGGCGCATATCGCCGAGATCCAGTCCCGCGGCAAGATGCCGCTGCTGGTCGGGGGCACCATGATGTATTTCAAGCGTCTGCTGGAAGGCGTGGCGGAGCTGCCGGCAGCGGATGCCGAGCTGCGCGCGGAGCTTGAGGCGCGTATCCAGTCCGAGGGTCTGCCGGCGCTGCATGCGCAGCTGGCGCGGCTTGATCCGGCCACGGCACAGCGCATTCGGGCCACTGACCCCCAGCGGCTGACACGCGCGCTGGAGGTCTGTCTGATCAGCGGGCGCCCGATGAGCGAGCTGCTCGCGGAGCAGCCGAAGGCGGAACTTCCGTTCCGGCCGATAGCGATCGCACTGGCGCCCCACGATAGAGCCGTGTTACATGAACGTATCGAGACGCGTTTTGATCAGATGTTGGAACAGGGCTTCATTGCCGAGGTCGAAGCGCTGAAGGCACGTCCGGAACTGCATGCGGGCCTGCCCTCGATCCGTTGTGTCGGCTACCGTCAGGTGTGGGATTTTCTCGATGGCCATCTGAGCCGGGACGAGATGCGTGAGCGCGGCATCATCGCGACGCGTCAACTCGCCAAGCGACAGTTGACCTGGCTGCGGAGCTGGCAGGGGATTCACCCGGTGGATTCCATGGGTGTAGATCCTTACAGTGAAACCTTGAAAATCGTGCGCCAGACCTGCACTTAGCGTAACATGAGCGGTCACGACCCGCGCCCGTGAAGCCCCCTCAAGAGGGCAACCCGGAGCGCTGGCGAACATAACCATACTTACCTCGAACGAGACATTTTTACGGAGAGTCACATGTCCAAAGGTCAATCACTCCAGGACCCGTACCTGAACATCCTGCGCAAGGAACGTATCCCGGTCTCGATCTTCCTGGTCAACGGCATCAAACTGCAGGGCCAGATCGAATCCTTCGATCAGTTCGTGATCCTGCTGCGCAATACTGTCTCCCAGATGGTTTACAAGCATGCTATCTCGACCGTGGTGCCGTCGCGCAATGTGCGCCTGCCGGCCCAGGATTCGAGCGTGCCGTCCACAGAAAGCTGAAGTCAGAGGCGCTGATTGTTCTTCGAACGACCTGAAGCCGGTGAAACGGCCGTCCTGGTGCATGTCAATTTCCGGGACGAAAAAGAACGCGAGGATGCCGGTGAGCTCCTCGAACTCGTACGTTCGGCAGGCGCCGTGCCGGCGACCCTCATCGAGGGTAGCCGGCCCCGCCCCGACTCCCGTACGTTCATCGGAGAAGGCAAGCTTGAGGAAGTGCAAGAGGCCCTGGCCGTGCACGAAGCCGAGCTGGTCATTTTCAACCATTCATTGAGTCCTTCCCAGCAGCGCAACCTCGAAGCCACGCTCAAATGTCGCGTCATCGACCGTACCGGTCTGATTCTCGACATCTTTGCCCAGCGTGCGCGGACCCATGAGGGCAAGCTGCAGGTGGAACTCGCACAGCTCGAGTACATGTCTACCCGCCTGGTGCGGGGTTGGACTCACCTTGAGCGTCAGAAAGGCGGTATCGGTCTGCGAGGCCCGGGGGAAACCCAGCTCGAGACTGACCGTCGCCTGTTGCGCGCCCGCATCAAGTCGATCCACAAACGACTCGAGAAGGTGCACAAGCAGCGCGATCAGAACCGCCGTGCCCGTGCGCGTGCCGAGATCCCGAGCCTGTCGCTGGTCGGCTATACCAACGCCGGCAAGTCGACGCTGTTCAACGCGCTGACCACCTCCGAGGTGTACGCCGCCGATCAGCTGTTCGCGACGCTGGACCCGACGCTGCGTCGTCTGGAGCTCGAGGATGTCGGTTCGGCAGTCCTGGCCGATACCGTCGGCTTCATTCGTCATCTGCCGCACAAGCTGGTGGAAGCCTTCCAGGCGACCCTGCAGGAAGCGGCGGAAGCGGATCTGCTGGTACATGTCATCGACGCCGCAGACCCGGAGAATGACCGCAATACCGAGCAGGTCAACGAGGTGCTCAACGAGATCGACGCCGGTGATGTGCCGCGTCTGTTGGTCATGAACAAGATCGATCGACTCGACATGGCGCCGCGCATCGAGCGTGATGGCTTCGGTCGTCCGCTGGCGGTGTGGCTGTCGGCACGCGATGGCAAGGGGCTGGATCTGTTGATGCAGGCCTTCGCCGAGCTGCTGTCCGACAACGTCATCTCCATGCAGCTGACGCTTGGGCCTGAGAAGTCCCGTCTACGGGCAGGTCTGCATGAGCTGGACGCGGTCAAGGACGAGCAATATGACGAGCAGGGCAATGCGCTGCTGGACATTCGTCTCGAGAAACGCGACTTTCTGCAGTTGTTGTCTCATCTTGGTGAATCGCCTGAAGATTATCTCGGCGGTGAACATGATGACCGTGAAGCCTGGCAGCGTGAGCTGTCTGCCGAACGCGCGGAAAAGCATCGCGTGTCGGTCACGCACAAGTCCTGATACCGTCTGGTAACGAGACTTGCGCTGGTGCGCTGCGCAGCAGCTCGATGAGAAGTGGCGCACGAGGCAATAGCGCACTGTTGTCACATTGCAATGGCAAGTACTACCCGGCATCCATCGCGGCGCACGAATGACGATGGATGCCCTCGCGCAGGGCATGCCCTGCGCGTCAGAGCAGCGGGCATTCAGCAGGATTGGCTGGATGCCGTCCGGCGGACGATGGCCGTCGGGCAGGGCCATGGCCTTCTCCCGCAAGGGACGCGTCGCCATGCCGTAAGAGAGAATCGGTCGCCGGAGGCCATCAGGCTCAAGGCACGGAACCGGTCGCAGCTGGCAGGGCGGCGTCATCATAATGACGAGCGGAACATCGACTGAGTGGAGACGACGTATGGCTTGGAATGAGCCGGGTGGCGGCAACCAGCATGACCCGTGGAGCGGCGGTGGTCGCAACGGGGACAAGAAGGGGGGCGGGGGTAACGGCGGTGGCAATGGTGGGCCGCCCGACCTCGACGAAGCGCTGAAGAAATTCCAGGACAAGCTCAACGGCATGCTCGGCAATGGCCGCAAGCGTCGTGGCGGTGCCGGTGGCAATGGCGGCAACGGTGGCAGCACCAATGCCTTCGCGCTGCCGGGTATCATCGGTGTCATCCTGGTCGCCATCTGGGCGGCTTCCGGCTTCTATCTGGTCGATCAGTCAGAGCGTGGCGTCGTGCTGCGTTTCGGCAAGTACAACGACATCGTCGGTCCGGGTCTGCACTGGAATCCGCCGATCATCGATGATGTGCGTGAGGTCAACGTCACCAAGGTGCGTTCGCTCTCCCAGACCAAGTCGATGCTGACCCGGGACGAGAACATCGTCGAAGTCCAGATGTCCGTGCAGTATCAGGTGTCCAACCCGCGTGATTTCCTGCTCAACGTCCGTGCGCCCGAGATCAGTCTCGAGAACGCCATGGACTCCGCGCTGCGTCACGAAGTCGGCAGTGCCGACATGAACGACATCCTGACCTCCGGTCGTGAGCTGCTGGCCAGCAACGTCAAGTCGCGCCTGCAGTCCTATCTGGACAACTATGGTGTCGGCCTGACGCTGCAGACCATCAACGTCGAGTCCACCTCTGCGCCGGCAGCGGTCCAGGATTCCTTCGATGACGTCATCAAGGCGCGCGAGGATCGTCAGCGCACGATCAACCAGGCGCTGGCCTACGAGAACTCGATTCTTCCGGAAGCCCAGGGTCAGGCGCAGCGCATCATCGAGGAAGCCGAGGGTTACAAGGAGTCCGTGGTCGCGAAGTCCCAGGGTGAAGCCAACCGCTTCACGTCCCTGCTGACCGAGTACCAGAAGGCGCCGGAAATCATCCGCGAGCGCATGTACTTGGAAACCATGGGCGAAGTGCTCGGCAAGACCAACAAGGTGCTGGTGGATGTCGAGAACGGCAATTCCCTCATGTACCTGCCGTTGGACAAGCTGGCCAACAAGTCCAGTGCTGCCGCCGAAGACAGCAGTGGCATGAGTCGTAGCGAGCTGGACCGTGTGTCCCGACAGGCGAGTGATGCCCTGAGCCGCAGCCAGAGCAATGATAGCAGCAACAGCATCCGTCGGGAGGGTCGTCAATGATCAACAATCGCTCACTGATGGCCGTCGCCGGTCTGGCCGTAGTGGCCTGGCTTGGCAGTAACAGCCTCTACACGGTTGATGAGACCCAGCGCGCCATCAAGCTCAAGTTTGGTGAAGTGGTGGAAGACAACATCCAGCCCGGTCTGCATTTCAAGCTGCCGGTCTACAACACGATCCGTACCTTCGATACGCGCGTGTTGACGCTGGATGCCCAGGCAAGTCGTTATCTGACCCGCGAGAAGAAGGCCGTCATCGTCGACTCCTTCGTCAAGTGGAAGATCGTCGATCCGAAGCGCTACTACGAAGCGACCTCCGGCGAAGAGCAGATGGCCGAGCGCCTGATCGCGCCGCGTGTCGACGAGAGTCTGCGTAACGAGTTCGGCAAGCTCGAACTGGTGCAGATCATCTCCGAGCAGCGTGACGCGCTGATGAAGAAGCCCACCGAAGAGCTCGACGAGGTGATGCGCAAGGAACTGGGGGTGTCGATTCTCGATATCCGCGTCAAGCGTATCGACCTGCCGGACGAAGTCTCCCAGGCGGTCTACGAGCGTATGAAGACCGAGCGTCAGCGTGAGGCACGTGAGTATCGTGCCCAGGGTCAGGAGCAGGCCGAGAAGATCCAGGCCAATGCCGATCGTCGCCGTTCCGTCCTGCTCGCGCAGGCCGAAGAGCAGGCGCAGACCCTGCGCGGTGAAGGCGATGCCTCCGCCGCTGCCATCTATGCCGGTGCCTACGGGGCGGATACCGAGTTCTTCCGCTTCTACCGCTCTCTGCAGGCCTATCGCGACAGCTTCAAGGGCGATGGCAACATGATGGTCATGCAGCCGGACAGCGAGTTCTTCCGCTTCTTCAAGGACCCGCAGGGCAGCAACCAGTAAGCAGCATCATCAAGCCCGAAGGCTTGCTTTCGGGGGTGTTGCGCGCGGCCTCTGGCAGCATCAGAGGCCGCGCAGTGGATGAACGTCGCTCGAGAGGTTCGCGGGGTTCATCCCACAAGGATTCATGCTAGACTCCTGCAACCGGGCACCGCCCGGTTTTTTTGTGGCCGCTTTTCATGCCCGGGTTTCATATTCGGGCGCAAGGCCGACAGGAAAGCGTTGAGCAGGACCTTGCTTCACGGGTCTCGGTCAGCTGACGTGAAATCCCCACGGGCGTCATTATCGATATGTGCGTTACCGAGTGGATTTCCGCGCGTCACGAGCCACCCCTTGTCATAAATCTCTCGCAGGATAGCGCAATGACCATCGCAGATCGCTGGCTCCTCCCGGATGGCATGGATGAGGTATTGCCCCCTCAGGCAACCCGTATGGAGGCGCTGCGCCGCGCGCTGCTCGACCTCTATCATCGCTTCGGCTATGACCTGGTGCTGCCGCCGCCCGTCGAATTTCTTGATTCGCTGCTGACCGGCACCGGTACCGAGCTTGATCTGCAGACCTTCAAGCTGACCGACCAGATGACCGGTCGCATGATGGGCGCCAGCGCCGACGTCACCCCGCAGGTGGCGCGCATGGACGCTCACTCTCTGCACCGCGAAGGCCCGGTACGTCTGTGCTACTGCGCCAACGTGCTGCGTACCAAGGCGGACAAGCACCAGGGCGGTCGCAGTCCGGTGCAGGTCGGTGCCGAGCTCTTCGGTCACGCCGGCCTCGAGGCCGACCACGAGATTCTGCATCTGGCCCTGACCAGTCTCGAGCAGGCCGGCGCGGGTGAATTGCACCTGGCACTGGGTCATATCGGCATCTACCGTGCCTTGATCGCCGAAGCCGGCATGAATGACGAGCACGAGCGTGAGCTGTTCGCTGCCATCGAGCGTAAACAGTATTCCGCTCTCGATGCATTGATCGATCGCGTGGTGGGTGACAAGGTAGTGGCGGGCATGCTCAAGGCGCTGCCGCACCTGCACGGTGATGACGAGATTCTGGCCCAGGCGCGTACCGCCTTCGCCGGCGCACCGGCGGCGGTCGCCAGCGCTCTGGATCAGTTGACGGCGCTGAGCTGCGCGGTCCGCGAGCGTCATCCGCAGGTCACGCTCTATTTCGATCTCGCCGAACTGCGCGGTTACGAGTACCACACCGGCATGGTGTTCGCGGCCTACGTCCCGGGTTACGGTCAGGCGCTGGCCAAGGGGGGGCGCTACGACGATACTGGACGAGCCTTCGGTCGTGCGCGTCCTGCCACCGGCTTCTCGATGGACCTCAAGCAGCTGGCCTCGCTGGCCGTGCAGGCTCCGGCCTGCGACGGCATCTGGGCGCCGGCACTCAACGACAGCGCGCTGCGTGAGTGTGTCGATCAGCTGCGTGCCGCTGGCGAGCGTGTCATCGAGGCCCTGCCGGGCCAGACCACCGGCGCGGATGCACACCGTTGCAATCGTGAGCTGGTCAATGGCGACGGCGGCTGGCAGGTCGTCACGCTCGATGCCTGAGCCTGGATGACTGAGCTTGAATGGGTGAGCTTCGGTGACCCGAGAGCGATGGCAGCGAGTGACAGATAGCAGAACAGCTGGGGCCACTGGGCCCCGAGGTGCAGCTGCCGACAGGGCAGCTGCACTTGTGAGTGGGTTTTCACCGACGGTTATTCACCGAAAGAGATAGGAACCATGGGCAAGAATGTAGTCGTGCTCGGCACCCAATGGGGTGATGAAGGCAAGGGCAAGGTCGTCGACCTGCTGACCGAATCCGCCAGCGCCGTCGTGCGTTTCCAGGGTGGCCACAACGCAGGTCATACCCTGGTGCTGGACGGCAAGAAGACCGTCCTCCACCTGATCCCGTCCGGCATCCTCCACCCGGGCAAGACCTGCGTCATCGGCAACGGTGTCGTGCTGTCTCCGGAAGCGCTGATCAAGGAAATCCGTGAGCTTGAAGCCAACGACGTGCCGGTGCGTGATCGCCTGCGTCTGTCGCCGGCCTGCCCGCTGATCCTGTCCTACCATGTGCGTCTGGACCAGGCGCGCGAGAAGGCCCGTGGCGTCGCCAAGATCGGGACTACCGGTCGCGGCATCGGTCCGGCCTATGAAGACAAGGTCGCGCGTCGTGGCCTGCGTCTGGGTGACATGCTCCACCGTGAGCGTTTCGCCTCCAAGCTGGGCGAAGTGCTGGATTACCACAACTTCGTGCTGCAGCACTATCACGGTGAAGCGCCGGTCGACTTCCAGCAGGTGCTGGACGAAGCCATGGAAATGGCCGAAGAACTGCGTCCGATGGTCTGCGACACCGTGGATCTGGTCCACTCCGTGCGCAAGGCCAACGAGAACATCCTCTTCGAAGGTGCTCAGGGCTCACTGCTCGACATCGACCACGGTACCTACCCGTACGTCACCAGCTCCAACACCACTGCCGGCGGCACCGCCACCGGTTCCGGCGTCGGCCCGCTGTATCTCGACTACGTACTGGGCATCACCAAGGCCTACACCACCCGTGTCGGCTCCGGCCCGTTCCCGACCGAGCTGTTCGATGAGTTCGGCCGTCACCTGGCCGAGCGTGGCCACGAATTCGGTGCCACCACCGGCCGTGCGCGTCGTTGCGGTTGGTTCGATGCCGTCGCCCTGCGCCACGCCGTGCAGATCAACTCGGTCAGCGGCATCTGCCTGACCAAGCTTGACGTGCTGGATGGTCTCGAGAATATCCGTGTCTGTATCGGCTATCGTGGCAAGGATGGGGACGTGCTGGACAATCCGGTGGATTCCGAAGGCTACGAAGCCATCGAGCCGCTGTACCAGGACCTGCCGGGCTGGAGCGATTCCACCATCGGCGTGCGCGAAGTCGACAAGCTGCCGGCCAACGCCCGCGCTTACATCAGCTTCCTGGAAGAACAGGTCGGTGTGCCGATCGACATCATCTCCACTGGCCCGGACCGCAACGAGACCATCGTGCTGCGCAATCCGTTCCACGGCTGATCATCACGCATGGCTCCGATGAGCCTTGCATGATGGCGTGACCAAGACACCCCGTCGGGATTTCCCCGGCGGGGTGTCTTGCGTTGTGGAGTTGTGGAGGGGCCTTGTAGAGAGAGCGTGCGTTTTAGAGAGGCGTAGCGGGGCTGCCGTCATCGATCACCTGGCGTGCACGGGATTGTTGTACAGGGCGCTTGGGCTATCGGGCAGGGCTGGTAGATATTCTAAATGGGAATGATTGTTATTTTTGTTGTGATCGGCGGCTATCTTGTCGGCAAACTGGTTGCCCAGGTCGCAATTCGACGTTTTCGGTGGGGTCCCCGCTTCACATCGTTCTGATACAGGACTAAAATGGTCCCCAATTAATCTTCCCGTGGTGGAGGCCAGCATGCTGAAGCTTTCCAAGATGACCGATTATGCCGCTGTCGTGATGGCGCGCATCGCCCGCGAGCCGGACTCGGCCCACGCGGCGATCGATCTGGCCGAAAGCGTGCAGCTGCCGCATCCCACCGTGAGCAAGACGCTCAAGGCGCTGGTGCGGGCAGGGCTGCTTGAGTCGCGTCGCGGCGCGCTGGGCGGTTATCGCTTGGCGCGCCCAGCCAGCCAGATCACGGCCAGCGACATCATCAGCGCCATCGAAGGCCCGGTGGCCGTGACCGAATGCAGTCATGCCGATGGCGATTGCGAGCTGGTCAACACCTGCGGGGTGGCCGACAACTGGCAGCGCGTCTCGTACGCCATCAGTGAGCTGCTGGGCAGCGTGACGCTGGCGCATCTGGCGTCATCCGCGCCACTGCGCATGCCGGTGCAACTGCCGATTCAGGCCATCAGTCTGTATGGGGATGACGAGCCACTCCCCAGGGCCAAGGCATCCAACAGCACTGGCAAACGCTAGAGCCGGCAAACGCTGAATCCGTTGCCGCGCGACAAACATCGCCGTGGCAACACGAACATTCGAACTTCGCTGCGATTCGGGCGGGGTGATCAGGCATCTGAACAGACCCGGAGCTCTCCGGGAGAGGAGACCAGCATGGCGAGCCAGGAGATGGAGCAGCTTGTACAGCGCGAGTACAAGCAGGGCTTCGTGACCGATATCGAGAGCGACACCATTCCGCCGGGACTGGATGAAAGCGTGATTCGCTTCATCTCGGCCAAGAAGGGTGAGCCGGAGTGGATGCTGGAGTGGCGCCTGGATGCGTATCAGCAGTGGCTGAAGATGAAGGCGCCGTCCTGGGCTCACCTGGATTATCCGGAGATCGACTACCAGGCGATTTCCTACTTCAGCGCCCCGAAGAAGCCGGAAGACCGCCCGCAGAGTCTGGATGAGGTCGACCCCAAGCTGCTCGAGACTTACGAGAAGCTGGGTATCCCGTTGCACGAGCGTGCCGCACTGGCCGGTGTCGCGGTCGACGCGGTCTTCGACTCCGTGTCCGTGACCACGACCTTCAAGAAGGAGCTGTCCGAGGCGGGCGTCATCTTCTGCTCCATCTCGGAAGCCATCCAGGACTACCCGGAGCTGATCAAGCAGTATCTCGGTACCGTGGTACCCAAGGCGGACAACTTCTTCACCGCGCTGAATGCGGCCGTCTTCACCGATGGCTCCTTCGTGTTCGTGCCGGAAGGCGTCACCTGTCCGATGGAGCTTTCCACCTACTTCCGCATCAACGCCGCCAACACCGGCCAGTTCGAGCGCACTCTGATCATCTGCGAGAAGCAGGCTCAGGTCTCGTATCTGGAAGGCTGTACCGCGCCGCAGCGTGATGACAACCAGCTGCACGCCGCCGTGGTCGAGCTGGTGGCGCTGGAAGACGCCTACATCAAGTATTCCACCGTCCAGAACTGGTATCCGGGTGATGAAGACGGCAAGGGCGGCATCTACAACTTCGTCACCAAGCGTGCCGACTGCCGTGGTGACCGCTCCAAGGTCTCCTGGACCCAGGTCGAGACCGGCTCCGCGATCACCTGGAAGTACCCGTCGTGCATCCTGCGCGGCAAGGACAGTGTCGGGGAGTTCTACTCCGTCGCCGTCACCAATGGTCGTCAGCAGGCGGACACCGGCACCAAGATGATCCACATCGGTGAGGGCACCAAGTCCACCATCGTCTCCAAGGGTATCTCGGCCGGTAATTCCGAGCAGTCCTATCGTGGTCTGGTCAAGATCGGCCCGCGGGCCAAGGGCGCGCGCAACTTCACCCAGTGTGACTCGCTGTTGATCGGCGACCGCTGCGGTGCGCATACCTTCCCCTATCAGGAAATCGGCAACGCGACAGCCACCGTCGAGCACGAGGCCACGACCTCCAAGATCGGCGAAGATCAGCTGTTCTACTGCCGTCAGCGCGGCATCAGCGAGGAAGATGCGGTCAACATGATCGTCAATGGCTTCTGCAAGGACGTCTTCCAGGAGCTGCCGATGGAGTTCGCCGTCGAGGCCGAGGCGCTGCTCAACGTCACCCTTGAAGGCGCCGTCGGCTGATATCGCCGCGTCTTTCGCATTCACCCCCATTCTTGAGGGCCGCTCGCGGGCGGCCTGTCAGCAAAAGGTATCAACATGCTCGTAGTCAAAGATCTGCACGTTTCGGTGGAAGGCAAGGAAATCCTCAAGGGTCTCGATCTGACCATCAACAAGGGTGAAGTCCACGCCATCATGGGCCCGAACGGCGCAGGCAAGTCCACGCTGTCTTCCGTGATCGCCGGCAAGGACGGCTATGAAGTGACCTCGGGCACCATTACCTATGAAGGTGAGGATGTACTGGAGATGGAAATCGAGGAGCGCGCCCGTGCCGGCCTGCTGCTGGGCTTCCAGTACCCGGTGGAAATCCCGGGGGTCAAGAACGTCTACCTGCTCAAGGCGGCGCTGAACGCCAAGCGTGAAGCCCAAGGCCTGGGCGAGATTCCGGCCCCTGAGTTCATGAAGCTGATCCGCGAGAAACTGGCCTTCATGCAGATGGACGCCAGCTTCCTGCAGCGCGCCGTCAACGAAGGCTTCTCGGGCGGTGAGAAGAAGCGCAACGAGATCCTGCAGATGCTGGTGCTGGAACCGAAGCTGGCCATGCTCGACGAGATCGACTCCGGCCTCGACATCGACGCGCTGAAGATCGTCGCCAAGGGCGTCAACTCGCTGCGCAGTGAAGAGCGTGCCGTGCTGATGGTCACCCACTACCAGCGTCTGCTCGAGCACATCGTGCCGGACCAGATCCATGTGTTGATGGATGGCCGCATCGTCAAGTCCGGCGACAAGTCGCTGGCCCTCGAACTCGAAGCCCAGGGCTATGACTGGCTGCAGGAGGAAACCGCGTAATGACAGCACTTGCTACCGCGTCCGTCCCCGGCAGCGAAGCCTTCGCCAGCGAATTCGCTGCCCGCAAGGCTCGCTTTGCGGCCGACCCGAGCTGGATGGCCGCCCGCCGTCAGGCCGGCATCGCCCGCTTTGAAGCCCTCGGCCTGCCGACCCGCAAGGTCGAGGCCTGGAAGTACACCGACACCCAGGCACTGGGTCGTCAGCAATATCGTCTCGCCGATGAGGCAAGCCTCGCGCCGTCCGTGAAGGATGAGCTGGCACTCGACGTCGACGCCTATCGTCTGGTGTTCGTCGATGGTCTCTACAATGCCGAGCTCTCCGATGTGGCAGGCCTGCCCGATACCGTGCGTGTCGTGCCACTGTCTGACGCCATCGTCAATCAGCCGGAAGTCATCGGGGGTTCGCTGAATCGCCTGACCGGCATCGACTTCACGCCGTTCGTGGCGCTGAACTCCGCCTTCACCGAAGAGGGTGCGGTGATCCAGGTCGGCCCGCGTACGGTGCTGGACAAGCCGGTCTACGTGCTGTTCCTCTCGCGTGCCGCCGTCGAAGGCCAGCCGGTGACCATGAGCCACCCGCGTCTGCTGGTGCAGCTGGGTAGTCGCGCCGAAGCCAGCGTGATCGAACACCACATCGGTGAGACCGGTGCGACCAACTTCACCAACATGGTCAGCGAAGTGATGCTGGAGCGCGGCGCCGTGCTCAATCACTACAAGCTGGGGGAAGCCGCCACCGGCGAGACGCATATCGCCTCGCTGCAGGTCGAGCAGCCGCGCGATAGCCAGTATCGCTCCATCAACCTGAACACCGGTGGTGGTCTGGTGCGCAACGACATCGTTTGCGACCTGAACGGCAACAACGCCCATGCACGCCTCGACGGCCTGTTCTTCGGTCGTGATCGTCAGCACGTGGATACCCACTCGCTGGTCAATCACAACGAGGCGCTGACGTTCTCCGACGAGAACTACAAGGGCATCCTGGCCGACCGCGCCCGCGGCGTCTTCAATGGCCGCGTACTGGTCAAGCGCGACAGCCAGCAGATCGAGGCGCATCAGAACAACGCCAACCTGCTGCTGTCGGACCGCGCCGAGATCAACACCAAGCCGGAACTCGAGATCTATGCCGACGACGTCAAGTGCTCCCACGGCACCACGACCGGTCAGCTCGACGAGAGTGCCGTGTTCGCGCTGCGTGCGCGTGGCATCGACGAGCAGACCGCCCGCGGTCTGCTGACGCTGGCCTTCGCCAACGAAGTCATGGCAGGGCTGGGCATCGACGCCATCGCCGAGCGTATCGAGCGCAGCGTCGCGGGTCGTCTGCCGTCTCGCTTCCACCTCGATGAGCTGGTCGATCTCAGTGTCGAGCTGGGCGGCGGGGCAGTGGCGGTGGCACGTGACGAGGACTTTGCATGAGTGCCATCGACAACCTGATGCTTGATGTCGTGCGAGTGCGCGAGGACTTTCCGATCCTCGAGCGCCGTGTGCATGGTGATGTGCCGCTGATCTATCTGGACAGCGCGGCCACCAGCCAGACGCCGACCGCCGTCATCGACGCGATGAGCGACTATTACCGCAGCACCAATGCCAACATCCACCGCGGTCTGCACAGCCTGGCGGATGAGGCGACGGCCGCTTATGAGGGGGCGCGCGAGAAGGTGCGCGCCTTCATCAATGCGCGTCTGACGCGCGAGGTCATCTTCACGCGCGGCACCACCGAGGCGATCAATCTGGTCGCCAACAGCTGGGGAGCCAACTGGCTCCACGCCGGTGATGAAGTCTTGATCTCGGTGATGGAGCACCACGCCAACATCGTGCCGTGGCAGCTTCTGGCCGAGCGCCTCGACATCGTCATCAAGGTCATCCCGTGTGACGTCGATGGCGTGCTCGACATGCAGGCCTACCGTGGCCTGCTGGGCGAGAAGACCCGTCTGGTGTGCGTCAATCAGGTCTCCAACGCCCTGGGCAGCATCAACCCGGTGACCGAGATGGCGAAGCTGGCGCATGCTCACGACGCGCTGATCCTGGTCGATGGCGCCCAGGCGGTGCCGCACCAGCAGGTCGATGTGCGCGAGATCGATGCCGACTTCTATGTCTTCTCGGGGCACAAGATGTATGGCCCGACCGGCATCGGGGTGCTCTATGGCAAGGAGGCGCTGCTGGAGGCGATGCCGCCGTGGCAGGGGGGCGGTGAGATGATCCGCACCGTGTCGTTCGAGAATGGCACCCTGTTCGCGGACCTGCCGCACAAGTTCGAGGCCGGCACGCCACCCATCGCCGAGGTCATCGGACTGGGCAAGGCCATCGACTGGCTGGACTGCACCCACATGGGGCTGATCACGCGCTGGGAACAGCAGCTGATGACGCATGCCACTCAGCGCATGGGAGAGGTGGATGGCCTGCGCATCATCGGCAACTCACCGCACAAGGCGGGCGCGATCTCCTTCGTGGTCGATGGTGCCCACGCGCAGGACATCGGGTTGCTGATCGACCAGCTTGGGGTGGCCATCCGTACCGGCCACCATTGCGCTCAGCCGGTGCTGCGCCGCTTCGGTGTCGATGCCACCTGTCGGGCCTCCTTCGCGGCCTACAACACGCCGGAAGAGATCGACATGTTCGTCGATGCCCTGCAGCGTGTGCTGACCATGGTGCGCTGAGCACCCCCTGCGGTGCCCCTGACGGGCGCTGATCGATGAGGCTCGCGCATGGCGGGCCTCATTGGTATCGGCCCTTGCCAGGGGATGTCGTCACCCGTACGACTCGAGTGAACCACCAGAATTCACGATCCGCATGCCGGTCATGCGGATCGGCAAGGAGAGGGCATGAGCCACACCGAAGACCAGCTGGCCAGCCTCGGCAAGGGCCAGAAGATGCCGTTGCAGCGGGACGTGGAGGGTATCTCGGTACCGTTCGGCAAGTCGGTGACATTGAAGGAAGACGCCGTTGTCGAGGTCATGCAGGCCAAGGGCGGGACGGTCAGCGTAGCCTTCGAGGGTCGCATGTACCTGATCGAGAGTTTCAGTCTCGATGCGCTGGGGCTGGACGCCGTGCCGCGTCCGCATCTGCCGGCCGGCCAGAGCGATGCCGATATCGAGGCCTTCGTCTGGGCCCAGCTGCGCACCTGCTTCGACCCCGAGATCCCGGTCGACATCGTCGAGCTGGGGCTGGTCTATGGCTGTCGTATCGACACCCTGATCAGTGGCGAGAAGATGGTCAATCTCAAGATGACCTTGACCGCGCCGGGCTGCGGCATGGGCAACGTGATTGCCGAAGATGCCAAGCGCAAGATTCTCGGCGCCGAGGATGTCTCCAAGGTCCACGTCGAGATCGTGTTCTCGCCGCCCTGGTCGCGCGAGATGATGAGTGAAGAGGCGCGCCTGGAGCTGGGCATGTTCTGAGCCCCGGGCGCGCCTTGCTGCCTGTCCTCCATGATGTGACCGTTACCGGTCGCATCGATACTCGGGGGAGATGCAGCAAACGAAACTGGATGGGCGGGAACCTCTCGTCCATCCGGCTATCCAATTCACGTTGCTGAGCGTCCGGGCAAGTTACTGCCTCGGGTCGCGGCGGCACGTCCGTTTGACGGTTTCCCGTATCACCTGCCTCAAGGAAGACTCCCCAATGCGATTCCAGACTGCGCTGCGCACCCTGACCGCCACCCTGATTCTGAGTAGCGCTGCCAGCGCGCAGGCCGCCTGGAAGCTGGATGGTGATGTGTCACAGCTGAGCTTCCAGACCACCAAGATGGCCAAGTCGGGCGCCAGCACCGTCGAGACGAATGCTTTCACCTCCTGGCGGGCGCGCGTCAATGACGCCGGTCAGCTGTCGGTGGAGATCGACCTCGACTCGGCCAGTACCGGCATCGACATTCGTGACCAGCGCGTCAGCGAGAAGCTGTTCGAGTCCGGCACCTATCCGTTGGCCGTGATGACCGCCAGTCTCGACATGCCGACCCTCAAGGTGATGGAGTCGGGCGACACTCAGAAGGTGGATGTCGAAGGTCAGCTGACGCTGCACGACAATACCCAGAACCTGCCGATGAGCCTGCAGGTGACGCGCCTGCGCGGCGACCGCTGGCTGGTGCAGACCCTCACGCCTGTAATGGTCGATGCTGAGCAGTTCGCGCTGGTCGATGGCATTCGCACCCTGCGTGACCTGGCCGGGCTTGGCAACATCGCGACCCAGGTGCCAGTCAGCGTCAAGGCAGTAATGGTGCAGGAAGACTGAGCGGAGTCACCCGCATGCGTGGCCGGGAGCAGTCAGTGCTGGCAGAGCCTCGGCCGCTTGGGTAGGCTGATCGCTCATGCCTGCATGATGTGACGCTACTGGCAGGAAAGACAGGCAGGGATGGGCGTGGGGAAGAGATGCAGCGAGTGATCATGCGGGCTGGCTGGACCATCGTCGGTCTACTGGCCGCCGGTGCAATGGCGGTGGTCGGGCTCAACCTCTGGGTCGTGATGGCAACGCACGATCGCATTGCCACGTCACCGCTGACCTGCCAGAGCCGTGAGGTGGGGATCGTGTTCGGCACCTCACACGGCCTGGTGGGCGGGGGCAGCAATCCACACTATCAGGCACGTCTCGATACCGCCGCCCAGCTCTACCGCCTGCGCCGCGTCTCCAACCTGCTGCTCTCGGGGGACAACCGCACGCGTTACTACAATGAGCCGATGACCATGTGGCGTGACCTGCGAGCACGCAACGTGCCGCAGGAGTTCATGACGCTCGATTACGCGGGCTTCTCCACCTTCGATACCCTCGTGCGAGCGCACAAGGTCTTCGGTGTCGATGAGGCGGTGCTGGTCACCCAGCCGTGGCATTTGCCGCGTGCACTGTTCATCGCCGATGCACTGGGCCTGGAGGCAGTGGGTTGCCCGGCCATCTCCGAACGCCAGCCGCCGGGGCTCAAGCTGATGCTGCGCGAGTGGCTGGCCCGTGCGGCGACAGTGGGAGACCTTTACCTGTGGGGGCGCAAGCCGCGCTTTCTCGGGCCGCAGGAGACGCTGCCGACGCCGGTCTTGTCATCGCACTCATCATCGCAGCCCTCATCATCTCACTCCTTGGACAAGCCCGTGTCACCGGCGGCGGACTCGGTGGCTGCCGGAGTAGGGCAGCAGGCCACTGCCAGTCGTGATGTGGCGGATGCAGAGAATGCTGCCGACACGCCGGACTCGCATGCCCTCGCGTGTCAGGCACAGGCAAGCCTGCTGGCCAGTCTGCCCGAGGTGAAGCAGGCACTGCTCCAGTGGCTGCCTGTCAGATCTGATGCGAACTAGCCGCGTGTCGGCTTCGCCAGACGCACAGGGTCAACACGAAGACGCCCCGCACTTCCTTTGGAAGGCGGGGCGTCTTGCGTTCACGGCCTGGCGGCGGATATATGGCTAGCCGGCGCGGCGGCGGGCGGCCTGACCTGTCTGGTGACGGTACAGCTCGCGGATCAGATGGCGGCAGTTGTGGAAGATGCCTTCCAGTACCTTCTCCATGCTGTCAGGCAGCGGATGCGTGAAGGCGGTCGAGCAGGCCTGCATCAGGACGCGTTCCTGTTCGAGCAGCTCGTTGATCAGCACCTGATTGTCATTGCCGACGATGCTCTTCAGGCGACTCCACAGCCACATGTAGTCATCGCGCTCGACATCGGCGTCGCGCGGCATCAGGCTCAGATGCTTGCGTGTCTCGACTTCCAGGGCCTGTTTGAGCTCGACACGGCTCGCATAGAAGGGCTCGAAGGCCTCCAGGAGCGCGGGACGCAGCCGTTCGGCGTTATCCTCGAAATAATCAAGACTGTCTGCCAGGGCTTCCTGGACGCTATCCATCGCCACCTGGCGATTGTCGAGAAACATGGGCGGTCACCTCCTCCGTCAGAAGAGATTGTGCGGGTGAAAACAGTGTTTTTCTACCCCTGAAGGGCAGAAAGTCAGGATATTTATTCCCGCACTGTCAATCCCTGCAGTTTACGACAATACAATGACGTTCTGGTGACGATCATCGTTGCCTTCAGACGCTGTCCTTGCCCTGTTTCCATCGCTCCCGCTTGTCCACACGCGGCCATCAGACCCAGAGACGCCAGGTGTGCCGTCATGAAGACCTGCCCCCTTGGTCGAGCGTTGCGCGTTAAGTCCTCAGCCCTCAGCCCTTGGGCTTGGGCGGAATCTTCTTGGCCGGCGCGGCGGACTTGGCGATGTGATCGATGATCAGACCGGCGATGTCCTTGCCGGTGGCCGTCTCGATACCCTGCAGGCCCGGCGAGGAGTTCACTTCCATGATCACCGGGCCATGATTGGCGCGCAGCAGGTCGACACCGGCGACGGACAGGCCCATGGCCTTGGCGGCGCGAATGGCGGTGGAGCGCTCTTCCGGCGTGATGCGGATCTCGCTCGCGGTGCCGCCACGGTGCAGGTTGGAGCGGAACTCGCCATCGGCCGCCTGACGCTTCATTGACGCCACCACCTTGTCACCCACCACCAGGCAGCGGATGTCGGCGCCACGCGCTTCCTTGATGTATTCCTGCACCATGATGTTGGCTTTCATGCCCATGAAGGCCTGGATCACGCTCTCGGCGGCCTGGTTGGTCTCGGCGAGTACCACGCCGATGCCCTGGGTGCCTTCCAGCAGCTTGATGACCAGCGGCGCACCCTTGACCATGGTGATCAGGTCGGGGATGTCATCCGGCGAATGCGCGAAGCCGGTGACCGGCAGGCCCAGCCCCTTGCGCGACAGCAGCTGCAGGGAGCGCAGCTTGTCGCGTGAGCGGGAGATGGCCACGGAATCATTGACCACGTAGGTGCCCATCATCTCGAACTGGCGCAGCACGGCGCAGCCATAGAAGGTGACGGAGGCACCGATGCGCGGCACGACGGCATCGAAGTGCTCGATCTCGGCGCCCTTGTAATGGATGGACGGGCGGTGCGAGGCGATATTCATGTAGCAACGCAGCGTGTCCACCACGCGCGCGGTGTGGCCACGTGCCTCGGCGGCCTCGATCAGGCGACGGGTGGAGTAGAGGCGTGAGTTACGCGACAGGATACCGATATGCATGAAATCCTCCGGAGCCGAATGGGCCAAACAGAGATGGGAATGAATCAGAAGACGACTGACGTGAAGCCCGTCAGGAGGCGTGGTGTTCGTCGGTGAGGCCTTTACTGTCTCGAGGCGTTACGCGATAGCAGGTGGCACCGGCGCCAGCGTCTTGAGGCGAGATGCCGCAGCATGCCGCCGCGCGCACGGCCGATACCGTCAGGGTTCGCCGTGCAGATAGGCGGCGCCCGGTGCGACCAGCAGGCGACGCAGGGCACGGCGCCCCAGCAGAATGGGGTGACGCATCTGGGAGCGGTCCACCAGCGTCATGTCGATATCGTAGTCGAGCCCGGCCAGCTTCATGCGCGAGCGGATCGCGTAGCGCCACTCGGCCTGACCATTGGATGAGCGCACGCGGCGGCGATCATGCACCGGCGTCTCGATCGTATGCGGCGGGGAGTCGCTACCGCCGGTCCGGGTGATGAAGCGAACCCACAGATCATCGTGCTGCTCGAAGACCTCGATACTCTCGGCATGCAGCGCACTGGAATGCGCACCGGTGTCGATCTTGGCATTGAGGTGCAGCTTGAGCTCCGGCAGCTCGATCAACTCACGCCGACCCACCACGCCACGCGGGCGAAAGCCCAGCAGGTCATGATTCAGTGTCTTGAGATCGAGGGGCGGTGCCTTGTCGATGTGATGACGCGAAATGTGCTTGTGATGCGACATGTTTCTTCCTGAATCAGAGGGCGTGAGCGAAGCGGGCAGCGGCTCACGGCATGAAGACACCGGGCAGGCGCGGCACAGCGTAATGTGCGTTGCCGGCCTGGCGGGGTAATGGCCAGGCGGGCGCGCAGCATAGTCACTTGACGCACTGACAGCAATCCTTGCTGAAGCCTCTTTTTTCGCGTCACGCAGCGGGATATGACGGTGGCGCTGACTGCACCCGGCAAAACCGCCCAGGGCACGCGGTCATGGCACGCGGTCATGGCACGCGGTGATGGCGCGCTTTCATCGCCGCCAGACGCCTCTCTTGCGGGCGTCGGGCAAGTCCCCCACGGTCACAGGCGCGGGTGACGTCGTGCCGGTGGCGCGTTGCCGCGCGCCCTGTTCACCGGTGCTGATCAGCCCCGATGCCATGCCTTGAGCAAGTGTCCGATCAAGTGTCTGTTCGAGTGTCGTGGGTTAAGCGCATGATCTCAAGCACTGTCACCTGCGGGCATGCCCGGCGTCAATGACGCGGGGCAGGATTGCCGGTATCGGCTTGGCGGGTCAGGGCGGCAAGCGCCTGACCCAGCGGGCTGTCCGCGCTTGCATTGCGCAGCGTCATCAGCACCGGCAGGCGCAGACGCGGAATCAGGGCGAGGTCGCGTGCCAAGGCGGCGAAGTTGGCCTGCGGGCAACTGGCCAGGCGGGTCAGGAAGGCCGGCAGACGTTTGGCATCTTCCAGATGGGCGTAGCCGCGCGCAGCGATCGCGACCAGCACGTCGACATTGACGGCCTCGTCGTCGGCCAGCAGGGCATCGATCCACTCCGCCGCCGCAGGCCGTGGGCTGGCGCCGGCGGCCCGCAGGCAGGCGCACAGCGTCTCCAGATCCCCCAGGTCACGTGCAGCCTGGCCACGTGCGATCAGGGCGGAGAGCAGCTCGGTCTCGTATTCCTCCGGCAGTGGGGCGGCCAGCTGGGAATGGGCGGGCGGTGCCTGCTCCAGACACAGCGCGATGGCGCGCAGCGGTGTATCCGGCAGGTCAGCCAGACGCTGCACGAAGGCGGCCGCAAGCTCGCTGGACAGCTCGCCGCGCCGTGTCAGCACGTCGGCGATGCCCTGCAGACCGAGTGACGGCCAGTCATCCAGCGGTAGCTGGGCGGTGAGATACTGCTCGGAGAGCTCGTAGTACTGGCTGGCAGGGCGGTCGCAATCGAGGCTGGCGCGGGCGTGCAGCATGGCGCGCAGGCTGTCGTCCGGCGTGAAGGCCAGCGGATTGTCCTGCATCAGGTTGTCGATCTTGCCGGCCTCGGCCTGCTGGAGATCAGGCCGGCCGACGGTCAGTGCCGTCTGACCCAGCGTCGTGATCAAGCGCTCGAGGAAGGCGTCGCGTTGCGCGGGAGACAGACGACCTTCCTCATCCAGTGGCAGGGCCAGAAACCACACCAGCGGATCGTCGAGTCCGGCCGGACGGAACACGCATGCCAAGCGTGCCTGGCCCTTGAAGGGCTGCTCCCACGGCTGCTGTTCGGTCTCGAAGGCTTCCAGTTGCTCAAGGCTGAGCGGGGCCAGGGTGCGACCCAGGTGATAAAGGTGCAGCTCGGCGCCGGTGCGTGTGAAGAAGTTGCTCAAGGAAGAGAGAGGAGTCATGAGGCTCACCACGGCTGTGTCTCCGCCACGCCTTGGCGTGGTGGAGAACGGAAAAAGGAGTCTTGTCGAGCACCATTGCCAGGCGCGGCACGTGTCGTTGAGTGACAGCTGCCGGCGCGTGACATGTGCCTGAGCATGTCTGGAATGGCAGCGACTTTAGCGATTCACCGGCTGTCATGCCACCCGCTGGCGTGTGATGATGGCCAGAGGGAAGAGAGCGACCTATGTCTATTATGGCCGCTCTTTCGGCCCGTGATGGCTTGACAGATGACGCGGTACCTCAAGCGCCGCTGCGCGTTTTGCAGGTTGATGATTTTTTGATCAATTTTCGTCATCCCACGGCTGGCGCGGCTTGCAGCGTGACCAAGACGGGTTATCCACAGCATCGTCCACGGATGGCGTGAATAACTGTCATCCGCTTGTCGTCAGGCTGACATCCAGCGCTGCAGCTAGCCCAGACGGCATCACTGGCCCGCCAAGACAGGCGTGCTAGAATCGCGACCATTGACAGAATTGCTGTCTTATTCCTTATGGTTATGTACTTAAGGGATGAAATGATTGGGAATGCGGGTCAGCCCCGTTATCCTATACAACCAAATCACATATAAAAGGCTGTGCTTATACCTGTTCTGTCGCCTCGCTATCCATTACCCATGGGATATCGGCACCAGTCCGGCGGTAAAGGCCCAGTCTTGCGATCCACGAGGAATCCCATGCGCCAATCACGTTCGCTCGCAGCTGTCTTCTCTTCTACCGCTCTCAAGGGCGCCGTGATGGCTGCCGCGCTGGGCGCGACCACTCTGGGCAGCCTGGCGGCACAGGCTGACACCCTCAAGGTCGGCATGTCGGGCGGCTATTTCCCGTTTACCTTCGTCAAGCAGGACAAGCTGCAGGGCTTTGAGGTGGATGTCCTCAACGCCGTCGGCGAGATCACCGGCGATGATGTCGAATTCGTGACCATGAGCTTCTCCGGCCTGATCGGCGCACTGGAAGCCGGCCGCATCGATACCGTGGCCAACCAGATCACCATCACCGACGCACGCAAGGCCAAGTTCGCCTTCACTCAGCCTTACGTCTACGACGGGGCTCAGGTGGTCAAGCGTCGCGGCAATGACGAGATCACCGGTGTCGAGTCCCTCAAGGGTCACAGCGTGGCGGTCAATCTGGGCTCCAACTACGAAGCGCTGATGAAAGAGCTGCCCTACGCCGACCAGATCGACATCAAGACCTATGAGTCCAACATCGAGCAGGACACCGCTCTGGGGCGTGTCGATGCCTTCGTGATGGACCGCGTCAGCGCAAGTCAGGTGATCCAGAAGACCCCGCTGCCGCTGGAGCTGGCGGGCAAGCCGTTCTCGCGTCTCGAGAATGCACTGCCGTTCCGCAAGGACGCCGAAGGCGAGGCCAAGCGTGACCAGGTGGATGCCGCTCTGACCGAGCTCAAGGAAAATGGCCGTCTGGCCGAGATTTCCAACAAGTGGTTCGGCAACGACATCACCACGCCTTGAACAATGCCCGCTGCGCCCTGATACAAGGCGCATGCAAGGAAGTCAGGTGACAACGGGGTGACGGCTTGACCGTCGCCCCGTTGTCGTCATGTCGATGGGTGTCTTTCCAGACTCTCAGCCAAGCCCTCAGTCTGTCCGGATGACGAATGGATATTCTCAATATCGATTACATGCTTGGCCTGTTGCCGGTCATGCTCAAATACCTGCCACTGACACTCAAGATGGCCTGTATCGGCATGCTGGCCGCGCTGGTGCTGGCCTCGCTGTTGGCGGTGGTGCGGGTGCTCAAGGTGCCGGTGCTGAATGCGCTGACCATCGTGTTCATCTCCTTCTTCCGTGGCACACCGCTGCTGGTGCAGTTGTTCCTGTTCTATTACGGCCTGCCGCAGGTGATGGCGTTCCTGACCCAGATCGATGGCGTCACCGCGACGATTCTCGGCCTGACGCTGCATTTCGCGGCTTACATGGCCGAGTCCATCCGCGCCGCCATCGTCGGAGTCGATCGCAGCCAGACCGAAGCGGCGCTGTCGATCGGCATGACCAATGTCCAGCTGATGCGGCGCATCGTGCTGCCTCAGGCGGCCCGGGTGGCGGCTCCCACGCTGATGAACTACTTCGTGGACATGATCAAGTCCACGTCGCTGGCCTTCACGCTGGGGGTGACCGAGTTGATGGGCGCGACTCAGAAGGAAGCCGCCAGCAGCTTCCTGTATTTTGAATCCTTCATCATGGTGGCCATCGTCTACTGGGTGATGGTGGAAGGGCTGTCCTTCGTGCAGCGCTGGATGGAGAAACGTCTCAACAAGGCCTATCAGCGATGATTGCAGTCAGAAACCTGATCAAGAAATTCGGCGGGCAGGCGGTGCTCGATGGCATCACTCTGGAAGTGAAGCAGGGTGAGATCATCGTCGTCATCGGCCCTTCAGGCACCGGCAAGTCGACACTGCTGCGTTGCATCAACTTCCTCGAGCAGCCCGATGCCGGCGAGATCCAGATCGGTGAGCGCAAGGTCGAGGCCACGCATGCCAGCCGTCAGGACATACTGGGCCTGCGTCGCAGCAGTGCCTTCGTGTTCCAGAACTATGCGCTGTTCGCCAACAAGACGGCGCTGGAGAACATTGCCGAGGGCCTGATCGTCGTCAACGGCTGGCCCAAGGCCAAGGCGCATCAGCGAGCGCGCGAGATTCTCGAGCGTATCGGAATGAGCGAGAAGGCGGACGCCTTCCCGGCGGCTCTGTCCGGCGGTCAGCAACAGCGTATCGGCATCGGGCGCGCCATGGCCGCCCAGGCCGAGGTGATCCTGTTCGATGAGCCGACCTCGGCGCTGGACCCGGAATGGGTCGATGAGGTGCTGGAGCTGATGAAGCAGCTGGCGGTCGAGCGCCAGACCATGATCGTGGTCACCCACGAGATGCAGTTCGCGCGGGAAGTCGCCGACCGCGTCATCTTCATGGAAGGTGGGCGTATCGTCGAGCAGGGGCCGCCGAGCCAGCTGTTCAGTGCGCCGAAGGATGACCGCACGCGCGCCTTCCTGCGCAAGGTGCTGGATGAGGTGCCGCCACAGTGCGCCGAGGGCATCTGATATTGCTCGGTTGAGGTCATGACCCTCAGGTCACGTGAGATAACGCCTCGGGCAGCACCTGCGACAGACACAACGGCCACCGTGATATCCATCGCGGTGGCCGTTGTCGTTTCTCTGGCGGTGATCATTGATCCGCTTCTGATGTTGCCGGGCGCGTTCAGGGCGACCTTTCATAGGGTCTAGGATCATAGGGGCGCAAGTGGTGGCTAGCCGTGGCGGGGCATCGAACGCACCTTGTCGAAGGCTTCCTGAAGCGCCATCGAGACGCGCTCTTCCAGCAGCTCCTGCTCGGCGGGCGCCATGTAGAACGCCATGTCGACGTCATGGCGGATATAGCGGGGCGCCAGCTGATTGAGCGCGATGCAGGCCACGTCTTCGCGGCTGTCGACATCCATGGTGTGGCTATCGGGGTGCAAGCGCAGCTGGTCGAGCACCAGCTGCTCCATGTAGTTGTGTACGCCTGCGCTTTCCATGTGTATTGCCTCCTGGTGATGGGGGCTATCTCCCATGCAGGGCCGTGCCCCCTGACATGTCGATCCCTTCAGTATGCTCATCAGTCTATTCATCCGAGCTGACTCTCTGTGACGCTCTCCCTCCCGCACGCCAGCACGGTTGCTGGCGGCGGTACAGCAGGCGGCGGAGTCTTTGGATGTCGCCTGCCGCTCAAGGCCTGTCAGCCGGTCAGCAGGCGGGTTTCCGCCTCTTCAATATGATCAGCCAATCCCGATAATACCAGTGTATCGCCACACGCCAGCATCAGGTCGCCGGTGGGTTCTTCCAGGTTCTCGCCACTGGCGCGCACCACGCGTGAGACGAGAATGCCACACACTTCCGGCAAGGCGATGTCGTCCAGCCGTCGGCCACAGGCCCAGGCATCGGCGGTCAGCGTCAGCGGATGACGCCGCAGCAGCGGGTTGCCGCGTTTGTCGGTCAGCTGGGACTGCTGTCCATGGAAATAGCCATGCAGCATGCTGTAGCGCGCCTCACGTGCATTCTGGATCGAGCGCGCCACGCGTCGGAAGGGCACCTCGAGATTGACCAGCACATGCGAGACCAGCATCAGCGAGCCCTCGAGCACCTCGGGAATCACCTCGGTGGCCCCGGCAGCCTTGTAGGTCTCGAGGTCCGCGTCATCCTGGGTGCGCACCAGCACCTTGAGGTTCTCGAGTTCCAGCGGCTGGATGGAACGCAGTATGGCCAGCGCATGCGAGAGCTGATTGACGGTGATCACCACCTGACGGGCGCGCTCGATACCGAGTGCGCGCAGGATTTCCAGACGCTGCGCATCGCCGAACACCACCGGCTCACCGGCGCTGGCGGCCTCGTGGACGCGGATGGGGTCGGCATCGATGGCGATCCACTCAAGCTTCTCCTGCGTGAGAAATCTCCCCACCGTCTGGCCGACACGCCCGAAGCCGCACACGATGACATGGCCGCTGAGCGGGGCGGTGGCGGCGCTCAGCTCCGCGGTGGTGTGCGGGTTCTCCTGGGTGGGCGTGGTGGAGCGGCACAGGCGACGCGTCAGTTGCTGGTTGTGGCGAATCAGGCTCGGCGTGACCACCAGCGAGCCGATGATGATCGCCACCACCAGGCCCACGGTCTCGTTGTCCATCAGGCGTTGCTGACTGGCCAGTGCCAGCAGCGCGAAGCCGAATTCGCCGCCCTGGGACAGCACCAGACCAGTGCGCAGCGCGCTGTCCAGCGGGCGGCCGGAGAGGCGCGCCAGTCCGGTGATCAGCAGTGCCTTGGTCGCCAGCAGGCAGGCCACGCCGATGACGACCCAATACCACTGGGCCAGCAACACCTGCGGGTCCAGCAACATGCCCACCGAGACGAAGAACAGCCCCAGCAGGATGTCGCGGAAGGGCCGGATGTCGGCCTCGATCTGATGGCGGAAGTGGCTCTCGCCCAGCATCATCCCGGCCAGGAAGGCGCCCAGCGCCATCGACAGGTGCAGGCTGTGGGTCAGCCAGGCGGAAAACAGCGCCACCAGCAGCACGGTGAGCACGAACAGCTCTTCCGAGCGCGCGCGCGAGATTTCCTGGAACACCAACGGCAGCACCCACTTGCCGATCATCAGCATCACCGCCACCAGCCCCAGCCCCTTGATGAGCATCAGGCCCAGGTCACTGAGCAGCCGGCTGCCATCACCGGCCATGGCCGGAATCAGGATCAGGAACAGCAGGGCGGCGAGATCCTGGAACAGCAGCACGCCCACGGCGGCGTGGCCGTGGGGGCTGTCCAGCTCATTCCAGCGCGCCAGTTCCCGCGTGACGATGGCGGTGGAGGAAAGCCCCAGCGCGCCGGCCGCGACCAGCGCCGCCGCTGGTGACAGGCCAAGCGCCGAGCCCAGCGCCCAGAACAGGCCACTGCATACCGCCACCTGACAGGCACCCAGCCCGAACACCGTGGTCTTGAGCGCGCGCATGCGCGGCACCGAGAATTCGAGGCCGAGCGAGAAGAGCAGAAATACCAGCCCGAATTCCGACAGGAAGGCGAGTTCTTCCGGGCGACCGATCCAGCCCGCCAGATGAGGGCCGACCAGAAAGCCGACCGCCAGATAGGCCAGTACCGGCGGCAGATGCAGGCGGCGGAACAGCGCCGCGGCCACTACCGAGGCTCCCAGCAGTATCATCACATCATTGAACAGCGTGTCTGCCATGCGGCCTCCTGGCCTTCGGTGAGCATCATCGGGATAATAGCGTGAATGAACCCTGCATGATTTGACGGAGGTCGCATGAATCCGACTGAACAACCCCGGGACGGCGAGATCGCCGGCAATCCCTACGACGAACTGCGCGCGCTGCTGGCACGTCTGGAAGCGACCATGAAGGCTGCCGACCTGTGGCGCATGGACACGCCATCCCCGCAGGCCTTCATGAGTGCGGAGCCATTCTGTGTCGATCGCATGGACATGGGCCAGTGGCTGCGCTTCGTGTTCATCGCCCGCCTGGATGCGCTGTGCGACGCCCGTGCGCCGTTCCCCGTCAAGTGTGAAGTGGCACCTGCCATCGAGGCCTGGCTGAAGGATGCCCGCCCCGAGCGCCGCGTGGCGATGACGGAAGTGGTTCGCGAGATCGACACGCTGGTCACGACTCACTGATTGTCTGGTAGGGAGGCTCATCTCGCACTGAGCCTCCTCTGCCCGACACTTTCCACTGAGCCTTTCGCGCGTGATGCTCTCGCATTGCGCCTCGAGACAACTGTCAGGAGCTTGCATGGCCTATTACTTCGCCTACGGCAGCAACATGAATCCGGCGCGTGTCGTGGCACGCATCGGCGAGACGCGACGGGCCGTGCATGGTTGGCTGGAAGCGCATCGCCTGAGTTTCGACAAGGCCTCCCGGGTCGAGGGTATCGCGCATGCCAACGTGCAGCCTGCGTCGGGCGAGCGCGTCGAAGGCGTGCTGTACGAGCTGCTCGAGGCCGAGCAGATCACGCTGATGGACCCCTTCGAAGGCCGCCCGCATGAATATGAGCGTTTCCTTCATCCCATCGTCACCCGCGAAGGCGTGATCGACGCCTGGGTGTATGTGGCGCTGCCCGAGCGCACCGCCGAGGGCCTCAAGCCGGCACGCGAATACCTGGAGCACCTGCTGGGCGGGCGTGACTTCCTGACGCCGGACTACTTCACGACGCTGAGCGGCGTCGAGGCCGTGCAGGGGCTGGATGACGCCACCCTGGCTCAGCTGGGCCTGTCGCGCACCACGCCGCGCTGACGGTCGCCTGCCACCTGCCGTGTGGCAACAAAAAGCCCGCCTCTCTTTGGAGAGGCGGGCTTTCGCGTTTCTGGCAACGCTAGGTGACGGATTGGCGTGAGCCTCAGTCCTCGGCGGCCAGTACCGGGTCCAGGTTCGTTTGATCACGACGGCTGGCCAGCATGCCGATGATCAGCCCCGCCAGCGCCGGCGCCAGCCAGCCCAGATTCATCGAGGCCAGCGGGAGCAGCGGCTCGATGCGGTGCGAGATGGCCATCAGCGAGTCGATGCCACTGGCTTCGAAGCCATCCAGCAGGCTGACCAGCAGCGTCAGGCCCAGAGTCCAGGCGAACACGCGCGGCGCATCGTGCAGGCGCGGACGCAGGTAGGACAGCAGCGTCAGCACCAGCACCAGCGGATAGAGCGTCACCAGTACCGGAATCGAGACGTTGATCAGGGTCGAGAGGCCAAGATTGGCGATCAACGCCGAGGCCACGGCCATCACGATCACCAGCAGGCGGTAGGGCACGCTCGGCAGCAGGCGGTGGAAGAACTCGCCGCAGGAGGTCAACAGGCCCACCGCGGTGGTCAGACACGCCAGGGTGATGACCAGCGCCAGGATCAGCTTGCCGGCATCGCCGAACAGTGCCTCGACGTAGACCGGGATCAGCTCGCCCTTGGCGGCTTCGCTGACCAGTGCATGGCTGGTGGCGCCCATGTAGGTCAGCGGCAGATAGACGGCGGCCAGACAGATGGCGGCGATGGCGCCGGCCCACAGGGTGTAGCGGGTCACGTCAGCGGTCGCGGTGATGCCGCGTGCCTTGATCGCCGAGACGATCAGGATGCCGAACACCATCGAGGCCAGCGCATCCATGGTCAGGTAGCCCTGCTGGAAGCCGGTCATGAACGGCGCCTCGGCCCACTCGGGGCTCACCGGCCCCAGCGGCCCCTGCGGGTCGATGATGGTGAACAGCGCGATCAGCGCCAGCAGCGCGATCAACAGCGGCGTCAGCCACTTGCCGACCACATCCATCAACTTGCCCGGGCTCAGCGCGATCAGCGTGGCGATGCCGAAGAACAGCACCGAATGCAGGGCCAGACCGCTCTGTGCCGACATGTCGATGAAGGGACGCATGCCCATCTCGAAGGCCACGGTGCCGGTGCGCGGAATCGCGAACATCGGCCCGATGGACAGGTAGATGGCGACGCCGAAGGCCGCGGCCGCCCACTTGGGCAACGGCGAGGTGATCTTGTCGAGGCCGCCGCCGATCACGGCCACCGCGACGATACCGGCCAGCGGCATGCCGACACCGGTGGCCAGAAAGCCCAGTGCCGCCGGCCAGAATTCGGCACCCGCGCCCTGGCCCACCTGAGGCGGGAAGATGATATTGCCTGCGCCCAGAAAGAGGGCAAAGGTCATGAAGCCCAGCGCCACGATATCGAGGCTGGAAAGTCGTGTTTTCACTATGACGTCCTACGGATTCAGCAGATGCGTTGCAGCAGGCGTCATCAGGTGACCGATGAGGTGGTCGGTCAGGCAAGAAGACGTGCCGAGAAGCCGTTGGCTAGCGACAGGGGTGGGTCACCAGCAGACCCGGGAGCAGCGGGGTAGTGTTGCGCGCGGGCCGAATGGCGAGATCAGGTTGACGGATTGTCGCCACCCTGATCTGACGCGGCGCATTATCGTTGATTTCACGTAGCAAGACAAAGCCACCAGCAAGCTATGCGGCAGTCTCACTGCGCGGCAGACGCTGGGGGTGGTAGTGGAATGAAGCTCGGCCAGTCGTCCGACACCACGAAGATGCGCCATTGCTGGCGGGGTGAGCTGGTGGTGGTCGGCTCGCCGGCAGGCGCCGCCACGCTGCGCTCCAACCACAGCTGGCGGGGGTGTTGATGCGTGCGCTGGCGGCTGTGCCGCTGAGCCGCCTCGTCTTGCTGAACCGGTTCGTCCGGCCTGAGGTCGTCAGCGGCGGCAGGTAGTACGAAGTGATCGCGCAGCCAGCGGTCCAGTTCATGCCATGGTTGTAGCGACGCCACGGGCGGGGCGGCCAGCCAGGCAGGTTTTTCCCTGACGCAGCCCAGCAGCGGGCCACCATGCATCGGGGAGGCCTCGAGGGTCTGACAGAAGGCAGCAAACTGGCTGACGCTTATCCACCAGCCGGCCTGGCGCGCACTCTCGGGATGGCAATGGCGGGGCGGGGGCAGCCAGTCGGCAGGCGCCTGGTCTGGCTGCCAGGGGCGAAACAGGCAACCGGGCAATGCCAGTTGCTGGCCTGCAAGCAGCGGGGCAGGTGGATCTTCTGCCAGCGGTGAGTTCGTCTCGCTCGCGCCTGCCTGTCTGGCCAGTGCCTGTCTGGTCAGTGCTTGTCTGGCCAGTGCCTGGCTTATCGTCTGCTGTCCGCGCTCGGTATAGGCGAGGGGCAATTGATGCTTAAGGCTGCGCTGATACTTGATGGCGAGGCTGTCGGCGCCGCCGGGGCCTATCCAGCGTGCCGGACTGTCGGCCGCTTCAGGGCCTTCGGGCAGGCCGAGATAGAACTTGATCGCGACCTCCAGGTGCGTGGGCGCCGTGTCTCGCGCCGCCAGATAGAGCATGTCCAGCTCGCCCAGCGTGATCTTGCCCTGGGAAATCCTGAGGTTGTTGGCCAGCAGGCGACTGCCGGGTGCGTGTGCCAGCACGAATTGCCAGAGCAGCTCGTGGTAGTGGCCCAGGCGGTAGTGGCGGCGCTCATTCACGGCGGCCTCGAGCGCGTGGGGTGCCTGCTCCAGTGTCATCAGCCAGCGGTGGCGGACGCGATCATCCTCCAGCCCGAGTGCCGCCAGGGACGGGCGCGGATAACGCGCAAGCTGCAAGAGGTCCGGGGCACTCAGAAGCCAGGCGATATCCCTGACGCGCGGGTGACTGTAGTGCGTGCAGTCGCGGCGCAGGTCGCAGCCGGTCGCACAGGGGGAGTCCCCCCATTGGGCAAAAGGGGGCGATGACTCGGCTGCACCTGGCGATGCATGGGGCGGGGCTTCGGGCTCGATAGGCATGACATAAGTGTATCCCACGTCCGATGACGGTCGATAATGCGTGGTACTGTTAGAGCCTGGCTCTGTGTGAACCGAGCCGAGTGCTGCTTGCCGGCCGTGGTGTCACGCAGGCGCTTTTTCTCTCCCTCTATCTACTCCCTTCAATATTCCCTTCTCTACTCCCATTCTTTACTCCTCTGTCTTCTCGCTCCTTTTCCTCACTTGCCACTCTTTACGCCAGTTATTACGCCACCCTTTGCGCCAGCCTTGCGCTGCTCACACGACACTTTCTCGCCGCCTCGCCGCTTTCTCGACGGTCTTCCTACACGTTCTGCTGTCCGTCGCCGGTAATGCGACGGCTGTCTCCGAGCTGTCATCATTTTGACATCGTTGCGTGGGTCGCCTAAGCGATTGAAAACGTTGGGATTACTTCGCGTGGGGGAGTGAGGCGGCTTCAGTCCGGGTTGGAAGAGCGCTGAATTGATTCTATGAGAGAATCAATCCTGTTCCGGTGCGGGGATATATCCCACGGCTCCTGAGGTTCACAATGCCTTCCATCAACGTTGCAGCAAATATGCAGGGCCGATGAGGCGGTATTGACCTAGAGCTCTTGGTTGTCGAGCGACATGAATCTACTCGACATCAGTGGGCAAGGCGTCATCGACTGACAGTGTGAGGGGCAAGATCCACACCCTGAACAATCGGTCAATAAATATTCGTAAAGGTTGATGTGCACAATTTCTTGCTGCTGGACGCTGTTTTCAGGCGTCTCAGCCAAATCAAAAAGAAAAATACGCATTTTACTGTTTTTGTGGCATCCAGTTCTGCTGTGGCGACGTATAACTCATCAGCACAGCAAGACACACCCTGCAGCGTGCAGCATGTTCGACCAAGGTGGTGGGTGAGTCACTGTCTTCCTCAACCAACGTCGATAGTGATCTGCCAGGCCGAAGCGCCGCGCAAGGGGATGGCCAGCACGCAAACAAGAAATTCTTGCACTCTCCATGTTGTACAAGTCTTTCACAGAACCGCTGCAATAGCTTTATTGGTGATGAGAGGGGCAGGAGGGTCAGGCGCTGCGGAAGGAAATTCGTTTCCAGTAGCGTTGCTCAAAGAGAAACAGTGAGCTTCCAGTTGCACGGCTAGTTTGAACGCAGCATAAACATTAGTCTGTTAATCATCGAAGCGCAGCACGCAACACAGTCAGTGAAAGCCAGGGCCCGGACAGGGGTCAGCAAACCACTCCATCACTGACTGACAACGACTCAAAGCGGAAGCATCCGCACCAGGACCAGGAGATACACCATGAAAAACATTTCCCTCAAGACTCTGATCGCTACCGTCGCCATCGCCACTGCCAGCACCTCCGTATTCGCAGCCGACGATAGCCCTGCTGCCGTGCGCGTCCAGAACGCCATCAGCAGCCAGCAGATCATGGGCCAGACTCAGCCGGCTGCCACCAGCCAGCAGAGCTTCTCCGAAACGGGCATGAGCGTTGCTGCCGGTCGCGTTGAGCAGGCGCTCAATGCTGACCACATCCGCGGTGTCGATACCGCTGCCGTGTCCCAGGCCAACGCCACCGTCAATGATCAAGGCAAGAGCGTCGCCGCCAGTCGCGTTCAGCAGCACATCAGCGACAACGCCTGAAGCAGAGTGGTCACGCTGACAACTCAGTGACCCCCGAACAGCGCCTCACCTGACATTCGACCTTGCCCATTTCTGGAGAATCATCATGAAAACCCTGACTTCCCTGATCGCCGCCGCTGCCATTTCCATTGCTGCCACCGGCGTTGCCACCGCTGATGAAAGTGTTGCCGATGCCCAGGTGCGTGCCGCACTGAGCGAACAGGTCATCCACGGCCAGGCGCAGCCTGCCGCGACGCAGCTGAATGCTGCCGAGTCCGGCATGAGTGCCGCTGCCAACCGTGTCGAGCAGTCCCTGAACGCCGATACCATCAAGGGTGAACAGACGCACGCCGTCTCCCGCGGCCAGAGCCTGAGCAACGACAATGGCAAGAGTGTCGCGGCATCACGCTTTGAAGATGCGCTGAACGACAACGCCTGAGTCTGAAGGTCCTGATTCATGACCCCAGGACCACAGCAGTACTGATCTCCTTTTTATCTATTCGCTATTCACTTTTTCTGGAGTCATCTCATGAAAACCCTCAATGCCCTTATCGCCGCCGTTGCCCTGTCCGTGACCGCCACTGGCGTCGCCAATGCCGATAGCGTTGCCGACCAGCAGGTTCGCGCCAACCTCAGTGAATCCGTGATCCACGGTCAGGCCCAGCAGTCAGCCACTCAGCAGCAGGCCATCACCGATGCAGGCAAGAGCGTTGCAGCCAGCCGTGTCGAGCAGGCGCTGAACAGCCAGACCATCAAGGGCCAGCAGGCGCAGGTCACTCGCGACACCCAGCAGTTCGTCAATGATTCCGGCAAGAGCGTTGCCGCGTCACGTGTCGAGCATGCCCTGAACGACAACGCCTGATGCGTCGCGCCGTCACGCTGACGGCACCCAAGACAGACCCTGCTTGCGACCTGGCTGACCTGGTGGATGTTGTTGATCCGGTTGGCCCAGTTGACCCGACAAAAGATTTCACTGGAGATATCTCATGAAACTGCTCAATACCCTCATCGCCGCCACCGCGCTTTCCGTTGCTGCCACCGGTGCTGCCTTTGCAGACAGCGTCGCTGACCTTCAGGTGCGCTCTGCGCTCAGCGAATCCAGCATCCACGGCCAGGCTCAGTCCGCCGCCGCCGAGCAAGCCACCTTTGCCGATACCGGCATGAGCGTTGCTGCGGGCCGTGTCGAAAGCTCCTTGAACGATGTTGTGATCGAAGGTCAGCGCGAGACCTTGGCGTCCGACGCCCAGCAATTCGTCAACGATGCTGGCAAGAGCGTTTCCGCGACTCGCGTTCAGCATGCGCTGAGCGAAAGCGTCTGAGCCAGGTTGTCTAATTCAGATTGTCTGAGCCCCGCTCTGATTCGTGACCATGCATGGCAGCAATTGACTCTAGCGTCTCCGCGACAGGTGCCGTCATGAGCAGCAGCCGGAACGGAAGTAGTAATAGTAAGAGCTCGAAGACCCAGAACGTGAAAAAGCTAGTCGCTTAGCAGTGTCACTGAGAGTCTGGAGACATCTCGTCGCGAAGTGAAACGACAGTCAGATCCTTCCTGAAATGGCCGGTATCTGTCGGGAGTCATACCGCGCAGCGACGCCCCGTGGCTCATACGATGACGTAGAAGGGCCACGCCATGGGAAAACCTGAATAGCGTGCCATCGTAAGCCGCATCCTTGTGGGTAGTGCTTGTTGATGGTCTTTGATAATTGTTCACGTGGGTAATTTCAGTTATCAACTCTGATAGATATCCCGCCTGGATATACGCAGTACATGAAGTGATCAATGATGTGTCACTCCATGGCAACTCGATAGTGAAAATGAACGGAGGATAGAAAGATGATCAAGTCATTCATGACTCACGGTCTGGCAGCGTTTGCCCTCGCCATCAGCGGTCTGGCCAGTGCCGATATCAGCACTGATGACAGCAGTAACGTGCGATTCAATAGTGCTCAATCTCACGGCATTCACAGCGAAGTGCGTGATTACCAGAAGAGCGAAAAGCGCTACGCCGCAAATCCTGACATTCTGATCACCAGCCGTGGCAATGTGTTTGCCGATAGTGATGTGCATGGTGCAGTCGATATCGACGCTGACCATCGCTGAGCTTTCGATGCTGACGGTTCACACGACTCGGTTCACACGACTTCATGCCGCAAGTTGTCATTGCGTAACAATCGAAGCGCTGTGATTTGATTGCCGCTGATTGAATTACTATACACCGACGATCGAAGGCGTAGGCACTGATGCGCAAGCCAGTGACTACCGAAATTCAGGGAGAGCGAAAGGGAATATCCCAGACGTAGAGACACTTGGATAGTGAGCAGAACGCTTGAGCAAGGGCTTTGGGCCCCTCCACCATCCCTTTTAGAACGACCTGGTGGCAAAACCCTTTCTCAAACGCTTTCCTGTCCTGGGTGTCGCTGTCCCGACATTCATTGCCCGCCACCATGGCGGGTTTTTTATGCCCGGATTCCAGAAAGGCACAGCAAGTGGCTGGTCGACTCTGTGCATGTCGTCTTGCTTGGTGACCGCAATATGCTGAGGGTTTTCCAGATGATTCGTAAAGATTCATCGGCAGTTCACAGTATGGATGTCATGATGTATCACGGTGATTAAACGTTGTTGATTGCTGGCCTGCATGTCGGATATTTCGAGTCAGGATGCCATGATATCAATCAAGTGGAGGCCCATGATGGTGCGCGGAAAACTCAAGAAAGTGGCAGGTTCATTGATGTTGGGTGTTGGTTTGATGTCAGGGAGTGTGATGGCGGGTGATGTCGTCGAAAAGCCCAAGGTGCTGATCTTCGATGTCAATGAAACGCTGCTGGATCTTGCCTCGATGCGCAGTTCCGTCGGTGAGGCACTGGGGGGAAGAGAAGACCTGCTGCCTCTGTGGTTCTCGACCATGCTGCATTATTCTCTGGTGTCTACCGTGACCCGGGATTACCACGACTTCGGCCAGATCGGTGTCGCATCGTTGCGGGTGGTCGCGGAGAACAACGGTGTCGAACTGACGGATGAGCAGGCGAAGAAGGCCATCATCACCCCGTTGCTGACACTCCCGCCTCACCCTGATGTCAAGGAAGGTCTGGCCAGGCTGAAGGCTGAAGGCTACAAGATCGTCAGTCTGACCAACTCGTCCAACAAGGGCGTCCAGGCGCAATTCGAAAATGCGGGATTGCTGCCGTATTTCGATGCGCGCTACAGCATTGAAGATATCCAGATCTACAAGCCGGACCTGCGTTCCTATGAATGGGTGCTGGACAAGCTGGATGTCGAACCCGAGGAAGCCATGATGGTCGCGGCACATGGCTGGGATGTCGCCGGCGCCAAGGAGGCGGGCTTGCAGACCACGTTCATCGCCCGCCCGGGCAAGGCCCTGTTCCCGCTGTCAAAGCGGCCGGATCACGTCGTGAAGGATGTGAACGAACTGGCCGACATTCTGCAATAGCATCAGAACCCTTGATTGACAGACCCCTTGATTGACGGGTGCTGAAGATATTCTGTCATCATGGCGTTTATGGCATTGGTGAGGCTGGCGGGCGTCGAGTGACAGGGCAATTTGCCTGTTCAGGCTGAGATTGCCAGTCTCACCGCATGGCAGATGACGGCGTCAATGGTAGGCTGGGCGGCAATCCCCTTTTTACCAACCGGAGCTGAATATGAGTGACGCATCACAGCAGCATGGCCACCGTGCCCCTCAGATCATCGAGCCGAGCGCCCAGGCGGATGCCTGCGTGATCTGGCTGCATGGTCTGGGGGCTGACGGCAGTGATTTCGTGCCCGTGGTGCCTGCGTTGGGTCTGCCCGAGAATCACGGCGTGCGTTTCGTCTTCCCGCATGCGCGCGAACTGGCCGTGACCGTCAATGGCGGCATGCGCATGCCAGCCTGGTACGACATTCTCGAGATGAATCTCGGGCGGCGTGTCGATGAGGTGCAGCTGCGTGAATCCGCGGCCTACGTGCATGCCTTGATCGAGGAGCAGATCGCCCAGGGCATCGCCAGTGAGCGTATCATTCTGGCCGGCTTTTCCCAGGGTGGTGCGGTGGTCTATGAGGCGGCGTTGAGCTGCGAGCGCCCGCTGGGCGGCCTGCTGGCGCTCTCGACCTATTTCGCGACCAGCGCGACCATTGCGCCGAGCGCCGCCAATCAGGGCCTGGCCATCAGTGTCCATCACGGTACCCACGACGATATCGTGCCGCTGGCACTGGGCGAGGCGGGCGCCGAGAGTGCGCGTGCGCTGGGTCATCCGCTGGAATGGCAGACCTGGCCGATGGCGCACGCCGTGTGTCTCGAGGAAATCGAGGCGATCGGTGAGTGGTTCAAGGCGCGTCTGCTGGCCTGATCGACTGTCAGGAACGACTGTCAGTATCGACTGCCAGAGCAAAAACGCCGCTGACGAAGTGATTCGTCAGCGGCGTTTACGTGTGCTGCCAGCGGCCCCGTCATGCGCCGAAAGCGCTCATGTCAGATGCTGGTCGCGCTCAGCAGCGATAGCGGTAGGCGAGGTGTTCATCCTTGCGCGGGCCGGTGATGCGCCAGTCGAGATCAAAGCCCAGGGCATTGCCCGCCTCATCGCGCACGATGACCAGCGTGGCGGCGTAGAGATCATCGATGCACAGATGCGCTTCACGACTGACGAAGTGGTCTTCGCCTCGAGCGCTGTCGGCCACCAGGTCGAACAGGAAGACGGCGGCATCGCGGCCACGACGCTCATGACTGAGCGACAGCGCCTCGCCATCCGCAGCCAGCTGCCAGCGATAGCGGTTGTGGAAGTTGACGCTGGATGACTGGCCCTTGAGCTGGAACTGGCCCTGCTCGAGAAATACCACGCTCTCCGCCTCTTGCTGAGCCGCTTGCCGTGCCCCGTCGTGGGGGGAATCTGGGGCTTCGTGGGTGACCGTCACCTCGCCGCTTCCCTGGCCAGACCAGGCATTGCGCGAGGCCGGGCCGGAGCGTGACGAAAAATCCAGCCGGTGGATCTGCGCGAGCAGCGCATAGAGGGTTACAATTGGTGTCAACTTCTTCTGGCTACCGGGTTTACTCGTCATGTCCTACCTGATTGGTGTCACGGCCCTCTGGGCCTTCTCGTTTTCCCTGATCGGCGTCTATCTGTCTGGTCAGGTCGATAGCTATCTGGCCGTACTGACGCGTATCGCGCTGGCGTGCCTGATCTTCGCGCCGTTCATGCGCCCGCGGGCGATCAGCGGTCGTCTGCGCTTCCAGTTGATGGCCATCGGCGCGATCCAGCTAGGCCTGATGTACATCTTCTTCTATCGCTCCTTCCTGCTGCTGCCCGTGCCGGAAGTGCTGCTGTTCACCATCTTCACGCCTATCTACATCACCTTGCTCGATGACCTGATGAACAAGCGCCTGTCGCCATTCTACCTGCTGACCGCCGCGATTGCGGTGCTGGGTGCGGCGATCATTCGCTACGACGGGGTCAGTGACGGCTTCTGGCTCGGCTTTGCGGTCGTGCAGGGCGCCAATCTGTGCTTTGCCATCGGGCAGGTGGCCTACCGTCAGGTCGCTCCGCAGCTGCCGGCGGATGTCGCCCATCGCCATGTGTTCGGCTGGTTCTATCTCGGCGCGCTGGCGCTGGTGATCGTGATGTTCCTGCTGTTCGGCAGTACCGACAAGCTGCCGTCGCAGCCGGTGCACTTCGTGGTGCTGGGCTGGCTGGGCATCGTGGCCTCGGGGCTGGGCTATTTCCTGTGGAACAAGGGCGCGACGCGAGTCGATGCCGGCACGCTGGCGATCATGAACAACGCGCTGATACCGGCGGGCCTGCTGGTCAATCTGCTGATCTGGAACCGCGACGCCGACCTGGCGCGTCTGGCGCTGGGTGGGGCGGTCATCGTGGCGGCACTGGTGATCAACCAGATGTGGGCGCGTCGCCGCGAGCAGGCGCTGCGCATGGCCTGAAAGTCTGCGCCATAAGGAAATCCAGACATCGCATCACAATCAGCCCTCGCCCTGTGCGAGGGCTTTTTGCAGGTGAGTGGTGAGGCGCGCCAGTATGTCCTGCTGGCGGGGAATCTCGTCAGAGGACCGTGCAGCGTTCTGAGTCGCTTCCTCGCCGAGCTGGGCTGCATTCAGACGCAGGCCCGATTGTTCGACATTGAACAGGCTGCCGGGCAGGGTGGCGATGCCTGCGTTCAGCAGGTCCTGATGCAACTGCTCCAGCTGGCGCGCCTCAAGGCTTGGCAGGCCACACCATTGCAGATAGCCGCCACTTGGTGGTGGCAGCCAGACGCTGTCGCCCAACGCTGCGCTCAGGTGCGCGCGCAGACGCTCCAGGCGCTTGGCATAGCAGCGTCGCATGCGCTGCACGTGGCGGCCGTAATCCCCGCTGGTGATCAGTTCGCTCAGGGCGGCATGCATCCACGGCATGTCGCCCATGCCATTGGCCCAGCGTGCCCGAATCATCGCCTGCAGCCCCAGTGGTGACTCCTGCTCGGGTCGTGACAGCCACAGCCAGCCGCAGCGGGTGCGGGGGTCCAGCGTCTTGGAAAATGATCCGAGACTGATCAGCGCAGGCATCGGCCTGTCGGCATGGCGGTGGGCGAGGTCGGCCAGCCACGGCTGGCGGGTATCGAAGCTCAGCTCGGCAAAGGTGGTGTTCTCGACCAGCAGGATGGCGTGGCGTGCCGCCAGTGCCAGCAGGCGGTGGCGATCTGGCGTGCTCAGCTGTCCGCCCAGGGGATTATGGCCATCCGCGGTCACGATCAGCGCATCCAGCGTCAGGGCGGGCGTCTTGTCATCATGACGTTCGAGCAGACGCTCGAGCGCCGCGACATCAAGTCCCTGGTGCGCGCGGGCAGGAATGGCGATCGCCTGATGACCCTGGGCTTCGATGGCGGCCACGATACCGAAATAGCCCGGCGCTTCGACGCCGACCCGACAGCGGCCCTTAGTGGCACGCAGCTGGCCGAGCAGCAGTGACATGCCATGCTGCGCCCCCTGGCTGATCAACAGGGCATCGCTGTCACAGGGATGGCCGTGGTGGCTGAGGTGCTGGGCGATGGCAGTGCGCAGCGCGCTCGAGCCCGGCGGCAGGGCATAGGCGCTGGGGTGCTGGGCATGCGCCCCGAGCTGAGTGCGCGCCAGACGATACAGGCGGCGCACGGCGGGGGCGTCCAGCTCCGGATGAGCGGCGCCCAACGGCGCCAGGCGCGGATCACTGGCATTCGCCATCGCCTGCCAGGCCGGGTCACTGATGGTGAGTGTGGTGATGGCGCGCGGCCTGTGATGTGACTCCCGCTGCCCGTGCTGCGACTCCCTAGGGTGGCGTGATGAAGTCGGGCTGTTCTGTGAGCCGGTATTCAGGTCATCCGTGTCGTGAGCAGCCTGCGTCGATGGCGCGACCCGATAGCCGGCACGCGGTTCGGCGATGATCAGGCCCGCCGCCTCCAGCTCGCCATAGGCACGGATCACGCTGTTGAGGCCGAGCCCCGCCTGCGCCGCCTGCCGCCTGAGCGAAGGCAGGCGCTGTCCCGCGCTCAGTTTGCCCGTCGCCATCTGGGCCTTGAGTCGCTCGACCAGCTGTTGATAGCGCGGCAGCGTCGCGGCTGTGGCGCCTGAGCTGGCGGTTGAGCTGGTGGTTGAGTTGATGGCGTCGCCGGCAAGCGAAGGGCGGCTGGCGGACGAAGCGTGCTCGGCGGATGACATGCCTGTCTGTACCCCTTGAATTGGTGATTATCTGTATCTTGTGCCCCCTTGAGGGGTCGCGGCAAGCTGAAGGCTCATGTCGTGGTCCCGTCGGTGCACGTCCTGCACCTGCCTATGGGCCGCCCGCTTGTCATTTCTCTCGCTGGAGTCTGCGTGATGTGGATGCCACTTTGCTTCGTGTTTCTGTTCGCCAGCGGCTTCATCGCCGCGCGCTTCGGTACCCTGGACGCTGAACCCTTCACCTTGCTGCTGGTGCGCAGCCTGCTGGTGCTGCCGGTGCTGGGGTTGATTCTGTGGCTGCGCCGCAAGCCGCGTCAGTGGGGCCGGCGCAATGACCGTCTGGCGCAGATGGGCATCGGCATGCTGTTGCATGGCGCCTACCTGGGCGGCGTGTTCGCAGCGGTCAAGGCGGGGCTGCCGGCGGGCCTGACGGCGCTGCTGGTCAGCCTGCATCCACTGGTGACGGCGGCGTTGTCGCTGCCGTTGTTCGGCGTGCGTCTCGGGGTCAGGCAGTGGGCGGGGCTTGGCTGTGGCGCCATCGGCGTCAGTCTGGTGCTGGGGGCAGGGCTGGCCAGGGACGGTGCGGGCACCCTGGAGTGGCCGCTGATCGGGCTTGTCTGGTGCCTGGTGGCGCTGATCGGCGTGTCCAGCTCGACGCTGTGGCAGAAGCGGGTCTCCGGGCGCATGGGGCTGGTCGAGGGGCTGATGTTCCAGTATCTCGGTGCGGGCGCGGTATTCGTCGTCGCCGCGACCAGTGTCGGCAGCTTTGCCTTTGACCCCACGCCGCGTCTGCTGCTGACCATGGCCTGGCTGGTGATCGCCATCTCGGTCGGTGCCATCTGGCTGCTGATGCTGATGCTGGAGCGGGGCGAGGCCCATCAGGTCGCGCGCACCTTCTTCCTGGTGCCGCCGTGTGCCGCGCTGATGGCATGGTGGCTGTTCGACGAGCAGTGGACCGCGCTGATGGTCACGGGCGCGGCACTGGTGGTGCTGGGGCTGGTGCTGGACCGCCCGCGTCCGGGCATGGCGAGCAAGGCGCCGGCGGAGGACGCCACGCCGTCAGCGCCTTCAGCCTCGATGCCCCCAGGCTCAACAGCTTCAGCAACTTCTGAAGCTTCGGCAACGAACAGCGGGCAAGCCGCGTCGCGCTGATGCGTGCCGAGCGCACTACTCACCACGCACAGCGTATAGATAAAAAAGGACAACGCCCCGCCGGCCCGAGATGGGCTGGCGGGGCGTTGTCGTCTCTGGCCAGTCAGAAGTGCTAGCCAGGAAGTGGCTGATCAGAAGCGATAGCTGATCCCGGCCATGGTCACGATGGGGTCGATCTCGACCTTGTCGTTGACGCTGCCTGCCACGGTGACATCGGAATCGATATCCAGATACCAGGCAGCGACGTTGGCCGCCCAGTGCTCGTTAATCACCAGATCGACGCCGATCTGTGCGGCCGCGCCCCAGCTGTCATCCATCTCGAGCTTGGTGCCATCGTCGAGGGTTTCATCGGAGAAGTGGGTGTAATTGACCCCCGCGCCGATGTACGGCTGGATGCGCGATTCACGTCCGCCAAGCGGATAGTACTGCAGTGTCAGAGTCGGCGGCAGGTGATCGACGGAGCCGGCCTTCTGGCCATTGAGCGAGATGTCGTGGTCGAAATCCTGCGCCGCCAGCAGTTCGATACCGAAGGTATCGGTGAAGCGATAGCCGAGAGTGAAGGCAAAGGCGCTGTCATCATCGACATCCACGCCGGCACCGATGGCATCGATGCGGCCGTTGTCACTCTTCGGCGAGACCTTGGCGACACCCGCACGCGTCCAGAACTGACCGGCGCCGTAGTTCAGAGAGCTGAGAGAGTTGTGAGAGCTGTGAGAGCCGTGGGAGCTGGCATTCAGCGAGTCGGCGGCCATGGTCGGTGCGGCGCCGAGAGTCGCGAGGCTGGTGAGGCCTGCCAGTGCCAGAAGCTGCCACGGGCGTGCTGCAGAGCGTGGGCTACGCGAAGTCAAGCGCGCGGGGAGGGAGGCTGAGCGAGTGGCGACGTCGGACATGATGGCTCCTGAAGGGTGGCGGGAAGCAATGCCTTCATTCTAGGTAGCCGAGTTTCGAGAAATTTGATCTGGGGCAAGAGTTTACGGGCGTTCTTGCCCGGTCAGGGGCGTGGTTGATCCAGGTCAATTTATGCGCCGCGCCGGCGAAGATCGGCCATGTAGCCGTTGGCTTTCCACAACGAAAACGCCGCAGACCCAAAGGTCTGCGGCGTTTGTGTGTGATGCCCATCTGGCGCCTGGACGGCTCGGCGTTGCCGAGCTCCATCGCTGACGTTTTCATGACGTGGCATCACATGGCTTGCCAGGTACTCGCTGGAGGCATGTTCACGCCTCGCGCAAGGACTTAGAAGCGGTAGGTGACACCGGCACCGACAGTGACCGGGTCCAGCTCGGTGTCGTTCACGTCCTGACCGGCGATCTTGGTATCGGCCTTGACGTCGGCGTAACGAGCAAAGCCGTTGACGGCCCAGGCTTCGGTGATCTTGAGGTCCACACCCAGCTCGGCAGCGGCGCCGTAGCTGTCATCGATGTCCATGCTCTGGCCACCGGCAGACTCACCGGAGAAGTGGGTGTAGTTCAGGCCGACACCAGCGTACGGCTGGACGCGGGCTTCAGTACCGCCCAGCGGGTAATACTGCAGCATCAGGTTGATCGGCATCTGATCGAAACCACCGGCGCTGTTTTCCCAGTCGGTGCTGAATTCTTCAGTGGACTGCAGGGCGATGGCCAGATTGTCGTGGAACATGTAGCCCACGGAACCGGCGAAGCCAGATTCGTCCTTGGCGATCAGACCGTTGCCGTTGTTGCTCTTGCCGTCGACCTTGGCAACGCCACCGCGCAGGAAGATATCACCCTTGCCATAGGCCATGGCGGATTGTGCGCCCATTGCCATGGTGCCGGCGATAACAGTAGCGGTCAGGATCTTGATAGCTTTCATGTGTAGTTCTCCTTGAAGCTTGGCTTCGTAAGCTGCCTGTCGGCAGTGCCTCGCTACCCTACGGCGTGGGCCGTGTGCTCTGCGTGGCTGCGTCGATCAGGGGACGCAGCAAACTATAAAAAACAGTGTTCTGTTTGGCAAGCATTTTTTAGAACGTTGTTTGAGAACTTTTTAGGCGTCCTGTTGGCGGATGTTACTGATTATTTCAGGGAAGTTTAATGTCTCACGAATGAGACTTGTGGTGACGCATTCGAGCGACATCCTCATTCATCCTCGTGCAAGGTGACCAGGACCTTGGTCGCATGCCGTGCGCGAGGTCAGTACTCACTGCGCCAATGATCGTCACCGGCATCTGCAGGCTCAGCGCCGCTTGCGTGCGGCGCGTGCTTCCAGCTCTTTCAGCCACTGACTGACCTCGGCGCTCTGCGCATCCGCATCGCGATAGACAGCAAGAAATTGTCGCCATTCATCGTGCTGCCAGCCCTTCAGGCGGCGCCACAGCACGTAGAGATCGCGCAGGCACTCGTGGCGGCGCAGCACGAAGCGGCGCGTCTTCTCGAGGTCGATGATGACGGCGTCCATCTGCCAGGTGCTGTCCGGCGACTCACTCGGCGGGCGACTGAGGAAGATGTGCTTGGGGAACAGACAGCCATGCATCAGGCCAGCCTGATGGATCTCGCGAACCAGGCGAGCGCTGGCGGTGATGATCTGGGAGCGCATGCCGGTATCGAGTTCCGCCCAGCGTTGATGCCAGTGATCCAGATCATCGCGCCCGGCGAGACCGAAGGTGATCAGGATGGCGCGCCATTCCCGGCCTGCGCGCCGCTCGCCGTACCAGCCTGCGTCCACTGCCGGTATCCCCAGCGCGTGATAGTGACGGATGGCACGCCATTCGCGAGAGAAGGTCGGTTCGCCCAGCGGTCGCGCCAGGCTGCGGCCCAGGTGGTTGGTCTGGCGCTTGAGATAGAGGCGATGACTGTTGCCGTCCTCATCCTCGAGTGTCAGCAGCGAAACCGTCGAGACGCCGCCGCGTTCACGATTCGGCGCGTCGACGTCGTGGGCTGCCACTTGCCACAGGGCATCGAAGCTATTGAGGTCGTGCTGCTCCAGCAGGCGGGCAAGCCCGGCTTCGCAGTAATCGCCGTGGCCGCGCGGCGCCGTGGCGCTGGGGCTGGTGGTGGCGGTATGACCAGCAGAAGGATGAACGGGGGAGCGATGCGTCATGTCAGGTAGGAATCACGGTCTCGGGTGATGGGCGGTAAGCGTCCACTGGCAATCCTTGTCGGTGAGCGCTGCGATGAGTGGCCATGATAGTTAGCCTGCTGGGGAAGTGACAGGCCTGCGGCACAAAACTCTCCTTCCCACTGCGGCAATGGCGTGAAGGCGTGATGGTTTTGAGCGTGGCGCTGGCGCCGCTTGGGTGCGCCAGTCGGTCGCAGCGTGGTTGAACGTCGCAGTGTGGTCGATGGTCGCAGCGCGCGCAGGGGGGCGAGGAGTCAGCGTTGAGTTGGCGCCATGCCAGCGAGGTCCGTCGCTCCAGCATCCATGCGGCTTGCAGCGGAGTTGTCCTGTGACGACAGGCACTTGGCGGAGGTGGAGGGTGCGACATTCGCTCGGTGAGTGCGACAACCTGACATCTGGAGGCTGGCGCGGGAGGGTAGACAATGCCGACCAAGGTCTTGGTGCCACGGTGCCATTGCCTGTGTGCTTGCCGGCGAGAGTCGGCCTGATGTGTCCTTTCGGCGTCGGTGGCAAGCGCATGCAGGGACGGCGCCTGACCGTCCGCCTTATCGTAAAGGGGTTAAGACATGATCTCCGATACCGTCGTGGAGCTGTCGCGGTTCCAGTTCGGCATGACCGCGCTCTACCACTTCCTGTTCGTACCATTGACCATCGGCATGGCCTTTCTGCTGGCCATCATGGAATCCCTGTATGTCATGACCGGCAAGCAGGTCTACCAGGACATGACCAAGTTCTGGGGCAAGCTGTTCGGTATCAACTTCGCTCTTGGCGTGGCCACGGGCCTGACGATGGAATTCCAGTTCGGCACCAACTGGGCCTACTACTCGCATTACGTCGGCGACATCTTCGGTGCGCCGCTGGCCATCGAGGGCCTGGTGGCCTTCTTCCTCGAGTCCACCTTCGTCGGCCTGTTCTTCTTCGGCTGGGACCGCCTGAGCAAGCGTCAGCACCTGATGGTGACCTGGCTTGTCGCCTTCGGCTCCAACTTCTCGGCACTGTGGATCCTGATCGCCAACGGCTGGATGCAGAATCCGGTCGGTGCGGCCTTCAACTTCGAGACCATGCGCATGGAGCTGACCAGCTTCGCGGATGTCATCTTCAACCCGGTCGCCCAAGCCAAGTTCGTGCATACCGTGTCGGCAGGCTATGTCACCGGCGCCATGTTCGTGCTCGGCATCAGCGCCTTCTATCTGCTCAAGGGGCGTGACCTGGGCTTTGCCAAGCGCAGCTTCGCCATCGCCGCCGCCTTCGGCCTGTTCTCGGTAGCCTCGGTGATCGTGCTGGGCGATGAGTCCGGCTACGAGGTCGGAGATGTCCAGAAGGCCAAGATGGCCGCCATCGAGGCGATGTGGGAAACCGAGCCGGCACCGGCGTCCTTCACGCTGATCGGCCTGCCCAACGAGGAGACCCAGCACACCGATTACGGCATCCATATTCCCTATGTGATGGGCCTGATCGGTACGCGCTCGCTGGATACCGAGATCCCCGGCATCAAGGAGCTGACCGAGGAGCACCGCGGGCGCATCCTCAATGGCATGCAGGCCTATGACCTGCTCCAGCAGCTGCGTGATGGCCAGGATGACATCGCGACCCGCAAGGCCTTCGATGCGGTCAAGGATGATCTCGGCTACGGCATGCTGCTCAAGCGCTACGTCGAGACTCCGTCTGATGCCACGCCGGAGATGATCGACAAGGCCGCCGCCGACTCGATTCCGCCGGTCGCGCCGATGTTCTTCTCGTTTCGCATCATGGTCGCCTGCGGCATGGCGATGCTGGTGATCTTCATCGCGGCGGTGTGGATGACCGCCAGGCATCGCTTCGACGTGCGTCCCTTCCTGTGGATCTGCCTGCTGTCGATCCCGCTGCCGTTCATCGCCGTGGAGACTGGCTGGTTCGTGGCCGAATTCGGGCGTCAGCCGTGGGCGGTGGGGGAGATCCTGCCGACCTTCATGGCGGCCTCGAGTCTGGATGAGTCCGACCTGTGGTGGTCCATCGGTGGTTTCCTGGCCTTCTACAGCCTGTTCTTCGTCATCGAGATGTGGCTGATGTTCCACTTCGCACGCAAGGGGCCGTCTTCCCTGCACACCGGTCGCTATCACTTCGAGCGTGGCGGCATCCACCATGGCGCCATGTCCGAAAATGACGGCATGTCACTCAATCCTTCGCTGTCATTCAAGGAGTAACGGATCATGTGGGATTACGAGATCCTCAAGCTGTTCTGGTGGGTGGCGGTGGGGCTGCTGCTGATCGGCTTCGTCATCACCGATGGCATGGACATGGGCGCGGCAATGCTGATGCCGCTGGTCAGCCGCAATGACAGCGAGCGCCGTGTGGTGATCAATACCCTGGCCCCGCACTGGGACGGCAATCAGGTATGGCTGGTCACGGCCATCGGCGCGGTGTTCGCGGTGTGGCCGGTGGTCTACGGCGCCGTGTTCTCCAGCTTCTATTTCGCGATGCTGACCATCCTGTTCTCACTGTTCTTCCGTCCGCTGGGCTTTGACTACCGCTCCAAGCTCGAGAATACCCAGTGGCGTGGCTGGTGGGACCGCGGCATCGTCTCCGGCAGTCTGATTCCCACCGCCTTCTTCGGGCTGATCTTCGGCAACCTGCTGCAGGGCGTGCCGCTGGAAGTCGATCAGTTCATGCGTGCCAGCTACGCCGGCAGCTACCTGGGCCTGTTCAACCCCTTCGCTCTGCTGTGCGCCGCGCTGTCCGTGGTGATGGTGATGCTGCATGGCGGCACCTGGCTGGTGGCACGTGCCGATGAGGCCGTCGCCGCACGCAGCGCGCGTCTGGTGCAGCCGCTGGGCCTGTTGACGCTGGGGCTGTTCGCGCTGGGCGGGCTGTGGGTGTGGCTGTCCGGCATGGGCTACAGCATCGATCAGATGGGCGATACCGCCTCGGCCCTCAAGCTGCTCGACAAGCAGGTCGGGCCGGGTAGCTGGCTGGATGTCTATGCGCGTGAGCCGCTGACGCTGCTGGCCCCGCTCAGCGCGGTGGTCGGTGTGCTGGCCGCGATGGTGCTGTCGGCTCGCCGCAAGGGCGGCGCGGCCTTCACGGCAAGCTCCGTCGGGGTAGGAGGTGTGGTCGCCACCGCAGGCATCAGCATGTTCCCGTTCATCGTGCCGTCCTCGCGCATGAGCGAGGCCAGTCTGACGCTGTGGGATTCCGTTTCCAGCGAGCTGACGCTCTCCATCGTCACCGTGGCGGGTCTGGTGATGGTGCCGACCATCATCCTCTACACCACCTGGTGCTACGTGAAGATGTGGCGTCGCGTCACCGTCGCGCATATCGAGCAGGACGGTCACAGTCTGTATTGAGTTGAGTTGAGCTAGCTGAGCCAATTGCTCCCATTTGCTATCAACAGGCGAGGGCAGTGCCTTCGTCAGGAGACGACACCATGTGGTATTTCGCCTGGATTCTCGGTGTGTTGCTGGCCTGCTTCGCGGGCATCATCAATGCATTGTGGCTTGAGCAGACCCACACCTTTGACGATGATTGAGTGAGGCGGCCCCCAACGTTACTTCTGCGCCGCTGACCGTTCCGATCAAGGAGAGCTTGATGTCACGACCCTGGTACGCCTCACGACCACCGGCCTGGTGCCGAACTCGACCTGCCCATCTGGCCTCGCTGCTGCTGTCTGCCATGGTGGCCATCTGGATGCTGCTGGGGCCGGATGCGATAGCCTCGATGCAGACAGGGCCGCGCTATCTGATGTTGCTGGTCGCGCTTTGGGGGCTGGGCGCCGGCTTCACGCATGGCGTCGGCCTGGTGCCGCGCCATGCGACTCGCGCCTGGCTGCTGGGGGCGCCGCTGAACTGGTGTCTTCTGCTCATCACGCTGGTGGTCCTCGCGTCCAGCCAGTAACGCGATTGCGCAGATTCCATTCATTACATAAACAAACACGGCCGCTCCAGGGAGCGGCCGTGTTTGTTTAGGGCTAAAGGCATGGCTCGAGGGCATGGCTCATGGGCATGGCTTGCGAGCCCTTGAGTGATTCAGGCTTTGCTTGTCGAGGCCGCAGGCTCTATAACGCAGCGAGGTGGTGTCGCGCTCATTGCCCCTCGCAAGCCCTTGCCGATGTCTGGCGCCGTGCGGGGGCTTTTCACGGATTCTTGCAGTTGGCAGGTCCGTTCGCGCGGGTCACCGTCAGCATTGACGCTGCGTTGTAATCGTCGCCCTCGGCCCCAAGAGGTAATGGAGCGGAGGGAGGAGAGGCACCGATCGAGAGCGGGAGAGTGTCTGGCAAGGCGCTGGTGCAGCCCCTGTGTCCTCTTCATTCTCATTTTGTCAGATGATGACGCCCTGGCGTGCATGAATGACGGGGCTCTCGATGGAGGAAATACCATGCGGTCCTTAGCTGATGCATCCTGCGGCCAGACGTCTGGCAGGCAGTCCTCGACTTCGTCGGGGCATATTCCCCGCGACATGTCGCGACGCCTTTCCGGTGACTGGGTCTTGTCATTGGTAGTGCCGGTGATGAACGAGGAGGAGACCATCGGTCTCTTTCTGGAGGCCATCGAGAAGACACTGGGCTCGCAGGTACCGCATCTTGAAGTGCTGTTCGTCGATGATGGCTCGACCGACGGCACCCTGGCGTGTCTGGAGGCCGCGGCAGCCGGCGACGCTCGTGTGCGCTACCTGAGCCTGACACGCAACTTCGGCAAGGAAGCGGCCATGTCCGCGGGCATCGAGCAGGCGCGCGGCGATGCCATCGTGCCGATGGATGTCGATCTGCAGGACCCGCCAGCGGTGATCCTCGAGTTCATCAGTCAATGGCAGGCCGGCTACGACATGGTCTATGGCGTGCGCGCCGCGCGCCCTGAAGACACCGCCACCAAGCGCAAGACGGCAGGCTGGTTCTACCGCATCTTCAACCGCCTGACCTTCACCGAGATACCGCGCGATGCGGGCGACTTCCGCCTGCTGGACCGCCGTGTCGTCGAGGCGCTGCGGCGCCTTCCCGAGCGCAACCGCTTCATGAAGGGCCTGTTCTCGTGGCCCGGCTATCGCTCGGTGAGCGTCACTTACCAGCGCCCGTCGCGCACGGCCGGCACCACCAAGTTCAACTACTGGAAGCTGTGGAACTTCGCCCTCGATGGCGTGGTGAGCTTCTCGACCTGGCCGCTGCGGGTCTGGACCTATATCGGCAGTGTCGTCGCCGCTCTTTCCTTCCTCTATATCCTGGTGATCATCAGCAAGACGGTGCTGTTCGGCGTCGATGTGCCGGGCTATGCCTCACTGATGGTCGCGATCCTGTTCTTCGGCGGCATGCAGCTGATCTCGATCGGCGTGCTGGGCGAATACCTCGGTCGCCTGTTCATGGAAACCAAGCAGCGTCCGCTTTACCTGATCGACCATGACAGCCTGCACGACAGCCCGCCGGGCAGCGTGTCACCGGACAGGGGGCTCGACAGCGGCCTGAGCACTGCGCGAGTCGTGCGCGGTGGGCCACGCGATGCGTCGCGAGGTGAATCACTTGAGCCCTGATCGTGAAGGTGTCAGCGAGTCCGACAGGTCAGTCACTGCGCGCGCCAGGGAGGAGGCGGGCACCGCGACCCGCTTCGGGCTGGTCGGGCTGGCCGCCACTGGCGTGCACCTGGGCGTCGCCGCCTTGCTGCTGTTCCTGTGGCCGCAGCTCAATGAGTTCATCGCCAATATCATTGCCTTCTGCGTCGCCTTTCAGGTCTCGCTGGTCGGCCATCGCCGGCTGACCTTCAAGCGCCAGGGCAGTGCCTGGCGCTTCGGGTTGGTCGCGGCGGGCGGCTTTGCGCTCAACAATGGCCTGTTGGCCCTTCTGATGCAGGGGCTGGACCTGTCGGGCTTCGTCGCCATCGCGATCGCCACGCTCTCGGTGCCGATCGTGACCTATATGGCCTCACGGCTGTGGGCTTTCAAGGAAGACCCTGCATGAATGACAGTGTCACCGCAGGACCGCGCTCGGCGCTGGGAGAGCGCCTCAAGTCCCTGGCGGCCGAGACGCCACCCCCTGCCGAGGCACTCGCGCGGGCGCAGGCCGTGCGCATTCCCTGGGGGCATATCCTGCTGGCGCTGCTGGTAACGCGCGCCGTCTGGATCGCCATCGCGCTGTGGGGCGATCACGGCTATCTGCACGCCATGGCGCAGTTCGATGGCAGCTGGTTCAAGGGCATCATGACGCGCGGCTACGATATCGAGGCGCGCGGCATGAGTGATGGCGACGCCGCCAACTGGGCCTTCTTCCCGCTCTATCCGGCGCTGCTGTGGCTGGTGACGCTGGGCGGTCAGCTGGACCCCGAACTGATGGGCGTGCTCTTGAGCAATGCCTTGCTGGCAGTGGCGCTGGGGCTGGGCTGTCGCTATCTGGCCATCACGCGTCCCGGCGCGCCGTTGCTGCTGTTCGTGTGGCTGGTGGCCAGCATGCCGTACAGCTTCTATTTCAGCGCGCTCTATTCCGAGTCACTGTTCTGGCTGCTGTGTCTGGCGTCATTGATCGACTGGCGCTGTCAGCGCACTGGCCGCGTGATGCTCTGGACGCTGCTGTTGTCGATGACCCGCGCCACCGGGGTGTTCTGGGTCATCGCGATGGGAATCGAACTTGTGGCGCGCCTGCGCCTGCGGGCCTTCGCCGAGCTGTGGCGGCGGCCCGATTGGCTGCTGATCGGTGTGGTGGGGCCATTGGGGCTGTTTCTGTTCATGGCGCTGCTCTATCACCGCACAGGCGACGCGCTGGCCTTCAGCCATGTGCAGATTTCCTGGGGCCGTGAGATGGGCAACCCCCTCATCAACCTCATTGAAGGACTGAGCTACTGGCAGAGCGCGCCGGAGACGCTGCGTCCGGCGTGGCAGGCGAGCATGGCGCTGGTCGGTGTCGGTCTGATCGGCTGGCTGGGCCTGCAGCGGCGCTGGCTGGAGATGGGGCTGGCGGGCTTCACGCTGTTCATACCGCTGGCGACCGGGCTGGACGCCATTCCGCGCTACATGATCGGCATGCCGGTGTTCGTGCTGGCCCTCCATGACCTGCTCACTCGTCTGCCACGCACGCTGGCCTGGGGCCTTGTCATGCTGGGTGCGCTCGCTAATCTCTGGCTGGTGGAGAACTGGTATGACGCCGTCTTCTGGCTCGTCTGATGCCCTGTATGGCGCGCCACGCAGGCGCCGCAGCCAGCGGATCTGGTGGCTGCTGGCCACCGTGGTGGTGCTGGCCTTTGAACTCACCATGCTGTGGCTGGCGCGCACGCCCAGGGTCGATGATCATTACCGGCGCTACTTCATCGAGCATGCCACCACCTGTTACCGGCCGATGGGCGAGGTGCCGGTACTGACGCCCGGTGAGCGCTACTCCATCCGCAAGGGCGAGCCGCTGGGCAATTGCGGCGTGCTGTGGGCCGGTTTCTACTCGCCCCAGCCAGACGTGCCGGTCAGTGCGCGGCTGGCGGAGGTTACCTTGCGCCTGCGGGTGGCGCCCGAGGTCTCGCCGGCAGGCTCGCAGGCCGTGGTCGTGGCGCTTGAGTTGTCACGCTTCCCGGATTCGGCCACCGCGCTGCCGGTGGAAGTCATGATCCAAGAGCAGACCGTCACACGCTGGCCGGTGGGCGGTGATTATGAGCGCTTCGAGGTCGAGGTGCCCGCCGCGCTGATCGCGAGCGATGGCAGTTTCAGCCTGACCCTCAAGGGGCCGCCGCCCATTGCGCCGCGCGATGTGGGGCTGGATGCCAACAAGTTTCCCGTGGGCCTGCGTCTGGACGCGCTGACGCTGCGCTCACCGCTGGGACTGACGCCCGCTCGGGCACAGCCCTGAATGGATGAATGGCCTGGCAGGGCGTGCTGCTTCAGCGGTAAGAGCACTGACGTGACGCCAATAGTCAGGTAGATTGTGCGCGCGTGAATACCCAATAATCCGTTCGGCCGAGTGTCAGTGCGTCCCCGGCGCACGCCTCGTGCCTTATAACGATAAAGCACCCGGTAGTCTGCTGACTGCCACGCAAGGGATGCTCAAGGAGTTGTCGTGGAATTTTTGAATGCCATTCCCATGGATACCAGTCAGCTGTTCGAGATAGGGCTGCAATGGGGCGGAACCCTGCTGTCGGCGCTGGCCGTGCTGGTCTTCGGCATGTGGGTCGCCAAGCGTCTGACCCAGTGGGCGACCTCGCTGCTGCACCGCAAGAGCATGGACGAGGCAGCGGCCGGTTTCGTCGGTCAGATCGCCTACGCCATCCTGGTGGTCATGGTGCTGCTGACCGCCCTGGACCAGCTCGGTGTCGATACCACCTCGATGATCGCCGCGCTGGGTGCGGCGGGTCTGGCGATCGGTCTGGCGCTGCAGAGCTCGCTGTCCAATCTGGCTTCGGGCTTCCTGCTGGTCACGCTGCGTCCGTTCAAGAAGGGCGATTACGTCGAAGCCGCCGGTACCGCCGGCAGCGTCGATCAGATCACCATGCTGCAGACCCGTCTGGTGACGCCGGACAACCGCAAGGTCACCGTGCCGAACTCCAGCGTCATGTCCAACACCATCACCAACTACTCGGCGCTGCCGACGCGTCGTCTGGACCTGGTCGTCGGTGTCAGCTACGACGACGACATCCGTCAGGTCAAGGCGGTGCTCGAGGAGCTGGTCGCCGGTGACGAGCGCATCATGAAGGAGCCATCTCACCTGATCGCCGTGTCGGAGCTGGCCGACAGCTCGGTCAACTTCAACTTCCGCATGTGGTGCAAGGCCTCCGACTACTGGGCGCTGAAGTGGGACATGACCGAACGCATCAAGCTGACCTTCGATGAGCGCGGCATCAGCATTCCCTACCCGCAGCGCGATGTGCACTTCCATCAGGCCAGCACGCCGGCCGAGTAACTCCCGCAAGACGTAAGCATGTCGACAACGCCACCCTCGGGTGGCGTTTTTGATGGGCTTTCGTCGGGGCATTCCATCGCGCCCCGAGTCAGGTACTCTCGACGTCATCCGTCCTGGGTATCGTTCTGATCGGGAGTCCAGTGCATGACAAGGTCGCAGTCGTTGTCCCAAGCGTGTGATGCTGCTGATGCCAGACGGCGTCAGGCATGGCGCATTCTGCTTGCCAGTCTTGTGGTGATCGGCCTCGGGCTTGTGCCGCTGATTGCCACGCGTGCGCTGTATCTGGATGACATGAGTCGCGCGCTGGATGGCTATTTCGGCTGGATGCTCAATGCACGCCCGGCCGCCGAGGGTATCATGCGTCTGCTGGGCTTTGGCGACGTGCTGGTCAATGTTGCGCCCTTGCCGCAGCTGGCGGCCTGGGGACTGGCGGCGAGCATGGCACTGGCCTGGTGGCGATGGCTGCCGGGGCTCTCGCTGGCGGGCTGCGTCGTGGGCAATGCGCTGATCTGGCTGACGCCCTTCACCCTGCAGAATTTCAGTTACGCCTTCGACAGCCTGCCGATGAGTGTGGCGCTGGCCAGTGCCATATTGGCCAGTCTGGTGCTGCGTACTGGCGGGAAAACCAGAGCAGAGGGAGAGCAGGCCGGCGGGGTAAACGAAAGACGAGGGCTATGGCAGGCCTGGCAGCCACCGCTGAGCGCCTTGCTGCTGTTGTTGCTGGCGCTGTGCTGCTATCAACCGGCCCTGAATGCCTTTCTGGTGCTGAGCCTGCTCGAAGCCCTGTTCGCGGGCGCTGCCAGCACGTCACTGTGGTCGCGTTGGCGGATGCTGTTGCAGCGTGGGGCACTGGCCGCCGTCGCCTTGCTGCTCTATCTGCCCATCACGCGGCTGCTGGTGGCGGGGGAGTACAGTCAGCAGCATGGCCAGATGCTGCCCTTCGCCGACCCTCAGGCCTTGCTGGCGGGGCTCGAGCACAACCTTAACGTGGCGTTGGGCGCGCTGCGTGAGGGGCTGGGGCAGGTCACGCTGCTGCTCAGTCTGGCGCTGCTGGCCGGGGCGGCGCTGTTGCGACTCCTTCCTCACGGCGCGCCTGTCCGACAGGGAGCCACTGGCGCACCCGAGGGCAGGTCTCGCTCGGCGCGCCAGCTATCGCTGCAGCGCATGAGCTGGGCCCTGTGGGCGCTGCTGCTGGCTCCCGCCCTGTGGGGGCCGATGCTGTTGCTGGCCGAGCCGGTATTTCATTCGCGCACCCTGATCGCCTGGGGACCGCTGCTGGGCGGTGCCCTGATGCTGGTTCTGAGTGCGAGAGCGAGTGCCGGCGCAACGCCGAGCATGACGGAAACGGCCACCACGCAGCGCAAGCCTCCTGTCTGGCGGCGGCTGAGGCAGTGCTCGTTGATGCAGTGCCTGTTGATCGTCGCCTGCCTGTTGCTGGTGCGCCATGAGGTGATCTTCGCCGCCTGGAGCAATGCGCTGGCCGCCCAGCAGGCCCATGAGACACAGCTGGCCCGCACCCTGGTAGCTCAGGCTCGGGAACAGGGGCTGCCGCTGGACTCGCCCCGCGATGCCGAGCGCTACCAGCCGCGCGATGCCTTGCCGGTACTGGTGCTGGGCGAGGCGCCAGTAGCGCCACTGGCGCGGGTCGCTCGCCAGCAGGTGGCGGCCGTGGGCCAGAATCTGGTCGCCGCCTTCACGCCCGACAACTACTGGGCCGTGGTGCGGCTGCGCCTGGTGGGCGCCAGTGCGGTGACCTTGCTGCGCGATGAGGCGCTCAAGGCACGCCTGCAAGCGCGGTCGCCCTGTGCGCCGGGCGATGCTGTCAGTCAGGCCTCCGATCAGCTCACCAGTCAGTCCTCAGCCCCTTCATCCGCTCAATCTCAAGTGCTGTCGCAAGTGCAATCGCCAGGGCTGTCACTGCAAGAGGGCGTCTGGGTGATCGATTTTCGCAAGCCTCGCCAATGTGATTAGGCCATATGAGAGAGCCATGACAGCGTGAATCAGTGAGGACCAGTTGCCATGAACGACAACGCCGCCCCGAGGGGCGGCGTTGTCGTATTGCCGATATGAACGGCAATAGGTACAGGCTTCAACAGTGTCCTGTCACACCTCGATCAGGCGTGGTTCTCGACCTTGTCGAATTCCGTGGTGACCTCATCAGCCGGTGCTGCGCTCATGATGCTGACCACGTAGATGGCGATGTAGGCGAAGATGACGCCCGGCACGATCTCGTAGAGATCGAAGATGCCACCGGAAAGCTGCTTCCAGACCACCACGGTCACGCCACCGACGATGATGCCGGCCAGCGCGCCGAAGCGGTTCATGCGACGCCAGTACAGCGACATGATCAGAGCCGGACCGAAGGCAGCACCGAAGCCGGCCCAGGCGTAGGACACCAGACCCAGCACGCTGGAGTTCGGGTCTAGCGCCAGGATCCAGGCGATGATGGCGATACCTACCACCGCGAAGCGACCGACCCACACCAGCTCGGACTGGGTCGCATCCTTCTTGAACAGCGCCTTGTAGAAGTCATCGGCCAGGGCAGAGGACGACACCAGCAGCTGGGAGTCAGCGGTGGACATCACGGCAGCCAGGATGGCGGCCAGCAGCACGCCGGCAACCGCCGGGTGGAAGATGAAGTTCACCATGACCATGAAGATCTTCTCGCTGTCGGCCAGGTCCTTCGGCACGTAGACGAGACCCAGCAGGCCGATGCAGATGGCCGCGAACAGACCCAGTGCAGACCAGACGACGGCGATGGTGCGTGCCGCGCCGATGTCCTTCTCGCTGCGGATGGCCGCGAAACGCGCCAGGATATGCGGCTGACCGAAGTAGCCCAGGCCCCACGCCAGTGAGGAGACGATGCCGACCAGGGTCAGCGCTTCGCCGGTGGAGGCGTCACGGAACCATTCCAGCAGCAGCGGGTTCTCGGCGGTGATGCGCGAGGTCGCTTCTGCCACGCCACCCATGTCGGTGAGTGCCACGATAGGCACCACGATCAGGGCCGCGGCCATCATCAGACCCTGGATCAGGTCAGTCCACGACACGGCGAGGAAGCCGCCGAAGAAGGTGTAGGACACGATGGCGATGGTACCGACGGTCACGGCGATGGTGTAGTCGAGGCCGAAGACGGTCTCGAACAGCTTGCCACCTGCCACCAGACCGGAGCTGGTGTAGAAGAGGAAGAACAGCAGGATGAAGACGGCCGAGATGACGCGCAACATCTTGGAGTTGTCGCGGAAGCGCTTCTCGAAGTAATCCGGCAGGGTCAGCGAGTCGCTGGCGACGAAGCTGTAGATACGCAGGCGCTTGGCGACGATCAGCCAGTTGAGCCAGGTACCTGCCAGCAGACCGATGCCGATCCAGGCAGCGGACAGGCCGCTGAGGTAGGCAGCGCCGGGCAGGCCCAGAAGAAGCCAGCCGGACATGTCAGACGCACCGGCGGAAATGGCGGATGTCCAGGGGCCCAATGAACGGCCACCCAGGATGTAATCCGACATGTTGGAGGTGCGCTTGTAGGCCAGCAGGCCAATGCCGAGCATCACCGCCAGATAGATTGCGAACGTGATGAGTATGGTGGGGCTGTTATCGACCATCGTGGAGTAAATCCTTTGCATTTATTGTTGTCGGACGGCGAGCGTCGTGATGATTTACTGCCAGTGACGGTTCCTGTCAGACCGTCACCGGGAGTCCTGCGTCATGCATCGAACGTCCTTCGAGGGCCATGTCGCGGCGGCTCTCGCAAGTTCCTGCCAATCTTGTACGTTCAGATTAGCGCATAAACGAATCTTCTGACGTTCGTCCGTCCCCGCATATTGCCGTCGAGTCAAAAGGGGAAACGGCAACGGACACCGCAGGGCACGAGCATGAGGGGCCAGTCGCTGGCGATCCATGTCCGTGGGCGTCCCTGTCGGTGTCCGGGGCAGATGACGGCCTGGCGTGCTCGCCGTCATCCACTGGGCATCGTCCTGATGCCCTGTCACCTGGCTACCTCATGCACGTCCAGCATGCAGTCTTCCGCCAGGCATGACCTCTGCTGCTGCCGCGAGAGCAGGTAGCGTCGGTCATTCGTCGCCCATGGCGAGAAGAGACGCGTTGCCGCCGAGAGCCGTGGTGTTGACGGTACGGGTCTTCTCGGTAGCGAAGCGGTGCAGGTAGTGCGGGCCGCCGGCTTTCGGGCCAGTACCGGAGAAGCCCTGGCCACCAAACGGCTGTACACCTACTACAGCACCGATGATATTCCTGTTGACGTAGACATTACCAACACGAATTTTCTGTGCAACGGCATTGGCAAAACTTTCGTTTCGCGAATGCACACCGAAGGTCAGGCCGTAGCCGAGGCCATTGATGGTATCGATGACCTTGTCCACTTCGCCGCCTTTCCAGGTCGCGATGTGCAGTACCGGACCGAACTGCTCGCTTTCCAGGCTATCGATGCCGTCGATGCGCAGGGCGACCGGCGCGACGAAGGTACCGTGCTCGGTGATGGTCTTGTCGACGGCGGCTTCGGCGATCACGCGGCCCTGGCTGCGATATTCCTCGATGTGCTTGAGCAGACCGGCACGCGCTTCCTCGTCGATGACCGGGCCGACGTCGGTGCCCAGGTCACGCGGGTCGCCGATCTTCAGCTCGTCCATCGCGCCCTTGAGCAGGCTGATGACGCGCTCGGCGACGTCTTCCTGCACGTAGAGCACGCGCAGGGCGGAACAGCGCTGACCGGCACTCTGGAAGGCGGACTGCACCACGTCGTTGACGACCTGCTCCGGCAGGGCGGTGGAGTCGACGATCATGGCGTTGAGGCCACCGGTCTCGGCGATCAGGCTCGGCAGCGGAGCGTTCTCACGCGCGGCCAGCGAGCGGTTGATGATCTGTGCGGTCTGGGTGGAGCCGGTGAAGCACACGCCAGTGATACGCGGGTCGCTGGACAGCACGCTGCCCACGGTCGGGCCATCGCCCGGCAGCAGCTGGACGACATCGCGCGGCATGCCGGCTTCGCGCAGCAGTTCCACGACGCGGTGCGCGACCAGCGAGGTCTGCTCGGCAGGCTTGGCGACCACGGTGTTGCCGGTGACGGCAGCGGCGACCATCTGGCCGCAGAAGATCGCGACCGGGAAGTTCCACGGGCTGATGCAGGCGAAGACACCCTTGCCGCCGAGCATGATCTGGTTGTGCTCACCGGTCGGGCCCTGCAGCTCGGTCGGCTCGGCGAAGTCGGCACGCGCACGGTTGGCGTAGTAGCGGCAGAAGTCGACTGCCTCGCGGATCTCGGCGATGCCGTCGGTCAGCAGCTTGCCACCCTCGCGGGAGCACAGGGTCATCAGCTCGGCGGTGTGGGTTTCCATCAGGTCACCGAAGCGCTCGAGAATTGCGGCGCGTTCCTCGACCGGTGTCTGCTCCCAGCGCGGGAAGGCAGCCCAGGCGGCGTCGATGGCCTTGGAGGCTTCCTCGGCGCTGGTCCACTGCACGTGGCCCAGGGTATCACGACGGTCGAACGGGCAGGTGACGGCCTGACGACGCTCGGCATTGACCTCGACATCGAAGGCCAGCTGCGGACGCACGTCGTAGGTGGTGTCCATGTGCGTGGCCATCTCGTCGATCAGCGGCTGGTACTGGCTATTGATGTTCAGATTGATGCCCCGTGAATTCAGGCGGTCTGCGCCATAGATGTTCGGCGGCAGCGCGATGCGTGGGTTGTGGTAGGTCTTGTACTGATTGAGCGTGACCACCGGGTGGGTACACAGGCTCTCGACCGGCACGCGTGGGTCGACCAGCTGGTGAACGAACGAGGAGTTGGCCCCGTTCTCCAGCAGACGACGTACCAGGTACGGGAGCAGGTCCTTGTGCGCGCCGACCGGCGCATAGATACGGCACCAGGTCCCCTTGGGGGCACGCTTCAGCGCGGCTTCATACAGGGCTTCGCCCATGCCGTGCAGGCGCTGGAATTCGAACTGACGTGTCTCGCCGGCGTTGGCCACATCCAGGATGGTGCTGATGGTGTGGGCATTGTGGGTGGCGAACTGCGGGTAGATGCGTCCGCGAGTGTTCTCGGACAGCAGGAAGCGCACGCAGACCAGGTAGCTGACGTCGGTGGAGGCCTTGCGGGTGAACACCGGATAGCCTTCGACACCCAGCTCCTGGGATTCCTTGATCTCGCTGTCCCAATAAGCGCCCTTGACCAGGCGCAGCGGGATCTCGTCGCCTTGCAGGTCGGCGATGCGGTTCAGGTACTGCAGGGTCGGCAGGGCACGCGTCGAATAGGCCTGCACGACGAGGCCGAACTTGCCCCAGCCGCGGCAGGTGTCGCTCTCGTAGACGGCGCGGAACACTTCCAGCGAGATCTCGAGGCGATCGACTTCCTCGGCATCGATGGTGATGGCGACGTTCAGCTCGCGGGCGATGCCGGCCAGTTCACGCACGCTTGCCACCAGCTCTTCCAGCACCTGCTCACGACGGCCGAATTCATAGCGCGGATGCAGGGCGGACAGCTTGATGGAGACGGACGGTGACGGGGTGGATTCCTTCAGCTTGCGTGAGGTTTCGCCGACGGTGCGGATGGCACGCGCGTAGTCGTCGAAGTAGCCCTTGGCGTCGTCGCGGGTGCAGGCCGCTTCACCCAGCATGTCGTAGGAATAGGTGTAGCCCTTGTCGAACAGCGGCTGGGAGCGCTTGAGCGCTTCCTTGATATCGCGGCCCAGCACGAACTGCTTGCCCATCACCTTCATCGCCTGGTACATGGCGCGGCGGATGACCGGCTCGCCGAGACGATTGACCATGCGATTGATGAAGGTGGCCGGCTTGCCGTCGCCCTTGGGCAGATCCATCTTGATGACGTTGCCGGTCATCAGAAGGCCCCAGGTGGAGGCGTTGACGAACCAGGACTCGCTCTGGCCCAGGTGGGACTTCCAGTCGGCCACGCCGAGCTTGTCCTCGATCAGCGCATCGGCGGTTTCCTTGTCCGGAATGCGCAGCAGCGCCTCGGCCAGGCACATCAGCAGCACACCTTCCTGAGTGTCGAGGCTGTACTGCTGCAGCAGCTCGTCGATGGAATCGACAGCGGTGTCCATGGTGCGAATCTCGCGCACCAGTTCTGCCGTCTTGTCGCCGATGCGCTTGACATCCTTCTCTTCGGCATTCAGAAGTCCGACCAGCTCGCTGACGTAGGCACTTTCATCGACCAGATAGTGGTCGCTGACGCGCGAGAACAGCGCCTCCGGAGACTGCTGCCAGGTGCTGGCGGCCAGCATCTGGTCACTGCGCAGGATGTTGTCCTTGAGCACATCGCCCTTGAGAACCCCTTGCTTGACAGTATTCGTGGACGAATTGTTCGAGGACTGGGCGGCTGTGGACGTGGCCGAGGCGATCGCGGCATTCACTGCACTGGACTGATCGGAGGAAGTGGAGGTGGTCATGGTGCGAACCCCTTGCTGCTGGGCGTCGAAGCGCCGAATGGGATTGCCGAGTCACAGCGCCGAGAGTGATGCAGAACGCATCAGAAAGCGCGACAGCGGCACGTCTGGATGTATGACTGAGAATGTAGGGTGGCGCAGGGGGGCGGGTCTTTCCAATTTCTCGGCTGCGCATGTCAAATTCACGGGCATGTCAGAAAAGTGACACGCTTCTCCGACCTTTGTCGAAGGATGTGCCGCGAAATGACGCGATCTTGTTATACCAAGGTGGTAGAGGTCTGGAGGAGAACTGGTTTGCAGCTGACGGTGGGGGTGCCGTTGAACGACGTGCGTGCCCCAAGCGACGCACTTCCCGCGCGGGGGAGGAATTGAAGAGCGGGGTGTCAGAAATGCGGCCGTGAATGAGGGAGGCAAGGGCGTGTCAGATACCCGAGGGGGTGCGCACGTCCCATCGGCTTCTGCCAACTCGATCAGGCTTTGCGCAGTGCCGAGGGCGGGAAGCCGAGATGCTTGCGGAAAGCATGGGAAAGGGCGCTCTGGTTGGCAAAGCCGCAGCGATCCGCGATCTGGGACAGGGATAGCTCGCTGGTGCCCAGTAGCTGGCGTGCCTCCTCCAGCCGACGGCGCAGCAGGTACTGATAGGGCGAGAGGCCGGTCAGTACGCGGAAACGCTCGCTGAAATGCTGCTCGGAGAGATGCGACTGGCGGGCAAGATCCGCCACGCTGAGGCGCTGGCCGAGATTGGCATCGATGAAACGATTGAGCGCCACCAGGTCCAGCTGGCGTCCCGTGGTATTCAGGGCGCTCATCGGCGTTTCGATGCGCGTGTTCAGGCAGGCGAGGAAGGTAGCGGCGAGCAGGTCGCCCGGTGCCTGCTGGTAGTCGTTGACTTCCGCGAGCATGAATTCGAGATAACCGCGCAGGCGGGTATCCAGCGTGAAGAAACGTGGCCGCTCGAACAGCCGCCGGAGTTCGCGATGGTGGCCGGTCAGGTAGGGGGCATCATCGGGCAGGTCGAGAATCAGCTGGCGATTCTCGCCGATGCCCGCGTAGTAATGGACATGATCGGCCGGCACGATGCAGCCGGTCAGCGGGCGAATCTCGCCGCCCTGACCCTCGATCTCGAACTCGGCCAGGCCATCGAGGCCGATCACCAGCTGGTGGTAGCTGTGATCGTGGTGCTCGCGCAGGTTGGAGAGCGGGATCAGACGCATCTCGCTGGCGGCCATCAGGCGCGAGTCTCCGCGACACCGGTGCGGGCACGCAGATGGCCCAGCAGCACGTTGAGCTCTTCACGACCGGCGCGCGAGAACAGCGCGCCGCCCTGGGCCAGCTGCCACGGCCGAGCGTGGTTGTCGAAGATGCCCTGGCAGCGGCGCCGCAGACTCTCCAGATACTCATCATGGCGAATCGGGTAGCCGATCACGCTGTGCCATTCGTTCTCGTTGATCTCGCCGCTGATCGCCTGGTCCAGCACGCGGGCGATGTCGCTGTAGTCGGTACGAAAGCGCGGCGTACGCGACATCATCAGCATGGCCACGGTGCCGACGGTGACGATCAGGCAGACCACGAAGGTGATGATGAAGATGGACATGTGTGAACCTTGTGCGGACGTAACCGGGAATAGTGTCGTAGCTCACCATTCTACCACGCTGCACGGCCAGTATCGTCAGTGCGACAGGCGTGTCATGTTCTGTCTGTCAGAACGTTATGGCATGATTCAAGTCCTGTGAGGCGGCATGGCGCAAGCCGCCTGTCAGCCTCGTTCTTCACCTGCCGTGGGAGTCCCGCCGCATGGCCAATCAACGTGTGGAAGCGGTCGAGCGTGCCTTGACGCTGCTGGAAGCCTTTACCCCCGCGACACCTCGCCTGACGCTCAACGAGCTGGCCCAGGCCAGTGGTTTCTACAAGAGCACGATTCTGCGGCTGATGGGCTCGCTTGAGCACTTCGGCTATGTGGCGCGTGACAGCCACGGTATCTACTCCATCGGCGCGGCGCTGGGGCGTTTTGCCCAGTTGGCACCCGCGCTGCCGGCCCGCGAGGTTCAGCTGCGCGGCTGGCTGGCGGCGCTGAATGCCGCCAGTGGCGAGACGGCCAGCCTGATGCTGGTCGAGCATGGCCCGCTGGCCGAGGCGCGCCCGGTGGAGGGCATGACGCGACCGCGTCAGGCAATGTGTCAGTACGCGCATGTCAGCCAGTGGCCGCTGCGCCATCAGCTGGAGGAAGGCGAGCTGGTCGATGAGGCGCTGTCCGCCTTGCTGCAGCAGTGTGTCGATAGTGGCGAGATCGAGACCGCCAACGCCGCCGGCCTGTCGGTGGCGGCGTTGGCGGTCAGCGTCGCCCAGCATCACGACGAGGGGCTGGCACCGGCTGAGGTCATCGTGCTCAGTGGCCCGGCGGCGCGCCTGACGCCTGCCCAGGCCCACCGCCTGCTCGCCCAGTGGCAGCAGGGCGACTGAGGCGCGCTCACCAGTGTCAGGAGTCTTGAAGTGCTGAAATGACATCGCCCCCGCCGGCAAGACCGGCGAGGGCGATGTCATTTCAGAGCGCTGTCGTTCAGGGCGTGTCACCTCATGAGAGGCGTGGGCCCTGGCCCGGATCAGGCGTCGGTGGCAGCCTTGGCGGCGCTCATGCGGCGACGCAGGATGGGGCCGACGATCACCGGCAGCAGCAGACCGGCGATGGCGATGCACCACAGGGTCACGGCCAAGGGGCTACCGATCAGGATGGTCCAGTCGCCGTCGGACAGCTGCATGGCGTGACGCAGGTTCTTTTCCATCTCCGGACCCAGCAGCATGCCGAGAATGACCGGCACCAGCGGAATTTCCAGCTTGCGCAGGAAGTAGCCGGCGACCCCGAAGGCGACCATGAAGTACAGATCGAAGGTCGAGTGGCTGATGGAGTAGATGCCCACGAAGGCAACCATGGTCACCACCGGCAGCAGGTACTTGGGCGGCACGGACAGCAGCTTGACGAAGATGCCGACCATCGGGATGTTCATCAGCAGCAGGATGACGTTACCGATCAGCAGCGCCGCGATCACGCCCCACACGATGTCGCCGTGCTGGGTGAACATCAGCGGGCCCGGGGTGATGTTGAGCGAGATCAGCATCGCCAGCAGTACCGCGGTGGTACCGGAGCCCGGCACGCCCAGCGTCAGCATCGGCACCAGGGCGCCAGAGGCGGCACCGTTGTTGCCGGCTTCCGGGGCGGCCACGCCGCGTGGGTCGCCTTCGCCGAAGTTGCCTTTCTTGCCGACGGTCTTCTTCTCCAGCGTGTAGCTGATGAAGCTGCCCAGCGACGCACCAGCACCCGGCAACACGCCGGAAATGAAGCCCAGCACACCCCCGCGGAAGGAAGTCGGCAGGATGGCGACGATCTCCTTCAGCTTCAGGGTCATCTTGTTCATGGCGATCATCGGCTTGCCTTCACCGGCGTGCTGTTCGATGAAGAACAGCAGCTCCGAGATGGCGAATAGACCGACGATGGCGATGATGAAGTCGATGCCTTCGAACAGCTCCAGCACATCAAAGGTGTAGCGCTGGGTACCGGTGGAGCCATCGATGCCGACGGTGGCAATCATCAGGCCGATGGCGGCTGCCATGATGGTCTTGACCGGATTCTTGCCGGTGATGCCGCCCAGGGTGGCGAAGGCCAGCACGAACAGCGCGAAGTATTCCGCCGGGCCGAAGGTCAGCGCGAAGCTGGCCAGCCACGGCGCCATTACGATCAGGCCGATGGTGGCGATCAGGCTGCCGATGAAGGAGGCGATCGCCGAGATGGCCATCGCTTCGGCGGCCTTGCCTTTCTGGGCCATCGGATAGCCGTCGAGACAGGTCATCATCGCCGGCTCATCGCCCGGGATGTTGAGCAGGATCGAAGAGATGCGCCCGCCGTACATGGCACCGGCGTAGACCGAGGTCAGCAGGATCAGCGAGGTTTCCGGGCTCAGGCCCAGGGTGAAGGCCAGCGGAATCAGGATGGCCACACCATTGGCCGGGCCCAGGCCCGGCAGTGCGCCGATCAGGGTGCCCAGGAAGGCCCCCAGCACGGCGAACATCAGATTCTCAGGCTGCAGGGCGATGCCGAAGCCCTGCATCAAGAAGCCAAGACTTTCCATTACGCCACCTCCAGAATGCCCAGCGGCAGTGGTAGCTCAAGCACGAAGTTGAACAGGGCGAAGACGACAATGCCGCCGAGCAGGCCTGTCACGTAAGCGCGAATCGGCCTGGAACCCATGCGCCAGCACAGGGTGCCGATCGCAGCGGTGGTCGTGACGATGAAGCCCAGCGGCTCAAGCAGTGCGGTGTACAGGCACAGGATGACGATGGCCAGCACCATCTCGGCGCCGGTGCGGCTCCACGGCCATTGCTGGTCCGGGTCGGGGCGCAAGATCAGATACAGGCTGCTCAGCGCCAGCACGATCGAGAGCAACGTGGGGAAGGTTTCGGGCCCGATGGACTCGGCCCCGCCGAAGGGTTCCGGGAACTGCTGGGCACCCCAGCCGTACGCGACGGCCAAGGTGAGCATCAGCAGACCAAAGATGCGGTCATTCATCAGCGAATCAGCCCAATGTCCTTGGAAAGGGTCTGGATGTCCTGGATTTGTGCCTTCACGAAGGCATCAAACTCGGCACCCGATTTGTGGAACGGCATCAGGCCGCTCTTGGTCATCACGTCTTTCCATTCTTCGCTTTCATAGACGCTGTCCAGCGTGGTGGTCCAGTACTGCTCGGCATCGTCGCTGACACCGGCCGGGATGTAGAAGCCGCGCCAGTTGGGGGCGACGGCATCGATGCCCTGTTCGCGAGCGGTCGGCACGTCAGCCAGCTTGCCCGGCAGGCGTTCTTCGGAGAGCACGGCCAGCACTTTCAGATCGCCGGATTCCATGAATCCCTGAATCTCGGAAATATCACCGGTGAAGGCCTGCACGTGGCCGCCGACGACCTGGGTGATGGCTTCGCCGCCGTTGTTGTAGGACAGGTAGGAGACCTTGGGCAGGTTCTCGACATCGGCTGCCTGGGCGGCGATCAGCACCTTGAGGTGATCCCAGCCACCTGCGGCACTGCCACCGGCGAACTTGACGGATTTCGGATCTTTCTTCAGCGCGTCCATCACCTCGCTCAGGGTGTTGTACGGCGAATCCTTGGAGACGGCGATGGCGCCGTAGTCCGCGCCCAGTGCGCCGATCCACTCGACCTGGTCCTGATTCATGCCCGGGAATTGGCCCTGGGCCAGACGGGTGGTGGTCGCGGTGGAGGCGGCCACCAGCAGCTGCTCGTCACCGGCACGCTTGGAGACGGTGTGCGCGAAGGCGACGCCGCCACCGGCACCCGCCATGTTGATGGTCTGCACGTTGCCCGGCACGAAATCGAGCTCAGACAGGATCTTGCCGACGCTGCGGCAGGTGAAGTCCCAGCCGCCGCCCGGATCAGCCGGCGCGATGCAGTCAACCTTGCCTTTCGGTTCGAAGGCGAAGGCCTGGGCGGACATGGCGGTGACCACCGCAGCTGTCAGGAGTTTGAGTGTCATATGACGTTTCATGGCGACCTCTGGTGTTATTGGATTGTGGTAGCGGCACATGTCGTGGGTCAGGCGCTGGCAGCGGTTGAGCGGAAAACTCGCCCTGCAGCCGCGAACCTGACACTAACCTTACAATTCTGTAAGGCGGAACTTTATTCTGTATGGTGAAATTAGACTGCCGCCCGACAGCTCGCAAGATACCCATTCGTCGCACCGACCTTGGTCGAGAAGCGTATTTGCGCACCTTTGCGGTTCACTTTGTGAAAGATCCGACTGGACGTTGTGTCGGAATCTGGCGGTGTCTGATGCTCTCTCGCCTCTCCTTCACGTCTCCCTCGCCCCTCTCCCGGCAGGCTCGAGCGGGGCGCTTGCGCCGCTCGCGTGAGCTATCCGCCCACGGGCGCCATGGCTTGCCTGTCGTGTTTGAAACGCTATGCGGCGTTGCAGCGCAAGCGTGGCCCTTGGGCTCTGGTCTAGCGTGTAGCCGGTGGCCAGACTGCATGCTGTCCGGGTGCCAGCGGCAATCGTGCAAGGGGACAGGGGAGGGGGGAAGGCTCATGGCCAAGGTGTTGGGCAGTGTGTGGGCATTGTTGCTGGGGAGCTGAGCTGACAACTGAGCCAGAAGCAGCGCCGGAGGCAGAGCCTCGGTCACAGGCAGATTCAGAGACAGATTCTGAGCCGCACGAAGAGCGCGACCAGGTATCGTCCTGTCAGTTCGACCCCGATCATCAGCCGCCCAAGGGGCCCTGGCCGTCCATGCCCTGAGATTGCTGGGGCAAACCAGTCAGTCATCAAGAAGCCGCCACCCCGGCTAACGGTGTGGCGGCTTTTTTGGGGCTGCCATGAGCTTTTGCCAGTCTTGAGCGTTTGCCAGGCGAGCGCAGGGCTCAGGGCTCAAGGGCCTCAGGGAGCCACTACCTCAGGGCTTCAGTCGATCACTGCAGGCCCAGCTCCTGCGACAGCTGCTCGACATCGCTGACCTGCTGGGTAATGAAGCGATCCAACGCCTCGCCGGACTTGTGGAACGGCATCAGGCCGTTGTCCTGCATCACCTGCTGCCACTCGGGCGTCTCGGCCATGCGATTGAGAGTCTGCTCCCACCAGTCGAAGGCGGCATCCGATGCGCCGCCCGGCAGGTAGAAGCCGCGCCAGTTGGGTGCGACCACATCGATCCCCTGCTCACGCGCGGTGGGGATGTTGCTGTACTGGCCGGGCAGACGCTCCTCGCTGAACACTGCCAGCAGGCGCAGGTGACCGGATTCGACGAAACCACGGGCCTCGGTCATGTCGCCGGTGAAGGCCTCCAGGTGGCCGCCCATCACCTGGGTGATGGCGACGGAGCCTGAGTCGTAGGCGAGGTACGGCAGGGCGCGCAGGTTGTCGATACCCGCCTCACGCGCCGCCATCAGCACCTTGAGATGATCGAAGCCACCCGCGACATCGCCACCGGCGAAGCGCACCGCCTTGGGGTCTGTCTGCATGGCGGCCAGCAGCTCGGTCAGCGAGTGATAGGGCGAGTCCTCGGCCACGGCAATCACGCCGTAGTCGGCGCCGAGGGTCATCAACCAGCGCACGTCGTCGACCTTGCCGTCCTGATAGGCATGCTGCCCCAGACGGGTGGTGGTCGCGCTCGAGGCGGAGACGATGACCTGCTCATCGTCATGGCGCTTGGACTTCACATGCGCGAAGGCGACGCCTCCGCTGGCGCCGGGCACGTTCAGCGTCTGCATACCGGCGGGGATCAGGTTCTGCTCATCCAGCAGGCGGGCCACGCTACGACAGGTGAAATCCCAGCCACCGCCGGGCTTGGCCGGCGCGATGCACTCCGTCTTGCCCTGCGGGGCGAAGCCAGTCTGTTCGTTATGTTCCTCTTGGGCGGCGTTGGCGCTCAAGGGCACCAGCAGGCCAAGGCTGAGCAACAGCGCAGTGGGCAGGGTGCCAGTGCGCTGTCGAGATTGCTTTCTGCGTGAGAAGGGATGGCGGGCATGGGATGTGGCGTGCATGGCAATCGTGTCCTTGGTGTTCAGCATCGATCGTTATGGTTATGTCAGTCAGCGGGGCATGGGGCTGCGCGTTGCTGGCTGTCGCACGCTCATGACTGTTGTGATGAGCTTGTGTCGTGAGCTTGCGAGAGTGCGAATGAACGAAAATAGCCTATTTCGGCGAGCCGCGAAAAGGCACGGCAGGTGGGCAGTGCGCAGAGAAATCGCATTTCCCGCGCCGTCTCTCCTCAAGGTGGTCTCGGGATTGCTAGAATTGCGCCATCAGGCTGTGGTGAGCGCTCCGCGATCTTCCAGCCGCCGCCTTTCATTGAGGAGACGGGCCATGACCCTTACCCCGCGCATGCACGACTTTCTCGCCCGCCTGCCCAAGGTGGAGCTGCACCTGCACATCGAAGGCTCGCTGACGCCGGCTTTGATGTTCGAGCTGGCGGCGGAGCAGGGCATCACCTTGCCCTACGCCACCCTGGAGGAGGTCGAGGCCGCCTATGACTTCGCGGATCTTCCCGCCTTCCTCGCGCTTTATTACCAGGGCATGGGCGTCTTGAATGACGAGTCGCACTTCTACCGCCTGGCGCAGGACTACTTCCGCCGTGCGAGCGCCGATGGCGTCAAGCATCTGGAGCTGTTCTTCGATCCGCAGGCGCATCTGGCGCGTGGCGTGAGTCTGGAAACCCAGTTCGCGGGCCTGGAGCGCGCCTGTCGTGAAGCGGTGAAGGAATTTGATATTACCTCGGCGCTGGTGCCGAGCTTCCTGCGCTGTCATTCCGCGGCGTCTGCGCGCGAGTTGTTCGACGCGCTGATTCCCTTTGAATCGCGCTTCGTGGGTGTCGGCCTGGACAGCGCCGAGATCGGCAATCCGCCGGAGAAGTTCACCGAGGTCTTCCAGCTTGCGGGAGAGCGCGGCTGGCATCGTGTCGCGCACGCAGGTGAGGAGGGGCCGGCTGCGTACATCCGCACGGCGCTTGAGGTGCTGGGGGTGGAGCGTATCGACCACGGCGTGCGCTGTCTGGAAGATGCCGCCCTGGTCGCGGAGCTGGCCGAGCGGCGTATCCCGCTGACGGTGTGTCCGCTGTCCAACGTCGCGCTCAAGGTGGTGGAGCGCATGGAAGACCACCCGCTGCCGAAGCTGATCGAGGCGGGCCTCAATATCACCCTCAACTCGGATGATCCGGCCTATTTCGGTGGCGGCATGCTCGACAACTTCCTCGCTGTGCAGCAAGCGCTGGATCTCAGCGAGGCGCAATGGCTCACCCTGTGCCGCAACGCCATCGACGCCGCCTTCCCGCAGCGCGCTGAAGGCCTCGGCATGAGTGACGCCCGCCGTGGCGTGCTGCTGGCACAACTCGATAGCTGCGCAGCCTGAGAATTATCACCGGCGCTTGAATACTGAATGCAATCAACGGCTTGGCCACCAACATCGTCAGCACGACGCCGCCTGCGGCAACCGCTCCATCAGATGTTGCTTGACCGCGCTAAGTCGTTGAGTACAATGCAGTTCTGGCGTGCGCAATGCACCGCCCTGCGGGTGTAGCTCAATGGTAGAGCAGAAGCTTCCCAAGCTTAAGACGAGGGTTCGATTCCCTTCACCCGCTCCAGATTCTTCAAAAAAGCCTCCCGAATGGGAGGCTTTTTTGTGTCTAGGATTCCATGCGGCATGCATGCGCATGGAATTCGTTCTTGATCACCTTTCCCAGACCGTTTGCGTTGCTGTGCATGGATCATGGCCTGCGCCACGGCCGACGCCGCTCGGTCTCGACGGTGGCGGGCGGGGCGGCGCCGTCACTGGTGCTGATGGCCTTGTCGTGTCTGGAGCCTGACGATCATCAGGCGTTTTCGGGCTCAGCGCTCAGGGCGTGATTCGAGGTACCTGCTCAGCAATTCGCGATCTTCACTGGTGACCTTCTGCTTCCAGCTTTCCACCACATGCTGGCTGGCCTCCTCGAGGGCATCCTGCAACTCAGGTGGGGCCGGGGTGATCAGCTTCGCGCCGTTCTCCTGCAGGGTGGCGTAGGCCTGGTCCAGCACGCTGTGGGTGGCTGTCCAGCCGGCAGACTCAGCGGCATGCGCGGCATCGATCAACGCCTGCTGCTGGGCCTCTGTCAGGTCGTCGAAGCTATCGCGATTCATGTGGATGATATTGAGCGGCATCGCGTAGTTGAGCGTGGTGAAGTGAGGCATGTAGCGGTAGAGCTCCGCACTGACGCCGCCCATCGCGGAGGTCAGCGCGCCGTGGATGCTGCCACCGTGCAGCAGGGGCTTGAGCTCTCCCCAGCTCATGACCTGAGGTGCCGCGCCCAGATTGAGCAGCACACGCTGCGTGTTGCGGTCGTAGGTGCGGATCGGCATGTCCTTCAGGTCATCACCGTCAGCGATGGGCACTTTCGACCACAGGCCGCTGGGCGTCCACGGCAGGGCATACAGCAGGATCTGGTTGTATTCGGCGAGCAGTTCCTCGTAGCGTGGCTTCGCGACCACGTAAAGGCGGTGAGCTTCATCGAGGTCGTAGGCGATCGCCGGCAGCGACGAGATGCCGAAGAAGGGGGCTTCCTCAGCGAGCGCGCCACTGAGTGTCGCGGCGATGTCGATGACACCGCCGGCAGTGGCCTGCAGGTGACTGGCAGAGCGAATGTCCGAGCGAAGCGTCAGCGTCAGGTCGCCTCCGGACTGGCTGGCGACCTGCTGGCTGAATTCGGCAGCGCGTTGGCCCATCATCGTGTCGGGCTTGTAATCGCTGCTCATGCTGAGGGTCGTCTGAGCCTGCGCACTGAGTGCGCCGATCAGGCCTACCGCTGCCAACCAAGCGGATAACAGGGCGGCATTACGTGAGGAAGACGTCATGGGGAATCCTTTCTTTTTATCTTTGGCCGCTAGGGTAGTGCATGTCTGCGTTTATGCTCAGATGAATCGTGTCTCCACGGACTTTCAGCACTTCCATCGAAGGTGGCCGTCATGGTCAAGGATGGTGGCGTGGGAGCGCCTGGCTCAGAGGGTATCGCGTTGTGCGAGATAGCGGTCCAGCAGTTCGCTTTCCTCGGGGGCGACCTTGCTGCGCCAGCTCTCGATCACGCTGACACTGGCGCGTGCCAGTGAGCGCTTGAGTTTGGGCGAGAGCGGATTGCTGACCGTCACGCCGGCCTCTTCCAGCTGGGCATAGGTCTGTTCCAGGACGCTGGCGATGGCGTTCCAGCTGGTGTCTTCAATTTCGGTCGCGGCAGCGAGAAGGGCCTCGCGCTGGGTGTCGTCGAGCGCTTCGAAGCGTGACCGGCTCATGTGAACGATATTGAGCGGCATGGCGTATTGCAGCGCGGTGTAGTGATCCAGCGTGCGGTTGAGCTCCGCCGTCAGGCCGCCCAGGGCCGAGGTCATCACCGCCTCGATACGGCCTTCGGCCAGTTGCTGCTGCATCGGCTCCCAGCCGAGCACGGTGGCGATGGCGCCGAGATTGAGCAGCACGCGCTGGGTATTGCGGTCGTAGGCCCTTACTGGCACGCCTCGGAGGTCATCACGTGTGGCGATCGGCTTGCGCGACCACAGCCCGCTGGGCGGCCAGGGCAGGGCGTAGAGCAGAAGCTGGTCATGCTCTTTCAGCTGCGCTTCATAGTGGGGGCGCGCCAGACGGTAGAGTTCGCGCGCCTGATGCGGGTCATCGACCAGTGTCGGCAGCGAGCTGAGGCCGAACAGCGGCATCTCGGCGGCCAGCGCGCCGCTGTGGGAGTCGGCCAGCTGGATGATGTCAGCGCTGATGGCCTCGAGATGATTCACCGAGCGCAGCCGACCCAGCGGGCCTTCTCCGAAGGTGATCTCGAGCTCGCCCCCGCTGAGCGCTGCCACCTGATCGACGAACTGCTGGGCGCGCTGGCCCATCATGGTCTGGGGGCCGTATTCGCGGCTCATGGTCAGCTCGACAGGCTCCGCCTGGGCGGGCGTGCCCGGGACGGAAAGCCCCAGCGCCAGGGCCACGCCGAGCGCTCTCTTGATGCCGAGCTCTCTCTTGATGCCGAGCATTCTCTTCATACCGAACATTTTCTTCATGTCGAGCACTCCCTGCATGACAAGCACTGCCTGCATGCCGCTACTCTGTCCGATTGGCATTCGTCGTCATCCATCCATAGGAGGTGAAATCAAGTATCCCTCAAAGGTGCAGGATGATGTCGCTGTCTCCGTCAACGCTTCCCAGTATGGCCTGTTCCATGCCTGCGCCGGCACGATTCGGAAGGGGTAACGGGCGTTGAACTGCCAGTTGGCGCAATGTGGTCTACGCTCAGAACAAGGCTGTGCAACTGCCCTGACACGCATCCGCGCCGGGACCGCATGGCCGGATTGTCGACGACTGTCAACGGGAGGTAGACCACATGCTGACCCACGTATGGGGCTTGATGGCGCATCCGCAACGGGAATGGCAGACCATCCGCAAGGAACACGAATCCATCACCCACCTCTACGCACATCATGTGCTGCTCATGGCGCTGGTGCCTGTCATCTGCGCCTATATCGGGACCACGCAGTTCGGCTGGAGCCTGACGGAAGGCCACGCCATTCTTCTGGAGCCACTGGATGCCTTCTTCGCCGGTATCGCGTTCTATATCGCCATACTGACAGCGATCGGCTTCATGGGCACTGTCATTCACATGCTCTCGAAGCGTTTCTCGGGGCACCCCAGTCGCCGGCGTTGCATCATCTTCGCGGGCTATGTCGCCACGCCGATGTTCCTCGCGGGGCTGGTCGCGCTCTATCCCGTCATTTGGGTGTGTATCCTCGCGGGGACCATTGGCCTGTGTTACAGCGCATACCTGCTGTATCTGGGCATCCCGCCACTGCTCGACATCTCCAACAAGGAAGGCTTCCTTGTCACCGGGTCGACACTGGGGATCGGGGTGCTGGTCCTCGAGGGTCTGCTGGCGGTCACCGTGCTGCTGTGGGGGTATGGCGCACGCTGGTTCATGTAGTCCTCTGGGCACACTGATGTCAGTCAGCTGATGCCATAGGCGCGAGAAAAGTGTCTCTGCAACGCCTCGCCTTCATCGGCGGGGCGTTGTCGTTTCGTGCGCGGGTTGGCGCGTGGCACTTGTGCTCGGTGGCGGCGGCGTGGAAAGTGTTGGACTCAATCGACAGTGTGGAAGAAAGCGCATGGACAAGTTTGAACAGCGACTGGAGCAGGCTGCGCGGGCTGCATGGTTGTCATATGTCGGTGGACGGACCCAGGACGACATCGCGGTTCAGCTGGGGGTGTCGCGCCCCGGCGTGCAGCGCCTGCTGTCGTTGGCGCGCCAGGAGCGGCTGGTCAAGATCTCCATCGATCACCCCGTGGCCAGCAGCATGGCGCTGTCGGATACGCTGGTGGAGCACTTCGGGCTGAGCTTCTGCGATGTGGTGCCCTCTGACACCCAGTCACCGGAAAGCATCGCGGAATATCTGGCGGTGGCGGGTGCCGAACGCTTGGCGTTCTATCTCGGTCGTCAGCAGCCGCAGACCATTTCGCTGAGCACCGGGCGTGCGGTACGTGCGGCGGTGGAAGCGCTGAGTCGCAGCGAGCGCCCCCAGCATCGCATCGTGTCACTGGTCGGCAATGTGGCGTTGGATGGCTCTTCCAACCGCTATGACGGCGTGATGCTGCTGGCTGACAAGATCGGCGCTGATCGCTTTCTGCTGCCCGCGCCCGTGGTGGCGGCCAGCATCGAGGAGAAGGAGTCGCTGCTGAGTCAGAATCTGGTCAAGGCGGTATTCAAGGTCGCCTGTGAGGCCGATGTGGGCATGATCGGTATCGGGCGTCTCGATGCCCAGGCGACGCTGTTCCAGGATCAGTTCATCAGCGCCGCGGAACGCGATGAGCTGATGGAAGTCGGTGCAGTGGGGGAGTTGATGGGGTGGCCGCTGGACACCCATGGCCGGCTGATCGATTGTCCGCTGGCGCAGCGCATCACCAGTGTGCCGCTGACCTCGCTCAAGGCGCAGCCGCTGATCGGGCTGGCGGGTGGGCACGACAAGGTGCCGGCCATTCTGAGTGCGTTGCGCGGTGGTTGGCTGCAAGGGCTGATCATCGATGAGGTGGCCGCCCAGCGTGTCTGCGCGGCCCTCAAGGAGTGAGCGGTGGCGGCCTGGGTCTGAAAATCGCCCACCTTTGTTCTTCTCGATGATGGCGCCTTGGCGTGACCTTCCTGGCGGATGTCATTTTATTAAACGCTGATATTTGCTCAGACTAATTTCAGCACCACCCCAGTGGCCATGCCGCCTTGTGGCCTACACCCAAAGGATCAGATCCCAAGGTTGTATAGCCCAAGGTATAGCGCTTCAGGGTTTGCTTTTTCACAGGTCTGATCCGATCATTTGTTCACTGAATGACGTTTTGATCGATCGTGTATGCGTCGCGATGTCCCGCCAGGACATCCGTTCACCAAGCCGGTTGATGGGAAGGCAACGGTGCCCAAGGCGCTTTTGCCCTCGAAAAGAACAATGCCAATAACGCCCCGATGGAGTGCCCTTATGCGCCTACCTCACATCACCAAGTCCCGCCGTCATCTGCTCTCGCTCGCCAGTGTCGCTGCCCTGGCGCCGCTAAGCGCCCAGGTCAGCGCCGAGACCATCACCGTCGCGACCGTCAACAACGCCGACATGGTGGTCATGCAGAGCCTGACCAGCGAATTCGAGAAGGCGCATCCGGACATCACCCTCGACTGGGTGATACTGGAAGAGAACGTGCTGCGTCAGCGTCTGACCACCGATGTGGCGACCCAGGGGGGCCAGTTCGATGTCATGACCATCGGCACCTATGAAGTGCCCATCTGGGCCAAGCATGGCTGGCTGACCAAGCTCGACAACCTGCCGGAAGACTATCAGGTCGATGACCTGATCAAGCCGGTGCGGGATGGTCTGAGCGTGACCGAAGGCGAGAAGAAGGGCCTCTACGCGCTGCCGTTCTATGGCGAAAGCTCCATGCTCTATTACCGTAAGGACCTCTTCGAGCAGGCCGGTATCGAGATGCCGGAGCAGCCGACCTGGAGCCAGGTCAACGACTGGGCCGCCAAGCTCAACTCCGCGGATGAAGGCGTCTACGGCATCTGCCTGCGCGGCAAGCCGGGCTGGGGCGAGAACATGGCGGTGCTGGGCACCATGGTCAACAGCTTCGGCGGTCGCTGGTTCAACGAGGAGTGGGAACCGCAGCTGGATTCCCCGGCCTGGAGCGAGGCCATCAACTTCTACGTCGACATGATGGGCAAGTACGGCCCGCCGGGCGCGACCTCCAACGGCTTCAACGAGAACCTGGCACTGTTCTCCAGCGGCAAGTGCGGCATGTGGGTCGACGCTACCTCGGCGGCCGGCAAGCTCTACAACCCGAAGGAATCTTCCGTGGCCGACAAGCTGGGCTTCGCGCCGGCACCGATCGCCAAGACGGAGAAAGGCTCGCATTGGCTGTGGTCCTGGGCGCTGGCGATTCCGGAATCCTCCAAGTCCAAGGATGCCGCCCAGACCTTCATCACCTGGGCCACCTCCCAGGAATACGTGAACCTGGTCGGCGAGCGTGAAGGCTGGGCCAGCATCCCGCCGGGCACCCGTGTCTCCACCTACGAGAACCCGTCCTACAAGGACGCCGCACCCTTCGCCGGCTTCGTGATGGACGCCATCACCAGTGCCGACCCGACCGATCCGACGCTCGAGCCGGTGCCCTATGTCGGCGTGCAGATGGTGACCATTCCGGAATTCCAGTCCATCGGTACCCAGGTGGGTCAGATGATCGCCGCGGCACTCGCGGGCCAGATGTCGGTCGACCAGGCCCTGTCCTCGGCCCAGCGTTCCACCGAGCGCACCATGCGCCAGTCGGGTTACTGATCTGATCGAGCGGTCGTGGGGCTGACCTGCTGGTCCCGCCTCACGACCTCATGGCCTCCCGCCTTGCCTGGAGCTTCAGGTTGAATTGACACCAGGCATGGCGGGACCCCGTCCGACTCCAGCGGCGCTCCCTTTCTTTCGAGATTCCTGCAACGTCCTCGTGGCGTGGCACGGACAGCCTCTGCCTGAAGGGCGCACCGCAACAACGGACTTCCTCACCGTATCGAAGGACTCACCATGCGCACGAGAGCATCCGGACGCACCGTCGGGGGATTGCGAACCCTGTCGCTGCAAGCCCCAGCCGTAAGCCTGTTGTTGATGTGGATGCTGGTACCACTGGTCATGACCCTGTGGTTCTCCTTCCAGCGTTACAACCTGATGATGCCGTCGGTGTCGGGCTTTGCCGGCGTCGACAACTATTACTTCCTGCTGACCGACCCGTCCCTGTGGACCGCCATGGGCAACACCCTGCTGCTGGTGGGCTGGGTGCTGGTCGCCACCGTGGTCGGCGGCACCCTGCTGGCGGTATTGCTGCAGCAGGAATTCTTCGGGCGTGGCGTCGCGCGCCTGTTCGTGATCGCGCCGTTCTTCATCATGCCCACCGTGAGCGCCCTGGTGTGGAAGAACATGATGATGCACCCGGTCAACGGCATTCTGGCCTGGGTCGCCGGGCTGTTCGGTCTGCCGGCCATCGACTGGTTCGCCAGCCTGCCGCTGACCTCCATCGTGATCATCGTCACCTGGCAGTGGCTGCCGTTCGCGGTGCTGATCCTGCTGACCGCCATCCAGTCGCTGGATGACGACCAGGTCGAAGCCGCACGCATGGACGGGGCAGGGCCGATCGCGATCTTCTTCTACATCACCCTGCCGCACCTCAAGCGTGCCATCAGCGTGGTGGTGATGATCGAGATGATCTTCCTGCTGACCATCTTCGCCGAGATCTTCGTCACCACCTCCGGTGGACCGGGGCTGGCCTCGACCAACCTGGCCTACCTGATCTACATCCGCGCGCTGCTGGACTTCGATGTGGGTGGTGCCTCCGCCGGTGGCGTGATCGCCATCATCCTGGCCAATATCGTGGCCTTCTTCCTGGTGCGTACCGTCGCCAAGAATCTCGAGAACTGATGACAAGCGCTCAGCACAGGGAGACTCAATGATGTCGACTTCAACTTCCAATTCCGTGGCCGCCGCCAGCGCTGCCGTCAGTGCCAGTCGCGCGCGCCGCAGCGTGATCAACAAGAAGCTTGTCCTGACCCTGGTGGCCTGGACCATCGCGCTGGTGATGTTCTTCCCGATCTTCTGGATGATCCTCACCAGCTTCAAGACCGAGGCCGAGGCGATCGCCACGCCGCCGAGCCTGTTCTTCACGCCCAGCGTCGAGGGCTATATCGAGATCCAGGCACGCGCGGACTACTTCAAGTACGCCATGAACAGTGTGGTGATCTCACTCGGCGCGACGCTGCTGGCGCTGCTGATCGCGATTCCGTCCGCCTACTCGATGGCCTTCCTGCCCACCAAGCGCACCCAGGGCACGCTGCTGTGGATGCTCTCCACCAAGATGCTGCCGTCCGTGGGCGTGCTGCTGCCGGTCTACCTGATCTTCCGCGATCTGGGGCTGCTGGATAGCCGTACCGGCCTGATCATCATCTACATGCTGATGAACCTGCCGATCGTGGTCTGGATGCTCTACACCTTCTTCAAGGACATTCCCAAGGACATTCTCGAAGCCGGTCGCATGGATGGTGCCAGCACCCTGCAGGAGATCTTCCACCTGCTGTTGCCGCTGACCCTGCCGGGCATCGCCTCCACCGGGCTGCTGTGCGTGATCCTGAGCTGGAACGAGGCGTTCTGGAGCCTGAACCTGACCACCTCCAACGCCGCGCCGTTGACCGCCTACATCGCCTCCTTCTCCAGTCCTGAAGGACTGTTCTGGGCCAAGCTGTCCGCGGCTTCGACGCTTGCCATCGCGCCGATCCTGATCTTCGGCTGGATGACCCAGAAGCAGATGGTACGCGGCCTGACCTTCGGTGCCGTCAAGTAACGGTTCGCCATACGCATGTTGCACGCATGCCATGCCACCCAAATTTGCCATCACCTGCCCACGGGCAGGTGCGGATAAGGAAACTTCCCATGTCCACACTCACGCTCAAGAACATCGTCAAGGAATTCACCTCCGGCAGCGGCGCCAGCGCGACCACCACCCAGGTCATCAAGGGAGTCGATCTGGAAGTGAAAGACCAGGAATTCGTGGTCTTCGTCGGCCCGTCCGGTTGCGGCAAGTCCACCCTGATGCGCATGATCGCCGGGCTCGAGAACGCGACCTCCGGTGACATCCTGATCGATGGCCAGCGCATGAACGACATCGGCCCGGCCGAGCGCGGCCTGGCGATGGTATTCCAGAGCTACGCGCTCTACCCGCACATGACGGTGGGCGAGAACATGGGCTTCAGCCTCAAGCTCGCCGGCGTCTCCAAGGAAGAGCGCGCCGAGAAGGTCAACGCCGCAGCCGAGGTGCTGCAGCTCGGGCCGCTGCTGGACCGCAAGCCCAAGGCGCTCTCCGGTGGCCAGCGTCAGCGTGTCGCCATCGGCCGCGCCATCGTGCGCAACCCGAGCATCTTTTTGTTCGATGAGCCGCTCTCCAACCTGGACGCCGCGCTGCGGGTGCAGATGCGCATCGAGCTGGCGCGCCTGCATGCCGAACTCAAGGCGACCATGATCTACGTGACCCACGACCAGGTCGAGGCCATGACCATGGCCGACAAGATCGTCGTGCTGCAGGGCGGCGTGGTCGAGCAGGTCGGCTCGCCGATGGAGCTCTACCATCATCCGCGCAACCGCTTCGTGGCCGGCTTCATCGGCTCACCGAAGATGAACTTCCTCGATATCACCGTCACTGGCGTGGCGGGCGAAGGCGTCACGGTGCGCCTGCCGGATGGCAGCGAGCGCCTGATTCCGGTGGCGAGCCAGACCGAGGATGGTGTCTCGGTCAGCGTCGGTGACACCCTGACGCTGGGCGTGCGCCCCGAGCACCTGATGCTCGACGGGCAGGGCCCGTTCAGCGGCCAGGTACAGGTCATCGAGCGGCTGGGCGGGGTGACCTCGCTTTACCTGGCGACTCCGGATGGTTCCGGCGATACCCCGATCGGTGGCCTCAAGTCCGACGAGCAGTCCGACAGCGGCTGGATCCTGATGGCGGATGGCGACGTCAACAGCCGCGTGGGTGACAGCATCCGTTACGGCTTCGATACCGAGCGGGCGCACCTCTTCACCCGCGAAGGGCTGGCGCTGCAGAATCTCAACCGCCACCCGCTGACCAGCCTGACCCGTCAGGACAATTCGCTGTCCAGCGCCAGTGCCGCACAGGAAGCTCGCGCATGAACCGGACAGCAGGAAAGCTGACGGCCAGAGAGGAGGACGAGATGAGTACCCCCTTGCAGCAGGTGATCTTCGATTGTGATGGCGTACTGGTGGACAGTGAGGTACTGGCCGAGGAGGAGCTGAGTCGCCAGCTGGGCGAGTGGCTGCCGGACCTCGACACCGAGGCCGAGCTGCGCGCGGCGCTGGGCATGACCACCGAGGCCATCCTGGGGCACCTGGAGGCCATGAGCGCTCACACTCTGCCGCCGCAGGCGATGGAGCGCATCGACCACGCCATCGAGTCGCGTCTGGCGAAGGAGCTTGCGCCCATCACCGGCATGGCGGACCTGCTGGAGGGGCTGTTGGCCGATGGCGTGGCCGTGGCGATCGTCTCCAACAGTGCCGAGCGGCGGGTGCGCGCCTCGCTGGCCGCCACCGGTCTGGACCGCTGGCTGGGGTCGGTGCCGCTGTTCACGGCCGAGCAGGTCGCGCGACCCAAGCCCGCGCCGGATGTCTATCAGCTGGCGCTGCGTCAGCTGGGGCGCGATGCCCATGAGTGCGTGGTGGTCGAGGATAGCCTCGCTGGCGTCAGCGCGGCGGTCGCGGCCGGTCTGCGCGTGATCGGCTTCACCGGTGCCGGGCATATTCCGCCGGGTCACGCCCAGCGCCAGCAGGAGGCGGGTGCCTGGCAGAGCCGTGCGAGCATCCACGAAGTCAGTGTGCTGATCCGTCAGCTGCGTATCGGTCAGGCCAGCGACCTGAGCGCCACTTGAGCATCACATGATCATCACATGAGCACCGGCAAGGGGTAACAACATGCAGACGCTATCCAGGGCCGCTGGCAGTGAAGCGCTGACCTCGCCACGCAGTGCCCGGCTCGCCGGCAAGGTGGCGGTGGTCACCGGCGCTGCAGGCGGCATCGGCCTGGCCATCGCTACCCGCTACGTCGCCGAAGGCGCCTATGTGGCGCTGGCGGACATCAATGGCGAGGCCGCCGAGCGTGCCGCGAAGCGACTGCGCGAGCAGGCCGGGCCTCAGGCACGCGTGCTGGCGGTGACGCTGGATGTGACCTCCAGCGTCTCGCGTCAGAGCATGCTGGAATGCGTGCAGGCACAGTTGGGGCCGATCGACATTCTGGTCAACAATGCGGCCGTCTTTGCCATGGCGCCGGTGCTGGAGGTCAGCGAGGGCATGCTGCGCCACCAGCTGGCGGTCAATGTCGAGGGCCTGTTCTTCACTCTGCAGGCGGTGGCCAGAACCATGGTCGAGCGCGGGCAGGGTGGCAAGATCATCAACATGGCCTCCCAGGCCGGACGACGCGGCGAGGCGCTGGTCAGCGCCTATTGTGCCTCCAAGGCTGCCGTGATCAGCCTGACCCAGTCCTGCGGGCTTGATCTCATCCGCCACGGCATCAATGTCAATGGCATCGCGCCGGGCGTGGTGGACACGCCGATGTGGGACCAGGTCGATGCGCTGTTCGCTCACTACGAACAGCGCCCGCTGGGCGAGAAGAAACGCCTGGTTGGCGAGGCGGTACCCTATGGACGCATGGGCAGGCCTGACGACCACATCGGCGCCGCGGTATTTCTGGCCTGTGAAGACAGCGATTTCGTCGTCGCCCAGACACTCAATGTCGACGGTGGCAACTGGATGAGCTAAGGATGAAGAACGCCTTCCATCCTGCAGCAAGCGGTGTGCATCCATGAATGAGGTAGTCACGTGACATCTTTACCCGATTCTCGTCTGGCCCACATGTCGCCCTCGCTGGGTGACATGGCCAGCCGTGTGCTGGCGGAACACGCCTCCAGTCAGCGCACACGTACCGTCGTGGCTCTCGCCGGTCCTCCCGCAGCGGGCAAGTCGACCCTGTCGGAATCCCTGTGCGAGACCCTCAATGCGCTGGAACCCGGCATCGCCGTGGTGGTGCCGATGGATGGCTATCACTACGACAACGCCGTGCTGGCGCCGCTGGGGCTGCTATACGTCAAGGGTGCCCCGGAAACCTTCGATGCGCGCGGGCTCTATCATGATCTCGTCAGGGTGCGCGCCAATGATGGCCCGGTCGCCGTGCCGGTCTTCGATCGCCCGCTGGACCTGGCACGTGCCGGTGGCCGCGTGGTCGAGAATCACCATCGCATCGTGCTGGTCGAGGGCAATTATCTGCTGCTGCGCCACGCGCCCTGGGATGCATTGCTCGGCCTGTTCGACATCAGCATCTTCCTGGATATCGAGGATGAGGTGCTGGTGCCGCGCCTGCTGCACCGCTGGCGCGAGATGGGCCAGGACGCGCGCGGTGCCCACGAGCGCACCCATCACAAGGACATGCTCAACGCGCACCTGATCAAGCAGGACTCGCTCAACGCCGATTGGCGTTGGCGCCTCGCGAATGCTCCCATCGGCCGCGACGGGGATGACAGCTGAATGACGGATGGCAGGGAGAGCCTCATGTGGGTAGGCGTTGACTGCGGGACCCAGAGTACCAAGGTGGTGATCGTCGATCCGGCCTGCGGGAGCATCGTGGCCCAGGGCCAGCGCAGTCATGCGCTGCAGGAAGGCGCCAACGGGCGCCGCGAGCAGGACCCGCAGGACTGGGTGGCGGCGCTTGAGGGCGCCTTCGATGATGCACTGGCCACCTCGCGGCTGGACCCGCAGCGCATCGCGGCGATCGGGGTGTCGGGCCAGCAGCATGGCATGGTGGTACTGGATGAGGCGGGCGCGCCGCTGCATCCGGCCAAGCTGTGGTGCGATACCGAGACCAGCGAGCATAACGCCGCCCTGATCGAGGCGCTGGGAGGCGAGACAGGCTGTCTCCAGGCGCTTGGCCTGGTGCTGCAGACCGGCTACACCGCCTCCAAGCTTGCCTGGTTGCGAGAGCGGCATCCCGAGCGCTATCAGCGCATCGCCAGCATCCTGCTGCCGCATGACTATCTCAACTTCTGGCTGACCGGCGAGCGCGTCGCTGAATACGGCGATGCCTCGGGCACCGGCTATTTCGATACGCGGCGGCGCTGCTGGCATCAGGAGGTCTTCGCGCAGATCGCCCCGGGACTTGACGCCCGGCGCGTGCTGCCCCGATTGATCGAATCCCATCAGCCTGCCGGGCGCATTCGTCCCGAGATCGCCGCGCGCTTCGGACTGCGTGACGACGTCATCGTCTCCAGTGGCGGCGGCGACAACATGATGAGCGCCATCGGTACCGGCAATATCGCGCCGGGGCGGGTGACGCTGAGCATGGGCACCTCCGGCACGGTATGTGCATGGTCGGCGGACTATCCGGCCGGCTGTGATCCTCAGGTGGCGGCCTTCAGTGCCAGCGATGGCGGCTGGCTGCCGCTGGTATGCACCATGAATGTGACCTCGGCCACCACCCGCGTACGCGAGATGTTCGGCTTCGACATCGCCACCTTTTCCACCCGGGTGGCAAGCGCCCCGCGCGGAGCCGAGGGTGTGCAGGTGCTGCCGTTCTTCAATGGCGAACGCGTGCCGATGCTGCCGCGTGCCCAGGCCAGTTTCCATGGGCTGGATAGCCGCAATGCCACCCCGGCCAACCTGTGTCGCGCGACCATGGAAGGCGCAAGCTACGGCCTGCGCTACGCACTCGAGTGCATGGGGTCGCTCGGTAGTGAGGCGCGTCAGATCCGTCTGGTGGGCGGTGGCGCCAGAAGTCCGCTGTGGCGTCAGATGCTGGCCGACATTCTCGGCCTCGAGGTGGTCTGCCCGCAGGTGACCGAGGCCGCAGCATTAGGCGCCGCCATTCAGGCAGGTTGGTGTCTGGGCCAGTCAGGCGATGAAGGGCAGGGTCGCCCCAGCGAGACGCTTGAGCAATTGTGTGAGCGGCTGGTCGCGCTGGATCATGCGACACTCGCCCAGCCCCAGGCAGAAGGCGTGGCCGCCTACCGCAAGGGCTACGCCGATTACCGCGCGCTGCTGGAAGCCGAGCACGGCATTGCCGCCGGTGGCTGAGCACGTTGTCAGAGCTCGATACATCAGCGCGTCACGTCAAAACACATCGCCCCCGCCGAGTCTCACTCGACGGGGGCGATGTGATTCACGCGCTTGACTGCATCAGTCGCGGCTCAGGTACGGGCTCAGGCATTGGACGAACGCGCCCATAGATTGACGCCGCCATCGACGGCGTAGCGGTCGATCTCGTCGAGCTCGGCCTGGGTGAAGTCGAGATGATCCAGCGCCTTGACGCAATCGCTGACCTGTTCCGGGCGGCTGGCACCGATCAGTGCGGTGGTGACACGGTTGCCGCGCAGCGCCCAAGCGAGGGCCATCTGGGCCAGCGATTGGCCACGGCGCTCGGCGATGGCGTTGAGGGCGCGCACCCGCTCCAGATTGTCCTCGGTGAGGTGGTCTTCCTTGATCGCTCCGCCGCGTGCCAGGCGGCTATCCTGTGGCACGCCACCCAGATACTTGTCGGTCAGCACGCCTTGGGCCAGCGGCGAGAACACGATGGAACCGATGCCCTCGTCATCGAGGGTGTCGAGCAGGCCGTCTTCCTCGATCCAGCGATTGATCATCGAATAGCTGGGCTGATGGATGATGCACGGCGTGCCCAGCTCGCGCAGAATGGCGGCGGCTTCGCGGGTGCGCTGGGCATTGTAGGAGGAAATGCCCGCATAGAGTGCCTTGCCGGAACGTACGGCGCTGTCAAGCGCCCCCATCGTCTCTTCCAGCGGCGTGTCCGGATCGAAGCGGTGCGAATAGAAGATGTCGACATAATCGAGATCCATGCGCTTGAGGCTCTGGTCCAGGCTCGAGAGCAGGTACTTTCGGCTGCCCCATTCGCCGTAGGGGCCAGGCCACATGTGATAGCCCGCCTTGGTGGAGATCACCATCTCATCGCGATAGCCGGCGAAGTCGCGCTTGAGCATGCGCCCGAACATTTCCTCGGCGCTGCCCGGTGGCGGCCCGTAGTTGTTGGCCAGATCGAAGTGGGTGATGCCCAGATCGAAGGCGGTCTGGCAGATGGCGCGAGCATTGTCTTCATGGGCATGGCCTTCTTGAGCATCGTTGCCGAAGTTGTGCCAGAGCCCCAGTGACAGGCGGGGCAGCTTGAGGCCGCTCTTGCCGCAGCGCTGGTAGTGCATGCGTTCATAGCGATCTTCAGCCGGGGTATAGCGCATGGCGGAGTCCTTTCGCGAGTGGAGGCGTCGATGTCACACAGAGATGAAGCGACATCGAATGACGCCTTCAGTCTAGGTCGCGTCTGCAGGTCTGATAAGCGCATGCGAACGAATAGATTGTTCGCCAGAGCGTACAATGCTGTGGCAGTCTCGTTCACTGAAATCCCGGATGGCTGGCATGAGGAGCAGGCAGGATGCGGCATCACAAGCAGGTGGAGCGACTGATGTTGTTCGCTCAGGTGGCGGAAGCCCTCAGCTTCACCCGGGCGGCCAAGGCGCTGGGCGTGTCGCGTGCTCATCTTTCCGAGCAGGTGCGGCGGCTGGAGCAGGACATCGGGGCGCCCTTGCTGATCCGCACCACGCGGGCGGTCCGTCTCACCGAGGAGGGCGAGCGCATTCGAATGCGCATGCAGTCGGTACACGGCGAGCTGCTGGCACTGGAGCGGGAGCTTGAACACGACCTGGAGCAGACGAGCGAGTCGGAGCGCCAGGGCTACAGCGGCGTGTTGCGTATCACGGCACCGGTACTGTTCGCCGAGCGTTATCTGGTCGAGGTCTGCAATGCCTTTCAGGCCCGCCATCCGGCGGTCGAGCTGCGTCTGGACGTCAGTTACGAGAGCCATGACCTGACCCGTGAGCCATTTGATGTGGCATTTCGTGCCACGCGCACGCCACCGGACAACATGATCGCGCGTCGCCTGCTCGATTATGTCCACTGCTGCTGCGCCTCACCCGAGTATCTTGCCGCGCATGGCACGCCGCACTCGGCCGCGGCGCTTGGCGATCATCGCTGCCATGTCTGGTCAGGGCAGTCCGGCTGGCCGCTGGCCAGCGGAGAGGTCAGTCTCGCGGGGGGATTGGCCATCAATGATCATCGCCTGCTCAAGCAGCAGGCCCTGGGTCATACCGGCATCATCCGGGTCGCCCATTATCTGGTAGATCGTGAATTGGCCGAGGGCCGTCTGGTGCGTCTGCTGGCGCATGAGGAGGGCGAACCCAACAGCATCTACATGCTCTATCCCCAGCGCCTGCCGCAGTCGGGCAAACTGCGTGCCTTCATGGCGGCGGTGGAAGCCGCCATGCCACCTCGCAGTGCGTGATCGAAAGACACGGAAGCAAAAGGGGCATATGCAAAAAGACCGCCGTGCCCTGAGGGGCGCGGCGGTCTTTTCATTCGCCTTTTATTGAGACCGGTGAGGTCTCTTTATCCAGGCTGGCGGCGCCTCAGAGGCCCAGCGCGGCGACCCCGGCCTTGGCGATCTGGGCGTCCTGCTCCGGTTTGACGCCGGACACGCCGATGCTGCCGGCTATCTGGCCTTCGACCATCACCGGCACCCCGCCGCCCAGCATGCTTTCAAGCTGCGGCGCTGACAGGAAGGCGGTGCGACCGCCGTTGATGGAGTCCTCGAACAGCTGGGTCTCACGGCGCCCCAGAGCGGCGCTCTTGGCCTTCTCCTGGGCGAAGTAGCCGGTCATCGCCGGGGTGTCGTCGAGGCGACGCAGGCCCAGCGGGTGGCCGCCGTCGTCGGCAACGGCGATGGAAACGGCCCAGCCATTGGCCTCGGCTTCCTTCTGGGCGGCGTCCAGCATCTGATTGACGTCAGCGAGGGTCAATACGTGGCGAGTGATCATCGGGCTTCCTTGGCAGTGGTGAGGGAAAAGGACAGTGAAAGAGAGAGTGAAACAGATAGTGAACCAGATAGTGACGCTTCATTCCTGCGGGAGCGTCTCGGGCAGGGCGTCATCCACCAGCTCGATCCAGTGACTTATCGGCGTGCGTCCGGCGCTCGAGAGATGCGTCTGACAGCCGATGTTGGCGGTGGCGATGCGCGCCGGCCCGTTGGCCTCCAGCGCCTCAAGCTTGCGGTCTCGCAGCTGGCGTGACAACTCCGGTTGCGTGATCGAGTAGGTGCCGGCGGACCCGCAGCACAGATGGCCCTCCATGACAGGGGTCAGCGTGAAGCCCAGTTGCGATAGGATCTTCTCCACCTCGCCGCCCAGCCCCTGGGCATGTTGCAGGGTGCAGGGGCAATGGAAGGCCAGCGGCTGTTGGTCGGGCGCGGCCGCGAGATTCTGTCGATCATCGCGCGCGATCTCCTCGCCGAGCACTTCGACGATATCGCGGGCCAGGGCGCTTACGCGTGCGGCGCGCTCAGCATAGTCCGGGTCATCGGCCAGCATCTCGCCATATTCCTTGACGAAGGCCCCGCAACCACTGGCGGTCTGCACGATCGCTTCCGCGCCGGCCTCGATGGCCGGCCACCAGGCATCGATGTTGGCACGCATGCGCGCGCGACCGGCCTGCTGGGCGTTGAGATGATAGTCGATGGCACCGCAGCAGCCGGCCTCCTGTATGGGTGTGACACCGATGCCGAAGCGCGCCAGCACGCGGGCAGTGGCGGCATTGATGTTGGGGGCCAGGCCCGGTTGCACACAACCCTCCAGCATCAGCATCTGACGCGAAAGCACTGGCCGAGAAAGCCCTTGCCGAGAAAGCCCTTGGCGAGAAAGCGCCTGATCAGAAGACGTTGCGGTGACGGGGGCGGTCGGGTGCCTGGCTTGACGGTCGCGCTCGCGGGTCAGCGGTATCTTGTCGGCCAGCGCGCCAGGCGCGAGGGGGCGAAAGCGCACGCCAAGTGCCAGCAGGGCCTTGAAGCGCGCGGGTTCGACCAGCGCATGGCGCAGGCCGCTGCGCAGCAGGCGCTCGCGCCACGGACGGCCGACGCGGCGCTCCAGTTCCTGACGCCCGATATCGAGCAGGGTGTGATACTGCACGCCCGACGGGCAGGTGGTCTCGCAGCTGCGACAGCTCAGGCAGCGATCCAGGTGCTGCTGGGTCTCGCGGGTGATCTGCGTTGCCTGCTCGCGAACTGCCTCGTCGGGACTTTCGGGATCGCTTTCCAGCAGCTGCTTGATCAGATAGATGCGCCCGCGTGGGCCGTCGCGCTCATCGCCCAGCAGTTGGTAGGTAGGGCAGGTGGCATTGCAGAAGCCGCAATGCACGCAGCTGCGCAGGACCTTGTCGGCCCGCTGGATATGCGGTCTGGCAAGCGCGGCGTCATTGAAGTGGGTCTGCATTCAGGGGCGTCTCCTGTCGTGGCGTGAGTCACATCTCGGCATACAGGCGACCGGGATTGAGGATGCCGTGGGGGTCCAGCTGATGCTTGAGCTGAAGGTGGTAGCGGGCATTGGGGGCGGCCAGCGGCATCAGCGGGCTGTCCTCGGCGGCGACGGTGCCCGGGGTATAGCAGATGGCATGGCCGCCCAGCCGACTGGCCAGCGCGCGGATGCGCTGGGCCGGGGCATCGCTTGCGAGCCAGCGCTGGGCGCCCGCCCAGTCACACAGCAGGTCGGCATCCCCCAGAGGGCCCAGCAGTTCGCTGACGGCGGCTTGCCACTCGAGGTGGTCAAGCGCCAACGGCAGCGACAGTCGCCACAGTGCCTGATGCGGTGCGCGCGCGCTGAAGAAGGGCAGGCGGTGCTCACGCAGCTCAGTCCAGTGCGCCGTCGCCTGATCCGTCGTCAGGGCCTCGCCGCCCAGCTGCTCGCACCCGGCCTGGACCGAGCGCTCGCCCCCTTCCAGGCGCAGGGTGAGGCGGCCGTCATGCCAGCTGGTCGCGGTGATCGGCAGCGGCGTGCGCCCCCACGCATTCAGGCGAGACAGTGCCTCGGCGAGGCTGATTTCCAGACACAGCGATTCGCTTGCCACCGGGCGCGGCATCACCTTGAGCGAGACTTCACTGATCACGCCCAGCGTGCCCTGGGCACCGCACATCAGGCGTGACAGGTCGTAGCCCGCCACGTTCTTCATCACTTCACCGCCGAAGCGCAGCGACTTGCCGTCGGCGCTGATGATGCGGGTGCCCAGCACCAGGTCGCGCAGGCTGCCGCTCCAGGGGCGGCGTGGGCCACTGAGACCCGAAGCGAGGGTGCCGCCGACGGTCGCCGCAGGCCCGAAGTGGGGCGGCTCGCAGCTCAGGTGCTGACCCTGCTCGGCGAGTGCGGCCTCAAGCGTCGCAAGCGGCGTGCCGGCGCGCACCGAGACCATCAGCTCCACCGGGTCGTAGTGGGTGATGCCATGATGCGCGCGCATGTCGAGTACCTCCTCGGCGGCCACTTCACGGCCGAGAAAGGTCTTGCTGCCACTGCCTGCGATGCGTAGCGGGCGCCTCGCCTCATGGGCGGCGCGAACCTGCGCGCAAAGTGCCTCGCTGGCATCCTGCTGCTGCGGGGGCTGGCTGGTGGCAGGTGTCATGCACTCGGCGTGGCTCGGCACCTGATCCTGGAGCGAATCATCTGGCTCTGGCATGGCATGTCTCTATTAAAGTGGCGATGAAGTGGGGAAGAAGTGGCGAACGCCAGGTAGCGAAAGGTCCCGCCGCAGCTGTCTAGAAGCGCGGCAGTTCGGGGTGCGGCAACTGGTTGTCATGCACATGCATGGCACCGAATTCGGCGCAGCGCGCCAGCGTCGGGATGTTCTTGCCGGGGTTGAGCAGGCCTGTGGGGTCGAAGGCGGCCTTCACGGCATGGAAGACGCTGATCTCCTCGTGATTGAACTGGGCGCACATCTGATTGATCTTCTCGCGGCCCACGCCATGTTCGCCGGTGATGCTGCCGCCGGCGGCCACGCACAGTTCGAGAATCTTGCCGCCGACCTCCTCGGCCAGCTCAAGCTCGCCGGGCTGGTTGGCATCGAACAGGATCAGCGGGTGCATGTTGCCGTCACCGGCATGGAAGACATTGGCCACCGCGAGCCCCGATTGGCGCGAGAGCTCCGCGATGCCGTTCAGGACGGCGGGCAGCTCGCGACGCGGAATGGTGCCATCCATGCAGTAATAGTCCGGCGACATGCGGCCCACGGCGGGGAAGGCATTCTTGCGCCCGGCCCAGAAGCGCGCGCGCTCGGCCTCGTCCTGTGCCTGACGGATCTCGGTGGCGCCGGCGCGCTCCAGCACCTCACGGACCCGTGCGCAGTCATCGACGACATCGGCCTCGGCGCCGTCCAGCTCGCAGAGCAGGATGGCGGCGGCATCGACCGGATAGCCCGCGTGGATGAAGTCCTCGGCGGCGCGGATCGCCAGGTTGTCCATCATCTCGAGCCCGCCGGGGATGATGCCGCAGGCGATGATGTCGCCCACCGCGCGGCCGGCCTTGTCGATATCGGCGAAGCTCGCCATCAGCACCTTGGCGGTCTCGGGCCTGGGCAGCAGGCGCACCGTGACTTCCGTGACCACCCCCAGCATGCCTTCGGAGCCGGTCATCAGCGCCAGCATGTCCAGGCCGGGCGAGTCGAGGCTGTCGGCGCCGATCGTCACCGCCTCGCCTTCGATGGTCAGCATCTCGAGCTTGAGCAGGTTGTGAACGGTCAGGCCGTACTTGAGGCAGTGCACGCCACCGGCATTCTCGGCCACGTTGCCGCCGATGGAGCAGGCGATCTGCGAGGAGGGGTCCGGTGCGTAGTAGAGTCCGAAGGGCGCGGCGGCCTCGGAAATGGCGAGATTGCGCACCCCGGGCTGCAGGCGCGCGGTGCGGGCGTCGGGGTCGATCTCGAGAATCCGCGCCATGCGCGACATCACCAGCAGCACGCCCTGCGCCAGCGGCAAGGCGCCGCCGGACAGCCCGGTGCCGGCGCCACGTGTCACCACCGGCACGCCCAGCGCATGACATTCACGCAGCAGGGCGGCGACCTGCTCGACCCGCTCCGGCAGGGCGACCAGCATCGGCATGACGCGATAGGCGGACAGGCCATCACATTCGAAGGGCTGCAGGTCCTCCTCGCGGTGCAGCAGCGTCAGGTCCGGTAGCAGAGTGGTGAGATGCGCCAGCACCTGGCCCTTGTCGTGCTGGACCCGCGGTCCATCCAGCGTCGGGTCATAGAGGATATTCATGCACTGCCTCCCGGGAGGTTGGGGTCTGCGCGGCTGTTGTCTTTCGCTTCTGTCTGCTGGTGCTGTCTGACGTTACTGTCAGCTGATGCGGGGTTCGAGCGAGTCGCCTGTCGATTCCGCCGCACCTGATCTGCACACAATCTGGCCTGCCTCCCTGGCCTTGTCCATGCTTCATATCAGTGGTCTGACCAGACATTCGTCTAGTGTTTGTGCAAAGAAAACCACGCTTTACTGGCCTCACACCCGCTGCCATCAGGCGCCTTTGCGCCCGCTGATTGACAGGTCTGACCAGTTGAGAATCGCCAGGCGTTGCCAACGGGTTGATCAATTGCCACGAGCGGGTTGATCAAGACGAGCACACGAAGGTCGAGCAAAAGGGGAGGGGCAGGATGCTGCAAACCATCGCCGAGTCAGGAGCTGACCCCCGCGCCGCGGATCAGGCCGCGGCGCGCCTGGAGCAATTGATTCTGGACGGCGTGCTCAAGCCCGGGCAGATGATCCCCTCGGAGCGCCGGCTATGTGAGCGGCTGGGCATCTCGCGGGCCTCGCTGCGCGAGGGGCTCAGGCTGTTGCGTGGCAAGGGCATCATCGAGACACGACACGGCAAGGGATCGAGCGTAGCGGCGCTGTTGCCGAGCGGCGATATCAGTCCGCTGATGCACCTGTTTCGGGATCAGCCGCGCACCCTGTATGACCTGCTGGAAGTGCGGGCCTTGCTGGAAGGGCAGTCGGCGCGACTGGCTGCCCTGCGCGGTACGCCGGCGGACAGGGTATTGATCCGGCGTCATTACGAGGCAATGGCGGCCTGTGTGCGCGAGTATCCGCTCGACTTCGAATCCTCAGCGCCGGGCGATGTGGCGCTGCCGGATGCCCAGCAGCTGGCGCGTCACGACCACGCCTTCCACCACGCCATCTGTGAGGCGTCCCACAATCCGGTGCTGGTGCATACGCTCAAGGGCATCAATGACCTGCTGCTCAGCTCGGTGTTCGCCTCGCTGCGCAATCTCTACCATCGCCCGATTCCCCGCGGCCAGATCAATGCCCAGCACACGGCCATCTACCGCGCGGTGATGGACCAGCAGCCGGAGGCGGCGGAGAAGGCGGCGCTGGAGCACCTGCACAGCATTCGCGACAACCTGCGCGAGCTGGAGGCGGAGGACGAGCGGCTGGTGCGCTCGGCCATGCGGCTGGAAGGCTTCGAGTAGCGCGTCAGGGTTCTGGCTCAGGCGTGCGCTGGCGGACAAGCAGGCTGGCAAGCGGGGCGGACTCAGGGCAAAGTGGTCAGCTCATCGCCCAGGACAACGTGCTGCCTTCATGTGGAAACTCTCTTCCGCGAGTGATTGGCTCGACCGCCTCAATCACTCCCGCCACGCCATGCTGTGGCTGTTCATCGCTTCGATGCTGGAAACCCTGCTGATCCCGATTCCCATCGAGGTCGTTCTGATCCCGTGGATGCTGCGCCATCCCGAGCGCCGCTGGCGCGTGGCCGCGGTGGCACTCGCCGGTAACCTGACCGCAGCATTGCTGGGCTTCTATCTGGGTGCCTACGCGCTGGCGGCGTGGGGTGATGGGTTGATCGGCTTCTTCGGCGGGCAGCAGGCCTTCGAATCCTTCCAGCAGCGCTTCAGCGAGCATGGCTTCCTTGCCATCATGCTGATCGGCATCGTGCCGATTCCCTTCCAGAGCGCCATGCTGGTCGCCGGTGCCAGCGGCTATCCGGTCGCGTTGTTCCTGCTGGCGGCATTGGTCGGGCGCGGGGTGCGCTATTTCGGACTGGCAGCCCTGGTGGCACTGGTCGAGGATCAGGCGCTGGCGCTCTGGCAACGCTACTCGCGTCCGCTGGGAGTGATCGGGCTGGCGCTGACCGGCGTCTGGCTGTGGCAGGCCTTCATCGCCTGATCGCTCACTCTCGCCGGCTTGCGCTGGCCTGGAAGAGCAACGCCTTGCCGCGCTGATAGTCGGCCTGCCAGACCGCCTCGGGCACCATGCTGCCGCCGGTAGCCCAGACGACATGGGTGGTATTGGCCTGGACCTCCCGGTCATCCAGGCCGACAGCCGTTCGCCAGGCTTGCCACTCGGGCGCGTCATTGCGCAGTACGTGGTGAATACCGGGCACGCCGGCCAGCGCGGACGGCTCAAGCATGAGTCCTTCACTGTCATATGCCAGCGCGAGCAGTTCGAGCAGATGCTCATCACGCACGGTATGGATGCCGCTGAGCAAGGGGGCCATCACACGCCCGACGAAGGCTGAGGCGCGACCCACCGCCAGGCCATCGGCGCAGGTGCGATTGTCCAGCCCGATATCCTCGACCGCGATGCCGTCATGTTCGCCGGTCAACATGCCCAGCAGCATGCAGGGGGAGTTGACCGGCTCGGCGAAGAAGCAGTGCACGGCGTCACCGAAGACCAGCTTGAGGCCCCAGGCCACGCCGCCCGGCCCGCCGCCGACGCCGCAGGGCAGATAGACGCAGAGCGGATGGCGGGCATCCACCGGGATGCCCTGCGCCGAGAGCTGTTCCGCGAGGCGGCTGGCCGCCGTGGCATAACCCACGAACAGGTCCCGCGAGCTTTCGTCATCGATGAAGTGGGCGTTGGGCTGCTGCGCTTCCTGGCGCCCAGCGGCGACGGCCTTGCCATAGTCGCCGCCGTGTTCCACGACCTCGGCCCCCTTCGAACGCAGCAGGTCCTTCTTCCACTGCTTGGCATCCGCCGACATGTGCACGGTGACATGAAAGCCGAGCCGCGCGCTCATGATGCCGATGCTGAGCCCCAGATTGCCGGTGGAGCCCACCACGACCTGGTGTCCGGCCAGCAGCTCGCGTATCTCGTCACGCTGGAAGGCGCGATAGTCGTCTTCAGGACGCAGCAGTCCCGCATCGATGGCGAGCTGCTCGGCATGCTTGAGCACCTCGTGAATGCCGCCACGCGCCTTGATGGAACCCGAGATGGGCAGGGCGTTGTCACACTTGATCATCAGCCGGCCGGGAAGCACGGATTCGTCGTGAGATGAGCCGCGCGCGAACCTGTCGCCCAGCGCCTGTTGCAGGGCAGGGGCCGCCACCAGCGGTGACTCGATGCGCCCCGAGGCGGCGGCGGTCTCGGGGAAGGCTTCGGCAATCCAGGGCGCGAAGCGCGCAAGGCGTGCTTCGGCGTCCGCGATCTCCTGTGCGCTCATGCCACTGGAGTGCAGCGCCCTGGCGGTCTCTGTTCGGCCGGGATTGAGCCAGGCGAATTCGTCGCCGCTCCTCAGGCTGGCGATTTCCGAGTGACGCAGCGCCAGGGTGTGGAGGTCATGGGGCGTGGCAGACATGCGGTGTCCTTGTGGCGGTTCGATCCTGCGATCAGGTCAGGTCACAGGTTAGCGCGTCTTCCACTGGCAACGCACGTAGCCCAGCTTTCACATTCCGTAAAGGTCAGTGACAAAAAAGACCGGATTTTTTGGCAACCGTCGGGATAGAAATGCAAAAGGTGCAGTCATAGTAGGCAAGGACATGATGTTATCGCGATGTTATGTCTGGCTTTAACTGTTCTTTGGTCCGCCACGGTTTTCCTGGCGGATTTTTTTATGCCTGAAATACGTGGGCTTTTGCCGGTGTTCGCTAGGGCTTTCGGATTCTCCCAGACTTTCAGCGACTTTCACTGTGGCCAGAGGTCTTGATGGCAGGGCGCGGTACAGCGCTTCCCAGCGACTGTCACCGCCTCGGGTTGCTGCTCGACTATTGATGAGCGTCAGGCTGGCGGCAGAGGTGGATTAGCCATTGGGTAATCTTCGAGGCGTTGGCCTGCTGGTGCAAGCATGCTGAAGGCGCTCTCGATGCACACGGTTTTCTCAGCCATCACGCACAGAGCCCCCAGCGGCGATGACCGCTGGGGGCTCTGTGCGTTAGGTCTGGCTCCAGGCAGTTTCTTGATGGGTGAACTGTCTCAACAGCCGTTCTGCATCACCAGCAGAGCACTCAGGACATCGCGGCGGGTGACCATGCCGATCAGGCGGCCCTGCTCGACCACCGGATAGACCTTGGGACGCTGCCCATTCATGTGCTGCGCCAGGTCCGTGATGCTGTCGTTCGGGCCGACGCTCAGGACTTCGTGACGCATCAGATCGCCGACCTGGGCATGCTGGCCGCAGTGATAGGCACTGTCGAGCAGCTTGCCGAGGATGTCCTGCTCGGAGATGAAGCCGATCAGACGGTCCAGATCATCCACGACCGGCACACCGGGCAGACGGTGGTGGGTCAGGCCCTGGGCGAGTTCGAGAATGCTGGTGCGTGCCTTCACGCGATAACAGTCGCGGGACATGATGTCGCGGATGGTCGAGGGCACCTTGAGCTGAGTGGCTTTCATGGGCGGATCTCCTGCGTCACTGCTCTCCAACTCCCCGCAGAGGAGTCGTGCGATGAATGCCGACAGCCTTCGGATGGCTGTCGGCAAGGGTCAACCTCTGACTTGAGCATAGGGCATCACTGCGTGAGCTGCGCGACCCGCTGTCTTCGCGGCGATCAGTCGCCCGGGCCGCACTCCATGCAGCGCTCGACGATGGCCGGGCCCAGCTGCAGGTTGGCGTTGAGGTCACGCAGCGCGGTGCGCAGGCCTTCCTCGATCACCGGGTGATAGAAGGGCATTTCCAGCATCTGCTCGATGGTCATGCGTTGCTGATGGGACCATGCCAGCAGGTGGGCGAGGTGCTCGGCACGCGGGCCGAAGATCTCGGCGCCCAGCAGCAGGCCGGTGCCTTGCTCGCCATAGACGCGCAGCATGCCCTTGTTCATGCGCATCACGCGGGAGCGACCCTGGCCGGTGAAGTCGACTTCGCCCACCGCGTAGCAGTCGCAGGCACCGTAGCGCTGTTCGATCTCGGCGGTCGAGAGGCCGATGGTGGCCATCTGCGGATCACTGAACACGACAGCGATGGTGCTCTTGCGCTGCCCGGCACGTACGTCGGGGAAGCGACCGGCGTTGTCACCGGCGATACGCCCCTCATCGGAGGCTTCGTGCAGCAGCGGCAGGTCGTTGTTGGCGTCGCCGGCGATGAAGACATGGCTCGGCGTGTCGTCGCTCAGACGAGTCTGCAGGGTGTGACGATTGAAGATCGGCACGCCGCGCTCGTCCAGCTTCAGACCCAGCGCCTCAATATTGAGGCGATCGACATTCGGGCGACGGCCAGTGGCCGCGAGCAGATAGTCGAAACGTTCGGTCAGGCGAGCTTCGCTGCCACGCTCGATGAAGGTGATCTCGACACCGGCACCGTTCTCGTCCTCGACACGTTCGATCTTCTCGACCTTGGCGTCCGGGTCGAGATAGAACTCCTCGTTGAAGACGCGATCGGCATTGGCACGCAGCTTCTCGTCACGCAGCGGGCCGATGGCGCCGCCGACACCGAACATGCGAATGCGCACGCCGAGACGCGTGAGCGCCTGGCCCAGTTCCAACCCGATGACGCCCGGGCCGAAGACGGCGACGGATTCCGGCAGGTCGTCCCAGTCGAAGACGCTGTCGTTGATGATCAGGCGGTCTCCGGCATTCTCGAAGAAGCCCGGATAGCTGGGGCGTGAGCCGGTGGCGATCACGACACGCTCGAAGGTGACGCGGGTCTCGTTGTCGCCGATGATCAGGCTGTTGGCGGTCTCGAAACGCGCATTGCCGCGCAGCTTGTCGTGGGAGGGAATGCCTTCCACGGACTCGACCACGAAACCGACGAAGCGGTCGCGCTCACGCTTGACGCGGTCCATCACGGCGCGGCCATCCACCTTGACCTCGCCTTCGACATTGATGCCGAACGGTGCGGTGTCACGGGCGTGATGCGCGGCTTCTGCAGCACTGATCAAAAGCTTGGACGGCATGCAGCCGACACGGGCACAGGTGGTGCCGTAGGGGCCGCCTTCGATCATGACAACGGAATCGGTGTGTGCCTTGGCGGCGCGATAGGCACCCAGACCGGCACTGCCTGCGCCGATGATGGCGACTTCAACCTGGCGTTCGTTCACGTCGTACTCCTCAAGGCGCGCCAGTAGCGCACCTGACAATGGGGTCTCAGGCGCGGGCGTGGCCCGCGCGTGATGAAAAGAGAAAGTTATCGGGGCCTGTCAGCGTGTAGCGTTCAAGCGCTGGTCAGGCTGCCGAAGTAGCGGGCGACTTCATCGCTGCCGCCGACATGCTCACCGTCGATCCAGACCTGCGGCACGGTGGCTTGGCCGGTCATGGCGCGCAGGGTGCGTGAGGTCACGCCGCGGGTGCCGACTTCGATGACTTCGTAGCTGATGCGCGCTTCGTCGAGCATCTGCTTCGCACGTGCGCAGTACGGGCAGCCCGGCTTGCTGAACAGGGTAGCGAAGCTGGGGCGACCGGCGTCCGGGTCCAGATAGTCGAGCATGGTATCGGCGTCGGAGACTTCAAAGGGGTCGCCCGGCTTCTGCGGCTCGATGAACTGCTTCTCGATCACGCCGTTGCGTACCAGCATGGAATAGCGCCAGCTGCGCTTGCCGAAACCGATGTCGCTCTTGTCGACCAGCATGCCCATGCCGGCGGCGAAATCACCGTTGCCATCGGCGATCAGGCTCAGGTTCTCGGCTTCCTGATGCTCGCCCCAGGATTCCATGACGAAGGCGTCATTGACGGACAGGCAGACGATCTCGTCGACGCCGACAGCATAGAAGCGATCGGCCAGCTCGTTGTAGCGCGGCAGGTGAGTGGAGGAACAGGTCGGGGTGAAGGCCCCCGGCAGGGCGAAGACCACCACGTTGCGGCCCGAGAAGATCTCCTCGCTGGTGCGCTCGACCAGGCGGCCGTCGCGACGGATCTTGAAGCTGACGTTCGGGACCTGCTGGCCTTCGTGTGATTCGAGTTGCATGACATTGGCTCCGGTCTCGATGAGACGTATGTAAAAGGGATGGCAGGCGACTGAGGCTCGATGACGCTGTCGAGTGCATGAGAAATCAGTGCCTTGCGAAACTGGAGCCAGTCTAGGGGCAAGCCTCTCGCGGGTGAATTTGATTGCATCAAGCGAGGCGATAGCTTTTCTTGATGATGGTGCTGACAGTCAGGCGTGGGCTGGCGCATGGCCTTGTTCTCGGCAGGAACGTGCTGGCCGGCAAGCGGCTTTTTGGCGGAAATAGTTATACAGTCTTGATATTTGCCCTTATCAGCCATAAGTAGTCGATACGTCACAGCATCGTCAGGCGTCGAGTCTGGCAAGTGAGGCATTAGATGAACGCACGAGAGTACATGGCGAAGCACGGCCTGGACGGCGACAAGGACAAGGAGGAGGACAAGCCTCAGAGTCTGGAAGAACATGCCTGGGCACGTGCACGTGAGTCCGGCAGTCATCGGCCACGCACGGGGACGCCGCATGACTGGGAAGACTGGGAGCGCTACCACGAGCAGCTGGCTGCGGACTCCGAGACACTGACACAGAAGATCAATCGTCAGGCGCGTGGCGGATCAGCTGCCGCCCACGACGATGGCGCTGACCCGGACGACAAGTGATCAAGAAGGGCTGTGATCAAGAAGGATATTGATCTGCCAGCACGTACACTCATTCATGCCCCGTACTCATGACTTCCGTGGAGTCACGGTTGCCACAATCGCAAGGAGCAACTCATGGATATCATTCGCATCATTCTGGCCATCATCCTGCCGCCGCTGGGCGTTCTCATGCAGGTGGGGATCGCCAACAAGCATTTCTGGATCAACATCATCCTGACCTGCTTCGGTTTCCTGCCGGGGATCATCCACGCGGTGTGGGTCATTACCAAGTTCTGATCGCCGCTGAGCTCCCGATGCTCTGATATGGCTGCCCACCTCGGGCAACCCAGAGTTGAATTACCCAAAGCCCCCGCTGCCTTGTGTGCAGCGGGGGCTTTTCAGTGGGCGCTCACCGGGGAGGCGCCATGTGGCGTCGGTGATTCAGCGGCGGGGCCTGTCGAGGGCCCTCGGCGAATGGCTGGCGGCGGTAGTTCAACATGTAGACTTTCGCATAGCCTGATTTCAACGCTATTCAGCGAGCGCGGCGCTTGTCGCCTCTCGCTTGCCCCCGTAGGGTCAAATGGGACTGAGGGCAGCGATCAGGGCCGGTGAAGCCTGTTCGATCACATGCTCCACGATAACAACAACACGTATGGATACCCCGCATGGTCACGACTGCTGAGCCCGACGCGCCGCAGGAGACCAGCTCCTGCTTCGCGATCTTCAATGATGTGCAAAAGAGCTATGACGGCGAAACGCTGGTGGTCAAGGGCTTCAATCTTGAAGTCCAGCGCGGCGAATTCGTCACCCTGCTGGGGCCGTCCGGTTCCGGCAAGACCACCTGCCTGATGATGATGGCAGGCTTCGAAACGCCGACCCACGGCGACATCCTCCTCGACGGAACCCCCATCAATGACTTGCCACCGCACAAGCGCGGTATCGGCATGGTCTTCCAGAACTATGCGCTGTTTCCGCACATGAGCGTGGCCGAGAACCTGGCCTTCCCATTGGAAGTGCGCGGCATGAGCAAGGAGGAAATCTCGACCAAGGTAGCCAACGCGCTGGATATGGTGCGACTCGGCGAATTTGGCGATCGCCGCCCGGGGCAGCTCTCCGGTGGCCAGCAGCAACGGGTCGCCCTGGCACGTGCGCTGGTCTTCGAGCCGGAGCTGGTGCTGATGGATGAGCCGCTGGGGGCACTGGACAAGAACCTGCGCGAGGAAATGCAGTTCGAGATCAAACGCATCCACCAGCGCCTCGGCGTCACCATGCTCTACGTGACCCACGATCAGACGGAAGCGCTGACCATGTCGGATCGCATCGCGGTCTTCAATGACGGCGTCGTCCAGCAGCTGGCAACCCCCGAGGCGCTGTATGAAGCGCCGGAGAATGCCTTCGTCGCCTATTTCATCGGCGAGAACAATCGCCTCAACGGCCAGGTATCGCAGCTCGACGCTCAGGGTGAGCATTGCACGGTGACCCTCGACAGCGGCGAGCAGGTACGGGCACTCAAGGTGGCCGTCAATGAGGTCGGCGAGCGCACCCAGCTGTCACTGCGCCCGGAGCGGGTGCGCCTGCTGTCGGCGGAAGAGCCAGGGGGCGCGGGCACGCCAAGCCCTCCCGACAATGTCTTCTCCGCCGAGGTGCTCGAGGTGATCTATCTTGGCGATCATCTGCGCACGCGCGTGGCGGTGTGTGGCAGTGACGAATTCATCATCAAGACACCCAACGCCGAGGGCTATCCGTCCTTGCGACCCGGGCAGACCCTGCAGGTGGGATGGGACGCCTGCGATTGCCGGGCGCTGGATGCCTGAGGCCAGCAAAGGTCAGAACAGGCCAGTTAAGGACAGACTAGAAAAGGACAGGCGAGTAAAGACAAGGCAGCACGGGAGGTGAAGCACGCTTCCTCAGCAGAGCAAGAGCAGATTTCGCGACAAGAGTGCAGCACAACAACAAGAAATCAGGGAGATTCATCCATGTCAGTCATCAATCAGTTCACCGCGTCATTCACTACCTCGCGCCCGGGCATGCCGCTACGCAGCCTGCTGGCGGTTGCCGTGGCAGCGGCCGGCATGAGCGCCGGTGCGGCCCAGGCCGAGACGCTCAATATCGTCTCGTGGGGCGGCGCCTATACCGACAGCCAGAACAAGGCCTATCACGAGCCCTGGGAAGAGAAGAGCGGCGACACCGTCGTCAATATCGACAAGTCATCCAATGCGCTTTCCGGTCTGCGCGCACAGGTCCAGGCCGGCAACGTCACCTGGGACCTGGTCGACATGCTGCCCAGTGATGCCTTGATCGCCTGTTCGGAAGGCCTGATCGAGCCGCTGGACCCGGACACCCTGTTCGCGGCAGCGCCGGATGGCACGCCGGCCAGCGAGGACTTCATCGAGAATTCGCTCAGCGAGTGCTTCGTACCGCAGATCGTCTACTCCAACATCGTGGCCTTCAATACCGAGATGTTCCCCGAGGACAAACAGCCGGATTCCATCGATGACGTGTTCAATCTCGAGGAATTCCCCGGCAAGCGTGCGCTGCAGAAGAAGCCGATCAACAACATGGAGTGGGCGCTGGTAGCCGATGGCGTGGCCCCGGAAGATGTCTACGAGATGCTGGATTCCGAGGAAGGCATCGAACGTGCCTTCGCCAAGCTCGATACCATCAAGGACAGCGTGATCTGGTGGGAAGAGGGCGCACAGCCGCCGCAGCTGCTGGCGGACAAGGAAGTGGCCTTCGCCTCGGCCTACAACGGGCGCATCTTCGATGCCGAGGTCAACGAGAAGCAGCCATTCTCCATCGTCTGGGATGCCCAGGTCTTCGAGCTGGATGGCTGGGTGGTGCCGACCGGCAAGCTCGACAAGGTCAAGGATTACCTGATGTTCGCCACCGATACCCAGCGTCTGGCGGATCAGGCCAAGTACATCTCCTACGGTCCGGCGCGTACCTCCTCCGCGGCACTGGTCTCGACCCATGCGGACACTGGCATCGACATGAAGCCGCACATGCCGACCTATGGCCCCAACTTCGCGACCGCCATCCCCAAGGATGACGAATTCTGGGCCGACAACCTCGATGAGCTGAGCCAGCGCTTCAACGCCTGGCTGGCACGCTGATCCCTGCACTGACCCGCTGGCCCCGGTGGCGCACACCCGCCCGCCGGGGCCTTTTTGATCATGCCTGATGGCCCGTCGGCCATGCTCGATTCCGCCAGGTTGGCTTCCGTCACTGTCACGCGGAAGCCGGCTGGCGGCCCAGGCATCCTCGGATAGCCGATCAAGGAGTGCAGGATGAGCGATTCCTCCGCCCCGGCCACGTCCGGAAGCGCAGCACATGACCCCAATGGTGCCCCCGGCGCGGCGCTGACCACCGCCGATGGCGTACCGCTGAAACAGAGCCTCAATCGCGCCATCCGTCGCAGCCGCATCAAGGCGTTGCTGCTGGTGGCGCCGTTGCTGGTCTTCATCGGGCTGGCATTCGTCATGCCCATCTTCGACATGCTGTCACGCAGTGTCGACAACCCGGAAGTCTCCACCTATCTGCCGCGCACCAGCGAGGTGCTGGTCGACTGGGACGGCGAAGGGTTGCCGGAAGAGGCTGCCTACGCCGCCCTGGCGCAGGATCTGGCCGCGGGACTCAAGGAGCGCAATCTCGGCCGCGTCGCCTCGCGTCTCAACTACGAAAAGTCCGGCATGCGGTCGCTGTTCATGAAGAGCGCCCGCCGTGCCGGTCGCATGGAGGCCCCCTACAAGGCCGCGCTGATCAAGGCCGATGAGGATTGGGAGGACCCGGATATCTGGCGTCTGATCAAGCGCGAATCGTCGCCTCTCACCGCTTCCTACTATCTGGCGGCGGTGGATCGCCAGTTCTCACCGACAGGGGAGATCGTCGAGAAACCGGAGTATCTGCAGATCCACGTCTCGCTGTTCATCCGCACCTTCTGGATGAGCGCCGCGATCACCGGGCTATGTCTGTTGCTGGCCTATCCGGTGGCCTGGCTGCTGGCGACCCTGCCGGCCAGTCGCGGCAATCTGCTGATGATCCTGGTGTTGCTGCCGTTCTGGACCTCGCTGCTGGTACGAACCACCACCTGGATCGCGATCCTGCAGCAGCAGGGGGTGCTCAATGACATGCTGGTGGGTGTCGGGATACTCGCCGAGGAGGCGCGTATCCAGATGATCTACAACAAGACCGGCACCATCATCGCGATGACCCACATCCTGCTGCCGTTCATGATCCTGCCGCTGTACTCGGTGATGAAGACCATCCCGCCCAGCTACATGCATGCGGCGCGCTCGCTGGGCGCCGGGCCGATCACCGCCTTCCGGCGCGTCTACTTCCCGCAGACCCTGCCGGGTATCGGGGCGGGCTCGATTCTGGTCTTCATCCTCTCCATCGGCTACTACATCACGCCGGCACTGGTGGGCGGGCAGTCGGGCCGCTTCATCACCAACTTCATCGCCTATCACATGCAGACCTCGCTCAACTGGGGGCTGGCAGCGGCCATTGGCTCGATTCTGCTGGTCGTGGTGATCCTCTTCTATCTCGTCTACAACCGCCTGATCGGTGTGGACAAGGTCAAACTGGGGTGACAGATGGCCATACCTTCCTATGCAACTCGTGGTGAGCGGATCTGGCATTGGGTGTTCTGCGTGCTCTGCGCGCTGATCTTCCTGTTCCTGATCGGGCCGATCCTGGTGATCATTCCGCTCTCGTTCAATGCCGAACCCTACTTCACCTTCTCGGAGAAGATGCTGTCGCTGGACCCGGAGGGCTACTCGCTGCGCTGGTATCAGGAGTTCTTCACCTCGGATGAGTGGATGCGCTCGATCAAGAACAGCATCATCGTGGCGGTGTGCGCGACGGTTCTGGCCACGGTACTGGGCACGCTTGCCGCACTGGGGCTTTCCAGCCGCTTCATGCCGTTTCGCAATACCATCATGGCGATCCTGATCTCGCCGATGATCGTGCCGCTGATCATCAGCGCCGCGGCGATGTTCTTCTTCTTCTCGAAACTGGGGCTGACCCAGACCTATCTGGGCGTGATTCTGGCGCACACGGCGCTGGGCATTCCCTTCGTGGTGATCACGGTGACGGCGACGCTGTCCGGCTTCGATCACTCGCTGACACGTGCGGCACACTCGCTGGGGGCCAGTCCGAGTCGCACCTTCTTCCGCATCATCCTGCCGCTGGTGACGCCGGGGGTGGTGTCCGGTGCGTTGTTCGCCTTCATCACCTCGTTCGATGAGGTGGTGGTGGTGCTGTTCATCGCCGGGCCGGCGCAGACCACCATCCCGATCCAGATGTGGTCCGGTATCCGCGAGGAGATCAGCCCGACGATCCTGGCGGTGGCCACGCTGCTGGTGCTGGTCTCGATCCTTCTGCTGGCGACACTGGAGCTGATTCGCCGTCGCAATGAACGTCTGCGCGGCCTGACGCCGAGCTGATCTTTGTCCTCTGCCGTCTGCCCTCTGCTCTTTGCTCTCTGCCCTTGAGTGCTGAGCGCTTGATAGCGGTGAGAAACAGGAGTCGCAAGAAACACCCACGCCCCCGCAGACAGACTCTGCGGGGGCGTGGGTGTTTCAGGGCCAGGGCTTGAAAATAGGGCTTGGAGACAGGGCTTGAGAAAAAGCCTGCTTCGTCAGGCCGCGCCGAGTCGCTTGTAGAGCGTGGTGCGACTGATGCCCAGCTCCCGCGCGAGACGCGAGACGTTGCCACCCAGCGCGTCCAGCGCACTCTGCAGCTCCTCGGCGCTGGAGAGATCATGCAGTGAGGATTGGCCGCTCGATTGCGAGGGCTGGCGGGCGATTTGGCCCTCTGCTGCTGGACAGTCGCCTTCTACCGCGAGGCATTCGTTCTGTGATGCGAGACAGTCGCCCGCCAGCATCACATGGCACGGCTCCAGAGCCAGCCCATCGCACAGTGCCAGCGCCAGACGCAGCACGTTGTCCAGCTCGCGCACGTTGCCGGGCCAGTCATGCTGGGTGAGGCGATCGAGGAAGGCGGGCGTGATGCGCGGCGGCTCACGTTGCTGCTCCCGGCACAACCGTGTCAGCAGGGCACGACTCAGGCCGGCGATGTCGTGACGCTCCCTCAGTGGTGGCAGGGCGATGGTGGCACCGCACAGGCGATAGTAGAGATCCGCCCGGAAGCGCCCGGCCTTGACCAGCTCACTGAGGGGCTGATGGGTGGCGGCGACCAGTTCGAAATCGACCCGCTGCGGCTTGCCGCCGCCCAGCGGGGTGACTTCACGCTCCTGCAGCACGCGCAGCAGACGCGCCTGCACATGCAGTGGCATGTCGCCGATCTCATCCAGAAACAGGCGCCCGCCATTGGCCTCGAGCAGGCGGCCTTCGCGTCCGGCGGGGTCGGCGCCGGTAAAGGCGCCTCGCCGATAGCCGAACAGCTCTGCCTCGACCAGCTCATCAGGCAAGGCGGCGCAGTTGATGGCGACCAGCGGTTGATGGGCGCGATGACTGGCCTGATGCAGCGCCTTGACCACTTCCTCCTTGCCGACGCCGGTCTCGCCCTGCAGCAGCAGCGGCAGGCGTGCGTCCACCAGCCGTGCCAGCAGTTCGCAGACCCTGGCCCAGCCGGCATCGCCATGATGCAGGCGCGCGAGGCTCGGGTGGCACGCAGTCTCTCGAGTGGCGGTTTCGGCCGGTGTCTTGCTTTCCGGGGGCTCAGCCGGTGCGCGGGCCACGACCCGTGGCCTGGGCAGGACTGCGCGCAGGGTGTAGCCAGTGAAGCGTGGGTGCTGGGTGAGCGTCAGGCACTGCGCATCGGCGAGCTGGGCCAGCGGCGCCCAGTCCAGCTGCCAGCGTGCCAGCGGCTGGCCCAGCAGCAGGTGGATGTCATCGCGGGTGGCGCAGCTATCGCTGCCCGCTGCGCGGACTGTGCTGTTCGCTTCATGGGATGCGCTGTCAGGGTCTGACGGAAGCTCAAGATGAGACGCCAGCAACTGCAGCCCCCGGCGACTGGCAGCCGCGACCTGACCTTGCGGCGTGATGGCCAGCAGGGCCGCGCTGGGCGAATCCAGCTGCGAGCGGTTGAGATGCAGGCGTAACAGGTGATGGTCGTGCCCGTGCGCCTCGCTCAGACGGCGTTGCTCGATGTCATCCGCCAGTACGCCGAGCATGCCAAGGCTGTATTGGCGCACACGGTAGGGATCGCAGATCAGCCCCAGGCACCCCTCGCAGGCGCCGGGCGTCAGGCCGCGACTGGCACTCCAGCTGGCGGGTGCCAGCAGAGCGGCACTGGCGCTGGCCAGCCCCTTGAGACATTCGGCGTCATGCGCCTCGAGCGCGATGCGCGCCAGACGATTGGCGCGCGGTGCATTCAGGGTCTCGGCGATGGCGTTGTGGCCCAATGACTCCTCACGCCAGCGCGCGCCGGGGTGCAACAGGGCGGCGTCATGGCCCAGCAGCTGTTGATGGCCGTAGCTTGCCAGCACCACGCCGTCGCGGTCGGTCAACACCAGACACGCCTGCCAATGATCGAGCAGGTTGAGGGTATGGCCGGTGACTGCTGACGCCACCGTCGCCATCAGGCTGGCGGCCTGACGCTGACGCCAGACGAGCTCCTCCGGCGGACACCTGAGGGTTGAGGCCGGCAGCGCCGAGGGGAAAGAAGAGGGAGGAGAAGAGGGAAGGGCAGAGGAGAGAGCCGCCGCAGGCGTTGCGCAGGCGGCGCCTGGATCGAGCGCCTGATCCTCCGCGTGGCGGGCTGGATGCTTGGCCGAATGTTGGGCAGCGTGGCGCGCTGAATGCTTGGCGGCGTGGGGTAGTGGCATGCGACGTCCCTTGTGCGGCGGGCCTTTCAGGCCTCTGTTGTTATTGGTGCTTTGACCGGTGCTGTGATCGATGCTGTTTTCGGTGCTTTTATCGATCTGGGGGGAGTGTTCACGGCAATGTTCACTTGTGTGTGGTGAGTGTTCAGTTCCGAGGACTCCAGTGTTCAGATACTGTTCACCAGAGTAGCGGCAGACGGCGCGTATGACGGGCTAGACCATGGTCTGCCCCTGCCTTGGTCGCATCTGGCAAGTCACTGAATGATCGACAAAAGAGAGGAATCTGGCGACCTCCGGTGGTCGATGGAGGGTGTCTGTGGGCAAGTGTCGGCGCGCGGCTGGCACAGGGTTCGCTTGAGGATAGTCACCAGGCGGGTGTGAACACTCGGCAGTGGTTGGCCGTGTCCTTGCCCCGATGACTTTCACCAGACGAGACAGCGCCATGTCCTTGAGCCTTGAGGCGGTCACCCGCCGGGTTGGCCGCGAGACCCATATCGACAGGGTGGATCTGACCTTCGAACCCGGCTCCTTCAATGTGCTGCTGGGACGCACCCTGTCAGGAAAGACGTCGCTGATGCGCCTGATGGCGGGTCTCGATGTGCCCAGTGACGGACGCATCGTGATGAACGGCGAGGACGTGACCGGCCGTCCGGTGCGCGAGCGCAACATCTCGATGGTCTATCAGCAGTTCATCAACTACCCGAGCCTGAGCGTCTACGACAATATCGCCTCGCCTTTGAAGCTGGCGCGCATGGCGCCTGAGGAAATCCGCCGCCGCGTACACGAGATTGCCGAGATGCTGCATATCGAGCAGTTTCTTGCGCGTCAGCCAGCGGAGCTGTCCGGTGGCCAGCAGCAGCGCACGGCCATGGCGCGGGCGCTGGTCAAGGACGCCGACCTGGTGCTGTTCGATGAGCCGCTGGTCAATCTCGACTACAAGCTGCGCGAAGAACTGCGCCACGAGATGCGCAGCCTGTTCGCGACCCGCAACACCATCGCCGTCTACGCCACCACCGAGCCCGGCGAGGCACTGGCGCTCGGCGGTACCACCACGCTGATGCATGAAGGGCGGGTGTTGCAGTCCGGGCCTACCGAGGCCGTCTACCATCATCCGCTGAGTGTCGAGGCGGCGAAGCTCTACTCCGAGCCGCAGATCAATCTGTTCGAGGCCGAGGTGCGCGGGCGTGAGCTGGCGTTCTCCGGTGCGGCCAGTGCCAGCGAGCAGGGCAGCCGTTTCGTGCTGCCCGCGCCACTGGCGGGGATCGAGAGCGGGGCCTATCGCTTCGGTATCCGCCCCAGCCATCTGGGGCTGGCACCGCTGGCCGATGATGATCTGGAGTTCGCCGTCACGGTGGATATCGCCGAGATCTCCGGCTCCGAGACCTTCCTGCATGTCAGCAATGCCGATCACTCGCTGGTCCTGCATCTGGCCGGCATTCACGACTTCGCCGTGGATGATGCCATCCGCGTCTATGCCCCCGCCCACAAGCTGTTCGTCTACGCCGCCGATGGCGATGACGGTGCGGTACAGCGTGGCGATGGGGCACTGATCCGCTCGCCCGAGCGACCCACCACGACTGGCGGAGGGCTGGCCTGATGGCGGAAATACACCTCAATGACCTGGCGCACAGCTACCTGGCGGCGCCCACCGCGGACAGTGATTACGCCATCCGGCGCATGAATCATGTCTGGCAGCAGGGCGGCGCCTATGCACTGCTCGGCCCGTCGGGGTGTGGCAAGAGCACGTTGCTCAACATCATCTCCGGGTTGCTGGCCCCCTCCGAGGGCGAGGTGCGCTTCGATGATCGCGTGGTCAATCGGCTGCCGCCGGAAGAGCGCAACATCGCCCAGGTGTTCCAGTTCCCGGTGGTCTACGACACCATGTCGGTCTTCGACAATCTGGCCTTCCCGCTGCGCAATCAGCGCCAGCCGGAGCACAAGGTACAGTCCCGGGTGCGTGAGATCGCTCAGGTGCTGGAGCTGGAAGACCTGCTCACGCGACGTGCCAGCAACCTGACGGCCGATGAGAAGCAGAAGGTCTCGATGGGCCGTGGCCTGGTGCGCGATGACGTGGCCGCCATCCTGTTCGATGAACCACTGACGGTCATCGACCCCCACCTCAAGTGGAAGCTGCGCCGCAAGCTCAAGCAGATCCATGAGCAATTCAACATCACCATGGTCTACGTCACCCATGATCAGCTGGAGGCCTCGACCTTCGCCGACAAGATCGCGGTGATGTATGAAGGCCGCATCGTGCAGTTCGGCACCCCGCGCGAGCTGTTCGAGGACCCTGCTCACACCTTCGTGGGCTACTTCATCGGCTCGCCGGGGATGAATCTGGCCAGCATCACGCTGGAATCGCAGGGCGTGCGGCTCGGCACGGGGGAGGACGCCCCCCTGCTGCATCTTCCACAAGCGCTGCTGGCGACACTGGCGGAGCGCAAGGGCGAGCTGAAGCTGGGCATCCGGCCGGAGTTCGTCGAACTCGAGGCCAGCGACAGCTCATCGGCGGCGGTGGTTCCCGACACCCGCGAGCATTGGCTGAGTGGTCAGGTCACGCTGGTGCAGGACCTGGGGACCTACAAGGTGGTGGACCTCGACATCGGCGGCGGCTGCCTGTTCAAGGCGCGTATCGAGGAAGATGCGCCACTGCCGGCAGGCCGCGTGCGTCTTCGCCTGCCGGCCCGCTGGCAGCGCTTCTATCTCGATGAGCATCTGCTGGACCTGTCACAGGCCGGTGTGTCCGACAGTGGCGAGGCGGACGGCTTTGCCAGAGGGGAGAGTGGCGGCTCTGTCAGAGGGGAAAGTGGAGAGCGGCCGGGAGGGAATGCCTGATGCAACGCACACACAACAATCGTGCCTGGTGGCTGGTGCTGCCGGTAGTCATCGTGGTGGCATTCTCGGCCATCGTCCCGATGATGACGGTGGTCAACTACTCGGTGCAGGACATCTTCGATCCCTCCACGCGATTCTTCGTCGGCACCGAATGGTATCGCGAGATCCTGCGTGACGAGCGCCTGCACGACTCGCTGATCCGGCAGTTCGTCTATTCCTTCGCGGTGCTGGCCATCGAGATTCCACTGGGGATCGCAGTGGCGCTCTCGATGCCGCGCAAGGGCTTCATGGTCTCGCTGTGCATGATTCTGCTGGCCTTGCCGCTGCTGATTCCCTGGAATGTGGTCGGCACCATCTGGCAGATCATCGGTCGTGAGGACATCGGCCTCTATGGCTGGGCGCTGGGCCAGCTAGGCATCGACTACAACTACGCCTCCAATCCGGCCGACGCCTGGGTGACGGTACTGGTGATGGATGTCTGGCACTGGACGTCGCTGGTGGCGCTGCTGTGCTATTCGGGGCTGCGTGCCATTCCCGATGTCTATTACCAGGCCGCGCGCATCGACCGTGCCTCGCCCTGGGCCGTGTTCCGCTACATCCAGCTGCCCAAGCTCAAGAGCGTGCTGTTGATCGGCATCATGTTGCGCTTCATGGACAGCTTCATGATCTACACCGAACCCTTCGTGCTCACCGGTGGCGGGCCGGGTACCACCACTACCTTCCTGTCCCAGACCTTGACCCAGATGGCGATCGGCCAGTTCGATCTTGGACGTGCCGCTGCCTTCTCGCTGATCTACTTCCTCATCATCCTGCTGGTCTCGTGGCTGTTCTATACCGCCATGACCCATCAGGACAGTGACGACGCCTGAGGAGACGAGTGATGACCACACGCAAGCGTCTGGTAATGACGATCTATCTGCTGTTTCTGCTGGTGCCGATCTACTGGCTGCTGATCATGTCCTTCAAGTCGAATCAGGAGATTCTCGGCGGCCTGACCCTGTGGCCCGAGAACTTCACCTTCGACAACTATCGGGTGATCTTCACCGACCCCAGCTGGTACATGGGCTACCTCAACTCGATGAGCTACGTGGTGCTCAACATGCTCATCTCGCTGGCGGTGGCGCTGCCGGCGGCCTATGCCTTCTCGCGCTATCGCTTCCTGGGCGACAAGCATCTGTTCTTCTGGCTCTTGACCAATCGCATGGCGCCGCCGGCGGTCTTCCTGCTGCCGTTCTTTCAGCTCTATTCCTCGGTGGGACTGTTCGATACCCCGCTGGCGGTGGCGCTCGCGCACTGTCTGTTCAACGTGCCGCTGGCGGTCTGGATTCTGGAGGGCTTCATGTCCGGCGTGCCCAAGGAGATCGACGAGACGGCCTATATCGACGGCTACAGCTTCCCGCGCTTCTTCCTGACGCTGTTCATTCCGATGATTCGCCCGGGCATCGGGGTGACCGCCTTCTTCTGCTTCATGTTCTCGTGGGTGGAGCTGTTGCTGGCGCGAACCCTGACCTCGACGGAGGCGAAACCGATAGCGGCGGTCATGACGCGAACGGTCTCGGCCTCGGGCATCGACTGGGGCGTGCTGGCCGCCGCCGGTGCCTTGACGCTGATTCCCGGCATACTGGTGATCTACTTCGTGCGCAACCATGTCGCCAAGGGCTTCGCCCTGGGCCGGGTATGATCGGCACCAGGTCGAGCGCCGCTGTCATTGCCGTCAGCAAGTCTCTGCTGGCGGCTCACAAGAGGACATGATGATGGAATGGATGGCCTGGACACTGCCCACGTCACTCTTCTTTGCCGGTATCGGCATCCTGCTGCTGGGCATGACCGCCTGGCAGTTCGTGACCCCGACGTTGAGTCGTCAGGGCTTTCTGCCCATCGCGACCACGCGGGGCGACAGACTGTTCATCGGCCTGCTCTCCAGTGGCTGGCTGCATCTGCTGTGGTTGGGCTTTACCGACCAGGTGTTGTGGATCATCAGCATCGTGTGTGTCGTCTGGATGCTGGTGTTGATGAAGTGGGGATGACATGCGGGGAGAGGTGGAGAGGAGAGCGCTGACGACAGGCAGCGTCGCCCGGTGGCAACACGGAACTGGACAGCCTGAGGGGAGTCCCAAGCGGTTCTGACTGGCATCCGCCAGTGACATTCGCCGCTCTGGAATCTCGTTGCATGTCGTCATCTCGCTCACCGCATCGCTCGTCTGCAGATAGTGCCTCAAAAGGGGCCTTGAATGGCGATTCTCCCTCGCCGGGCCGCAAGAACCGCCGTCGACTCTGGACGGGCGTGACAGGGCTGAGCATTGCCTGCGTTGTCGTCCTCGGTTGGTGGGCCGGTACACCGCTCGCCACCTTGGACGCCACGACGCCTGATCAGCAGGTTGGGAATGGCGAAACGGAAGATGCAGGGCAATCAACATTGTGGCAGCAGTATCAGCTCCAGTGGCAGGCCAATCAGACCCGCCCAGCCGAGGCGCGCAAGCCACTGCCACTGCCTGACGTTTCCCGCGCCGGCTACCATCAGGGCGAGGCACTGCCGGCACTTGCGCTTGAGCCACATGATGCTGGTGAAGCGCCAGGAAAGGGCGAGGCAGAAAAGGTCACGCCAGACGAGAGCGAAAAAGGCGCGCTGCGCCGATTCGATGTCACGGCCTACGGCGCGGATGGCAGTGACACCCTGAGTGATCGCCGCGCCATTCTCAAGGCGCATGCCGCCATGCGTGACTGGCAGCGCCAGGGCAGTGATGACGCCGACCGCCCCGCGCGCCGCGGCGTGCTGTATTTCCCGGCGGGGGAGTACGTGGTGTATGGGGCGGCCGAACGCGACTGGTTTCATTCCCGCCTGGTGGCACTGAAAGCCGCGGTGGCGGACTCAGAACGCCAGCAGGCGCTGCGCGAGGCACTGCTCAAGATGCAGGGTTTGAGTCTGGCAGGCAGTCACTGGACCTTGATGGGCGCGGGCAGTGATGTCACGCACCTCAGGCAGACCCGGCCGATGCTGCCGTTGCACGCCAGCTGGTACTGGAGCACTCCCTGGCTGCTCCATCTGGGCAATCTGGCCGAGGGTGGCAAGCAGGAAGCATGGCAAGCCGTCACGCCGACGAGTCACCGGCAGCCGGCGGATACGCAGGACACGATCACGCTGGCGGATGAGACGGATGAATCAGATGACGCAGCGCTCGCGCCAGGCGATGAGGTGCTGCTTGAGAGCATCGACAAGCGGCCTGAGGCAGTGGCCCGTGCCCTGGCGCCCTATCAGATGGAAAAGGACGCCAGCACCGGCGAGTCACGCTGGTTGATCGAGCGTGATGGAGTGTTCAAGCGGGCGCGCTACCGCGTGGTGGCACGTGACGGCCACCGCCTCACGCTCTCGCTGCCGGTGGTGCATGAGCGCTTTCCCGGTGAGCAGTGGCGCATCGCTCGTCTGCACCCGGCGCGGGAAGTCGGGGTGCAGGGCATCACGCTCAAGGGCAACTGGCGTGGGCACTTCAAGCATCACCGCAGCGCCGAGGATGACAGCGGCTTCGGCCTTCTGGACCTGGATGGCATCACGGATGGCTGGGTGCGTGACGTACGGCTCGACAGTTTCAATCAGGGGGTGAAGGTGCGCCACAGCTCACAGCTGACACTCGAAGACGTTACGATGACCGGCAAGCCCGGGCATATCGCGATGACGATCAGTGACAGCAATCAGGTACTGGCTCGCCAGGTAGTCGACCAAAGTCATGCCTGGCATGCACCGGGAGTGGCCCGCTACGCGACCCATAACGTCTACCTTGAACTGGAGCACGCCGGTGACAGTGGTATCGAACTGCATGGTCAGCAATCGCGCGACAACGTGTTCGATCAAAAGCGCGGTGGTCATGTGCGCGACCGTTGGGGCGCCAGTGTCGGCCATCAGCCCAATCATCTGCGCGGGCTGGTGCTGTGGAATCCGGTCAATACCGGCAAGCCACATGCTGCCTGGCCCTTCATGCGCGCCGATTCTCATTTCGGCAAGGTGATCATGCCGACGGTCGTCGGGGCGACCGGGCATGCGCTGGGCATCGCCAATCGTCATGACTATGCCCGGGTGATGAATGCCAAGGGCGTGACCGAGTATGACCCCTTGCCGCCGATGGATGCCTTGCAGGCACGCGTCGAGTCACCGGGCGAGGCCGTGAAGCCTGCCTCGCTCTACCGCGCCCAACGCGAGCTGTTGCATGAGACGCAAGAGTGATAGCCAGCCGCTCGGCCCATCGAGCAGCAGGGCCGCAGTGCAACGAGGACAACAGAGCAGCAGCCAACGACAGCAGATTGGAACGGCAGGAGGACGAGCAGCACCGAGAGCAAGCAAGGCGGCGAATCGCGCCGCGCGACACGTGATTGACGGAAGTGGTTGTTGGAAGACGCGACACAACAATAACGCCAATGAAGGGACATCCCATGAGTCAGCACATCATTCGACCCGCACGCCTGCGTTACGCCATCGCCTTCGCCACGGCGGCGGGGCTCGCCGGCCTCTCCAGCCAGGCCACGGCCGATCAGTATCAGGATGCGGCAAGGAAGTGGATCGATCAGGAGTTCTCACCCTCCACGCTGAGCAAGGACGAGCAGATGTCCGAACTCGAGTGGTTCATCAAGGCCGCTGAACCGCTGCGCGGCATGGAAATCAAGGTGGCCTCGGAAACCCTGACCACCCATGAATATGAGTCAAAGGTGCTGGCCAAGGCCTTCAGCGAGATCACCGGCATCAAGCTGACCCACGACTTGATTCAGGAAGGCGACGTCATCGAGAAACTGCAGACCCAGATGCAATCCGGGCGTAATATCTACGATGGCTACGTCAATGATTCCGACTTGATCGGCACGCACTTCCGCTATGGCAAGGTCGTGCCGATCAGCGACATGATGGAAGGCGACGGCAAGGCCTTCACCTCGCCGACGCTGGATCTGGACGACTTCATCGGGCTGGATTTCACCACCGGCCCGGATGACAAGCTCTATCAGCTGCCGGACCAGCAGTTCGCCAACCTTTACTGGTTCCGTGCCGACTGGTTCGAGCGCGAAGACCTGAAGAAGCAGTTCAAGGACAAGTACGGCTACGAGCTGGGGGTGCCGGTCAACTGGTCGGCCTATGAGGACATCGCCGATTTCTTCACCAATGACGTCAAGGAAATCGACGGTGAGCGCGTCTACGGCCACATGGATTACGGCAAGAAGGACCCGTCACTCGGCTGGCGCTTCACCGATGCCTGGTTCTCCATGGCGGGTGCCGGCGACAAGGGCCTGCCCAATGGCCTGCCGGTGGACGAGTGGGGCATTCGTGTCGAGGAATGTCAGCCGGTGGGCTCCTCGGTGACACGTGGCGGCGCGGCCAACGGCCCGGCGGCCGTCTATGCCACCACCAAGTATGTCGACTGGCTGGGCAAGTACGCACCGCCGGAAGCCCAGGGCATGACCTTCTCCGAGTCCGGTCCGGTGCCGTCCCAGGGCAACATCGCCCAGCAGATCTTCTGGTACACCGCCTTTACCGCCGACATGACGCGGGATGGCCTGCCGGTGGTCAACGACGATGGCACCCCGAAGTGGCGCATGGCGCCGTCGCCGCATGGCCCGTACTGGGAAGAGGGCATGAAGCTTGGCTATCAGGACGTGGGCGCCTGGACCTTCTTCGATTCCACGCCGGAGAAGAATCGTCACGCGGCCTGGCTGTACGCGCAGTTCGTCACTGCCAAGACCGTCTCGCTCAAGAAGACCCTGGAAGGGCTGACGCCGATCCGCGAGTCGGATATCCAGTCCCAGGCGATGACCGATGCCGCGCCGAAGCTGGGCGGTCTGGTCGAGTTCTATCGCAGCCCGGCGCGAGTGCAGTGGTCGCCGACCGGGACCAACGTGCCGGACTATCCCAAGCTTGCTCAGCTGTGGTGGCAGTACATCTCCCAGGCCGCCAGTGGCGAAGCCACGCCACAGGAAGCCCTCGATGGCCTGGCCAAGGCACAGGACCGCATTCTCGAGCGTCTCGAGCGCGCCAAGGTGATGGACAACTGTGGTCCGAAGCTCAACGAGGAGCGTGATGCGGAGTACTGGTTCGCCCAGCCGGGTGCGCCGAAGGCCAAGCTGGACAACGAGAAGCCCAAGGGCGAGACCATCGCCTACGACGAGCTGCTCAAGAGCTGGAAGGAGTAAACGCGACTGGCGCGACACTGCGCCTTCGAGCAGTCTCGTGAAAGACAGCAGCAACGACAACGCCCCTGCCGGTTTCCCGGCAGGGGCGTTCTTGTGCCAGAGCGATCAGCGACAGCGTTTCATCACTGCCTCATGGCTGGCTTGCCGTTACGGCCTTCCATTACCGCTCTCAGTCACGGCCCTCAATCGCCGCTCTCAATCACGGTAGAGATCGATGCTCGGGCAGGAGCAGATCAACTGACGATCGCCGTGCACGTTGTCGACCCGGTTGACCGCCGGCCACTGCTTGGCGGCCTTGACGTGCTCGCTGGGGAAGGCGCCGATCTCGCGGGAGTAGCTGCGCGTCCACTCGGCGTCCATCAGGTCGGCCTGGGTGTGCGGCGCGTGCACCAGCGGGTTGTCTTCCAGTGTCCACTCGCCTTGCTCGACACGGGCGATCTCGGCGCGGATCGCGATCAGCGCCTCACAGAAACGGTCGATCTCGTAGAGCGACTCGGACTCGGTGGGCTCGACCATCAGGGTGCCCGCCACCGGGAACGACATGGTCGGCGCGTGGAAGCCGTAGTCGATCAGACGCTTGGCGATGTCCTCCTCGCTGATGCCGGAAGCGGCCTTCAGCGGGCGGATATCGATGATGCACTCATGCGCCACGGTGCCGTTCTTGCCGCGGTAGAGCACCGGATAGTGCCCATCGAGACGCGTGGCGATGTAGTTGGCGTTGAGGATCGCAAGCTCGGTGGCTTCACGCAGCCCCTGCGCGCCCATCATCTTGATGTAGGCCCATGAGATCGGCAGGATCGCCGCGGAACCGAAGGCGGCGGCCGAGACGGCGGTGCACTCCGGTTTCACGCCTTCCAGCGGGGTGACCACGTGGTTGGAGACGAACGGCGCCAGGTGGGCCTTGATGCCGATCGGGCCCATGCCCGGGCCACCGCCACCGTGGGGAATGCAGAAGGTCTTGTGCAGGTTGAGGTGCGAGACATCGCCGCCGAAGTCCCCCGGGCGGCAGATGCCGACCTGGGCGTTCATGTTGGCACCGTCGATGTAGACCTGGCCGCCGTGGTCGTGAACGACCTGACAGGCTTCGCGCACGGTTTCCTCGAACACGCCGTGGGTGGACGGGTAGGTGATCATGATCGCGGACAGCTTGTCGCTGTGCTGCTCGGCCTTGGCACGCAGGTCTTTGATGTCGATGTTGCCGTTGGCGTCACACTCGACCACCACCACCTTCATCGCGGCCATTGCGGCCGAAGCCGGGTTGGTGCCGTGAGCGGAGCTTGGGATCAGGCAGATATCGCGTGCGCCTTCGCCGATGGAGGCCTGGTAGCGACGGATCGCGACCAGCCCAGCGTATTCCCCCTGCGCGCCGGAATTCGGCTGCATGGAAATGGCGTCGTAGCCGGTGATCTCGACCAGGAAGGCCGACAGCTCATCGATCATCTGCTTGTAACCGACCACCTGATCCGACGGTGCGAAGGGGTGGACGTTGGCGAATTCGGGCCAGGTGACCGGGATCATCTCGGTGGTGGCGTTCAGCTTCATGGTGCAGCTGCCCAGCGGGATCATCGCGTGGGTCAGCGACAGGTCCTTGTTCTCCAGACGCTTCAGATAGCGCAGCATCTCGGTTTCCGAGTGGTAGCGGCTGAAGGTCGGGTGAGTCAGGAAGTCGCTGTCACGCTGGCAGGCCGCCGGAATCGCGCTTGCGCCCTTGGCCAGCAGGTCCTGGTCCAGCGCGGCGACGGACAGGCCGTGCTCTTCGCCGAGCAGCACGTCGAACAGCACGCCGACGTCAGCGGCGGTGGTGGTCTCGTCGAGGTTGATGGTGATGCGGCCGTCGCCATGGTGGCGCAGGTTGATCTCGTGGGTCAGTTCGCGACCGTGGATCTTGCCCTCATCCACGCCGGTCACGGTGATGGCGTCAAACCAGCTGTCGTGGGCCAGTGCCATGCCGCAACGGCTGACGCCCTCGGCGAGAATGCTGGTCAGGCGATGCACGCGGGTAGCGATGCGCTTGAGGCCCTCGGCACCGTGATAGACGGCGTAGAAGCCGGCGATGTTGGCCAGCAGCGCCTGGGCGGTACAGATGTTGGAAGTCGCCTTCTCGCGGCGGATGTGCTGCTCGCGAGTCTGCATCGCCATGCGCAGTGCCGGGTTGCCGCGTGAGTCCTTGGAGACGCCGATGATACGGCCCGGGATGGAGCGCTTGAGCTTGTCGGTGGTGGCGAAGAAGGCCGCGTGCGGGCCGCCGAAGCCCATCGGCACGCCGAAACGCTGGGAGGTACCGACGACGATATCGGCACCGAGGCTGCCCGGCGACTTGAGCAGCACCAGGCTCAGCAGGTCGGCGGCCACCACGGTCATCGCGCCATTGGCGCGCGCGGCGTCCAGCAGCGGCGCGAGGTCTCGCACCTGGCCGGTGTTGCCCGGGTACTGGAAGAGGGCGCCGAAGATGTCGTGCTCGCCGACGTTCTCTGCGGCATCGATGACCAGCTCGAAGCCGAAGTAGTCGGCGCGGGTGCGCATGACGTCCAGGGTCTGCGGCAGGACATCATCGGCGATGAAGAAGCGCTTGCTCTTGCTCTTCTTGTTGCCGCGCTGACACAGCGCCATGGCCTCTGCAGCGGCGGTGGCTTCGTCCAGCAGGCTGGCGTTGGCCAGCTCCATGCCGGTCAGGTCCATCACTGCCTGCTGGAAGTTGAGCAGTCCTTCGAGACGGCCCTGGGCAATTTCCGGCTGATACGGCGTGTAGGCGGTGTACCAGCCCGGATTTTCCAGCACGTTGCGCTGGATGACTGCCGGCAGGTGGGTGTTGTGGTAACCCTGGCCGATATAGGTCTTGAACACCTTGTTCTGACGCGCGAGGCGCTTCAGGTAGTCCAGTGCTTCGGATTCCGTGCGTGGCCCTTCGAGATCCAGCTCACGGCCCAGACGAATGGCGGTGGGCACCGTGCGGTCGATGAGCGTGGCGATGCTCTCTTCGCCCAGCGTCGCCAACATGCGCGTCACATTGGCATCGGTCGGCCCATTGTGGCGGGAGATGAAATCGTCGTGTCCGGCCAACTGGGCCAGGGTAAGCGTCTCGTGAGCCATGCAAGAAATCCTGTGCTGCAACGGGGACTGCAGAGGGCAGTCCGCGGGAGGAACATCACCGTGCCAGCGAGGAGGCTGCGGGCAGGGCGTCGGGAATCATGGGGGCATCGACATCACTGCCGAGCATGCTGCAGTTGCTTCACTCCCCGCGCGACCTGCAAGGGCGGTCGTGTCAGGGGTGTCGTGCCATCGAAACGGGGTGGCGCAATCACGAGAAGGTGGCTGTGCGCGAGTGTGACTTATGCGAGCACGGATACGCGCTGAAACCTCCTGCCCTGAGTGACTGCGGCCTGGACAGGAGGTTGACGGCGATCAGGCTTCGCTTTCGACCAGCTGAGAATAGGCATCAGCGTCGAGCAGCTTTTCGAGTTCGGCGCTGTCAGCGACCTTCATCTTCAGAATCCAGGCATCGTCATAGGGGCTCTCGTTGACGGATTCCGGCGCGTCTTCGAGGCTCTCGTTGACGGCGATGACTTCACCGGCCAGCGGTGCGTACAGATCGGAGGCCGCCTTGACGGACTCGATGACCCCGAACTCTTCTTCCAGTGCCAGCTCACGGCCGACTTCCGGCAGTTCGACGAAGACGACATCGCCAAGCGCCTCCTGGGCGTGGTCGGTGATCCCGATGGTCACGGTGCCATCGCCGTTGTCCTGAACCCACTCGTGACTCTCGGTGTACTTCAGCGTGGCGGGAATATTGCTCATGAGTGTTTTCCTATGTGAAAAGATTTTCTGATTCAGGGAATCGGTACGTCATTATGCCCCAAGGTCCCAGCGTGTGGCAGTGGCAGACTGCCGCGTGATGCTACGACTTTGGGCGTGTGCTGCTGACGGCCGTCCCTCTATCGTGGTCTGTCACTCCTCGGGCGTCCAGTGTCTTGCGTGGTTCACTCATGAAGCCCGCCATCATGGGCCTGCCTGGCCCATTGCTATGCATCGTTGGCCGGGCCGCCCGGCGCCTTGTTAGTGCGCCGTGACACCTCGTGAGAGGTTGAGTACCTCGCAGCAGTGCGGGAGATGGGTCGCGCCAGTGGGCGAGGATGTCCGGGTCACTGTTGCGAGGCGCTCAAACTCGCGTTATGGTGCCGGCAGTTTCTTATCGGAAACTTGTTTCCATGTTGTGTCGTGAAGACTCGGCTGTCAATGCCTGATGCGTTCAAGCAAAGCGAACCTGATGAGAGCGCTGGAGACGCTGAACGAGGTTCACCTGAGCGTGACCGCGCCGGGCATGCGGCTCTGCATCTAGCTCGTCATTCGGTTCGGTTTGTTGTGAGACCTTTTTCGACAGTCTCGAGATCACCGGGCGAAGGATCTGCTGCCAGAAGACACGATGAGGCGATGAAACATGCGAGTTGGCGCAGTCTCATCGTACTTTTTACGCAATGATTGCCTCACCTGCCAGCGTAAAGCCCTGTTAGGCTAGTGAAGTGAGATAGCTTCCGCTAATGTGGGCTGTCCCAACGGTGAAAATGCCGTGGGAGGCTCGTCGCGGGTCGATCACCCACCTGGGGATGGCACCGCCACGAGTCACTGCGCATCGTGTGATAACAACAATTCAGCGGAGGAAATCTGCGTGGAAATGATCAGTTCCGTCTTTAGTGCCATCAATGGCGTCGTCTGGGGTCCATTGATGCTGATCCTGCTGCTCGGGGTCGGCTTCTATCTTCAGGCAGGCCTAAAGGGCATGCCGATCCGCAAGTTGGGTACCGGCTTCAAGCTGTTGTGGAATGGTCGTGCGCCGGGCAAGGATGGCGACGGCGAGATTTCTCCTTTCAATGCCCTGATGACGTCGCTGTCGGCGACCATCGGTACCGGCAACATCGCGGGCGTGGCAACCGCCATCGCGCTGGGTGGCCCGGGGGCGATCTTCTGGATGTGGATCACCGCGCTGGTCGGCATGGCGACCAAGTACGCCGAGGCCGTGTGTGCAGTGCGTTATCGTGAAGTCGATGACACCGGCAACCATGTCGGTGGCCCGATGTACTACATCCGCAACGGTCTGGGTGCCAAGTGGGGCTGGCTGGGCGGTGCCTTCGCCTTCTTCGGTTGCTTCGCGGCCTTCGGTATCGGCAACACCGTGCAGTCCAACTCGGTCGCGGATGCGCTGGAAACATCCTTCGACATTCCGCACTGGGTCTCCGGTGTGGTGATGATGGTGCTGGCTGGCGCCGTGATTCTCGGTGGCATCAAGCGCATCTCCAGCGTGGCCGGCAAGCTGGTGCCGTTCATGGCCATCGCCTACTTCCTGGCCGGCATCATCATCCTGGTGATCAACGCCGACCAGATCGGTCATGCCTTCGGCCTCATCTTCACCTATGCCTTCAATCCGGTCGCGGCTACCGGCGGCTTTGCCGGGGCAGCAGTGATGGCCGCCATCCGCTTCGGTGTGGCGCGCGGTATCTTCTCCAATGAAGCGGGTCTGGGCAGTGCGCCCATCGCCCACGCGGCGGCGCAGACCAAGAACCCGGTACGCCAGGGTCTGGTCGCGATGCTGGGGACCTTCATCGACACCATCATCATCTGCACCATCACGGCGCTGGCGATCATCACCTCTGGCCTGTGGTCTTCCGGGGAGACCGGCGCGGCCCTGACCTCGATGTCCTTCGATCAGGCGCTGCCGGGTGTGGGCAACCACCTGGTGGCCATCGCGCTGGCGGTCTTCGCCTTCACCACCATCCTTGGCTGGTCCTTCTATGGTGAGAAGTGCTTCCAGTACCTGTTCGGTACGCGTGCCATCATGCTGTATCGCATCGTGTTCGTGATCGCGATTCCGTTGGGTGCGATGGCCAAGCTCGACCTGATCTGGCTGATGGCGGACACCTTCAATGCGTTGATGGCGATCCCGAACCTGATCGGTCTGGCGCTGCTGTCGCCGGTGGTCTTCAAGCTGACGCGTGATTATTTTGATGGCAAGGAAGTGCTGGCTGGCGAAGATCGCTGAACGACGCTGATGACTCGCCTGGCCCTACCGTGCCACTGACTGCCTTGTGCATCGCCCGGGCCACCTGATCTGGGCGGTGCAGGCGCAGGGCGCCCTGTTCAAGTCGACGGTGCTCTTGTGAGCAGTGTCCATGACAACAAGCCTCCAGAGAGCGTGTGCCGTTCGTGTGCCATCTCTGAGAGTCATCGCAAGCCAACCAGGAGAATGACGATGTCCGATTCCGCCGCAGTGACGGGTCTCAAGCAGACCGCCCTTCATGACCTGCATGTCGAGCAGGGGGCCAGGATGGTCGAGTTCGCCGGCTATTCCATGCCCGTGCAGTACCCGCTTGGCGTCAAGAAGGAGCATGAACACACGCGCGCCAAGGCAGGGCTGTTCGATGTCTCGCACATGGGGCAGTTGATCCTGCGGGGCGAGAATGTGCAGGCGGCGCTGGAGGCATTGGTGCCGACGGATATCATCGACCTGCCGGTGGGCATGCAGCGCTATGGCCTGCTGACCTCCGACACCGGCGGTATCCTGGACGACCTGATGATCGTCAATGGCGGTGAACACCTCTACGTGGTGGTGAACGCTGCCTGCAAGGATCAGGACATCGCACATCTGCGGGTAGGACTGCCGATGGATATCGAGCTTGAGGTGCTGGAAGATCGGGCGCTGCTCGCACTGCAGGGGCCGATGGCTCATGCGGTGATGCAGCGTCTGTCGCCCGAGGCCTGCGAGCTGACCTTCATGCATCATGCCCATGTCACCATCGAGGGTATCGAGTGTTGGGTCAGTCGCAGTGGCTACACCGGCGAGGATGGCTTCGAGATCTCCGTGCCCGATGCCGACGCAGTGCGCTTCGCGCGGCTGTTGCTGGCGATGGAAGAGGTGGAGTTCATCGGGCTTGGCGCGCGGGATTCACTGCGTCTCGAGGCGGGGCTGTGCCTGTACGGTCACGATCTCGATACCACCACCTCACCGGTGGAAGGCAGCCTGATCTGGGCGTTGGGCAAGGTGCGTCGTCAGGGTGGCGAGCGTGAAGGCGGCTTCCCGGGGGCCGATGTCATCCTGACCCAGATCGCCAACAAGGATCACACCCGCAAGCGGGTAGGGCTGGTCGCGCACGGGCGTGCGCCTATCCGCGAAGGGGCTGAGCTCTATGATGCCCAGGACAATCGTATCGGTGTGGTGACCTCCGGCAGCTTCGGGCCGACCTATGGCAAGCCGGTGGCGATGGGCTATGTGAGCATCGCTCACAGCGCACTCGAGACCGAAGTGTTTGCCGATGTGCGTGGCAAGCGCCTGCCGATGACGGTGACGAAGATGCCGTTCGTCGAGCAGCGCTACTATCGGGGTTGAGCACGCCGTGGCCAGATGAGACACAGTCAGCGGAATTGCCAACGAGGCGTGACGATCACCCGCTGCTGGACGCACTTTGACCAGACATGAAAAAGGGACTGCCCAGGCAGTCCCTTTTTCATGTCTGGCAGACGGGCATGTGGGAGGGGGCGATGCCCCGCGCCGTGCGCGAACGCCAGACGCAGAAAAGCCCGCCGAAGCGGGCTTTTCTGTCGGAGGAGGGGTTAGCCTCTTCCAGCCAGATCATGATCAGTCAACGATCTTGATGTTGGCGGCCTGGAGGCCTTTCTTGCCCTGGGTGACGTCGAAGGAAACCTTCTGACCGTCTTGCAGAGACTTGAAGCCTTCAGCCTGGATTTCGGAGAAGTGTGCGAACAGGTCGTCACCGTTGTCGTCCGGAGAAATGAAGCCGAAACCTTTGGTGTCGTTGAACCACTTGACTGTGCCAGTTGCCATGATCGTAATTCCTTACTGATGATATTGCCGGGAGTTACCCGATAAACGTGGGTAAAACAAGGAGGATATACACCAGGTACCGAAGTGCTTCGATCACGACTGACGATATTCGACTTGCTAACCAACGAGAGCAATACTGCGCTGCTCGGGCGGCAAGGTCAAATGAAATATCAAAAACTTATCCTTTTGCCTAATGATCGTGTGCAGAATTCGCCCGCAAATCCGTGCCAATAGTGCTGAGAATTTCGCCACATCAAGGGCGGGGAGCTCGCTTGTTTTTTTATCCCGTTATCTTGGTATGAGCGATGACGCCTGTAGGAAAAAGACCATGGTGCGGCTTTGCCTGTGCAGGAGCTTGAATGGCGCAAAGCCCCGTACGACGGGCGATAGACACAAAAAAGCCGGCAGCGATGGCAGCGCTGCCGGCGGATGGCGTCGAAGCCATCAAGGCTCTCGGAGAGAGGATGTGATGCGCCCATCACATCATGAGAGATTTTCCTCAAAAGGGTCGGCAAAAATCCGTGGGATGCCGGGGCCGTGATTCGTCACCCTCGAGCGCAATTGTTTCGTGAGTCAAAAGTGGCTCGAAGGCCAAAGGCGGCGCGAGGGTGGCCAGTGGTCGGAGGCAGAAAGTGCCTCAGGCATCCAGCTGCATTTCCGGCACGTGTTCCGGGACGACCAGCTTGCCTGCGGTCAGACGCTTGATTTCCTCGACGCTCACGCCTGGCGCGCGCTCCAGCAGGTGGAAGGCACCTTCCTTGATCTCGAGGAAGGCGAGGTCTGTCAGCACGCGACGGATGCAGCCGGCGCCGGTCAGCGGCAGTTCGCACTGGCTGAGCAGCTTGGATTCGCCGTGCTTGGAGGCGTGGGTCATGGTGCAGATGATGTTCTCGGCACCGGCGACCAGGTCCATGGCGCCGCCCATGCCCTTGACCAGCTTGCCCGGAATCATCCAGCTGGCGATATTGCCGTTCACGTCCACCTCGAAGGCGCCGAGCACCGTGAGGTCGACGTGGCCGCCACGGATCATGGCGAACGATTCGGCCGAATCGAAGATGGCAGCGCCATCGATGGTCGTCACGGTTTCCTTGCCGGCATTGATCATGTCGGCGTCGACTTCGTCTTCATAGGGGTAGCGGCCCATGCCGAGCAGGCCATTTTCGGACTGCAGCATCACCTCGATACCGTCGGGGATATAGTTGGCCACCAGTGTCGGGATGCCGATCCCCAGATTGACGTAGGAGCCGTCTTGGATTTCCTGAGCCACTCGCTGGGCCATCTGTTCGCGTGTCAAAGCCATGATTGTTTCCTTGTCTTGGGTGCCATCAGCCATGAGGCACTGTGCCTTGTCGTGAAGGCGGTCGAGAAAGTTCGCCGACGGGCCTGTCGCCCTGATGACAGCGATTCATGCCGGCGGAGCCCTGGGCTCAACGCGAGCGGACGGTGCGTTTCTCGATGCGCTTCTCGAAGTTGCCCTTGATGACGCGATCCACATAGATGCCGGGCGTGTGGATGTCGGCGGGGTCCAGTTCACCCGGCTCGACCAGCTCTTCGACTTCTACCACGGTGATCTTTCCGGCGGTGGCGGCCAGCGGGTTGAAGTTGCGCGCGGTGTGGCGGTAGACGACGTTGCCATAGCGGTCTGCCTTCCAGGCCTTGACGATGGCGAAGTCGCCCTTGATGGACTCTTCCAGAATGTAATGGCGGCCATCGAACTCGCGCACTTCCTTGCCTTCGCCGATCGGTGTGCCGTAACCGGTGGCGGTGAAGAAGGCAGGGATACCGGCGCCGGCAGCACGCATCTTCTCGGCCAGCGTGCCCTGGGGAGTGAGGATCACTTCCAGGTCACCGTCGAGCAGCTGCTTCTCGAACAGTGCGTTCTCGCCGACGTAGGAGGCGATCATTGTCTTGATCTGACGGTCTTCCAGCAGGACGCCGAGCCCGAAGCCATCGACGCCGCAGTTGTTGGAAACCACGGTGAGGTTCTTGGCGCCGAGGCGCTTGATCTCAGCAATAAGGTTCTCCGGGATACCACACAGGCCGAAGCCACCGGCGATTACCGTCATGCCATCTTCGAGGCCTGCCATGGCCTCCGCGTAGCTGGTCACCACCTTGTTGAATCCTGCCATGCGAATCTCCTTGAGTATCCAAGCTGTTGTCGTCGGGATGTCTTCATCATTGCCGACAATCCTGAGTCTGTATATATTTAATAAGTTTGTTTTTTCTATCCATTGATCAGTTTTTGATAATAATTGATTCGCGACTTATCGAGCCTGCTCGCGAGGAAAAAGCCTGCCAGACCCCATGCTGGCGGGGCTGATGCGGTAGCGGGGCGGAACGGCCTGAACTGTGCGCTCAGCCAGGTGAGAGCTTCGTGGCTGTCATCTATGACCAATGGCCTAGATGCCCTGCGAGCGCCTGCTCTGCGAGCGACAGCCAACGAACTGCGCCACATCACTTCTTGTGACATCTCTTGAAACAACCCCGGGACAGGACACGACATGACTCTCAAACAGCTGAAGGCCTTCGTGGCCGTGGCGCGCACGTTGTCCTTCGCCGAGGCGGGCACGCTGGTACATCTCTCGCAGCCGGCCCTGTCGTTGGCGGTGAAGAATCTGGAGGAGTCGCTGGGGGGGCGCCTGTTTCAGCGCTCGACCCGACAGGTCAGCCTGACGCCGGAAGGGCGCGCCTTCTTCCCGCTGGCCAGGCGTCTGCTGTCGGACTGGGAACATGCCGAGGATGAGATGCGCCAGCGCTTCAGCCTCGGGCGCGGCCGCGTGGCCCTGGCCGCGATGCCGACCTTCGCCGGCAATCTGCTGCCCGGGGTGCTGGCCGATTTTCGCCGCCAATATCCGGAGATCACCATCGAAGTGAATGACGTCATCGCCGAAGAGGTGGTCGAGCGGGTCACCGATGGTCGCGTCGAGCTGGGGATCTGCTTCGACCCCGGCGTACGCCAGGACCTGGTGTTCGAGCTGCTGTTCGAAGACCGCTATGTGGCGATCATTCCCCCCGGCCACGCCTTGCTGGCAGAGGCGCCGACCTCCATCGAGTGGTCACGGCTGCTCAAGGAAGACTTCATCACGCTGCAGCGGCCCTCGGGGGTGCGTCGCATGCTCGAGAAACGTCTTGAGGATGCGGGCATGGCGCTGCATGTCGCCTTCGAGACCCACCAGCTGGTCACCTGCGGGCGCATGGTGGCGGAGGGTCTGGGTGTCAGTGCGGTACCGGCGATGAGCGCGGCGCAGATGAGCGCGCTGGGCTGTCAGTGCCTGCCGCTGACAGGCCCCGAGGTTCAGCAGCGGGTCGGCGTGATCCGTCGCGGCCGTCATGAACTGTCGGTGGCGGTACAGGCGATGCTGGAGACCCTGCGCGCGCGTTACCCAGCGGCGGATTGAGTCCGGGGCGCAGTGACACAGGGAGCGACAACAAAGAAGGCGTTAGCGCAGGAAGAGGGCAGCAAGAAGGCAAGAGGAGAGCGAGAAGAGAGAAAGCAGAATGCACAAGAAAGCCGACCTCACCGGGAGGGCGTCAGCAGCTGGCGATAGGTCAGGCTGATGCGCAGCCCGTCGAGCTTGCGCGGCGGCAGCGCATGATGGAGGCGATCCTGACAGCCACGGCCCATCACCAGCAGCGAGCCATGTGGCAGCCACAGATTGAACGCCGGCGTGTCGGCATAGGGACTGCGCGGATGGCCCTTGAAGCGCAGGGGGCGTTCTCGTCCCAATGAAATGGCGAGCACGATCGGGCGAGTGCCCAGCTCCGGCTCGTTGTCGCTGTGCCAGCCCATGCGGTCGGCGCCGTCGGCGTAGCGATTGGCCAGCAGGCTGTTGAAATGCTCCGGGATCACGGACTCGCTGCGCCCCAGATCATCGCGTTGCGGGCTGAGCTCATGGTTGATGGCATGACGTGAAAGCTCGCCCAGTTGCCAGGCGGTCATGTGCCAAGGATTGGGTTCGAACAGGCTGCCGGAGTAGCGATAGCGGGCGCCGACATCGCCCATCCACACCTGGCGGCGTGGAATCGGGTGTGTCTTGCCATGCACGCTCAGGCTGGGGCGCTGCCAGTCGAGATCGCCCTCCAGCGTGACGAGGGCCTGATCGGCCTGCAGCGGCGTCAGGGCGCGCGGCTTGAGATAGAGCGGGTGCAGAGGGTGGCGGTACCAGCCGTGCGCGAGGGCAAGCCAGTCCTCGGGCAGCTCGCGCGGGCGAGCTGCCAGGGCCGAGCCATCCGCCGCCGTCTGGTGCGCAGCTCCATCAGCCGCGGACGTGGAATCAGAGGTCGAGAGGGCGGCGAAGAGATCATCGCCAGCAGAAGGAGTCGTCATGCGGCGAGAGTGCCAGAGCCGCGTCAGGTTGGGCAAGTGGCTCTCGATTCGCGCCGACCCGGGGCTGACGCGAGCCTCACAAGCGTCAGGTCGTCAGCAATGTCTCGAAGGTCAGGATGGCCACCTCGGCAAGGCCCAGCCCCAGCAGCGCGCCGGCCAGCACATCACTGACGTAATGCAGACCGAGGATCACTCGGGAAAGCGCGATCAGCAGTGCCAGTGGCGTGACGAGAATGGCAATCTCCGGCAGCTGCTGAGCGGTCAGGCTGGCGAAGAGGGCAGCATGCAGGGTGTGACCGCTGGGAAAGCTGTAGCGATCCAGCGGTGGCATGGTGCAGTTGATGGTATTGAAGGTGATGAACGGGCGTTCCCGACATAGTCGCGTCTTGAGTGCGCGGTAGAGCAGTGCCCCGGCGCCGGCCGCCAGGCCGAATTCCAGAAACAGCCAGCCGCCCATGGCATGGTGCAGCGGCAGGCTCAGCGTCAGCAGCGCCCACGCCGGCCAGTCGCCCAGCCGCGAGACGATACGAAACAGGGTGAGTATCGGCCGGAACAGCGCCAGGCGCGCGACCTGGCGGCACAGGCGCCACTCCAGAAGGTCCAGTCGCTCAAAGACGGGAAGGCTGCGATCGTGCATCGGGCTTCTCCTCGGCGTGACGCAGGCAGGTCAGAAAGCCCTCGGCGATGCGGCTCCAGCCCAATGGTTCGACGCGCACGCGGGCGGCACGTCCCAGTCTGGCGATGCGGGCCGGCCGCTGGCAGGCCTCCACCGCCTGTTCGATGAAGCGCTCCGGCTGGCTGCAGGGCGCCAGCAGGCCCTGGTGATCGTCGCGGATCACCTCGGCGGCCGCCGCGTAATCGAAGGCGATCACGGCCAGTCCGCTGGCCATGGCTTCCAGCACCACGTTGCCGAAGGTCTCCGACAGTGACGGGAAGACGAACAGGTCGGCGCTGGCGTAATGGGCGGCCAGCGCCTCGCCGGTCTGGAAGCCGGCGAAGATCGCCTCGGGCAGGCGCTGTTCCAGGCGCTCGCGCAGCGGACCGTCTCCCACCAGCACCAGGGCAAGGTCCGGTTGCACGGCCAGCATGGCCTCATAGGTACGGATCAGCAGGTCGATGTTCTTCTCGGCGGCCAGGCGCCCGACGTGCAGCGCGACGGGTTGCTGTGAGCTGACGCCCCATGACTTGCGCAATGCTTCGCTGCGATGACGGGGCGAGAAGCGCTCGCAATCCAGGCCGCGCCCCACCACCTGCACATGCTCGAAGCCTTGCTGCATCAGGCTGTCTGCCTGGGTGCGCGTCGGTACCAGCGTCATGTTGGCCGCATTGTGGAAGCGGCGCAGGCCGCGCCGCACCAGCGGGCGTAGCGCCTTGAGCCGGTAGTGGGTGCTGTATTGATCGAAATTGGTATGAAAGCCCGCGACCACCGGCAGGCCCAGACGGCGGGCGACCATCAGTGCGCTGATGCCCAGCGGGCCTTCGGTGGCGATATAGACGACACAGGGGCGATGCTCGCGCCACATGCGCATCAGGCGCTGCGGCGCCGGCACGCCGACCTGCACGCTGTCATACCCTGGCAGGCGGAAGCCGCGTACCTGAAGCTCCTGCTGGACACGCGGCTCCAGGCTGCCATCTCGGGTGGCGGGACGAATGAGTTGGAGCTCACAGCCGTGCGCGATGAGTTGATCGCACAGATGACTCAAGGTATGAGCCACGCCATTGATCTCCGGATGCCAAGTTTCACTGACGAAGGCAATGCGCTCCATGACGTCTCCCTAGATGACTATTGTGGTCATTATCGAGAGAGGGAGTGACGGCGGCATAACAAGCAGGTGACGAAGCGATGACACACCTTCAACCCCTCACAACTCAGAGGTATGAGGGTTGTCTCATGAATCGTCAAGCAAGGACGACAGCCACCGGCGCTATCGTCAACTGGCGGGGACTGGAGGTGGCGCCATGCCGGGCTGGCGCCGCGATGCAACGCAGCTTCAGCGCTTCTCGAGAATTTCGCGCGGGTCGATCGGCTTGCCCCCGTGGCGTACGTCGAACAGCAATTCATGCTGACCGTTGTTGCCGCGTGCGACGCGACAAAGCGGCGTGCCCGGAGTGACCTGCTGGCCCACCTTGACCAGAATCTCGCCGCACTGGGCCAGCACGCTCTGCAGGTTGCCGGAATGGTGCAGGATGACCACGTTGCCCAGTTGGCGCATGGCGTCGGCGAAGCGCACTTCGCCCCGCGCCGGCGCACTGGCGATGCCGCTGGCGGCGGTACGAATCTGCATGGGCGCCAGCTGGCCATTGCCGTTGGTGCCGAATTCACGTGTCACGCTGCCGGCGGCGGGCCAGCGCCACGACTGGCCCGGCTTCTGCAGCGGGCCGGGGTCCGGGCGGGCGACCAGGCTGCCACCGCTGGCGCGCGCGGCCGGGGCGCTGCGGCTCGGGCCACCGTTGAGCGGCACCGAGATCAGCATGCCGACGTCGAGATCATTGGGGTCCTTGCCGGGGTTGGCGGCCTGAATGCGCTGCGGGCTGGCGCCGAAATAGCGTCCGATCTTGGAGTAGGTATCGCCGGGGCGCAGCTGATAGCGATACGGGCCGCCGGAGGGCGCCCGCTCGCGCGCGGTGGGCACCAGGATGCGCTGACCGACCTTGAGGTCACGAATCTTGACACCCGGATTGAAGCGCGTGAGGCGCAGCAGGGGAATGTCGGCATCGCGAGCGATCTGCCCCAGGGTATCGCCCTTCTGGATGGTGACCCACTGGCCGGCCGGCGAGCCGGAGTAGCTGCTGGTCGCGCAGCCGCTCAGCCACAGGCTGAGGCAGATCAGCGCCAGCCAGCGCAACGTGAGGCCGGCACGCTGCAGAAGTGGACGGTTTACGTCGGGTTCGGCCTGCGCTCGTGCCGTGAAGCCCGCGGCATCCAAGCCACATTCAGTGTTCATCAATGTCATTCCCTGCACGTGACAGTCGGGCATCCTTGTCCTTCCAGACCTGATTGAGCCATTGCTGGAAGCGCTCGCGATAGGCGGCGTCCGCATGATAGTTGCCGTCGAGCATCCAGGGCTCCAGGGGCCGCTGAGTGATGACGAGCGTGATGTTGCCCCCGTGACCGCACAGGAACTGCCAGAAACTGGCATCGGCATGTCGGTAATCGAGAGTGGCATCCAGAATACCGGAAAGTCGATCGCCAAGCGTGTTGATCACCTGGGCACTGCCGCCGGCACGCGGCTTGAGCAGGTGCTGGAAAGGGCTCTGCTGCTGGTTGTGCTTGGCGGGCGTGAAGCGAGTGCCTTCCACGAAGTTGAAGATCGCCATCGGCGCCTGACGCGAGCGCTCGCACATGCGTCGTGTCGCTTCACGATCACGCTCGGCAAGCCGTGGGTTGCTGGCCAGTTTCTGCTGGCTGTAACGGCGCATGAACGGGAATTCCAATGCCCACCAGGCAAGGCCGATCACCGGTACCCAGATGAGCTCCTGCTTGAGGAAGAACTTGGGCATCGGCGTACGGCGGTGCAGGGCGTACTGGAGAACGAAGATGTCAGTCCAGCTGCGATGATTGGCGATCACCAGCCACCAGCGACGCCGGGCAGCCCCATCGCGCAGCGATTGCGGCACTTGGATGTCCCAGCGCGGGCGCAGCACGTGGCGAATCCACAGGTTGTTGGTGCCGATCCAGCCCATGGCGAGACGGTTGAGCCCCTCCAGCATGTGCAACTGCAGGCGGCGCGATGGCGTGATCAGCTTGAGTGCGGCCAGCAGATACAGCGGCAGCGCCCAGCACAGGGTATTGATGATCAGAAAGACAAGGCTGATGACACCTCTGATACTCGACATGCATGACTCCTTCATCAGGTGGCGCCATCGTAATTCACCCAGGAGTGGATGCCCACCCCGCTTGCGTGAGGGGTGGCAACCCTGCGTTGCACGAAGCGAACGCCCCCTCAGGTCGAATGGCGGGGCGCACGCAGCTGTGGTGAGATGCATCGCCGGTCGTGTGACTGGTCGGTGCAAGGGAGAGGTCGTGGCAGGGTTCACGCTGAAGTCACGCCGGGCACCGTCAATCATCGCCGCCGCTTCGCGGCGATATCTCAGGGAGCGAGAGTGGCATGTGGTTGCAGGGACTGTTGATCGGGCTGGCGCTGGCCGCCTTCGTGTTGATTGCCATCGAGGATGTGATCCATCTCAACAAGGCCAAGACGACCTTGTTGCTGGGCACCTTCAGCTGGTTGCTGCTGTTCATCTTCGGTCCCGCGGCCCTGGCGGTGGAGGATGTCCCCGAGGCCTTGAACGAGAACCTGCTCGAGATCGCCACCTTGTGGCTGTTTCTGATGGCTGCGATGACCTTCGTGGCCTTTCTCAATGCCAAGGGGCTGATCGCCAATCTGATCTACCGCCTGCTGCCCAAACGCATCGGGGAGCGCGGGCTGCTGTATCTGACGGGGCTCTTTGCCTTCGCCTTTTCATCGCTGGCCGACAACATCACCGCGACGCTGGTATCGCTGACCCTGGTGCTGTCGCTGGGCCTGGCGCCGAAGAAGACGCTGCGCTTTGCGGTGCTGGCGGTATTCGCCGTCAACTCCGGCGGCGTGGCGCTGATCACCGGGGATGTGACCACGCTGATGATCTTCCTGGCGGGCAAGGTGCGCATCAGCGAGCTGATGCTGCTGGCGCTGCCGTCCTTCCTCAGCGTTATGCTGCTGGCGACGCTACTGCTGCCCGGGCTGGGAGGTGAGGTGAATCTGGTGCGCGAGCCGCGCGAGACCCGGCGTCTTGATCGTCTGGTCGCCTGGCTGTTTCTGGCCACTATCCTGTCGACCCTCGGGCTCAACGTGCTGTTTGGCGTGCCGCCGCTGCTGACTTTCCTGTTCGGGATGTCGCTGATGTTCCTGCTTGGACATGTCGCTGAACGGCGCAGCGACAGCGAAGAGCGCCGTATACTTGATTACATTCGTATTATCGAATTCGATACATTGCTATTCTTCCTCGGCATCCTGCTGATGGTCGGGGCGCTCAAGGAAGCTCGTCTGCTGGAAGGCCTGGCACAGCTCTATGCCTTGATGCCGGCGATGCAGGCCAATTATCTGGTCGGGCTGCTCTCGGCACTGGTGGACAACGTGCCGCTGACCGCCGCAGTGCTCAAGGCGGATGTCAGCATGAATGATGCAGAGTGGCTGGCGCTGACCTATGCCGCAGGCGTGGGTGGCTCGCTGCTGGTGATTGGCTCCGCCGCCGGGGTGATCGCGCTTTCCAAGGTGCGTGAGGTGAGTTTCATGAGTTATCTGCGCTTCTTCCCGGCATTGTTGCTGGCCTACAGCGTGGGCTATCTGGGGGCGTACTGGCTGGGCGGGCAGATCACGAACACGCCAGTGACATTGGCGCTGTCGTCTCTGGGCTGATGTTGGGTCGCTGGAGGGCGTTCACTACGGCCACAGCCGCTGCCGCAGTCGCTGCCACAGTGGCCGTCTGAGCTACTTTTGGACGCACTGCCGGATGCGCTATCGGGAGAGGAATTGGCGCTGTTCCTGGTCGGCTGATCATTTTTTGATCAATCTGTCTGCGCTCGCCTGATCTCGATGGCGATACCCAGATGTACAGAGATTATTCACAGCTTTTTCCACAGCTTCTGTTGATAACCTGTCTGCGACGTTAGGTTTAGAGCCTCAGGCACAAGGCGCAGGCATGGCGGGGGGTAAGCGGCGAGTCATGCGGCGATGACACCATGGGGTGTTGCCATGAAGAGTGATGGCAGAAGGGGCGTGGAGGGTATGGCATGAAAGGGCATGCCATCTTCTGCACAGAAGAGCCCCCTGCGCATGCGTAGGGGGCTGAATGCGACTCATCTCATTGCGCAGTGCTGCCAGCAGGCCATCACGCGCTGAGCTGGCACAGCGTATGTTCCGGCAGCAGTTGTTCTGCGGGACGCTGTTTTCCTTCTTGCTGAGTCGTCACCGGTGCCGTCGCCAGCAGGGCGATGCCACCCAGCACCACCATATGCTCGTCACCGTCCGCGAACACCATGCGCTGGGCGTGGGCCGGGTAGTAGTGATATTGCAGCTTGGGATTGATGGGCAGTACCGCATGATGACGCCCGGTCTGCGGTGCCATGCCGTAGGCCAGCATGCCCTCGCAGACCGCTTCCAGCGTTTCGCCAAGCTCTTCGGCATTGAAGCCGACATGGTGCAGGCGCGGCCCCATCACGGAGAGCCAGGCAGCCAGCGGGTTGGCCTCGAGCAGGCGCTCGAAGGTCGGCCAGTCCGGCATGTCCCACGGACGGCAGGGCGCGAGCAGGTTCTGACCCTTGCAGTCATCACGATGACTCTGCCTGATCAGGCGCTTGAGCAGGTCGCGATGCATCGGCGGCAGGCTGTTGGCCTGCAGTTCCGCCAGCATGACGGCAGCGCCACCATCCGGGGGAAGCAGCAGATCGACCAGCAGGCCGCGGTCGGCCATGGCGTACTGTTTCACGCGGCGATAGCCCTGGTGATACAGACTGGGCAACAGCTTCTCGCTTCTGAAGGGCCCCTGGTTCAGCGTCAGGAACATCAGATATTCAGGGTTGATGCTGTCTGGCCAGATATCCAGCGCCCCGATGTCGGGATGGCGGTGGACGAAGTCCAGCCATAGCTGCTGTTGGAATTCCTTGCGTTGCATGATGCCTCCTTGAACGGCCCCTATGACCTCAGTGCTGGAGCGATTATAGGTAGTCGTGCAAAGGGTCATTCAACGCCATTATCCGTTTTTTCGCGTTTCTTGATCGGAGAGTAAAAATGCCAGTGCTGGTGGCGTATTGCGTGGTTCTCATGGTGTGGTCGACGACACCGCTGGCCATCTCGTGGAGCGCTTCGGGCTGGCTGCCTGCCTGGTCGGCGATGGGCAGAATGTTAATTGCCGCATGCCTTGGTTACCCGTTGTTACGCATGATGGGGCTGAAAATGGACCTTTCACGTGGGGCATTGCGCAGCTACTCGGCAGCCGCTCTGGGTATCTGGGGTGGCATGTACTTCGCCTACCTCTCTGCGGCCTGGTTACCAAGCGGTATCATGTCGTTACTGTTTGGACTGGCACCCTTGCTATCAGGGCTTTATGCACGCTGGTGGTTGAAAAGTGCCCCACTTGACAAGTTGCAGTGGATGGGGTTTGCGTTGGCACTGAGTGGACTGGCCGTCGCGGTCTCGGATTCCCTCGCGTTACCGCCGGGCAGCTGGAAGGGGGTCCTGACCATGCTGCTGGCCGTCAACTGCTTTGCCGCCTCGGGGGTACTGGTGCAACGCGAGCGGGCAGGGCTTCATCCGCTGGTGCAGACGGAGGGTGCGCTGCTGGTCTCTCTGCCGCTCTATCTGGTGTGTGCGCTGCTCGTCGATGGCGTGCCGCAAGCCCTGCCGGAGGGACGCCCGATGGCTGCCATCCTCTATCTCGGCATCTTCGGCTCGCTGATCGGCTACCTGTGCTACTACTTCGTGCTGTCACGCCTGTCGGCCAGTACGGTGGCGCTGGCGACCTTGATCACTCCCATCTTCGCCATGAGCCTGGGCGCGGTGCTCAATGATGAGCTGATCTCCAGCCGTGTGCTCGCCGGGGCCTTGCTGATCGTGATCGGGTTGTGCGCCTATCTGTTCGGCCCGCAGTGGCGGGCGCGCCTGACATCCCGCCGCTTGCAGGGCTGAGCAGGCTTCGGGCCGCCATCCTGCCTGTCTCTCGCGCAGCGGATCTGCACGCAATGCCTTGCCGAATGCATCAACGACAAGGGCCGCCCCGGCAGGGGCGGCCCTTGTGTCCTTTCCGGCGCGACTGAGCGCTCTGGCGAGTCGTGCAGGCATCAATCCTGATTGTTCTGGAACAGACGCTTGAGCTCGATCATGGCGGCCTGCTCGCTGTTGACGAGCGCTTTCTGGTCGTGGCGGTGCTCATAGTTCTGCTTGAGCATGTTGTCATCCATTTCCCGGAAGGCGCGCGCCACTTCCGCCGCGCGAGCATTGGGGTAGCCCATCGCTACCAGCAATTCTCCGCCCATCTCCAGGCTGCTGGCATAGGTGTCACGAATCACGTGCTCCACGCCCAATTCCATCAGCTCCCAGGCATGGTGGCGGTTACGGGCACGCACGAACAGCTTCAGGTGCGGGAATTGATGGCGCACCATGCGCACGATGCCGGTCGAGGTCTCGGCATCATCGACCGCCACCAGCATGATCCTGGCCTGCTCGGCACCCGCCGCCCGCAGCAATTCGGCGCGGCTGGCATCGGCGTAGAAGATGCGCGACCCGAACTGACGCACGAACTCGACCTGGGTGATATTGGGGTCCAGCGCGGTGAAGTTGATGCCCTGGCTCTTGAGCATGCGCGCGCTGATCTGGCCGAAACGACCGAAGCCGGCGATCAACACCTGGGGCGTCTCCTCACCGAAGTCCTCATCATAGGGGCGCTTGGCTTCGCTGGTGGCGCCGAGGTGGCGGGCATAGCGATAGAGGAAGGGCGTGGCAGCCATCGACAAGGTCACCGCACTGATCACCAGGCTGGTGAGGGTCTGATCGAAGATGCCGGCGGCCATGCCGGCGGTCAGCAGCACGAAGTCGAACTCACCACCCTGTGACAGGACCGCGGCCAGCGGCAGGGCCTCGGCCATCTTGAGGCGTGCAACGCGTCCGACCAGCGTGATGACGATGACCTTGCCGAACATCAGTGCCAGCGTCAGCGCCAGGACGGTCAGCGGCCGCTCCATCACCAGCGAGACGTCAACCGACATGCCTACGGCCATGAAGAACAGCCCCAGCAGCAGCCCCTTGAAGGGCTCGATGTTGGCTTCCAGCTCGTGGCGGTAGACGGTATCGGCGAGCAGCACCCCGGCCAGGAAGGCACCCAGGGCCATGGACAGCCCCACCCACTCCATCAGCAGCGCCGTGCTGATCACCACGAACAAGGCCGCGGCGGTGAAGATCTCGTGGATCTCGCTGCGCGCGACCATCTTGAGCAGGCGCGGCACGACAAAGCGCCCGACGATGATGACCGCCGCGATCATGCCAATGCCCTCGGCGATGCCGATCCAGTTGGTGCCGGTGGAGGCATCGAAGTTGTCAGCGAACAGCGGCATCAGGGCCAGCAGCGGAATCACCGCCAGGTCCTGGAACAGCAGGATGGCGAAGGTCGACTGGCCGTGCGGCGTCGCCAGCTGCTGATTCTCGCTCAATACCTGCAGCGCGAAGGCGGTCGAGGACAGCGCCAGAATCAGGCCCAGCAACACGGCTGCGGGCAATTCCAGCCCCAGCCACAGGCCGACGGGGGTGAGCAAGGCACCGCACAACAGCATCTGGGCGCTGCCCAGGCCCGCAAGCTTGAGGCGCATGTCCCACAGGCGCTTGGGCTCCAGTTCCAGACCGATCATGAACAGCAGCATGACGACCCCGAATTCGGCGAAGTGCAACACTTCGCCAGGCTCCGAGATGAAGCCGATCAACGACGGACCCAGCAGCACCCCGATGGCCAGATAGCCCAGGATGGAACCGAGGCCCAGACGCTGGAAGAGTGGCACGGCAACCACCGCGCATCCCAGCAGCACGGCGCCTTCCATCAACATGTTCATGTGCGTGTCCTTGTGCATACACGGGCGGAGGAGGCAGCGATTGTCGCTGGCCCCTCCTTTTGTCGCAAGCGTCAAGACGCGCTGGATGCGACCTTGTGCGCAGCGTGTTGCTGTGAGCGGGGCATGAGTGGAGGGGATGTGACGCAGGCACAAAAAAGCCCCCGCCAATGGCGAGGGCTTCAGCAGTGAAACGACTGATGGCGGCGATCAGGCCTGCGGCATAAGAGCTTCGTCCTGCACGTACTGGTTGAACTCGGTGAAGCCACCGATGTGGGTCTGATCGACGAAGATCTGCGGCACGGTCTCGACCGGCTTGCCGATGGTCTTTTCCATGTCGGCCTTGCTGATGCCTTCTGCATGGATGTCGATGTAGCGGAAGTCGAAATCATCGCGCTTGGCGGTGAGCTCTTCCGCGAGGTCCTTGGCGCGGACACAGAAAGGGCAACCCGGACGACCGAAAATGACTGCAAGCATGAGATTCTCCTAAGGTTCGTGATTCTCGTTCAGCCCGTACTAAAGGGGCCGAGAAAATGGCGCCGGCACTGCCGGTGAGTAATCGATGACCGCCATTGTGCTTGAGCCTGCCCGGGTTTGCCAATTGAGCCGTACTACCAAAGTCATTGTGGCAATCAATCACTGCCGTGCCGGGGACTAGCCCATCAACAGCAGATTGGCGCCAAAGCCACCGACGATCAACAGCGTGAACAGGATCAGCGCGAGCAGGAAAGGCTTCATGCCCAGTGAGCGCAGACGATCGATGCGAGTCTCGACGCCCAGGCCCGCCATGGCCATGGTCAGTGCCACGCTGCCGAGGGTAGAGAGGCTTGAGTGCACTGCCGCCGGAATCTCGCCGGTGCTGTTGATGCCGGCCATGGCGATGAAGCCCAGCGCGAACCACGGAATCGTCATGCCGCCGCCGGTCTCGCGGTCATCACCTTCGGTACGGGCACGCATGGCCCACAGCTTCGGCAACAGCAGCAGGAAGGGGACCAGCATCATCACGCGCATCAACTTGACGATCAGCGCATTGGCCAGGGCGTCCGGGCCGACCGCTTCACCGGCGGCCACGACCTGAGCGACCTCGTGGATGGTGGAGCCGATATAGATGCCGAACAGGCCTTCATGCATGCCGCTCAGTGGGTAGAGCAGCGGGTAGACCAGCATCGCCAGCGAACCGAACAGCACCACCGTGGCGACGGCCATGGCGGTGGCCGCCGGGCGAGCCTTGATCATCGATTCGGTCGCCAGTACCGCCGCGGCGCCACAGATGGCGGAACCGGCGCTGGTCAGCAGTGCGGTGTCGCGGTCCAGCCCCAGCCAGCGCGTACCGATGAAGTAGCCGCTGCTCAGCACTGCGGTGATCACCAGCACATCGAGGAAGACGACGCTCCAGCCCAGGCCGAGAATCTGCTGCAGGGTGATGGAGAGGCCGAACAGGATGATGCCGAGACGCAGCAGCTTCTTGGTCGCGATATGCAACCCCGGGGAAAGCGCCGCGGCGTGCCGGCTGGTGATCGGCAGGTTGCCGACCACGATACCGCACAGCAGGGCGAAGACCAGCGGGCTGATGCCGGTGGAGGCCAGCGCCGGAATGGAATGCAGTGCCAGCCCCACCAGGGTCAGGCCGCCACACAGGGCGAGGCCCGGCAACATGCGGCGCAAGCGCTCGGCAGTGGCGGGGGGAGTCAGGGTCTGTGCGTCCATGAGCATTCTCCTTGAGGAAAGTGGCCTATCCCGTGCGGAACATGGCCTGTCTTGTTATGGGGCGTGCGCTGGCGTGGGGGGCACGGCTGTCATCGCCAAGGGCGCTTGAGCTTGCGTTGCTTGCTTAGTGCCTCCGGTTTGATGATTAGTCTATTCGGGAATATTATTCGGCAGTTAGTCGATTATTCTTTTATTACATACCGGAAAAACCGATATGCAGATCCACATCACGCTGCGTCAGTTGCAAGTGTTCGTGGCGGTGACACGCCACGGCTCCGTCAGCGCCGCGGCGCGCGAGATCGGCCTGTCGCAATCGGCGGCGAGTCAGGGGTTATCCGAACTGGAGCGTCATCTCGAGGTGCAGTTGTTCGAGCGCCTCGGTCGCCGCCTGGCCCTGAACGCCAATGGTCGCCGCCTGTTGGCGCGCGCCGAGCAACTGCTGGAGCAGACCCACGCGCTGGAACTTGAGGCCCGTGAGCCCGGCGTGGTGGATGGCAACCTGCGTGGCGAACTGGAAATCGCCGCCAGCGCCACCATCGGCACCTGGTTGCTGCCGGGGCTGGCAGGGGCCTTCATGCGCGAACATCCGGGCACCGAGCTCAATCTGCGCCTGCGCAATACCCACCAGGTGGTGGAGGCGGTGCTCAACTATGACGCCGAGCTCGGCTTGATCGAGGGCGACTGCCACGCGCCGCGCCTGATGAGCCAGACCTGGCGCGAGGATGAGCTGGTGGTGGTGGCGCCGCCGAGCCATCCGTTGGCCATGCGCGGTACGGCGCTCAGCGATGAGGATCTCGCCACGGCCGACTGGATTCTGCGCGAGGGTGGCTCGGGCACGCGGGCGGTCTTCGAGCGTGCGCTGCATGGGCGGATCGAACGTCTCAAGGTGCGAATGGAGTTGGGCCAGCACGAGGCCATCAAGCAGGCCGTGTTCGCCGGATTGGGGCTGGGGTGTCTGTCGCGGCTGTCGGTGGCGGCCGAGATCGCGCGTGGCGAGCTGGTGGTGCTGGCCACGCCCCAGCTCAACCTGAAGCGGCGCTTCTCGATGCTGTGGCACCCGGAACGTTACCGCAGCCCGCTGTGGCAGGCGGTCAAGGTCTATCTGGAAGCCAGTCCGCGCTGAGCCGTCGAGGGCGGAGCCGCCGCGCGCTTGATAGTTTGCTAACATAGGCGCTCCCCGCGATCCGGCTGCCGCCGAGCCACGCCGCTGAGCCTGAGCCACGGGGAGCGTAACGGTCTGTCTAGCGTCCATGGAGATGATGATGAGCACAACGGTCGAGCTTTATTACCACGAGAGCGATGCTCGTGATGGCGCCGAGGAACAGACAACGAGCCAGCAGGACGCGACGCCGCTGGTCATTCTTCACGGCCTGTTCGGCAGTGCCGACAACTGGCGTTCGCATATCAAGTCGTGGTCGCGGACGCGCCGTGTGATCGCGGTGGATCTGCGTAACCACGGCCGCAGCCCGCACGTGGCCGGCATGAGCTACCCCGAGCAGGCCGCGGATGTCATCGCGCTGCTCGACCGCCTTGCCATCAAGCGCTGTGACCTGCTGGGCCACTCGATGGGCGGCAAGGTCGCCATGCAGGTCGCGCTCGAGGCGCCCGAGCGTCTGCGCAGCCTGCTGGTCGCCGATATCGCGCCGGTCGCCTATGGCCACGGGCATGACGATATCTTTGCTGCCTTCGAGGCGGTGCGTGACGCGCGCCCGGCCTCACGCAAGGAGGCCGACACGGTGATGGCGCAGCATGTCGATACCCCGGCCATCCGCCAGTTCCTCGCCACCAATCTGGTGCGTCTCGACGATGGCGCCATGGGCTGGCGCGTCGGGCTGGACCATATCGCCGCGGGCTACCCGCAGATCGTCGAGGCGCCGCACGGTCAGGGGCCGGTCGAGCTGCCGGCGCTGCTGCTGTGGGGGTCGCGCTCCAACTACGTGCAGGCCGAGGGCCTGGCGACGATGCGCGAACACTTCCCTGCGCTGGAAGATGACTCCCTGGAGGCCGGCCATTGGCTGCATGCCGAGCGTGCCAGCGAGTTCCAGCAGGCGGTGGTGGCGTTTCTTGATCGCGTCGCACGCGCTTGAGTACGCCGAGCAGTCACTCCGAAAATCGTCAGCCGGCCGCGAGTGATCGGGTCATCCCGCCGGTGACCACCCACGAGCGCCTGGTGGTGGCGCTGGTCACCCTGCTGCAGTTCGCCGTCATCATGGGCTTCACCATGGTGATGGCGCTGGGCCCTGACTTTGCTACCTCGCTGGGCATTCCGCTGGATCACCTAGGCTATATCGTCGGCAGTTATCCGCTGGCCGCCGCGGTGGGTACCCTGCTGTGGACACGGCACGCCGATCGCTTCGATCGCCGCTGGGCAGTGCTGGGTTTCCTGTTCGGTGCGGCGCTCTGTCATCTGATCGCCAGCTTCGCCACCGACTTCGAGACCCTGCTGGCGGCGCGCATGCTGGGTGGGTTGTTCGGCGGGCCAGCGGCGGCGACGGCGCTGGCCATCGTGATCGACGTGGTGCCGGGAGTCCGCCGGGGGCGTGCCATGGGGCTGGTGATGGGTGCCTTCTCGGTGGCCTCGGTGCTGGGGCTGCCGTTTGCGCTGTGGTTGTCGCAGGGCTTCGGCTGGCAGGCGCCATTTCGCGCAGTGGCGCTGTTGGCGTTGCTGGTGTGCGGGCTGCTGGCCTGGATACTGCCGCCGATCCGCGGTCATCTCGATAACCCCGAGACCCGCCTGCGCAGCCGCAAGGGCACCACGATCCTGAACATCCTGGCCCAGCCCGACCATCGCCTGGGGCTGGCGCTGATCGCCACGGCGATGTTCAGCAACTTCCTGGTGATTCCCAACCTGGCAAGCTATCTGCTGTTCAATCTGGGCCTGCCGCGGGAGGATCTCGGCGGGCTCTACATGATCGGCGGCGGGCTGTCGCTGGTCGGCATGCAGCTGACGGGGCGGCTGTGTGATCGCTATGGCTGTGTCTGGCCGGGCACCATCACCTGCCTGATGACGGCGCTGGTCGGCTGGGCCTTCCTGCTGCATTCGCCGGGGCCGTCGCTGATCTGGATCGGCTTTGGCGCCTACATGCTGTTCTCGTCGGCGCGGCGTGTGACCCAGAATACGCTCAACAGCTTCATTCCCGCCGATCACGAGCGGGCAGCCTTCACCAGCACCCAGAGTGCCGTGCAGCATCTGAGTTCTGCCGCCGGCAGCTATGTGGGCGCCGGACTGCTGGTCAGCACCCCGAGTGGCGCGCTGGAAGGCATGCCGCTGCTGGTCGCGGTGCTGATGATCGCGCTGGTGATCCAGCCGCTGCAGATCCTGTGGCTGTCGCGTCGCCTGGCCCGCCGCTAGCGCTTGTGGAATCGGTACAAGATGGCGAGAGTGAGCCGGACCTAAACCCAAAACGCCCTGTCGGAGATTCCGGCAGGGCGTTTTGCATGGGGCGCGCTCAAGCGCTCAACGTCTCAGGGCGCGTTGACGTCGACGGCCAGGTGGCTCAGCGACTGGCGCTTCTTGATCATGCCGCGCTCGAACAGGAAGTCCTCGAAGTCACGGTAGCGGCCGGCATCCAGCGCGGCAGGACGCAGCGCGAAGCGCGGCAGGGTGGCGTACCAGGCTTCCTTGTTGAGCTCGGTATCCAGTGCCGGATCGGAGTCACGGAACATCTCCCAGCCTTGGTCCGGGTGGTTGATGATCCAGGCGGTGGCTTCGCCGACGGCGGCGAGGAAGCCGGCGTACTGCGCCTGCTTGCGCTCGTAGCTGTCGCTGTTGGCGACGAAGATCAGCTCGTCATAGGTCGGCACGCCTTCTTCCTCGATGTAGAAGGCGCGGCCCTTGACGCCTTCCTGAGCCATCTGGGCCAGCTCGAAGTTGCGGAAGGCGCCGGTGACGGCATCGACCTTGCGCGTCAGCAGTGACGGCGTCAGCGAGAAGTTGACGTTGGTCAGCGTGATGTCATCCAGCGTCAGGCCGCTGTGCTGCAGCATGGTGGAGAGCAGCACTTCCTCGACACCGCCGACCGAGTAGCCGACCCGCTTGCCCTTGAGGTCGGCGATCGACTGGATGTCGCTGTCGGCGCGCACCACCACCACATTCAGCGGCGTGGCGACCAGGGTGCCGATACGCACCAGCGGCAGGCCCTGATCGATCTGCAGGTGCAGTTGCGGCTGATAGCTGATGGCGATATCGACACGCTCGGCGGCAGCCAGCTTGGGCGGCACGCTCGGGTCGGCGGGGGCGATCAATTCGACATCAAGGTCGTGCTTCTTGAACAGCCCCAGCTCCTGTGCCAGCACCAGCGGGGCGTGACCGGGGTTGGTGTACCAGTCGAGCATGACCTTGAACTGCGTCAGCGGCTGCTCGGCGGTGGCAGCGTCCTTGGCAACGTCCTTCGAGTCAGCATCAGCGCTCTGTTCGTCGCCGGCTGGCGTGGCTTCCGCGGTCGGTTCAGCACCGTTCTTCGCCTGCTCGGCGGCGCCGGCAGTCGCTTCCACGGCTTCCTGACTCGCCACCGGCGCGGAGGCGGTTGAGTCGCCGTTCACTCCGACCTCGGCTTGCTGAGCGACGATTTCCGGCGCTGACTGGGTGCTGGTCGCGGCGGGTTCTGCCTCGGCGGCGTGGGCCGACATGGCAGTGGCTGGCAGGCTGCTCAGGCACAGCGTGGTCAGCAGGGTGGCGAAGGCGGTGGACAGCAGCGAGGCACGCGGTGAACGTGTCGGCTGTGCTTTGCGCCGTGGCGCCGATGACGAATGAGACATGGCGGAGTTCCTTGTGATCACAGGGTAGTGGTGCTGCCGTTCGTGGGCGGCAGTCGTCAGGCTCTTGCAGTTTGTGTCGAGCGTCGTTGCGTCTTTCGGTCATGCGGTCATGCGGTCATGCAGTATTTTTCCGAAGGCAAGGCGTGTCAGCTCAGACGTGTCAGCCGGTCGCGGTGCCAGGGCATCAGGGTGCGCAGCAGCGCATCCAGCGAGAAATAGAGCAGCAGGGAAAAGGCAACCAGCACCAGCAGGGCGGCGAACATCAGGTCGATCTCCATGCGCGCGTTGGCGTTGAGCATCAGATAGCCCAGCCCCTGGCTGGCACCGGCCCATTCCCCGATGACGGCGCCGATGGGGGCGGCAGTCGCGGCCATGCGAATGCCGGAGGCCAGCGCCGGCAGTGCGGCGGGCAGCTGGATGTGGATCAATCTGCGCCATGGGCTGGCGCCCAGGGTGTGGGCCAGATCCAGCCAGCCCTGCTGGGTCTGGCGCAGGCCGTCGTAGCCAGTGGAGGCGACCGGGAAATAGATGATCAGCGTCGCCATCACTACCTTGGACAGCATGTCATAGCCGAGCCACAGCACCAGCAGTGGGGCGATCGCGAACAGCGGTATCACCTGGCTGATCAGCAGCATCGGCAACAGCGTACGGCGCAGGCGGGGGATGAAGGCCAGCGCCAGCGCGGTGGAAAGCCCGAGCAGGATGCCCAGCACCAGCCCGGCCAGTATCTCGCTGATGGTGACGCCAGCGTGATGGGCCAGCAGCGGTGCCTTCTGGATCAGCACCTCGAGCACGGCCTGGGGCGTGGGCAGAATGTAGGGCGGTACGGCGGTAACGGCAATGATCAGCTGCCAAAGTCCCAGCAGGAGCAGCGTACTGATGACGAGGTGACGCATGGCGTGCAGACGTTTCATGCGGCCTCCTCGCTATCACGCAGGCGGGCGATCAGTTGCGCCTGCGCCGGCGGCAGGGCCGGGTCATCCAGCGGCACCGGCCGCACGGCGCCAAGCCCCGGCAGATGCTCAAGCTCGGCGCCGTGGCCCGGGGCGCTCGACGGGCGCAGCACCAGCAGTTGATCGGCAAGGCGCAATGCCTCAAGCGGGTCGTGGGTCACCATCAGGACGGTGCGGCCCTTGAGCAGGCGGCTGGCCAGATCGTGCAGCTCCAGACGGGTGATGGCATCCACCGCCGAGAACGGCTCATCCATCATCACGATCGGCGCCTGCTGATAGAGCGTGCGGGCGAGAGCGACGCGTTGGCGCTGGCCGCCGGAGAGGGCGTCCGGCCAGGCCTGCTCACGACCCTCAAGCCCGACCGCGGCCAGAAGCTCATGGGCGAGTTCGCGATTGCGCGGCCGCCGGCGCAGGTCATCGCCCAGCCACAGGTTGTCGATGACGCGCCGCCACGGCAGCAGCAGGTCCTGCTGCGCCATCCAGGCCACGCGGTCGGTCAGCGGCTGACCGTCATCGGTGGCGAGGTCGAGCTGGTGGAGATCTGACATTTCCAGGCCAGCCAGCAGGCGCAGCAGCGAGCTCTTGCCGCAGCCGGAGCGCCCCAGCAGTGCCGTCCAGCTACCAGCCTCCAGACGCGCGGAAATATCGCGGAACAGCGTGTGGCCGGCGTAATCGATTCGTGCGTTGTTGAGGGTGAGTCCCAGCGACACAGGCAATTCCGTGGTCAGGCGGCGTGCCGGCAGGAGGAAGCAGGTGACGCGCCGTGCAGGGCACGCGTCGGGGATTCCCTCCGCCGGTATCAACCGGATCAGGTTCCAGGGGTTGTCGCGCGACGTATCGCTGCGACTCTCAGCCCATTCTCGGGCACCCCCATCCAGGCCGACAGTGTAACGTCACTGTCTTGCCGGTGTCTTGTCCGACGCAAGTCGGGACAGGGGAGACGGCGACTTTCTTGAGTGGCTTTCCTGATTGGCTTTCCTGAGTGGGGCGAAACGGACTATGCCGATGTGGCACGCCTTGGGTATGCTGAACATGACTGTAACAAGACGTGTTGCCCAAGGAGATCATCATGCCCGACACACCGGATCTCTCGACCTGTTCCAGCTATCCCGTCCCCCCGCGACGGCCGAGCGCAGCTGACGCCACGGGGGAGCCGCACCCCGTGCCCAGGGGCTGGCCCGAGGAGTCACTGACTCGACGGCTCTCGACCTATCTGGGGCAACCGCTCGAACCGCTGGCACTCGCCTGGCCGGATAGCGCCAACTGGCTGTGGCGCCAGCGTGGCGGCACGCCGGGGCTGATCAAGCTGGCGCGAACCGGGCCAGACCACGACCCCTTCTGGCACGCCATGCGCGGGGTCTTCGGTGCCGATCGCTGGGCGACGCCGGAGGGTTTGACGCGACTGGCGGGCGCCTTGCCCGCGCGCCTGCCGATTCCGCCGCTGCCCCTGACCTTCCTGGGGCGTCTCGATGGCGCGCCCATCTGGCACCTGCCGTGGTCCAGCGGTCAGCCGAGCAATCTCAGCATCACCTTCTGTGAGCTGCTGGGCGACCAGCTCGGTCGCCTGCATCAGGATACGGTGTCGGGCTTCGGTCAGCCGCTGGCGCAGCCGATGCCGCTGTTGCACTGGAATGCCCGCGTCACGCGCTTTCTGGCCCATCACCCGCGTCGCGCGGAACTCGGCACGCTGCTCAAGCGCACCTTCCCGGCGCCGACTCGCGCGGTGTGGTGTCTGCCGGACATGCGCGCCGATCAGTATCTGTGCGCCGCCACCGGCTGGGTATGGAGCGATTGGGAAGCGCTGGTGTGGGCGCCGATCGAGTTCGACTGGGCGCTGGTGGAGTTGCTGCTGGAAACGCCGGAGCAGCGTCAGGCCTTCATGAAGGGCTATTCGCGCCATGGGCGCATGGTCGATCTCGATGGCCAGCGTGAGCTGTGCCGTGCGCTGTTGTGGGCGATGGAGGCATTCGGCCCGCGGTCCTATGCTGAGCTTGCGGCAGCCCCTGCCTGGGTCTCGCCGCGCAGCCTGGCGTGAAATTCGCGTGCTGTACACTGCAAGTACATGAAAGGTGTGAAATTTCTCTGCAGCCCCTTCGCTGACATGGAATACTGTGGGTGAGTCGTCATGGACGTCATTCGAGATCTGATGTAGGGCTTGGCGGGGGAGCACTCGTGGTAGAGAACCTGAATTATTATTTCTTGCTGGCAGGCACGCTGATCGCCTTGAGCGTGTTGGCCAGCCGCGTCTCGGCGCGTCTTGGCATGCCGCTGCTACTGCTGTTCCTCGGTCTTGGCATGCTGGCGGGTGAAGATGGCGTCCTGGGCATCCAGTTCGACGACGCCTCATCCGCTTACATGATCGGCAATCTGGCGCTGGCGCTCATCCTGCTCGATGGCGGCCTGCGTACGCGGCTGTCCACGTTTCGTGCCGGCCTGAAACCGGCGCTGGTGCTGGCCACCGTCGGGGTCTTCATGACCAGTGGCCTGGTGGGCCTTCTGGCCATGTGGCTGTTTGATCTCACCCTGATCGAAGGCCTGCTGGTCGGGGCCATCGTCGGTTCCACCGATGCCGCGGCGGTCTTCTCGCTGCTGGGAGGCCAGGGCGTTCACCTCAATGAGCGTGTCGGTGCGACGCTGGAAATCGAGTCCGGCACCAACGACCCGATGGCGATCTTCCTGACCATCACGCTGGCCGAGATCCTGACCGGTCAGCTCTCCGGCGTCGCGTCGGGCATCATGAGCTTCCTGCTGCAGTTCGGTGTCGGCGCCGCCATGGGGATCGCCGGCGGCTGGTTGATCGCACGCCTGATGCGTTATCTGGACCTCGCCCCCGGTCTTTATTCGCTGCTGGCGCTGGCACTTGGCTTGAGCCTGTTCGCCACCACCAACGAGATGGGCGGCAGCGGTTTCCTCGCCATCTATCTGTGCGGCCTGATGATCGGGAATCACCCCGGTCGTCATCTGGAGCACATCCTGCCGGTGCATGATGGCATGGCACACCTCTCGCAGATCGTGCTGTTCCTGATGCTGGGCCTGCTGGTCTCGCCGTCGACCATGCTGCAGTTCGCGCTGCCGGCCGCCATCCTCAGCGTGGCGCTGATTCTGGTGGTGCGCCCGCTGGCGGTCATCCTGTGTCTCAAGCCGTTCTTCCGCTTCCGCTGGCGCGAGCTGTGGTTCATCAGCTGGGTGGGATTGCGAGGGGCGGTGCCGATCGTGCTGGCGATCTTCCCGGTGATCACCGGGGTCGAGAATGCCGGTCTCTACTTCAATGTCGCCTTTTTCGTGGTCATCATCTCGCTGCTGGTACAGGGCTCATCGCTGGCGCCGATGGCGCGCAAGTTGAGGGTGGTGGTGCCGCCGGGCGCACAGCCCAGTCGCCGCAACCTGCTCGGCATCATGCCGGTCAACGACTACGAGATGCTGGTCTATCGCGTCGACAACACGGCGCTGGAAGGCGTGGCGCTGCGCATGCTGCGCTTCCCGTCGGGGGCCAAGGTCGGGGCGCTGTTCCGCAACAAGGTGTTGATCCACCCCAAGGGCAGCACCTGTCTGCATCAGCAGGATGTGCTGTGCGTGGTAGGGCGCTCGTGTGATGTGCCAAGCCTCAACCGCATGTTCAATGGCGAGAGCCTGCAGCATGAGCAGCGCGCCTTCTTCGGGACCTTCACGCTGGAAGGCGATGCCAACATGCAGGATATCGCCGATGTCTACGGGTTGACACTCTCCCAGGGCGAGCAGCATCTGACCATCGCCGAGTTCATCACTCGTCGAGTCGGTGGGGTGCCGGTGGTCGGCGACGATGTGGACTGGCATGGCATCCACTGGGTGGTGAACGAGGTGGAAGGCAATCGCATCACCAAGGTCGGGCTGCGACTGCACTGAGCCTGACTCCGTGTCTGAGCCTGAGCCTCTGTCTGAACTTCACGCACTACGACGCCCCCATTGCACTGCGTGTAATGGGGGCGTCGTGTTTGGACTCATCAATATCGTACTCTGTTGATGTCAGGCCAATTTGTCCGTGACAGCGCCTGGCCATCCTTTGTGGCCAGCGACAAGGAGGTGACTACATGGCCAGCCCACATCCTCATCTCGCGGGCTTTCTGCGACGATTCGAGCAATTCCCGCCCGGGCTCACGGCGGATGAGAAGACCTTTCATGCCACCTTCAACATGGTCTACGTGCTGGCGGTCAGCTGCCATCTGATCTACGCCATCCTGCTGTTGTGGCTGGGTGAGATGGGCATTCTGGCGCTGAATCTGGCGATGCTGATCGTCGATCTGGTCTGCCTGCAGCTGCACCGTGCTCGCCGTGAAGCCCTGGCGGCCACGTTGATGGCGCTGGGCACCTGTGCGCAGATCAGCTTCTCGCTAAGCTATTTCGGCTCGGAGGCCGGATTCGACTACTTCTACTTCGGTGCCTTGCTGTGCATCTACTCGATCCGCATGTCGTTCATGCGGCGCGTACTTCTGTGTGCCGCCTGCCTGAGCATGCCGCTGCTGGCCTATATCATCCTGATGCTGGAAGGGCCGACCCATCTGCTGCCCGCTGGCTGGATGCTGGCATTTCGCATCATCAATCTGGGTGTATTGACCATCTTCTTCACGCTGGTGCTGGTACAGATGGGCTGGTCGGTGGAGCGCCTGCAGCAGCGTTTCGAGACGGGAGGGCGCTTCGATGCGTTGACCGGTGCCCTGAGTCGCGCGGAGCTGGTCGACAGCGGACGCGGCATGTTGATCAACAACGGGCCGCTGAGCCTGATGATGGTCGATGTCGACCACTTGGCGCTGATCAACGAGACCTGGGGTCGCCAGGCCGGTGATCAGGTGCTCAAGGAGCTGGTGCGGCGCATGCGCAGCATCCTGCGCGGGGAGGATCTGGTCGGGCGCTATGGCGGCGAGGAGTTCGTGCTGTTATGCCCGGGGCTGCATGGCGAGCGCGTCGACCAGGTGGCAGAGCGTCTGTGCAAGGGCGCTTCGGCGTTGCCATTCGTCATCAATGACGGCCTCAACAGTCTGGATGTCAATCTGTCGATCGGTGTCGCCCAGCGTCAGTCCGGCGACAAGGACCTGGAAGGCCTGATCGCCAAGGCTGACGTCAATCTGTTCCGCGCCAAGCAGGATGGCGGCAATGGCTTCGTCAGTGACACCCAGCTGGGGCCCGTGGGCGGGCCGGGCATCGCCGCCATCAATTGAGCGCAATGCACTGTGCGTAGCTCTGTCCATGGAGCACTGCGCGCAGAGCTTCGTGCACAAAGCCTGGTATACAACCCGGCGCGCCCCCGCAGAATGACGTTCATGTCTCCGGGGGCGTGCTTGTGTCAGGGCGTCACCAGGCTTGCCCTGAGATAAGTCAGCGGCGGTTGGACTGGCGCCGGCGACTCTTGCTTGCGGGCTTGGGGGCGTAGTCGCTGTTCGAGGCCGGTACCGCGAGCTTGGGTGCAAAGCCTTCCACGACCTCGCGCGTCACGAAATAGCCCAGGTGCTGCTCGATGGCGCACAGGTTGCGGAAGTCATCACGCGAGACCAGCGAGATGGCTTCACCGCTGGCCCCGGCACGGCCGGTGCGCCCGATGCGGTGGACATAATCCTCGGCGGCGTCCGGCAGGTCGTAGTTGACCACGCGCTGCAGATCATCGATGTCGATGCCCCGCGCGGCAACGCCGGTGGCCACGAGATACTTGATGGTGCCGGCCTTGAAGTCGGCCAGCAGCTGCTCGCGCATGGCCTGGCTGCGACCGCTGTGGAAGGACTCGGCGGCGATGTCACGTTTCTCCAGCTGACTCACCAGCTTGGCGGCGCCGCGCTTGGTCTCGATGAAGATCAGCGCCTGCTGCCACTGCTTCTCGTGAATCAGGTGGCTCAGAAGGGCGGACTTGAACTCCTTGTCGACCGTGATCAGATACTGGCTGATGTCGGGCGCGGTGACGTTCTCCGGTGCGATCATGATCTCGACGGCGTCCGTCACTGCGGTCTTGGCGAGCACACGCACCTGGGCCGAGAGCGTTGCCGAGAACAGCAGGTTCTGGCGCTCCCTTGGCAGCTTCTCGATGATCTTGTTGATGTCGGCGATGAAGCCCATGTCGAGCATGCGGTCCGCTTCGTCGATGACGAGAGTGCGTGTCTCGTCGAGATGGATCGCGCGGCGGGTCAGCATGTCCAGCAGGCGGCCGGGCGTCGCCACCAGGATGTCCACACCTTCGATCAGACGCTGCTGCTGGGGCTCGATCTCCACGCCGCCATACATCGCCATGGAGCTGACTTCCAGATGCCGGGCGTAGTGCTGGATGTTGTCTTCGACCTGAATCGCCAGCTCCCGCGTCGGGGTCAGGATGACGGCATGTACGCGCTTGGCGCGCACCTTGGGCGCCTGTTGCAGGGTCTGCAGGATGGGCAGCACGAAGCTTGCCGTCTTGCCGGTACCCGTTTGGGCGGCGGCGATCAGGTTGTCACCGGCCAGCACGACGGGGATCGCCTTCTCCTGGATGGGAGTCGGGGTCTGGTAGCCTTGCTCGGTGACGGCCTTGACGATGGGATCGCTCAAACCAAGGGCAGAAAATGGCATGGTGTCTCGACTTGTCTAAAGGGGGAGGGGCAAGCGCACATTCTGCGGCAAGGAATGTCTGGCGCAGTGATGCTCACTGTAGCCGAAAGTCCGCTGACGGCCCGGCGCATCATTGGGCATCGCTCAGGCAGGGTAGCGAAGTGGCGGCGATGGGCGCTGCGCGGCAACAATGAAAAAGCCCCGCCTACCTGAAGTAGACGGGGCTTTCGGAATTCAAGGTGGTGGAGGGACAGGGATTCGAACCCTGGGTAGGCTATTAACCTACGCCGGTTTTCAAGACCGGTGCATTCAACCGCTCTGCCATCCCTCCGACTCACGGAGCGAAATACTACCGAATCTGATGAGAATAGCAAGAGGTAGGCGAAGAAAAATATTCGGAAAAGCCATCGCGGACAAACACTTGCAGCAGGATGGCGCTGGGGTGAGGCCGCCGGAAGCCGCCTGCTGGTACCAGGCCATGATTCAGCTCATGACTCGGATCATGAGTCATGACCACGAAAAAGCCCCGCCTACCTAAGGTAGACGGGGCTTTCGGAATCAAGGTGGTGGAGGGACAGGGATTCGAACCCTGGGTAGGCTATTAACCTACGCCGGTTTTCAAGACCGGTGCATTCAACCGCTCTGCCATCCCTCCGACTCACGGGATGAAATACTACGGATTTTTCAGTCAGCGTCAAGGACTTGGCGTAAATTTCCTTGTCGTTCAGATGCTTGAAAGGTCGCACATGCCACAATGGCCGCGGAGACTGACGATGTCGTTGCCTTGCGCGCGCCGGATGGTTGCCTCAATGGGGCTTTTCATCGTTCTGTCTCTTGATTAGGCAAACCCCTGAGGGCATGCTGGGGTCAATTCGATGAATCCATCGTAGCAACCTGAGGATAGACACCATGGCTAACAGCTCCTGGCAGGTCTCGCAGGATACCGCGAGCCGCTCGCTCAGTACTCACAAGGTACTGCGCAACACTTACATGATGCTGGCAATGACGCTGCTGTTCTCCGCGCTGACCGCTGGCGTGGCGATGAGCATGGGCGTCGGCCGCATGAACATCTTCGTGCTGCTGATCGGTGCCTACGGCCTGATGTTCCTGGTCCACAAGACCGCGAACTCCACCGCCGGCATCTTCGCGACCTTCGCCTTCACCGGCTTCATGGGCTTCACGCTCGGTCCGGTACTGAATGCCTACCTGAGCCTGCCCAACGGCGGCCAGCTGGTGATGACCGCGCTCGGCATGACCGGCATCACCTTCGCCGGCCTGTCCGCGGTGGCACTGGTGACGCGCAAGGACTTCTCGTTCCTGGGCAACTTCCTGTTCGCCGGCGCCATCGTGCTGATTCTGGCGATGCTGGCAGCGATGATCTTCAACATCAGCGGCCTGGCACTGGCTGTCTCCGCCGGCTTCGTGCTGTTCGCCTCCGCGGCGATCCTGTTCGAGACCAGCCAGATCATCCACGGCGGGCAGACCAACTACCTGCTGGCGACGGTGAGCCTGTACGTCTCCATCTACAACATGTTCGTCAGCCTGCTGGCCCTGCTGGGCTTCGCTTCCGACGATTGATCGTCAAGCGAAGGAACATGAGACCTGCAAACGACCCCGCCTCGGCGGGGTCGTTTGCGTTCGGGTGTCAGGTGGCGTGACTCGCGCTAGAATGGCGGCCATTCATGAGCAGTCACACGAGGTTCGCATGCGTTATGCTCTGGCCGTCTACGGCGGCCCCTACAGCCAGCAGGCCAGCCATTCGGCGCTGCGCTTTGCCGATGCCCTGCTAGCGCGCGGCCATCAGCTGACCACGGTGTTCTTCTATCACGATGGCGTCTACAACGCCGCCAACATGATGGCGCCGCCTCAGGACGAGCCGCATCTGCGTGATCGCTGGCTGTCGCTTGCCGAGAACCACGCTACCCGCCTGCAGGTGTGTGTCGCTGCGGGCCTGAGGCGCGGCATGCTCGATGAGCGCGAAGCGGCGCGGCATGGCAAGCAGGGGCACACCCTCGAGGCGCCGTTCGAGCTGACGGGGCTGGGCCAGCTGGTCGAGGCGACGTTGGACAATGAACACTTGATCACCTTTGCATGACGTCATTTCTTGTCATCACTGATGATGACGCCACTTATCAAGTGAGGAGCAGACCATGAGCGATGTGATGACGGCACCCTTGGCAGGTGAAGACGCCGGGATGGCCGCCGGTGATCTGCTGGTCATGCTGCGCCATGGCCCGCATGGCAGCAGCTGGCTGCGCGAAGGGCTGGAGGCGGCGATGGTCGCGGCGGCCTTCGGACGCGAGGTCGGGCTGCTGTTCACCGGTGATGGTGTGATGGCGCTGCTGGAAGGGCAGCAGGTCGGGCCGCTGGGGCAGAAGGGCAGTGACAACCTGCTGGCGGCGCTTGAGATGTATGACGTCGAGCGCTGCTATGTCGATGCGGCGGCGCTGCGCGCACGGGGCCTGACAGCGCAGGATGTCACGCTGTTGCCGGTCACGCTGCTCGAGCACGACGAGGTGGTCGCGCTGACAGTCGCGTTCTCGCGCGTGCTGAGCTTCTGACACGTCACTGCCGCCAACGCTGGCGACTGATATGCTCGCATCAGTTTCCTGATGCCATGTCGTTGATATCTCTTGATTGATGGCCAGCGTCAGCCCCAGCTTTCCTTGCCTGGATAATTGCATGAATCTACATCTACTCAATCGTTCGCCATTCTCCAGCCGCATCCATGATGATGTGCTCAATGCCATGGGCCCGGAAGACCAGCTGCTGCTGATCGAGGATGGCGTCAATGGCGCCCTCGACAACGCCGAGCAGCACCTTGCCGGGCTTGAGGGGCGGCTGTTCGCGTTGCGCGAAGACCTTGAGTCCCGCGGCCTGCTGGGACGCTGCGCGGAGAACGTCATCGTGGTCGACGTCGACGGTTTCGTCGCCCTGACCGAGGCCGCCGACAAGACCGTCAGCTGGTTCTGAGGCGTCAGGCGCTTCTCCCTTTCAATTTTCATGCAAGACAGTGAATCAGGATCTGTATGGCCAGTAGTGAAACGGTGCGCACACTGACGCTTGATGGACGTGATATCAGACTGGATGCGGAAGGCTATCTGGTCGATCTGGATGACTGGAGCCCGGCGCTGGCGGAAATGCTGGCCGCCGAGGAGGGGCGTGAACTGACGCCGGAGCACTGGGAGGTGATCGAGGTATTGCGTGACTTCTATCAGCGCTTCTCGCTCTCGCCGGCCATGCGCCCGCTGAGCAAGGCGATGACCCAGCGGTTTGGCTCCGACAAGGGCCGCTCGCTGCATCTGATGCGCCTGTTCCCGGACAGCCCGCCCAAGGTGGGCGCGCGCATCGCCGGGCTGCCCAAGCCGACCAACTGTCTGTGACGGTCAGCAGCATGCCTGAGTCGCCTTGCCCGTCGTGGTGCGCTGCGCTCAACGCGCAAGACCCGGCAGGGATGGCGACGTACGGCGTTGTCTGCGTTACTATTCGTCACAGCGTTGCAGTGTCGGCCAGGAGGCCGACACTGCTTCAGGTCCCGCGACATGGTCGCAAGGGCATTTGAATTCAGGCGGACAAGAGTCGACTTGCATGGGAAGAGCATTCCAGAACCGTAAAGAATCAATGGCGCGTACCTCTCTCAACAAGGCACGCGTGTATTCACGTTACGGGCGCGAGATTTACGTCTCGGCCAAGAACGGTGGCCTCGACCCCAACGGCAACCTGAGCCTGCGTCGTCTCATCGAGAAGGCCAAGAAGGACCAGGTGCCGACTCACGTCATCGACAAGGCGATCGACAAGGCCAAGGGCACCGGCGGAGAAGACTTCGCTCTGGCGCGCTATGAAGGCTTTGGTCCGGGCAATGTCATGGTCATCGTTGATTGTCTGACCGACAACAACAACCGCACCTTCGGCGAAGTCCGCACCTGCTTCAACAAGGGCAAGGGCAAGCTGGGCGCGCAGGGTTCGGTGTCGCACATGTTCGACCACCGCGCCATCCTGGCCTTCAAGGGTGCGGAAGAGGATGAGGAAAAGGTCCTGGAAGCGCTGATGGAAGCCGACGTCGATGTCAGTGATATCGAGCTCGACGACGGCATCATCACGGTTCTCGCGCCGACGACCGAGTACTTCAAGGCCAAGGGGGCACTGACCGATATCTACGGTGAAGATCTCGACTTCGAAGTCGATGAGATCAGCTTCATTCCGCAGATCCATACCGAAGTCGGCGGCGATGACGCCGAGCTGCTCAACAAGATGCTCGAGCTGCTGGATGATTGTGAAGACGTGCAGCAGGTCTATCACAATGGCGAGTTCGTCTGAGGCAGCATCTTGAACGTGATGCGACTGGCGGCTTCACGCTGACAGAAATGTGAATGTCAGTGTGGGAGGTCAGTCAGAGAAAAGCCCCGTCGGCATGCCGACGGGGCTTTTTCATGTCTCGACACTCAATACTCAACGCTCGGCGTGTCTCAGCAGTGCACGCGCTTCAGCAATGTGCATGGTGCTGCGCTTGCGGGGCCGTCTCGCGTGGGTCCGCCATGCCACCCTTGACGCCATGCTTCACCAGCCAGACGTTGACGGGCCAGGCGGCGAGCAGACCCAGGCTCAAGGAAATGATCAGCGAGTTCCAGAACAGCGGCTGATGCATGCCGGCGCCGCCCGCAAGCCAGAGGTCCACGGAAATCGCCACCACTTCCATCACCACGATGGAGGCCGTCTCGCTCTTGAAGGCATCACGAATCACCTGCGGCTTGTCGTCACTGCCACCCTGCAGCATCGGGCCGACCGTCAGCAGAAAACCGAACAGGTAAGCGAAGAGGAAGGTGATGATGGCGGTGGAGATATTGCCCATGGCCAACAGGCCCACCGCCAGGCTGACGCCGACGAATTCCCCCAGTCCGCAGCCCGAGTAGCAGTGCGCGACGCTTCTCAGCCCCTTGCGGGCATCACCGTTGGCGGCGATCTGGCGGCGCCCGGCGAAACGATAGACCAGCAGGCCAACGACACCGGAGTAGAGCGTGGTCAGTCCCCACACCCACTTCATCATCGGGGCCAGGTGGGCATTCTTCGTGGTCAGATCGCGCACGACCCAGATCAGCGCCGGTACCATCAGCAACAGCCAGCACAGCAGCAGGCTCCAGTGGGAAAGTGACTCACGTAACAGGTCTTGCATGATGACCTCCGTCGAGTGGATGTTGCAGGTGGCAGCCCGCTGATGGCGCGGCCCTCCTTGATAGCTGGTGGGGGCAGCGCGCCATATCAAGGGTGGCTTGTCATCGCCTGCTCGCAACCGCCAGTTGCTTTCGCCTGACAGGGGGACAGGGGGCAGAAGAACAGGCGAGGGTGTGCTCTCACGCCTTGTTAACCTTGCCGCAAGCCTCCATGGTGAAGGATGTCGGGTATTGTCCTTGCAACGTCGCCACTTTTTCCTGGAGCCATCATGTCGAGACACGCTGCTACATCCCTCGCACGCGCCGCACGTCAATTCGCCGGTATCGGTTTGATTGCCTCGCTTGCCGCGCCAGCCGTGGCCCAGGCGGCAGACGATGAAGTCTTCGGTTGGGTGGAAAAGGCGACCATCGAGCCGTGGGGCGTGATGGTGAAGGCCAAGCTGGATAGCGGCGCGCTGACCTCCTCGATGCATGCCGAGAATATCGAGACCTTCGAGCGTGATGACGAGGAATGGGTGCGTTTCGATGTCGAGGTCGAGGATGAGACCAAGGGTGAAAAGGTCGAGAATACCTTCGAACGCCCCCTGTATCGTGACCTGACGGTGTCCGGTGCAGGCGGACGTGATACGCGCCCGGTGGTGCTGATGACGCTGTGCATGGGCGGCGAGCGCTACGAGGAGCAGTTCAGTCTGCGCGATCGTGACGGCATGAATTATCCCGTGCTGCTGGGGCGTCGCACCATTCAGAGCCTGGGTGTGCTCGATGTGCGCAAGACTTTCCAGACCAGCCCGGACTGTGCCGAAGACGCGCCGCTGCATCGCTATGAAGACAAGGAATATTCCGACCGCATCGGCGCGGCGTCCTGATCTCATGTCGCGCTGAACGCTCATTGAGGAACGCGTACCGCGCATTTTCATCACAAGAGGGGGGCCAGCATGCCGGATGCCGCCAGCCAGCGACCTCAGCGTGACGGTTTGCCACTCATCAAGATCTACTACGACGCGCGCTGCCCGGTGTGTCGTCGTGAACGCGCCCGCTACGAGCGGCTGTCGCGCCAAGACGCCAACGTGGAGTGGTGGGATGCGACGGATAACGCCGAGCATCTCGCCGCTCGCGGCATCGGCCTTGAGCAGGCATTGCTGTCGTTGCATGTCGAGACAGCGCAAGGGCAGATCCGTGAGGGCATGCCGGCGTACCGCCTGCTGCTAGCGCGTATCCCCGGCCTTGCCTGGCTGGGGTGGCTGATCACGCGGCCGCTGATCGAGCCGGCGCTGACGCGAGTCTACGACGCCTGGGTGCGGCGTCGACTGTGTCGGGATGGCAGGTTGTGAGTGCCGACGAGCCTGATGCAGTGAGCTGGCTCCCCCATGGGAAGCCCTGCTGGTTTATCATGCTCTTTTGATATGCAAATGCTAATAGTTTTCGTTAGTATGTGAGGCACTGTCTGTTTCTTCACGTCTGCGAGCTTCCCGATGATCGACGCGCTTTCCCCGCTCTTTGCCGGTCCGATGGTTGCCTATCGCGACCTGATCACTACCTACACTCAGGTGCAGGAAGGCGATGAGGCGTCGCTCCAGCGTGTCGTGCCGGCGCGCGATGTGCTCAGCCCCGGTTGGCTGGCGGCGTGCATCGCCGCGCATGGCATGCAATACGAGACCAGCTCGGCAGACGCCGCTTCTCACCACAGCGGCCCCGATGAGCAGGCGCTGCTTTCCCAGTGGTCCAAGTACCTGTTGTCCTCGATGGTATCGCTGCCGCTGGCGGCCAATCTGCTGCTGGACCATCAACTGCCGCTGGAGCTTCGGCACCTTTCGCTGCGCCTTGGCGAGCATGGCGTAGTCACTCAGCTGATACTTGATGATGCGGCGGGGCAGGGCGCAAGCCTCCCGGCGGAGATCGAGTCGGCCGATGAGGCGACGCGTCTCCAGGCTCGCTTCCAGGGCTACCTGGCACATCTTGAGGCCGTCATCGAGCGCCTCGTGCCGCACACTGCGCTGGGGCCCAAGGTCTTCTGGAGCAACGCGGCGCATTACTTCGTCTATATCGTCGGCATGCTGGAAGAGCAGGGCTGGGTCGCGCAGGCGGCGCCGGCACGTCAGCTGATGGCGACCAGAATTCTGGCCGACGGGCGGCGCAATCCGCTCTATCAGCCGGTCAGCGACGTGATGGACCGCCATGGCGAACGGCATACGCCGCGCAAGGTGTGCTGCGTGCGTTATCGCATCGAGTGTCTGGGCTATTGCAGCAATTGCCCGCTGAGCATCGAGCGTGCACCGGCCCGCCGCGCCCAGACGCGTCGGGTCGATCAGCGTGCCAACTCGCGCGCGGCGCTGATCGGTAGCGACCTGTCCTGATAGATAGCGTCCTGAGTGGCAGCTGAGGGGCAGCGTCCTGTGTTGTTCGGTGCCCTCTGGTAAGATGGCGCCCCCTGTCATTGTTCGGTATGTCGTCATGTCCTCGTCTTCGCGCCGCCCACGCGGTGCCTCCTTCGCCAAGTCCGGCGCATCCTCCCGACACGACTCGGCTGACAGACGTCAGCAGGGCACCGCGGCTGGCCGTCGAGATCCTGCGGCCCGCGAGAAGTCCAGCGCGGCCAAGGCGCCTTCCAACAAGTCGCCTTCCATCAAGGTGATCCCGGCTCGCAAGGGTCAGCTGCATCCCCGCAACCCGCATCGTGGGCGCTATGACATGGCTGCGCTGGTCAAGGCGAGCCCGGCACTGGCGGCCTTCGTGATCAAGACACCCGCTGGCAGCGAGTCCATTGACTTCGCTGATCCCGTGGCGGTCAAGGCGCTCAATCGGGCACTGTTGAGTCGCCATTACGGCATCGCCCACTGGGACATTCCTGCCGGCTATCTTTGTCCGCCCATCCCCGGGCGCGCCGATTATCTGCATTACCTGGCGGACCTGATCAGTGAAGCGAATGGCGGTCAGCTGCCGGCGGGTGAGCACGTGCGCGCGCTGGATATCGGCACTGGCGCCAACCTCATCTACCCCCTGCTGGGCAATCGCAGCTTTGGCTGGCAGATGGTCGGCAGTGATATCAGCGTGCAGGCGATCGACTCGGCTCGCGCGATCGTGAGCGCCAATCTGCGCCTCAAGGGCCAGATCGAGGTGCGTCTGCAGACTGATCGCACGCGCCACTTCGCTGGTATCTGGGGCGCGGATGAGCGCTTCGATCTGGTGCTGTGCAACCCGCCGTTCCATGCCAGCGAAGCCGATATGGCGCGGGAATCGCAGCGCAAATGGCGCGGGCTCGACAAGTCGCGCCAGCAGCGCGGCAATGGCCCACGCAAGAGTGGGTCACGTAACGCGCCTGCGCTGAATTTCGCGGGTCAGGCGGCCGAGCTATGGTGTCCGGGCGGGGAAGAAGTCTTCGTCACCCGCATGATCCAGGAGAGCCGCAACGTCGCCTCGCAGTGCCTGTGGTTCACCTCGCTGGTCGCGCATTCGGCGAGCCTGACCGGTATCAGGAAAGCCCTCAAGCGCAGTGGCGCCAGCGAGGTCCGAGTGATCGAGATGTCCCAGGGGCAGAAGGTCAGCCGCTTCGTGGCCTGGTCGTATCTCACGCCCGACCAGCGTCGGCAGTGGGGGCGGGATCACTGGCAAGGGAAGTGAAGCGTCTGTCATAGCCGTATCAAGAGAGTCTTCGACTCAATGATGTCTTTGCATTGAAGCCCCCGTCGCCCAGCGCGACGGGGGCTTCTTGCATTGGCGGTTGTCATCCGCGCTTCACTTAAGCCTGCCTTAATAGTTTGCGGGCAAACTTTCTGCCAGAAACGCGCAGCCTGCCGGTTCCGATCGCTCCAGGATCTGTCATCTATCCGGCTTGCTCGACGCCCAGTCATTGCTCAGGAGTTATTCCATGAAGTCCGCGATCACCATGACATCGCCTGGTCCAGACCACCCCTTGGCGCAGGGCGAGGAGCCCTTGTGCGGAGGAGTTTCGGTGTTGATACCGGCTCGTGATGAGCGTGACAACTTGCCGAGCCTTATTGCCGAGGTGCATGAGGCGCTTGCGGGGCAGCGCTACGAGATCATCGTGGTGGATGATGGTTCCAGTGATGGCAGTTGGAGTTGGCTCAAGCAGGCTGCGCAGGAAGATTCACGATTGCGTCCCTATCACCATGGCACCAGTTTCGGACAGAGTACTTCGCTGTGGCAGGCTGCCCGGCTGGCGCGCGGTCGATGGTTGGCGACCCTGGATGGCGATGGCCAGAATGATCCAGCGGACTTGCCGGACATGTTGTCACTGGCAACGCTCGAAAAGCTCGACCTGGTAGCTGGTCATCGCACGCAACGCCGCGATGATGCCGTCAAGCGTGTGTCATCACGCTTGGCCAATGCCATCCGACAAGCGCTGCTGCACGATGACACGCCAGATACCGGCTGCGGAATCAAGGTCATGCGTCGTGATGTCTTCCTTCGGCTGCCGTATTTCGACCACATGCACCGTTTTCTTCCGGCGCTGGTTCGCGCCCAGGGTGGCAAGGTGCAGTCATTGGCAGTCCGGCACCGCGAACGAGTGGCAGGAGTATCCAAATACGGCTTCTTCGATCGGCTCTGGGTCGGTATTGCCGATATTGTCGGAGTGATGTGGCTTGTGCGTCGCTCGCGTCTACCGTCACCGCTCGAGAATATCTTTGGCCATGCTGCCAGTGAGGCCATCGACCATGGTTCGCTGCCGTTGGTGGGGACGCACGTGTCGACGCCCTCTGCATCCGCGCCAACAAGCCTGTTTGACTCCCCCTCTAGATATCAGGCTGACGGTCACGATGCAGCAGCAGGTGACAGCAACCCGGACCAGGCCGACGTGGCGCGGGGTGCCTGCTGATGGATGTCAGTCCGTGGTGGGTCGCTGTCGGTTTTGGAGGCCAGGCGCTGTTCTCGGCGCGTTTCATCATTCAGTGGCTGGCCAGTGAGAAGGCACGTCGTTCCATCGTTCCTCGTGCCTTCTGGTGGTTCTCGCTTGCCGGTGGCATGACGCTGCTTGCGTATGCCATCCATCGCGAGGACCCGGTATTCATTGCCGGTCAGGGGGCAGGGCTTTTCATCTATCTGCGTAATCTGAGCTTGATCAAGCGGGATCGCCGGTCACTCACGTCGCCTAGCAGCGAAGCGTCGTCCCAGGCACCGCAGGAGTCCACTGTCGTCGAACACGCTTGTGGCAAGACGGAAGAATGCGCATTGGGCACTGACGACTCCCTGAAGGCCAGGCTCGCGTCGCTGGAGATAGAAAACGCCCGACTCAAGACTGAAGTGGCACACCTCCATGCCAATTCCGTTCGGCACCAAGGGACAGGCGCATGAAGGCAATGACGCCAGCTGGCGGTGTGTACCGAAGACTTTCCCGCCATCCCTGGTGGGTCCTGGGGGCGTTGTATCTATCTGTCTCTGCCATCGGGCTTGGCATGCGTATGCCGTGGCCTGCCGATGAGCCACGCTTCGCGCTCAATGGTCTCGAGATGTGGATCACGGGGGACTGGTGGTTGCCACACCGCGCGGGAGAGCTTTATCCCGACAAGCCGCCGATCTTCATGTGGCTCAGTTCCTTGTCCACTGGCTTGGTGGGGGATATCCGCATCGGCTTTGCCCTGCCATCGCTGGTGGCCGGGGCCGCGACTCTGGGGCTGAGCGTGGACCTGATTCGCCGCCTGCATGGCCGGCACACAGCCTTCATTGCCGGGCTGTGGTTGCTCGCGTCAGTGCAGTTCATCTTGCAGGCTCGTACGGCTCAGATCGACATGCTGGTTACTGCTTTCATCCTGCTGGGTAGCTGGGGATTGTTGCGGCATGCATTGCTCAATGATGGCGTGCGCTATTTCTATCTCGGCTGCTTTGCGATGGGGCTTGGCATCCTCACCAAGGGGGTCGGGTTCCTGCCGTTGCTGATGTTGCCTTTCTGGCTGATGGCTGCGCGTCACGCATCGACTTGGCGCAGCAGTGGTCGTCGCGCAGGGCAGCTGACATCACGCGAGCTGTTGATCGGACTCTGCTGGATGCTGGCGGCTCCGCTGCTCTGGGTAGGGCCGATGCTGGTGATGTCCTTCGTGTCCGGCGATTCGGAGCTTGCCGCCTATCGCGACAACATCCTGCTCAAGCAGACCGCTGAGCGATATACCGACAGCTGGCATCATCTGAAGCCTTGGCATTACTTCCTGACCAGTGTGATTCCCTGGGCATGGATGCCGCTGCTGCTGACGCTACCCTCGTGGCCGAAGGCACTCGCTCGCAGCTTCTCGCGCCGCGATCTACGAGTCTGGCTGCCCCTGGTGGGTGCGGCATTGATGGTGGTCTTCTTCTCATTGTCTCCAGGCAAGCGGGGAGTCTATATCCTGCCGGCGCTGCCGCTGTTGGTGATCGGCCTGGCACCCATGTTGCCGGGGTTCTCACGTAAGCCTCATGTCTCCTGGCTGGGGTTTGCACTTTGCGCCGGACTGGCAGGCATCTTCCTGATCGCGGCACTGCTCGGTGTCTTCGGGTACCCGGCATTGGTGACGCTTGCCGAAAAGGAGGGGGTTGTGCCGTGGGGGTGGTGGGGGCTGCTGGGTGGCAGTGGTATCGCGCTCTGTGCCTGGCTGAAACCACGGAACGGCTTGTTGGCCTTGGGGATTTGGCTCGTGGTGTTCTGGATTCTGTGGGGCACCTGGGGGGCACGATTGATGGACCCGGTTCGCAATCCTGCCCTACTGATGGCGCAGGTTGCCGAGAAGAGCGATTACCAGGCATTGGCTATTCCCGACTTTCGTGAGCAATACATCCTGCAGGCGCGCCAGCCATTGTGGCACTTCGGTTACAAGACGCCGGAGGAAGACCAATTCTCGCGTCTCTATGCATGGCTGAAGGAGGCCCCGCAGAACCGCTGGGTCTTGTTGACACCCCGCAAGCTCAAGCGGCATGCCTGTCTGGATGGTGCACAGGCCATCACATTGAATGAGCCGGATGAGCAATGGGTACTGCTACCTGGTAGCGCGGCCGTGAAATGTCAGGGCAATCCCGATGCTGCGCCGATGTATCTGGCGCCGACCTCGGTCTCGAATGAAGCGGCACAGCTGATCGGACTTCCCCAGCGACATACTCTGATGCCGGAGGTTCAGCCGTGAAGTGTCAGAAGCAACTTTCATGTGCGATATCCCTGGTGGGTAGGGGGTCCCATTCGTTGATCAACCTGAATGCCAGCGAGCGAATATGTTGGACGCTATGGGGAGTGTTGCTGATGTCAGCAGCGCTGGCACGACCCTATCTGTCCATCGATGAAACTCGCTATGTCTCGGTGGCATGGGAGATGTGGCATGCCGGCAGCGGGTTCGTCTCGACCATGAACGGGGCGGCCTACGCTGACAAGCCGGTACTGTTGTTCTGGTTGGTTCACGCCGGATGGGTGGTCTTCGGAGTCAATGATGTCTGGCCAAGATTGGTGATGCCGCTGGTCAGTCTGCTGGGTATCTGGCAGATAGGGCGTGTCGCCCGCACCCTGAGGCCGGCCACTGGCCTGGCCGATGCCGAACGGCAGAGACATGAGCTTTGGGTACGCATGGTGCGTTTGATGCTCGCCGGTTGTCTGATGTGGGTGCTCTATAGCCAGGCCTTGATGTTCGATGTGCTGTTGACGACGTGTCTACTGGGCGCGTTGCGGCCCTGGTGTACACCACAGGGAGGGCAGCCGTTCAGTCTGAGCGTCGTGCTCGAGAGTGGTGTGTGGCTGGGGTTGGCCTTGCTGGCCAAAGGGTCGGTCGCACTCTTGTGGTTTCTGTTGGTGGTCGGCTCGCGCCCCTGGTGGACGCAAGCACAAGCCCGCGAGGTGTGGGGCTGTGAGTGGCGCGGTTGGGTGTTGAGCCTGCTGCTGGGCATCGCGGTGTTGTGCATCTGGTTGCTTCCCGCCGTCATCACTGGTCCTCCCGACTATGTCGAGGATCTGCTTTGGGGCCAGACGGCAAGCCGCGTCATCTCCGCGCAGGATCATGCTCGACCGCCATGGTGGTATCTACCGTGGCTGGCGGTGTTGATCTTCCCGCTCAGCTTGCGCCCGCGATTGCTGATCGAGGGGTTTCTGGCCTCGGTTGCTCGGCGGCCAACGTCAGAGCAACCCTTGCTGAAGCTGGGACGCTTCTGGGCACTGGGCGGACTGCTGGTCTTTTCACTTATCTCCGGCAAGCAAGTGCATTATCTGATGCCGCTACTGGTACCGGTGAGTCTGCTGCTGGCCTGGGCTGCTCTGCGCCAGCCTCCGGCTCGCACATCGCTGAAACTGCTGGCGATGATCAGCGGTGGCCTGGGACTGACAAGCCTGGCGTTGGCGGTCATCGTCATGCCCGCAGGCTGGCTGGCTGATGCCTCATTTCTGCCGACCCATGCAGCGCTGGTGGCTTCGGGCAACGCAAGCCTTGCGTGTCTCATGGCGGGAGCTAGCTTGCTGGCCTTGATGGTATGGCTATGGCCTTCCGTGGATGAGGCGAGACGCTCCATCACGGCTCAAACACCTGCCGCTGAGTCACTGGGCAATAGCGCGCTGAATGCTCAGCGGCGACTGGCGCTGGGCAGCGTGTTGCTGGTGACCTGCTTGCTGGCCCTGACATTACGTCCGTTATGGCCACGTCTGGATCAGACTGCCCTGGCTCAATGGGTTCAGCACCATCAACAGGAGGGCCAGGAGGTGGCCGTCGTTGGCTGGGACTATCAGGCAACCTGGCAGTTTCTGGGGCGACTGACCCAACCGCTGAAGCAATTGAAGCGCGATTCGAGTCAGCTGAATTCCTGGCAGGCAGCGCATCCCGATGGCTGGTTGATAATCGAGGCTGACAAATGTCTGCGTCTACCCGACACGCCAGGCCCTCTGGCCGGCATGCGTGATTGGTGTCAGGCGGCAGTAGACGATGGAGACAATGCCACGCCGGTCTTTCGTCAGGGACGCCACCGATTATTGACGGTACCCGCAGCGGCATTGGGCGGCCCCTCATCAGCACCAACGGCGTTGGTCATGACCGTTCAGGAGAAACGATGAGCATGAAGATACTGGTAACTGGGGCTGCAGGTTTCATTGGTGCTGCTCTGTGTGAGCGACTCTTGAAGGAAGGCCTGCAGGTCGTCGGTCTCGACAATCTCAACCCCTACTATCCGTTGGCGCTGAAGCAGCACCGCCTGACACGTCTCGAAGCACTTGCCGGGCAGTGCGTTGCTGCCCCCGGGAATGCACGCCGGTTGGGCAGCTTTCGCTTCGTCAAGCTGGATCTTGTCGAACGTGAGACGCTTCGCACATTGATGCAGGAGGAGGAGTTTGATGTCGTCGTCAATCTGGCGGCCCAGGCTGGGGTGCGCCACTCCATCGCTCAGCCTTTTGATTATGTCGACAGCAACCTGGTCGGCTTCGTCAATCTTCTTGAGGCTTGTCGTGACACGGCCCCGAGCCATTTGCTCTATGCTTCCAGCAGTTCCGTTTACGGGGATGATACCCGTCAGCCTCTGCAGGAATCCCAGGCGGGTGTACGCCCGCTCTCGCTGTACGCTGCTACGAAGCGCTCAAATGAATTGATGGCTTACAGCTACGCGCATCTCTATGGTTTACCGGTGACAGGGCTACGCTTCTTTACCGTGTATGGTGCCCGCGGGCGCCCGGACATGGCGCCACTTCGTTTCGCACGCAAGCTGCTGGCCGACGAGGTGATCGATGTCTACAACCATGGACAGATGGCACGTGATTTCACCCATGTCAGTGATATCGTGGAGGGCATCTACCGACTTATGCACCTGCCGCCGACGCAGGAAGTGAATGCCGCTCCCTCGCGTGTCCTGAACCTCGGGCGTGGTGAGCCCATCGCTTTGGGGAACTTCATCAATGGCCTCGAGGCAGCGCTGGGTGTCCCGGCTCGCAAGCGTCTGCTGCCGATGCAGCCAGGGGATGTCGAGCGTACCTGGGCAGATACCTCGACACTCGAGACGCTGACCGGCTTTCGCCCCAGTGTCAGTCTTGCCACAGGGCTTGAGGAGTTGGCTGAGTGGGCGCAACAGTATCCGTCATTGCTGAGAGAAACCGATGATGAGCAATCGCCCCGGGTGAGATGTCCTGATGAAGCAGGCGTCGCTGCAGGTGGACATTCTGGACGCATGACAAAGGCCGGCATGTCCGCCATGACGGCCTTGGCCTTCAGTAGTGGAACTCTCTTGAAGGCCTGAGTGGGATTCAGCGGCTGTATATCTGAGGTCAGGTCGAGAAGCGTCCACCCCTACAACGCAAGGAGCCCCGCCAGTGAACTGGCGGGGCTCCTTGTATCTTGCCTGTCAGCCGCTATCAGCAGCGACCCTCGCAATTGGCAGGCTTGTCGTTGGCGATGCGCCAGTCTTCCTCGTTGGCCAGCGTGGCCAGCGGCGACAGCATCGAGAAGTCGAACTCGGTGAGGCAGGTACCGCGTTGTACGCGCTTGGGCCAGTCATGATTGGCCAGCGCCGAGCGACCGATGGCGACCAGGTCCGCGTGCTGCAGGGCGGCCTGGGCCTTCGCGACGCTGGCGACATTGCCATTGGTGATCAGCGTGATGTCTGACTCCAGTGCCTTGCGTGATTGGTCGGCAAGCGCCGTCAGGCTGAGGCTGCGCTCACGCTCGTCGTCTGCCTCGGGGAAGGCGGGGGCATCGACATCACTGCCGGTCAGGTGCAGGAAATCCAGCCCAGCTTCCATTAGCTTGGCGAGGCGCTCGCGGGCCTCGTCAGGGCCGCCCTGCCAGGTGAGCTCAGGCTCGGTCACGGTGCCCTGGGAGAGGCGCATGCCGATGACGAAGTCGGCGCCGACCGCCTCACGCACGCTGCGGATGACCGCCAGTGGGAAGGCCAGACGTGCGATGGCGTCGCCGCCCCAGGCATCGTCACGCTGATTGAAGCGCTCACTGATGAACTGGTGGATCAGGTAGCCGTTGGCACCATGCAGCTCGATACCATCGAAGCCGGCTTCCTTGGCGCGACGGGCGCTGGTGGCAAAGCCGGCGATCGCGTCATGGATTTCCGCTTCGCTGATCTCGCGGGCCAGCGGGAAGGGGCCGGAGCCACCGTAGAAGCTGAGCATCTCGCCACTGGCGCGGCTCTCGGAGGGGGCGACGACCTCGTCCTTGAAGCGGTTGTGCTGGGTCTGGGCGCCGGCATGCATCAGCTGGGCGATGAGGCGCCCACCTTGTTGATGCACGGCGTCGACCACCGGGCGCCAGCTGTCCTGCTGCGCCTGGTTGGCCAGCCCCGGCTGGTTGGCGTAGCCCTGGCTGAAGGCTTCATCGGTGTAGATGCCTTCGGTGATCAGCAGCGAGAAGTTGCCCCGCGCAAAATCGCGATAGTAATCGACCATGTCAAAGTGCACCTGGCCGTCATCCTGCGCGCTGGTGCGCGTCATCGGGGCGAGCACCAGGCGATTGTCGAGCTCCAGCCCGGCGAAGGCATGGGGGGTGAACAGTGCGGTGGTGTCTGTCATCTAGTACGTCTCCCGCGGAAAGCATTCCGCTGTCGTATCCGGTCGTAGGCCCTGAGCAACTGCGTGCACGAAGAGGTGAAGATCGACGCAGTGCGGTGGCCTGAATGAATGATCGACGGATCATCTGTATGCCCTATATCGTGCCTGCCGCACCTGGGGGTCACAAGCCGGAACGCTGGAAGGAGAGTGTTGTCGTTTTGACAACCTGTGCATGTAATTGACTGAATTTGCGAGATTTTTTCTCAAACAATTCAGGGTTGCTGCATGAAGTGGCAACGCAGTGCTGCTTTCCATGCACATAAGCATATGCGCGCAACGACGCAGGCCCCGCTACCGTGGGTTGCGGGGCCTGCGTCTTGAGCGCCAATCGTGCCTATGGCGAGTGCTCCGTGCTGATGATCACTTGCCGTCGCACTGGGCGTTCTGCTTGCTGCTACCGGAGGGCGGGCAGCCGAACCAGTTCTCGGTCGGCTTGGCCTGGCCCGTGTTGGCGTGGCGGCCGCCCTGGCTGCCGATCTTGCCGCCATCGAGGCTTTTCTGTACCTGGTGCGTGGCGTTGTCCTTGGCTTGCTGCCGTGCCTCGGGCTGTTCGTTCTGTTGATAGTGCGCGCCGTTGTCAGCTGCGCCGTCTGCGGTGCGCTTCGAGTGGCTGGGCGTTGGCTGGCCCTGCGAGGAATGCTGGGAAGAGGCCGCGCCGCTGGTCCCTGTCTCGGTGTTCATCTCGTCGAAGGCCTGAGCCGGGGAGAGGCCCAGCAGGCCCAGCATCACTGCGGCGGCGCCGATGCCACGGCGCAGGCGGGTGCTCGCGGTAGGTCGCTTGCCTAAGAGCAGATCAGTGCGCAGGCGATGGAGAGAGGCATTGTCGTCAGTGATGGCTGTCGAGGTTCTGTAGAACATGATGAGGGGACTCCTTGCGGGTCTGGCTGCCGGTGTCGGCAGCCGCGCGGGTGAGGGATTCACCGGCGACGCATGAGGTGTCGGCAATGCTGCGCTCTCTTGCGAGTGCGCGCTGCCAGACATGAGAGGATGATGTGAGTGACTGTAACTCGGCGTTGCGCGCCGGGTAATCGATGGAACAGTTATCGGGGCATACCAAGGGAATTCAACTCTTGTTCAATAATTGGCCGTGGCGACGGGCGCACTCGTCGGGGTGGGTGGCATGTCTTGCTCACTCGAGTGAGGCGCAGCCGGCACGCGATCGATCAGACACTTGTGATGGCAAAAGGGCAGACGCCCCTTGAAGTCATGGCGTGCCATGACAATGTGGGAGGGACAGGGCAACGGCCCTGAGTGTTCACCCAGTCAAGGAGACAGGCATGACGATCAAGAAAACCGGTTCCGCGCATTGGGAAGGTAGCGTCAAGCAGGGTAAAGGCACTGTCAGCAGTGAAAGTGGTGCGCTCAAGGATCAGCCTTACGGCTTCAATACGCGCTTTGAAGATGGCGCTGGCACCAACCCCGAAGAGCTGATCGGGGCGGCCCACGCCAGCTGCTTCTCGATGGCACTCTCGATGATGCTGGGCGAGGCGGGGCATGAGCCCAAGGCCATCGATACCACCGCCACCGTCCATCTGGACAAGGAAGACAGCGGCTTCAGCGTGACGAAGATAGCCCTGGTGACCAAGGCCGATGTGCCGGGCATCAGCGAGGCAGATTTCCAGTCCACCGCCGAGAAGGCCAAGGGCGGCTGCCCGATCTCCAAGTTGTTCACCGCCGAGATCTCGCTGGAAGCCTCGCTGGTCAACTGAGGCGTCGCCTGCAGGCGAGCCGTTGCAGATGAACAGCCCTCAGGCGCTGATCACGACGACAATGACTCGCGTGACCGCAGGCATCATCTCTGCGATGCGAGCATGAAAAACCGCCCCTCGGGGCGGTTTTTTCGTTGTGCGCGCGGTGAGCTTTCCCAGCGCGTGTACTAGCGCTTGTCTGAGCCGCTTTCAGAACCGTTTGCTGACTCGCTTTCTGCCCCCTTGCCTGACCTCCTGTCTGGGCTCATTTCCATTGCCTCATCCTCGCTGATCTCGCCGGCATGCTGCATGGCATTGCGGCGCGACTGCAGCCGCGTCAGTGGCTTGCGATCCGGCGTGCAATACCAGCGAATGTTCTCGCGTGAGCATTGCTCCAGCTCGGCGATCACCTGGGCGCCGAGCAGCAGGATCACGGCGCCGATCTCCAGCCCCAGCAGCAGCACGATCAGCGTCGCCAGCGAGCCGTAGACGGCACCGACGAAGGACAGGTGGGTGAAGTACCAGCTCAAGGCGAGGCGTGTCAGCTCCCACAGGGTGGCCGCGACCAGACCCCCGACCAGCGCGCGGCGGGTCGAGACGCGGGTCTGGGGCAGTATCTTGTAGATGGCGCTGAACAGCCCGAACATGCCAACGATGCTGATCAGATAGATCACCTCGCTGCCGGCATCGCCCAGGGTCAGCTCGATGCCGGTCAGCAGCGTCAGGGCATCATTCATCGCCGAGGCCAGCGCCACCAGCAGGGTCAGCGCCAGCAGGCCCGCGCCCAGCACCATCACGAAGGCGTAGGGCAGCAGGGCGGAAATCCACGCGCTGCGCTTACGAATCACTGGATGCTGATGGAAGATCAGCGCAATGGCGTCTTCCAGCATGCGAAAGGCCAGCCCGGCGAAGAACAGCAAGCCGCCCATGCCGATCCAGCTGATCACCTCGCGATTGGCCAGCAGCTTGCGCACCGCGTCCAGCAGGATATCTTCCTGGCCCGGCCCCAGATGCTGGACCTGAATGGCGATGATGCTCATCAGGCGAGTTTCATCCACCAGGTGCGTCAGCAGCACGCAGAGCAAGGCGAACAGCGGCACGCTGGACAGCAGGATGTTGTAACCGACGCCCCCGGCCAGCAGCACGCCACGGTTGGCGATGAACTGTCCGATGACGCGCAGGGCGAAGGCCAGCAGGCGCGGCAGAAAGCGCAACAGGCGGCTGCTCACGGAGTCTGCAGCAGGGTCTGGCATGGCTGGGCATCCTCGCGTTGGTTCGTGATGTCGGTTCAAGGGGGATATCAGCCGCGCTGCCGAGCGCGATGCTGGAAGAACGTCGAGGCGGTATAGAGCGCCAGACCGCTCCAGATCAGCACGAAAGTGATCAGCATCGTCGGATGCAGGGTTTCCTTGAAGATCAGCAGCGCGATCAGAAACTGCATGGTCGGGTTGATGTACATCAGAAAGCCCACCGTGGCGAGTCGCAGGCGACGCGCCGCACCGGCAAAGGCGAGCAGCGGCAGCGCGGTGAGCACGCCGCTGGACATCATCAGCACGCTGGCGGGTAGTTCAAGCGGGCCGACATCGCTGGCCGTGAAGTGCGATTCGCCCGAGAACCACTGGCCGCCGATCAGCAGTAGCGCGAGTGGCGCGAGCATCATCGTCTCGACCAGCAGGCCCGACAGGCCATCCAGCGCGATGCGCTTTCTGAGCAGCCCGTAGGTGCCGAAGGTCACAGCCAGCGAGAGCGTGATCCACGGCAGTTCCGTCAGGCCGACCAGCTGCAGGCTCAGGCCGAGGATGGCCAGCCCCAGCGCGAACAGCTGCACGCGCGACAGGCGTTCCTTCAGGAACAGCATGCCCAGCCCGACATTGACCAGCGGCGTCATGAAGTAACCCAAGCTTGCCTGCAGTACCTCATGCACCTCTACCGCGTGGATGTAGATGCCCCAGTTGAGCGCGATCAGGATCGAGCAGGCCAGCACAGGCACAAGCTTGCGGGGTTCGGCGAAGGCAGCGCGCACCGGTGACCAGCGCCGGATGACGCTGATCAGCAGCACCATGAACACGCAGCTCCACAGGATGCGGTGCAGCAGCACTTCCCAGGCGGGAATGCCCTCGAACAGCGCGAAGTAGAGCGGAAAACAGCCCCACATCACATAGGCGCCCAGTCCGAAGCCGACGCCCTTGGCGCTCTCGCGGCGTGCCTTGGCCAGACTCTCGACAGAGGGGCTTGTCTGCTCCCGCCTCATGCGGAGTCGCTCGAACCATCCTGCGCCAGCGGTTTGCCTGCGATCTGCGCCAGCGGTTTACCTGCGATGTAGTAGCCCGACGGTTCAAGCGCGATGAAGAAGCTTTCGGCCTCTGGGTAGCCGGCCTCGTTCATGGCCTGCGCGATGGACTGGGCGCACAGATCGCGCACCTGTTTGCCACGTTCGAACCACAGCACCTCGACGAAGGGGAAGGCATCGACGAGCTGACCATCGAACACATACTGGGTGGTGATGCACTCCAGCGTGAATTCGTCGCGCGCGGTGGCGGTCGCTTCGCTCAGCTGATCGATCAGTGCGCGCGAGACAGGGGCAAGACGGGCAGGCGTGACACCGTGGAAGCGAAGCTGAGGCATGAAGCTCTCCTGTGAGTCGGGATGGGGAGGGGGCGAGCAAGCTCGCGGTGAACTGACGCCGCCGCAACCTGGTGTGGTGGCCTTGCGTTCATCGCCAATATATCACTGGCTTCTGATGCTCACACCCGCCGCCAGGGATTCGTGTGCGTGATGAGCGCTACGGCGATGACAGATCATGCTTTGCCTCTCACATCTGATCGCCACAGACGGTAGAATGAGCGCTTTCAAGGCGTGGCATGACCAGTGGCAGGGTGGGCAAGGCTCACGCCGACGCGCATCCGCCGGTCGCCACTCAAGCGCCCATTCAGTCAGCAGGGAGGCACGACGACCATGACGACACAGCCACAGGCGACTTCCCCACAAGCGAGTGCTGGCGATGCCTCGCGAGGGGCGACATTGCGTGTCAGCCTGGTGCAGACGGACCTGCGCTGGGAAGACCCGGCGGAGAACTGCCGTCTGCTCGGCGAGCAGCTGGATGCCGCTGGCCTGGTCTTGGGCGCCGATGGCCGCAATGTCGCAACCGATCTGATCGTGCTGCCCGAGATGTTCGCCACCGGCTTCACCATGAATTCGCGTGAGATGGCGCAGCCGATGGAGTCCAGCGAGAGCGTCGACTGGCTCAAGGCGCAGGCCATCACCCGTGGTTGCGTGATGACCGGCAGCATCGCGGTGCTGGATGACGGCGAGTGTTACAACCGCATGCTGTGGGCCACGCCCGACGGTGAGGTGTCGCATTACGACAAGCGCCATCTGTTCCGCATGGCCGGTGAGCATGAGCGTTATGGCATGGGTTATGAGCGGGTGCTGGTCGAGCTCAACGGCTTTCGGATCCAGCTCTCTGTCTGCTATGACCTGCGCTTCCCGACCTGGCTGCGTCAGCGTCCCGTCATCGGTGGCGTGAGTGCTGCCGAGACCGCCGCCGACAGCGCCTTTGAATATGACCTGCTGCTGTGCGTGGCCAACTGGCCGGGCGTACGGCGTCATCCCTGGCGCACGCTGCTGCAGGCGCGCGCCATCGAGAATCTGGCCTATGTGGTGGGCGTCAACCGTGTGGGTGACGACGCCAACGGGCTGCACTATACCGGCGACTCCATGGTCTGCGACTTCAAGGGCGAGCCCATCCTCGACCCCGCGCCAGACCAGCCCTTCATCGAGACCGTGACGCTTGAACGCGGCGCGCTCGACGAGTTTCGAACCAAGTTTCCGGCGTGGATGGACGCCGATCATTTCACTCTGGAGGCCTGATGCGCCTGGACAAATTCCTTACCGAAACCACGGATCTCAGCCGTAGCGATGCCAAGAAGGTCGTGCACCGCGGCGATGTCACCGTGGATGGTGAGGTAGTCAAGAACACCGCGAGCGCCGTCAAGGACGGCATGCGCGTCGAATGGAATGGCGAGCACCTGGAGCTGATGGGGCTGCGCTATCTGATGCTGTACAAGCCGGCCAATGTGGAATGCACCAGCAAGCCGGGCCTCTATGAGCGCGCGCATGACCTGATCGATCTGCCCAATGTCGAGCGCCTGAGCATCGTTGGGCGTCTCGATGTCGACACCACCGGCCTGGTGCTGATGACGGATGACGGCCAGTGGAACCATCGTGTCACCTCGCCCAAGAAGGCCTGTGCCAAGCGCTATCGCGTCACCCTGGCGCGCCCGCTGGAAGGCGATGAGCTGGCGCGCGCCGTGGAGGACTTCGAGCACGGCCTGATGCTGGATGGGGAAGAGAAGCCGACGCGTCCGGCGCGTCTCGAGATGGAAACCGCCACCGTGGGTCTGCTGTGGATCACCGAAGGCCGTTATCACCAGGTGAAGCGCATGTTCGCGGCCATCGGCAATCACGTCGAAGCCCTGCATCGCGAAGCCATCGGGGCTGTCGAGCTGGACCCGGAGCTGGAGCCGGGCGAATGCCGTTTCCTGCGTCCGGAAGAGATCGCCAGCTTCTGATCGTTGGCTTCTGATGCATCAGCGCATGCATCATCAAAAGCCCCTGTCATTTTCACGAATGGCGGGGGCTTTTTCGTGCGCGTCGTTGGCCGCCGTGTCTTGTATCGATCCAACGATCGCGCTTAAGGTAGCTGTTCGTCTGCTCGCATTGTGATTTCTTTGCGGGAAGCGCGTTTTGCAGAAGTGATGTTTATACAGAGGTCGCCTTCAATCAAACGCTTGTTTCCGGTATTTTCATGACAATGGCGTATCCATAACAACAACGAGGAAAATCCACTATGTCGTCCCCCTTCACCAAGTCGTCTCCCTTTGCCAGATCCTCCCTGATGAAACCCCTGCCGCTGCGCATGGCGTTGGCGGGCAGTGGTCTGCTGCTGGCAACGCTGTCAGCGCCGGCGACTGCCGCGGAAGACGCCAGTGTCGTGTTCGCGGCGCCGCCGTGGCCGGGCGTGACCATGAAGACCGAGATTGCCTCCGAAATCTTCGAGGCGCTGGGCTATTCTCCCACCACCCGCCAACTGGGCGCGCAGATCACCTACGAAGGCATCTCGCTCGGTGAGGTCGATGTCTACCTGGCCGCCTGGTTGCCGGGGCAGAGCACCATGTACGATGCAGCGATGGCAAAGGACGCCATGGTCGACTTCGGCAATAACGTGAACGGTGCACGGGCCAATTTCGCCGTACCGCGTTATGTGGCTGAAGCCGGTGTCACTTCACTGCATGATGTCGACAAGCCGGAATTTGCCGACAAGTTCGAAAAGACCATCTATTCCATCGAGATCGGCTCGGGTTCCAGTGAAATCGCCAACCGTGCCGTCGATGAGGATATCTATGGCCTCGGCGATTGGGACCTCAAGGAGTCTTCCACTGCCGGCATGCTTGGAACAGTCGCCAATGCCATCAAGCGTGATGAGTGGGTCATGTTCGTCGGCTGGACTCCGCACTGGATGGGCGTCGAATACGACATGGTCTTCCTCGATGATCCAGAAGACCTGTGGGGGCCGGGCGGCGGCAAGAGTGACGTGAGAACTCTGGCCAACAAGAAATGGTCTGAAGCGCATCCCAATGCCTCCGTCTTCCTGGATCAGATCTCCTTTACCTCCGAGGAGCAGAGTGAACTCATCTATGGCTATGGCAAGGAAGAGCGCCCGCAGGAAGAGGTGGCGGGAACATGGATGAAGGCCAATCCGGGCAAGGTCAAGGCCTGGCTGGATGGCGTGACCACCCGTGATGGCGAACCTGCCTGGCCGGCCGTCAAGGAGGCACTTGGCCTGCCGGAGGCATGATTGACAGCTTGAAAAGGTGCCGCTGATCTTTGCGGATGCAGCACCTTGAATATAGTGGTAAGAACACGAAGCCCGCTCATTGAGCGGGCTTCGTGCGTTCTACAGCAGCGAACGTGTCAAGAAAGCGCACAGCGTCAGAGACGGGAATAGCTTCGGGTGTGCCGCGCACCAGGGGGTGAAATCACTGTCATGCAAATCTTGCATGGAAAATCCAAATAAAGAATTGGTCGCGAGATAGGGGCCTGTATCACCATCAGTCTGCACTCTGCGCTGCTTCCACGCGCAGCCAAGAACAATGACAAGAAGGAAACACTCATGGCTGATTCAGGTTCTTCCTCCGCCCCGATACCCCGCTCTCCCGGGCCCATTGCGCGCTTTCTGTCTCCCTGGACAAGACTGGCGCTGTGGAAGCAGATCTTCATCGCACTGATTCTGGGCCTGGGGCTGGGCATCGTGCTCAACCAGACCGGGCGCGCCGATATCGCCGCCGATATCAAACCGCTGGGTGACCTGTTCATCCGCGGCATCAAGATGCTGATCGTGCCGCTGGTCTTCATCTCGCTGGTCACTGGCGTGGCCTCGCTCAACAACCTCTCCAAGATCGGGCGCCTGAGCGTCAAGACGCTGGTGCTCTATCTGGGCATGACGGCGGTCGCCATCACCATCGGCCTGGGGCTGGCCACCGTCTTCCAGCCGGGTGTCGGGATCGACCTGGGCAGCGCGGCCAATGTCGAGGTGCGTGAAGCGCCGACCGCCGTCGATACGCTGCTCGGGCTGGTGCCGACCAATGCCGTCGAAGCCTTCGCCGAAGGCAATGTACTGCAGATCATCGTCTTTGCGATCCTGTTTGGCCTCTCCATCACGCTGGTGGGGGAGAAAGCCCGTCCGGTACGCGTGTTCTTCGAGTCCGCAGCGGAAATCATCTATCGCATGACCAGCATCATCATCGCCTTCACCCCCTACGGTGTCTTCGCCCTGATGACCTGGGTGGCCGGTACCTATGGCCTGGCGATGCTCGCGCCGCTGGCCAAGGTGATCGGCATCGTCTATCTGGGCTGCTTCGTGCATGCCATCGTGGTCTATGGCGGCATGCTGCGCTTTCTGGCGCGCTTGAACCCGCTGCGCTATTTCCAGGGCAGTGTCGAGCCGATCATGCTCGCCTTCACCAGCACCTCCAGTTCCGGCACCTTGCCGGTGACCATGATGGCCGCCGAGCAGAATCTGGGCGTCAAGCGGGGTGTCTCGAGCTTCGTGCTGCCGCTGGGCGCGACCATCAACATGGATGGCACCGCGCTGTACCAGGGCGTCTGCGCGCTGTTCATCGCCCAGGCCTATGGCGTTGATCTGGGCATGACCGAATACGTCACCATCATCATGACCGCGACGCTGGGCTCCATCGGTACCGCCGGTGTGCCGGGAGCCGGCTTGATCATGCTCTCGCTGGTGCTGACCTCCGTCGGCCTGCCGCTGGAAGGGGTCGCCATCATCGCCGGCATCGATCGTGTGCTCGACATGGCACGTACCGGCCTCAACGTGGCGGGCGACTGCGCCGTCAGCTGCCTGGTCGCCAAGAGCGAAGGCGAGCTGGACGAGCAAGTCTTCAATACGCCCCACGTCATGCGCTCAGAGCTCAGTTGAGCGCTCTTGTCTGAACACCAACCGCGTCATCATCATCGGCTTGTCGGCATCCGCGTGATAAGCGTGTCAAGGACATCAGGAGAACATCGTCATGGAACGCCCCAACGCACCTTCACATAAAGCCAGCCCCTCTGTCGTCCGCTACGGCGTCGTGGGCGGCCTGGGGGCGATCGGCAGCGCGGATGTCCTGCTCAAGACGGTGCGCGCGGCGCAGTACTGCAAGCCACCGGGCGGGGTGGATATCGCCTTCGAGCAACGTCACTTCGATGACGGGCCGGGAATCGCCGCGGAGGCCTATGACCCGCTGCGACGCAAGTTCTACGTCTACAACGTGCTCAAGGACATGCAGGGCAAGGTCGAGAACGCAATGGTGCCATGCTTTCTCTCGCATACCTTCCTGGCCGAGATCACCCCGGAAATCAGCGTCAACGTCGTCGATATCTTCGATGCGCTGCTGGCGCGCATTCGCCGCGACTATCCCGAGGTGCGCAAGATCGGCGTGCTGACCTCAAGCTACGTGCGCGCCTCCGGTATCTTCGAGCAGCGCTTCGGGGAGCCGGAGGCCACGATGGCTGTCACGGATGCCACGCAAGACGGTAACCTCGTGGCAGGTGATGGCCTCGAGGTCATCTACCCCGATGCCACGCTGCAGCGTAATGCCCTGATGCAGGCCATCTATGGGGCCAGCGGCATCAAGAGTGGCCATCATGGTGGTGAGTGTCTGCAACTGTTGCTCGAGGCCTGTGATGGCCTGGTCAGTCAGGGCGCGGAGATCATCGTGCCGGGCCTGAGCGAGATTCCGGTGCTGATGGAGTCGCTGCAGCCGCTGGTGCCGGTGCCCTTGCTCGACTCCAACCTCATCTACGCCGAATACGCATTGGGCGTGGACCGCGAGCGCGAGAATCGCAACTTCAAGCTTGGCGTGCTCGGTGGGGTAGGGCCGGCGGCCACGGTGGACTTCATGCGCAAGGTGGTCAGCCTGACGCGTGCCGAGCGCGATCAGGACCACCTCAAGATGGTGGTGGAGCAGAATCCGCAGATTCCCGATCGCACCGCCAATCTGATCGGCAAGGGCGAAGACCCGAGCATCCCGATGCTCGCGACCTGTCAGCGGCTGGAGGCCGATGGCGCCAATGCCATCGCGATTCCCTGCAATACCGCGCATGCCTTCGTGGCGCGTATCCAGCCCTATATCGGCATCCCGATCATTAACATGCTGACGGCGGTGGTCGATCATATCGCGGCGATGCAGGCGCCGGTGGCGCGGGTCGGGTTGATCGCGACCAGCGGCACCGTGATCAGTCGGGTCTACCACGACATCATCGAGGCCTCGGGGCGTGAAACGCTGGTGCCCGATGCGCGCTGTCAGACCCAGGTGATGGAGGCGATCTACGGGCATCACGGCGTGAAGGCGGGCCATACGGCAGGGGAGTGCAGCGAGCATCTGCAGGCTGCCATTTCCCACCTGCTGGCGCGGGGCGCAGAAGTGATCATCCTGGGCTGTACCGAGCTTCCGTTGATCGAGCTCGATGCGGCACTGCGTGAGCGGGTAGCGCTGCTCGACCCCGCGGAAATTCTCGCGCAGCGCTGTGTGGCACTGGCGCAAGCCGAGGCCTGATTGGCGCTTCATCCATCCGATCAGCCAGTGAAGAGAGCTTGAAGAAAAGACACCCAGCGACGCGATATACTGCGCTCACGCAGGCTCGCTGTGTGCCTTTGCCTCATTCATGCCTCTCTTCAGGTGCTTTGCCGTGGAAATGAACTGGCTGGAAGACTTCCTCACCCTGGCGGTGACGCGTAATTTCTCGCGCGCCGCCACCCTGCGCAACGTGACGCAACCGGCCTTCAGCCGTCGTATTCGCAATCTGGAATACTGGGTCGGCGCCACCCTGATCGACCGCAGCCTGTTCCCCGTCGGCCTGACTCCCGCGGGCGAATCCTTCCAGCGCACCGCCCAGGATGCGCTCTCGGTATTGCGCGTCGGCCGTGATGAGGCGCTCGGCTTCGTGCCCAAGATAGAAGAAGTCGTCTCGATTTCCGCCTCGCACACGCTGGCGGTCAGCTTCTTCGTCGACTGGCATGAACAGCTGCAAAACCGACTGGGCAATCTCAAGGCACGCATCGTGCCCGACCACGTCGCCGGCTGTGTCGATGCCCTGATCAGCGGCAATTGTGATCTGATGCTGGCCTACAACAGCCCGCTACTGCCTACGCTCACCGACATCGTGCGCTATCCCTCCATCGTGCTCGGCTCCGAGCGGCTGGTGCCCGTCAGTGCCGTCGATGACGCTGGCCAGGCACTTTACTCCCTCGACAGCGACACGCCGCAACCCTACCTCTGCTACTCCAGTGACAGCTATCTCGGCCGACTGACCGCACTGATCATCGGACGCCAGAACCTCGCCGCGCGTCTCAACTTCCGCTACGAATGCTCGATGTCTGACGTGCTCAAGCGTGGCGCACTCGCCGGTAGCGGCATCGCCTGGGTGCCGGAGCGCGCCGTGCGCGACGAGCTGGCCGCCGGGCGCCTCGTCATCATCAGCGATGACAGCCACACCGCGCCGCTGGATATCTGCCTCTTCCGCCACGCCGAGCACGACCAGCGCGTGGCCGAACGCATCTGGCAAGCCTGTCTGACCGACGAAGACGAGGCCCTCGAATCAGAATGATAATTCGCTGGCGGCGTACCAGGTCAGAGGAAGAAAGCTCAGGGGGTAGGGCTGGAGAAAATGGAAAAGAAAGCCCAGAACAATGACCTGACATCATCGCCAGAGCACGACGCAAGACGGGAGCCACTGGGGCTCCCGTCTTGCATTACTGCATCTAAGCGCATCTGAGCGCATTCAACCGTATCTGATCGCATCTCAGCTCGCAGCTCTATCGACTGCAACTGCATCGGCCGCAACGGCAAGTCATGCATTGCCTCTCACGACAGTCGACGCGAATTGGCCGTCGTGCGCTTGTGCAACGGCTTGATGAAGAGGGTGCCCGTCGTCCACCACGGCGCCACCTTGCCGCCCGTCATCGCGTTCATCCACGCCTTCTGCATCACGAACCACATCTCCCAGCTGGCTGCGATCTTCTCCGACACCATCTTCTGGTTCTCGGTGATCATCTTCGGGTCCAGCGGCGACTGGGTTCCCCACAACTGAGTGCGCGACATGATGGTCGACATGGCTGTCGACCACATCTCCACCGACGTCGTGCCCAGCTTCCAGACATCGAACATCGCAGCCGGCGTCGTTGGGACCAACTCTGACCAGGCAGGTTGTTTAGCCATTGTACTCTCCAGGTAAGGAACATGAATACAGTGATACGCCTGTTTTTGTTGCAGTGCAATATGAGTTTTGACTGTGGGACGAGATCGGGCGATTCGGAGCCTCCCTTATCACCAGTTTCCATACAAAACAATGAGTTAGCGGTAGGTGATGGCTTGGGAAGCCGGAATTTTCCGTGCCTTGGCGGAAATTTCCCGTGGGGTTGGGGAAAGTGGATTTTCAGGATTTGTTGGCAATGTCTTACGCAGGCGTATGAATTTTATGAAGCTGGGTATCAGTTCGCTCAGACGGTAGATGTAAGCGTTGGCGAGTGACGCGGAAATTTCCTGTTTGGAATAAGTCCGGTGGAAGAATTCATTGAAGGACAAGTACTGGATATTGAGACAGCGTACCGTTCAAGCGACGCAGCGAGTAGCATTGGACTGACGATCTATACCCACAAGTGCTCCAAGTCAGCTACCATTAGGTTTCATGAATTTTACATATTCAAGTTTTCGGTTGTTAACTAACTCAGTATAGCGTTTTGGCCTACGGTATATAAACGGAGCTTGCACTACTGCAGCGCCGTGCGGCAGCCATGTAGATCATTTTATAGTGGAATTTATTTGAAAGTCTCATTAGGGTCTGCAAATAAAGTGGCCTCAAACGAAATGGAGTTCGTTAATGAGTTACTACCGTTATTGGGGAAAAGCCAAGTCAGAAGACGATGGCGTTCCCTATCATCTCCTGCCGTACCATAGCCTCGATGTAGCAGCTGTAGGCTGGCACCTTCTGTCGCCTGAGCGGGCTTTGACGCAACGTATGGCTGCTCAATTACAAATGGCGCCCTCAGAGTTGCAACGTTTTTTTGTCTTCCTTCTAGGGCTTCATGATTTAGGTAAGTTTTCGCGGACTTTTCAGGGACTTGCTCAGTCGCAGGGTAGTGGACTGGTGCCTGCTTTGCCCCGGTTCGCCTATAGTGAACGCCACGACCGGCTGGGGGCTCTTCTGTGGCAAGAGCGCTGGGTGGACTGGTTGAAGGACGGCACGCTCAATTGGCCAGGAGGGATGCCGGAGCGCCAGCTGCGGCGCCGGTTGATAGAGACGCTTCCTGTCTTGTTGTCCCCCATGTTTGGTCATCACGGTCAGCCGGTGGCGGGCACATCGCTAGAGCTTTCACGTTTCTTCGGTTCCGATGACTATGCTGACGATGTTGTTGTGGCGCAAGAGTTTGTTGCCGACTGGGCGCGCCTTATCGATGTCGAGTGGCCTATTGATAAATTGCTCTCGACTGAGTGGCTTCAGGCTTTTCAATCGCTGAGCTGGACCATCGCCGGCTGGGTAACTCTCAGTGATTGGTTGGGATCGAATCAAACGTATTTCCGCTACTGCGTCAGTGAGATGCGGCTTGTGGACTATTGGATGGACTATGCTCAGCCGCGAGCTCAGCAAGTACTACGCGATACCGGGTTTGAGCAAGTACTCAAACCATTGCCATATGCAGGCCTGTCTTCTTGGTTTGATGGGCAGTCGGTTACGCCAACCCCATTACAGCGTGAAGCTGAGACATTGACGCTATCGTCGGGGCCACAATTATTTATTCTCGAAGACATCACCGGGGCAGGAAAGACCGAAGCTGCCTGTATTCTAACCCAGCGACTACTGGCAAGCGGACACGGCGAAGGCCTCTACTTTGCTTTACCCACCATGGCGACCTCCAATGCCATGTATTCTCGACTCGGTGCTCTCCACCGGCGTTTCTATCGCGCGGGTTCCTGCCCATCTTTCGTGCTGGCGCACGGTGCCAGCAAGTTGAATGAAGAGTTCGCTCTGGCCATCGACCAACCGCAGCCGGGTGATCGCAACTACGATGAGAGCGAGTCCACAGCGACGGCTCAGTGCAACCGCTGGCTCGCTGATTCGCGCAAGAAGGCCCTATTGGCCGATGTTGGGGTAGGCACCATCGACCAGGTACTGATGGGGTTGCTGCCGTTTCGTCATCAGTCGCTGCGCCTGTATGGATTGGCCCGCAAAGTACTGATCATCGATGAAGTCCATGCCTACGATCACTATATGCAGACGCTGCTTGGCAAGCTATTGAGTTATCACGCCCAGCAGGGAGGTAGTGCCATTCTTCTGACGGCCACGTTACCTCAGGCCATGCGCAATGATTTGTGTATGGCTTGGCGGGCAGGACTCGGTCTCGACCCTCAGCCACTGATGATGCATGACTTCCCACTGCTGACGCAGATATCGGAAGCTCCCCTTTGCGAAGTCGCCTTGAAGGCAAAGGCTGAAGTGTCTCGTGCCGTCGGTGTTGATTGGCTCACCGAGGAAGATCAGGCCATCGAGGTGATCATGTCAGCCGTTGAGGCTGGTAAGTGTGTTGCCTGGGTGCGCAATACCGTCAATGACGCCATTCGCGCCTTTGAGGCTGTTCGTGAGCGCCACCCGACGCCGGAGCGCTGCCTGTTGTTTCACAGCCGTTTTGCCATGTGTGACCGCCAGCGTATCGAGTCTGATGTCATCGAGCGGCTGGGCAAGACCTCCACAGACAATGTGCGTCGTGGTCAAGTGTTGATCAGTACGCAGGTCTTTCAGGAATCCCTCGACTGTGATGTCGATTTGATGATCAGTGATCTGGCCCCGATCGATTTGCTGATTCAACGGGCTGGTCGCCTGCAGCGTCACGTTCGTGGAGTCCGGTGCCCGCCTGTCCTCAAGATACTTGCACCCGAGTGGTCAGAAACTCCCGATGAGCACTGGCTGAAACGCACCTTGGAGGGGACTCATTTTGTCTATCGCGACGTTTCCCTGCTATGGCTCACCCAGCGAGCCTTGCGTGAGCAAGGCGAAATTCGTATGCCTGAAAAAGCCAGAATCCTGATTGAAAGTGTTTATGGTGAGGTCGCCGATCAGGTCCCCGACGGACTACAGGGGGCGCGGTGGGAGCAGCGCGGCATGAAGAACGTGGCCAGCTCGATGGCGAACTTCAATGCCCTGGCACTGGAGGATGGCTATGTAGGGAACCGTCATCAGTGGCAGGAGGAGCAAGAGATTGGAACCCGATTGGTCGATGAGCCGACCCTCAATATCGCGTTACTGACATGTAACAGCGATGGCACTTTGAGGCTCCTGGCAGGCAGTGAGCGGCATACCGACATGCTGAGCCAGATCAAGTTGCGCCTGAGCCAAGCTGACAAACTGGCCAGCCTGCCGCCTCGCTACACGTCTCAATGGGAGGCCCTGCAGGACCGTTATAAAGCGCTGCGCTTCGTACAGCCTTGGCTGGCAGAAATGGATGCCGAGAATGTGTATGGGCCAAGTCGTGGCTTAGAGTTTGGCTCAACATCGGCCACATATTCAAAACACCTTGTTGGAGGGGATGTATGAATCTGCTGAAAGATCCTTGGCTGCCCTTTCGTACTCGGGGGGGAAGTATTGCCTATCGCTCCCCCTCGGCTATTTCCGATCCAAATATTGTCGATCTGGCCTTGCCACGGGCGGACTTCCAAGGCGCGGCCTACCAGTTCCTGATCGGCCTGTTGCAGACAGTGTACCCGCCGCAGAATTACGGTGAGTGGGTGGATCGCAGTATCGAGCCTCCTAGCGGCGAGGCGCTGGACGAGGCATTCGGGCCTTTCGTGCAGACCTTCGAGTTTCAAGGTGATGGTCCGCGTTTCATGCAAGATCTCGATCCGCTCGAAGATGCCAAACCAGTGTCAGTTGCAGGGCTTTTGATCGATTCACCAGGGGCAAACGGTCTCAAGCTGAATACTGATCATTTCGTCAAACGGGGCCGGGTAGAGGCGATCTGTAAAGATTGTGTGGCGTTGGCGCTATTCACCATGCAGATAAATGCGCCATCAGGCGGTGCTGGCTATCGCGTGGGGCTGAGGGGCGGTGGTCCATTGACCACACTGATTGTGCCTGACCTAGTGGATGCCAATCTTTGGCAACGGTTGTGGCTGAATGTGATGCCTATTGAAGTGTTTTCCACTAAAGCGCGTATTCGCGATCGATGCCCCGACGATGACAGTCTTTTCCCTTGGGTAGGGGCCACCCGTGTCAGCGACAAGAAAGGCAGCGAAGTCCTGCCTGAACAGATGCATCCCATGCATGCCTACTGGGCTATGCCAAGGCGCTTTAGGCTGGAGGTCAGCGACGATGAAGGCTGCTGTGACCTTTGTGGTCGCAAGGTATTGCAACGGGTGAGTGAGATTCGCGCCAAGAATTATGGCGCCAATTATGATGGACCCTGGCAGCACCCACTGACGCCATACCGCCGCGATCCCAAAAAGCCCAATGAGCTACCGCTTTCCACTAAGGGTCAGCCCGGCGGGTTGGGCTATAGGTATTGGTCGAACCTTGTACTTAGTGATGCGGAAGGTAGCGGTGCCCTGCCAGCGGGCGTGATGCATGACTATCTCAGCCACAAAGTGGATTTCGTCGCGCAGGAGCGACGTGCTGGTGAGGACATCGATGCGCTGTTGAAGCCCCGGCTATGGGTTTTCGGCTACGACATGGACAACATGAAACCCCGTGGCTGGTATAGCGAGGAATTGCCTCTGGTCGCGGTACCGGCAGAGCAACAGGAGCGATTGCGCTCTTGGGTGCAGACGTTCACCGAGCTCTCACGCCAGATTGCCTGGATGACTCGCATGCAGGTCAAGAACGCTTGGTTCTCGCGGCCTGCTGATGCCAAGGGGGACCTGACATCCATCGATAGCCAGTTCTATGAAGCTACCCAGGCGGCGTTCTTTCGTGCCTTGCGAGATATGCAGTTGGCACTTCAGCAGGGCGAGGGGCCTCATATGCCATCTCAGGTGGCTCGGGCCTGGTATTACGCGCTGCGCCAAGAAGCACTGACATTATTCGAAGCTCAGGCCCTGAGTGGCCCCTTCTCTGAGCTGGACATGAAACGGATTACTCGGGCACGCCGGCAGCTTCTGTCGTGGCTGAGTGGTCGCAGCAAGGGCAGCAAGGTCGTGTCCCAGTTCGCCAAAGATGGCGGCTTTACTTTGTCAGAAGCTCAAGGAAACGCACCAACCGAGGAGGCAGCGCCATGATCCAGATAGAAATGCATGTGGCCGAAAAGCCATCACCGGGGAAAGCGGTACCAGAGCGGCTACTGGCGCTGTCACCCGATGAAGGCTTCAGGGTACGGCTCTGGTGGCAGCGTTTGACGTTGTCCCCACAGGATTTGGTGGCCTACACCCAGGCACCGCCCTGGCCGAAAGGGGTGCGCGCACGGCTTCGGCGCTGCGAATCGGTCGAAGCTGCCATGCTGAGCGATGGGTTCCGTGAACTATGGCAGCAACTGCCTGAGCAGTCCCCCCGTTATCGTGATGAGCACTTGCAGCTGTGGACCTGCATTGCGCTATTGCTGGCGGAGGTGCGGAGTGAAACACCCAACGTTTCGCTGGGTAGTCGTCTGGGGCAAGAAAAGAATGGTACCGGAAAGCCTCGCATGAGCGAGCTGCGTTTTCAGCAATTGATGGACTGCCATTCTCCACAAGAGCTGGTACAGCGGCTGCGCCGTGCGCTGGCGCTGATTGACAAGTGCGATATCAGCGTGGTGCACCTGGCGGACAACATCGCCCTCTGGTGGCGTGAGTACCTTGGCCAGCCGGCGGCTCAACCCACGAAGCGGCTGGGATTCGTGTGGGCCAGCGATTATTTCGAAGCATTGGCGCAGTTCCAGAGCGATAACGACTGACCGACTTTCCATATCCGACATGACGAAAAGGATTTTGACCATGAGCCATTTCATTCAGCTTCACCTTCTGACCTCCTATCCGCCTGCCAACCTTAATCGTGATGACCTGGGTCGGCCCAAGACCGCCATCATGGGCGGCGCCAAACGCCTGCGAGTGTCGTCACAAAGCCTCAAGCGCACCTGGCGTACCTCGGCGTTATTCGAAGAAGCGCTTGGCCAACATCGTGGACAGCGTACCAAGCGAGTGGGTATTGAAGCCCATATCAGCTTGCTCGAAAAAGGTGTCAAGGAGAAAGACGCCAAAGCTTGGGCAACCGAGATTGCCAAAGTGTTTGGTGATGTCGCCAAGAATGAGTTGGCGACGAGCCAGTTGGTGCATATTGGGCCCGAGGAGCAAGCCGCAGTGGATGCTCTAATCGAGACACTGGCAGCTGAGAACCGTGCACCCGACAAAGCCGATCTCGATCTGTTGCGTCACAAGCCGGCCGCCGCTGACATTGCTCTTTTTGGTCGCATGCTGGCAGCGGTCCCCGCCTATAACGTCGAAGCAGCCTGTCAGGTTGCACATGCGATCACCGTGCATGCTGCGGAAGTGGAAGACGACTATTTCACTGCCGTGGACGATCTCAATACCGGCGACGAGCATCGCGGCGCCGCGCATGTGGGCGAAGCCGGCTTTGGTGCGGGCCTGTTCTACACCTATATCTGTATCGATCGTCGGCAACTGGTCGACAATCTTCAGGACAACAGTGAGCTGGCTGAGCGTGCCATCGCGGCGTTAGTAGAGGCCGCCGTGCGTACCTCACCTAAGGGCAAGCAGAATAGTTTTGGCTCTCGTGCGCATGCCAGTTACGTTCTCGCCGAGCAGGGCGACCAGATGCCGCGCTCCCTTTCTGCTGCGTTTTTGCGCCCGATTGCTGGCCAGGATCAGTCACTGGAAGCCATCGCTCGCCTGGAGCGCCAGGCCAAGGCTTTCGACACCGCTTACGGTCCGGGGGCCGAGCGTCGCTTCGTAGTATCCGCCGAGCCGAATTACTCCACTCCCGATCTGGATGGTGAGGTGCATACCGGCAGCCTCGCATCGCTGATCGAGTTTTTGCATGTTGCTCGTTAAGGAGCCGATATGACGGAGTATCTGGTTTTTCGGCTTTATGCACCGCTCGCCAGTTGGGGGAGGGCGGCAGTGGGTGAAACGCGCCCCACCGCCACACACCCCGGGCGCGGCGCGATCATCGGACTGCTCGGTGCCGCATTGGGCATCCGGCGCGATGACGATGCAGGCCAGCAGGCACTTGGCAAAAGCGTTTGCGTTGCCATCAAGCAGCGCTCGCCCGGTTCCTTGCTGAGGGATTATCACACCGCACAAGTGCCCTCGGCTCAAGCCAAGGTGACCTATCGCACTCGGCGCGATGAGCTCAGCGCACCAGGCAAAGCCATCAACACGATTTTGTCCAGTCGAGATTATCGCTGTGATGGCCTTTGGATCGTCGCGATATCGGCTACAGCATCGGCGACGATATCGCTAGAGGTCATGGAAAAGGCGCTGGAGCGTCCATGTTTTCCACTCTTTCTGGGACGCAAGTCATGCCCTTTGGCCGCTCCTATCGCAGCTCGTAGGGTGCTTGCCGAGACATTGCGGGCCGCCCTCGATAGCGATTTCGAGCCCATCCTTCCTGGTGAGAAGTACCTGCTGCGGCTGCCGGATGAAGTGATGTACTACTGGGAGGGTAGCGCCAAGTGTCTCGATGGCGATGACAACCGTGTGGAGTCCAGCGATGTCTGGGATCAACCTTTGAGCCGAGACCGTTGGCAGTTTGGACCACGCGTCGAATATCGGCGCTTCGTGCGCGACACCGATGCCAAGGAGCAGCACTGATGTATCTCTCACGTGTACGGGTCGATCTCAATGGTCTTTCCCGAGAAAGTCTTTTCGAGATAATGGGCGGCGGGGCTTATGCCGCCCATCAATTGCTCTGGCAACTTTTTCCTGAACATGAGGGCGTTCGTCCCTTCCTTTTTCGTCAAGAAATGGAAGAAAGCGATATTGGACAGAACAAGGCTCCTAAGGGGCTGCCGTTATTCTATGTACTTTCCGATCGTCAGCCAGCAGCGTCTCAAAGACTGTTGGATGTGCACTGCAAGTCTTTCGAGCCGAATCTGTCGGTAGGTGATCAACTGGCTTTTCGGCTGCGCGCTAATCCCACAGTTGCCCGGCGTGTGGAAGGCGCCAAACATTCGCCACGCAGCGATGTATTGATGGCAGCCAAGAAGCTGTTTCCGGCTGGACAGCGCACGAGCGAGTCATGTGTACAGGCGATGGACCAAGCGGCTCGTGACTGGCTCAAAATCCGTGCTGACAATGGTGGTTTTCGCTTGGTGATGGACCCGGAAGTGAGTGGCTATCGCCAACATGTTATTCAAAAGCCTGGCCGCCGTGATGCCATTCGTTTTTCTAGTGTCGATTACGAAGGGCTGCTGGAGGTTACCGATCCGGGGAGGCTGATCGAGACTATTTCTCAAGGGCTGGGGCGCGCCAAGGCTTTTGGCTGCGGACTACTGCTGGTGCGTCGTCTCTAATCCATTGACCTGAAGGATCGACGCTAAGGAGGCCGCGATGAGTTTTATTCCACTCAAGCCAATTCCTGTGAAAGATCGAATGTCGATGATTTTTGTTGGTATGGGGCAGGTCGACGTTCGAGACGGGGCTTTCGTCGTCATTGATGAAGTGAACGGCGAGCGCATGCATATTCCTGTCGGCTCAGTGACCTGCTTGCTGCTCGAACCTGGGACTCGAGTGTCACACGCCGCTATCAAATTAGCGGCGACTGTGGGGACTCTTCTGATCTGGGTGGGTGAGGCTGGTGTGCGCCTCTACAGCGCAGGTCAGCCTGGCGGTGCACGTTCCGATAAGTTGCTTTATCAGGCAAAACTCGCATTGGATGACTCATTGCGTTTGAAAGTCGTCCGCAAGATGTTTGAACTACGTTTTGGCGAGCCCCCTCCCTCGAGACGCAGTATTGAGCAGTTGCGTGGCATGGAAGGTGCTCGGGTTCGCAAGACTTATCAAATGCTGGCCAAACAGTATGGAGTGAAGTGGCATGGGCGACGATATGACCCGATGCAATGGAAATCATCAGACGTGGCCAATCAATGTCTATCTGCCGCCACTGCTTGTTTGTATGGCATAACTGAAGCCGCGATTCTTGCCGCAGGCTATGCACCCGCCATCGGTTTTCTACATACCGGTAAGCCCCAAAGCTTTGTTTATGACATTGCTGATATCGTCAAATTCGAGACCGTCGTTCCTGCGTCCTTTCGTATAGCCGCACATCAACCCGCGACTCCTGAGCGAGAGGTGCGCATCGCATGCCGTGATGCCTTTAAGAAAAGTCGCATCTTGCAGAGGTTGATTCCTATGATCGAAGATGTTTTGGCGGCAGGCGATATTGAACCACCATCACCAGCCCCGGAAGCCATGTTGCCAGCTATTCCGGAACCAGTCTCCGTGGGTGATCAGGGGCACAGGAGCAAGTGACATGGCCATGCTGGTAGTGGTGACTGAAGCCGTACCACCGCGTCTACGCGGTAGGCTAGCGATTTGGCTGCTGGAAATTCGTGCTGGTGTCTATATCGGTGATGTGAGCCTGCGCATCCGCGAAATGATCTGGGAGCAAGTTGATGCGTTGGCTGAAGATGGCAACGTCGCTATGGCCTGGTCCAGTAATCATGAATCAGGTTTTGAATTTCAGACCTATGGTGTCAACCGGCGCGAACCCATCGATCATGACGGTTTGCGCTTGGTACGCTTTTATCCGATGAATCCAACTGATTGATTTTATTAGATCTTTTAAAATCATATTGCTCGAGAAATGAGTAAAATTGCTGGTGGATTTTCCGGTGGCGATTTTCCTCTTATTTAACAATCGCTTATAATTAGTCCGATCCCCGCATGCGCGGGGCTCAACCGCGCTAGAAAAAGCCGTCAGGCAGCGTGAACATCCGATCCCCGCATGCGCGGGGCTCAACCGGGAGAGCCGCCCAAATCAGTAACAGTGGTAGACCGATCCCCGCATGCGCGGGGCTCAACCGGCATCGAGGGCATGCAGGACCGCATTGCCGAGCCGATCCCCGCATGCGCGGGGCTCAACCCATGATGATGGCTGCAGACATGAGTTCGCCTCCCCGATCCCCGCATGCGCGGGGCTCAACCGCTGTCCTTGACGGTGACAAGCCCGGTCGGGCGCCGATCCCCGCATGCGCGGGGCTCAACCGCCTGGCGGCGGCGGAACTCTTCCGGCATCTCCCCGATCCCCGCATGCGCGGGGCTCAACCGGATGTCGAGCAGAAGATCGCCCGCTCCAACGTCCGTTCCCCGCATGCGCGGGGCTCAACCGTTGGGGAGAACGGTCGTCACAAACATTCCGATCCGATCCCCGCATGCGCGGGGCTCAACCTGACGCACTCATCGCCATAGGCATCACGCTGGCCCGATCCCCGCATGCGCGGGGCTCAACCGCCACCGCGAGCGTGGGCAGTGGCCACGGCTATCCGATCCCCGCATGCGCGGGGCTCAACCGCGCTAGAGAACGCCGTCACGCAGCGTGAACATCCGATCCCCGCATGCGCGGGGCTCAACCGCGGCCATGACCGGCAGCGGGGGCGTCACCGGCCCGATCCCCGCATGCGCGGGGCTCAACCGCTACCGAAGAGGCGCTGGAGGAGATCGAGCGCCCGATCCCCGCATGCGCGGGGCTCAACCGGGGGCTGAGAACAGAGACGGCCTGCGCGGTGTCCGATCCCCGCATGCGCGGGGCTCAACCGGATACTGCGCTTTTCAACATGCCGCGAATAGACCGATCCCCGCATGCGCGGGGCTCAACCGTCGAGAGTCCCGTTCTCCAGGTCGCTGTCGGTCCGATCCCCGCATGCGCGGGGCTCAACCGACGCAGCTTGACGAAGCGCCGATCATGAACATCCGATCCCCGCATGCGCGGGGCTCAACCGAATACGATGCTGAGCGCCATTACTCCAGGTATCCGATCCCCGCATGCGCGGGGCTCAACCCCCAATACCGCTCGCTCAGCTTCCAGTGAAAACCCGATCCCCGCATGCGCGGGGCTCAACCGCGCTGAATCATGTCTGCGATCTGATTGACCGCCCGATCCCCGCATGCGCGGGGCTCAACCGGGCGAGAGTGGTCATTGGTGGGAGATGACCGGCCGATCCCCGCATGCGCGGGGCTCAACCGTACGACGACAACGACAAGAACGCTCGCGGTGACCGATCCCCGCATGCGCGGGGCTCAACCGTACGGATAGTCGAAGAACAGCGCCGTGATGAGCCGATCCCCGCATGCGCGGGGCTCAACCGGCAAAGATCATGACGCGATCGATCTCGCTCCACCGATCCCCGCATGCGCGGGGCTCAACCGCTGTCAGGAACTACCTGATACAGCACCACGGACCGATCCCCGCATGCGCGGGGCTCAACCGCACGACATGAGCGCTCGATACGTCACCGCGCCCCGATCCCCGCATGCGCGGGGCTCAACCGTATGGTATTAACGTAGCAGATGCTGGTCAGAGCCGATCCCCGCATGCGCGGGGCTCAACCGGCCCGCGCCATTCTTGCCAGCGCCTGACCAGGCCGATCCCCGCATGCGCGGGGCTCAACCGGGCTAGCGCCCTGGAGCGCGCGCGCCCTCGAGCCGATCCCCGCATGCGCGGGGCTCAACCGCAGCCCGAGACGCATTAATCAGCAAGCACGGCCCGATCCCCGCATGCGCGGGGCTCAACCGCGGTGTTCGGGGGTTACGGGGGCTACTTCACCCCGATCCCCGCATGCGCGGGGCTCAACCGACAGAGATACCGCGTGGCATCTCAGAATAGACCCGATCCCCGCATGCGCGGGGCTCAACCGTCATGGGTAGGCGACATGAGTGCTGACCGCATCCGATCCCCGCATGCGCGGGGCTCAACCGGGCTCTGATGTTGTGCAGATTGGCGCTCTTGGCCGATCCCGCATGCGCGGGGCTCAACCGGCGGGCGGTGAGTGGGAGACAGATGGCCGGTCCCGATCCCCGCATGCGCGGGGCTCAACCGCCGGGTAGGTCTGCTTACTATGCCGGCGACCACCGATCCCCGCATGCGCGGGGCTCAACCGATACCGCAGAGACACTACGCGACAGCATAGAGCCGATCCCCGCATGCGCGGGGCTCAACCATTTCGAGCTGGATGGCGAGTACGAGTCTGGCCCCGATCCCCGCATGCGCGGGGCTCAACCGTATGGTATTAACGTAGCAGATGCTGGTCAGAGCCGATCCCCGCATGCGCGGGGCTCAACCGGCCCGCGCCATTCTTGCCAGCGCCTGACCAGGCCGATCCCCGCATGCGCGGGGCTCAACCGGGCTAGCGCCCTGGAGCGCGCGCGCCCTCGAGCCGATCCCCGCATGCGCGGGGCTCAACCGCAGCCCGAGACGCATTAATCAGCAAGCACGGCCCGATCCCCGCATGCGCGGGGCTCAACCGAGTGGCGATGGGCGATTGACAGTGCTGCGAAGCCGATCCCCGCATGCGCGGGGCTCAACCGCTGGCCAACACCATGGATAAGCACGTTCTCCACCGATCCCCGCATGCGCGGGGCTCAACCGACGACTGATATGCAGGATGATGAGCTTCGTCGCCGATCCCCGCATGCGCGGGGCTCAACCGCATGAATGCAGCGTTAACGAAGGAAATTGATACCGATCCCCGCATGCGCGGGGCTCAACCGGCCCGGCTCAGGGCAGAGGCCAAGGAGAATGTCCGATCCCCGCATGCGCGGGGCTCAACCGCGCCCACTGATGAGCTTCACTCGCGTGAAGGGCCGATCCCCGCATGCGCGGGGCTCAACCGATGGAGGCGCTAGCGGCGGATCTGGATTGCGGCCGATCCCCGCATGCGCGGGGCTCAACCGAATACTGGTAGTGTAAAGGGCTTCAAGGATTCCCGATCCCCGCATGCGCGGGGCTCAACCGGAGAACAACCCCGAGTTCTACGTCGGGTCACGCCGATCCCCGCATGCGCGGGGCTCAACCGTTGCCATTCTGGTTACTGAGCTGCTGAACGCCCCGATCCCCGCATGCGCGGGGCTCAACCGCTGACCAGTATGGCAACCATGCCATGATTACTCCGATCCCCGCATGCGCGGGGCTCAACCGGTCGTTGATAGCGGCTCGGCCTCGTCGTTCGGCCGATCCCCGCATGCGCGGGGCTCAACCGGTCAGGGTCTATGAAAAGGGTCATCAGCTCGGCCGATCCCCGCATGCGCGGGGCTCAACCGTCGGTATCCACATGCTCGGGCAGCTCGGCCCGCCGATCCCCGCATGCGCGGGGCTCAACCGGTTCCGGCACCGAAAACCAGTGACCGCACGCACCGATCCCCGCATGCGCGGGGCTCAACCGTGAGCGAAGAGGCACGCATCGCCGCCGAAATGCCGATCCCCGCATGCGCGGGGCTCAACCGTCTCATGAACAGCCCCTGCACGTTTACCACGACCGATCCCCGCATGCGCGGGGCTCAACCGTCGGTCACTATCTGCGACCAGGTGGTGAACGGCCGATCCCCGCATGCGCGGGGCTCAACCGCTGGACCGCGCCGGCCTGTTCGTTTTCCAGCACCGATCCCCGCATGCGCGGGGCTCAACCGAACAGCGCATGGACGCCATTGGCCAGAACGGCCCGATCCCCGCATGCGCGGGGCTCAACCGCCTGGAGCGCGAGTCCAATGACGAGGGCTATACCGATCCCCGCATGCGCGGGGCTCAACCGACGATCTACTGACGATGGTTCGCATCATCACGCCGATCCCCGCATGCGCGGGGCTCAACCGCATCATCGACATCATCGCGATCCCGGCCGCTACCGATCCCCGCATGCGCGGGGCTCAACCTTCTGATCGAGATCAACAGAGAAATAATCCGACCCGATCCCCGCATGCGCGGGGCTCAACCGCCTATGGCATCCATCCGCGCCTCATTCCACGCCCGATCCCCGCATGCGCGGGGCTCAACCGGGGAGCAAGATTGAGCTAACGGAAGACTTCGACCGATCCCCGCATGCGCGGGGCTCAACCGCTCGATAGCTTTAGATGCCAGCCTCTCCTCTGCCGATCCCCGCATGCGCGGGGCTCAACCGTTGATTTCACTGAAGCGGACACACCAAGTAGCCCGATCCCCGCATGCGCGGGGCTCAACCGTTCTACCTATCAGGCGACACAGACTTCGCGCTCCGATCCCCGCATGCGCGGGGCTCAACCGAGCTTATGTTCGAAGGGGATGACTGGGAACGTCCGATCCCCGCATGCGCGGGGCTCAACCGACATTGATCTCACGGGTCAGCGCGACATCGACCCGATCCCCGCATGCGCGGGGCTCAACCGCCGGGGCTGACCGGCACCTCATTCGCAAACCCCCGATCCCCGCATGCGCGGGGCTCAACCGGCTCGGGTGACATGAACTGCTCCGGGTAGGACCCGATCCCCGCATGCGCGGGGCTCAACCGCCTGGTCGCTGCTCGGGCTCGAGATCATGGGGCCGATCCCCGCATGAGCGGGGCTCAACCGTCGACGTCCCGGTCACCGAACAGGTGGATGCGCCGATCCCCGCATGCGCGGGGCTCAACCGGGCAACGTCTCTGCTGGTTCCGTGGATGCGGGCCCGATCCCCGCATGCGCGGGGCTCAACCGATCGTGCAGGGCGAGCATATCGCGCGTAAGGCCCGATCCCCGCAGGCGCGGGGCTCAACCGCGACATTGCTCCAGTGACAGCAACAGAGGACGCCGATCCCCGCAGGCGCGGGGCTCAACCGGGCGATACGGAGCGGGGGCTTATCAAACAGCTCCGATCCCCGCAGGCGCGGGGCTCAACCGGCGTAGTCCGTGGTCTCCTCGACGAAGGCCTGCCCGATCCCCGCAGGCGCGGGGCTCAACCGACGGCTGCATATTCAACGCCGATGACTGGACACCGATCCCCGCAGGCGCGGGGCTCAACCGTGACATGAATCGCATCGACTTCGACACGATCACCGATCCCCGCAGGCGCGGGGCTCAACCGGGATAGTAAGGGGACAGGGAAATGATTCTGATCCGATCCCCGCAGGCGCGGGGCTCAACCGCAGCTGATACGCCAGTGCAAGGCGCTGGGCACGCCGTTCCCCGCAGGCGCGGGGTTTAACCGATGGTGGGCATCTGGACACCACAATGATCAGATGGGTATCGCGGTGACTTACTGCCCGGTGGAAGCTCTACCTCCAGTAGTGAATTCCTTTGCCTACGGGCCTTTAAGCGCTCTTGTTACGAGTGTTCACCCTCTGGTAGGCCATGAGAATGTCTTTACGGCGGACCTGGCGCGTCATACGTTGATGCGGCGTGACACGCTGAACATCGAGCTGAGTGTCTCGTTAATGCGACGCATGGTGTCGCACTGAACTAACGATTCCTTCTCGCGATTGCCTCGACTCGGCTATTATTAGGTTTCTTGAAATTTCCTATATTCAAATATGAATTTCTCGCCAGGGCAGGACGCCATGGTGGAAGGCCATGAGACGGAGCTCGCCCCAGCGGTAAGCGCCGTGCGGTAGCCGTGTGATGGCATGGGAAACGATGCACACCACCGAGAGGAGCCCCAACGGGCATGCTGGTTTACAACGCTACCAAGCAGCAGTTCATTGATGACGTTCGGGCCAATGTCATCGCTGATGCCATTGAGAATGAGGTGTCACGCAAACTAAGCCGCAATTCGCCGCGTAATGAGGTGGCCTCCTGGGAGAACTCCTTGCGCTTCATGATGAGCGTTCTCCTCGACGAGGGGATACCCGCTTCGGCAGGGGTGGCCATCGAATACAACATTCCGCTGACCAATCGCCGAGTGGACTTCATTCTGACCGGCAAGAATGACCAGCGTGAGGACTCTGCTGTCATCATTGAATTGAAGCAGTGGCAGACCGCTGAGGTGACGACCAAAGATGCCATCGTTCGCACTCAGTTAGGGGGCGGTGTGCGGGAGACCAACCATCCCTCCTATCAAGCCTGGTCCTATGGTGCGCTGATCGAGGACTACAACGAGACCGTCCGCTCCGAGTCGATCCGGCTGGTGCCTTGTGCCTATCTGCACAACATGAAGCAAGGCAATGCCATCAATGACCCCTTCTATGCGAACCATACTAGCCGCGCTCCTGTCTTCATCTCACCGGATGCCTTGAAGCTCTCCAGGTTTCTGAGTCAGCACATCAAGTACGGCGACAGTAGCGACATCATGTATCGCATCGAGCACGGTGTGATCAAGCCGAGCAAGAATCTGGCGGACGCGCTCAGCTCGATGATGCAGGGCAATGCTGAATTCTTGATGATCGATGAGCAGAAGCTTGTCTATGAAACCGCCGTGGATCTCGCACACAAGGCAAGCAGTGGCGAGAAGCAGTGCCTGATCGTCAAGGGCGGGCCGGGGACGGGCAAGTCAGTCGTCGCGATCAACCTGCTCGTCGAGCTGACGAACCGGGAGATGATGACGCAGTACGTGTCTCGCAACTCTGCCCCTCGTGAAGTCTTCAAGAAGCGTCTGACCGGCACGCGCAAGAAGACCCACATCGATAACCTGTTCAAGGGCTCAGGCAGCTACGTCAGCGCGGAACCCGATACCTTTCATGCGCTGATCGTTGACGAGGCGCACCGCCTGAATGAGAAGTCGGGCATGTATCAGAACCTGGGTGAGAGCCAGATCAAGGAAATCATCTCGGCATCGCGATTTTCCATCTTCTTTATCGATGAAGCGCAGCGGGTCACGCTGAAGGATGTCGGGACGGTAGAGGAGGTCAAGCGTCGGGCAGATGAATGCGGCGCCGAGGTACATGAGCTCGAACTTTCCTCACAGTTTCGTTGCAACGGTTCCGACGGCTATCTCGCCTGGTTGGATCATTCCCTGCAGATACGGACGACGGCCAACACCGACCTCGACGGTATCGATTACGAGTTCAAGGTATTCAATGATCCGAGCGAATTGCGCAAGGCGATTCTCGAGAAGAACCGCAAAGCCAACAAGGCACGAATGGTAGCGGGGTACTGCTGGCCCTGGGCGAGCAAGAAGGACAAGCATGCCATGGACATCGTCTTCCCCGAGCATGGCTTCGCTGCCCAGTGGAACCTCGATGATGATGGCATGCTGTGGGCGATCGCCGATGGATCAGCAGAGCAGGTCGGTTGCATCCATACCTGCCAAGGTCTCGAGTTTGATTACGTCGGTGTCATCATCGGAGACGACTTCGTGATCCGTGATGGCCGCGTGGTGACAGACGCAGCCAAACGAGCAGGGCAAGACCGCTCGGTGCATGGGTACAAGAAGATGCTCAAGGAGCAACCAGAGCACGCTCGTGCCGTGGCGGATCAGATCGTCAAGAACACCTATCGAACTCTGATGACGCGAGGCCAGAAGGGCTGTTACGTCTATGCTACGGACCGAGAGACCCGCGAGTACTTTGCGGCCTTCGCACGTTTACAGTCAGCTACTGAGCATACCGACCTGGCTGAAGAGACAGAGACGCTGGATGGCTTGCACCTTCCCATCGTGACGCGTGACCAGGCAGCGCCGTTCGAGCGCCATGTGCCCGTGTACGACCTGAGTATCGCCGCTGGCGAGTTTAGCGAGATGCAAATCGCTGACACCCATCATTGGGTCGAGCTACCTGAGCATATCCGTGTAAGCCCTGACCTGTTCGTCAGTCGGGTAGTGGGGGAGTCGATGAATCGGCGCATCCCCAATGGCGCTTGGTGTTTGTTTCGTGCCAATCCTGGGGGCACACGGCAAGGCAAGGTCGTCGTGGTGCAGCATCGCGCCATTGAAGACCCCGACCACGGCGGCAGCTTCACGATCAAGCTGTATCAGAGCGAGAAGGTCGAGGAGTATGGCGAGTTCGTGAACCAGCGCATCGTGCTGAAGCCCCAGACCAACGCCTTCGGTTACAAGGACATCGTGCTCGAGGACGAGCTTGAGGACATGAAGGTTATCGGCGAATTCCTCTCCGTGCTGTAAGCGAGCAGGAGGCGGTTGGTTGGCTGTCTATGAAGATACTTGCTGGATAGCGAGTGACAGAATTGTCATGCTACTCGTTATTCAATACCAAACTATCAGGTGAGTTTGATATGACAGACCCGTTCAAGCAGCTTCACGATGCGATGGAAGAGTTCTCCGCCGAACGTGACTGGGACCAGTTCCACTCGCCCAAGAACTTGGCCATGGCACTGACGGTAGAGGCAGCAGAGCTGCAGGAATGTTTCCAGTGGCTGACCGAGGCGCAGTCCAGAGAGCTGGATGAGCAGCAACTGGCCGCCGTGCGCGATGAAATTGCTGACGTTCAGCTCTACCTAGTCCGGCTGGCAGGCAAGCTAAACGTGGATATTGAAGCGGCATGTCGGGCGAAGATGGAGAAGAATGCAGAAAAGTATCCCATCGAGCAAGTTAAAGGAAGTTTATAAATTCGCGAACTATGTTAATTAAATACTGGGGGGTGCAGACTTTGGGTACAACACTCCTATTGCGTTGAGGATAGAGATGCATAGTAATATGCGATCAGTTCAATCATCACGGTAGGAGATTTGAAGTCGAAGCACTTCGAGACCCCATATTCAGCTTGATTGATCAGCGATAGATCTATTCTCTTGGGGAGATACCGATCTTGCCCAGTAATCCGATCTAGTCGACCTTCACCACAGGCTGTCTACATATCAAGTGAAGCCGAAACAGCGACTTCCGAGCGACGTCTTTGGCGATGATCTTCAAGCTGCGCCAGAACGCCTAAAAGCGATGGATGCGCATCAAACACTTCTAGAAATTGGATCTAGTGATCACTAACTACAAGCTCCAGGATGAAGAGCAGGTAACCGAAAAATCTGACAGGAATATGACCTTACAGCTGTACACCAGACTCGACTATAACTCAGATCAAGAAAAAGTATGATATAGATCCAATCATTGGCCTAAGAAAGATCAGTCCTGACTCTCACTCGATATTATATAAAGCTAGGCATGGAATGTATCTACGAGCTACGAGTTTTCGTTGATACCTATGATTGTAAAGATGGCAGCTAATAATGCGTTTCTTTCGGGGAAATTATTTCTCTGCGCTCCAATTTATTCGTAGCGCGCGGCATTAATTTATTGATATTAATGGAGGGTTTAGATTGTTTTTTTATGTTGATGAAAGCGGACATACGGGCGCTAACTTATTTGATAAAAGTCAGCCAATACTCTACTATGGAGTACTCTCTAGCAAAATAAATTTAGATGAAATTGCCGAAAGCAAAGTTAAGACGATTAGAAAAAAACTTGGTGTAGAGAGACTACATGCGGCCGAACTTGGAAATGGTAGGCTCGCCGGGATAGTCAAAGACGTAGATGCTATAAGGAAACGATACGATCTACGATTTGATATTTATAGAGTGGCTAAAGCTGATCATGCTCTTATAAGCTTCTTTGATCAGGTTTTTGATCAAGGTATGAATCCGGCAGTACCTTGGACTTCATATTGGACACCACTGCGCTATGTTCTTCTTATAAGGTTGGCAGCACTTTTTGATGAGGACCTGTTAAGAGAGGCGTGGAGCGCCCGTATAAGTTTGAAAACGGAGCGAGCAAATGAATCTTTATCTAGTATCTGCTTAGAATTGAAGAAAAGAAGTGTGGCCTTACCTGACGAACGTTCTCGTCAAGTCATAGGAGATGCCCTAAGCTGGGCTGCAGATAATCCTAACAAGATTTGCTACAATGTGGAAAGTAAAAATGATCTTTTGCAAATAACTCCAAATTTAATAGGTTTTCAGGCTGTGATGCATGGTATTTCTTCACGTTTAATCAAGAGTGGAAAAACTGCATCTAAAATTATTGTTGATAAACAGTCTCAATTTAATAGAAGTCAGAGAAAACTGTCTGATTTCTATGCTTCTAATAGAAATGCTCCTATAGCAAATGGTATCGGTCTACCTGAAATCGATTTTAGAGGAATGCCTGAAATTCCTATCTCATGCACAGCTGGTACTGATAGCACTGGTTTGGAACTCGTTGACATCTATCTGTGGGTTTTCAAACGATTTATGGAAAAAAAGGAGTTGGCTCCAGAGCTATTTACTCTGATAAAGAGTCAGCGTCATAGAGGTTATACCGATGAAATATCCATACATGCTATTTCAAGTCGGTGGGGCAAGTGGTTCGAAGAGCTTCCGGAGCCTACAAGCGACCAAATAAAAAGGGGGAGAGAAATGAAGAGAATAAGTGAAATTCATAGGCTTAAAGCTATGAATAACGCTTGAAGAGTCAGTGGAATTCACGCCCGCAGCGCTGCACGCAGAAAGCTGTGTTGGTTATTCAAGCATTAGCATCTGAGATTTGATATGGAAAAAGCACAAAATAAAAAAATGGCGCTGGGTTTTGCTATTTTAATAGCGGTTTTTGCTGGACTTTACTGGCTGATCACATCGTTATGGAGTTGGTTTGCGACTTTAAATTCAGATCTGGCCGTTGGTATGCTAACGGCCTCATCCACGATTATCGTCGCGACGGTAACTTTAGTGCTAGGTCGATATTTGGAGCGGGTAAAAGAAGCGGAATCTCATCTTCGCTCTCAAAAAATTGAGATGTATGATGATTTCTTAAAACAGTTTTTTTTCTTTTTTATAAAAAAGGAAAAGCGGATTCAGAAAATCTGGTCTCTTTTCTTCAGGAATGGCAACGGAAACTTGTTGTTTGGGGCGGCCCCGATGTTTTGAAGGCCTTTATCAAGTGGAAAGAGTACATGTTATACAAGGAGCCAGACGCTCAAACCGTTTTTCTGATGGATGAGCTTTTTCGTGCAATGAGAAAGGATATCGGGCTATCGAATAAAAATCTTACTAAGGGGTTTTTCTCACATCTTATCCTCCGTCATGCAAGTCTATTTTTGGCTGAAGCCAAGAAAAATCCAAAAGTTACCCTAAGTGAAGTTGCAGAGCTGGAGAAAGAACAAGGACTTTGACTCCCGAGGCTGTTAACGCAGCCACAGCAAAGCTCACTGTATTCCACCTTCTGCTCCATTCTATGGGGCGCGCAAGTTGTAAGCGTTAGGCAAAAGTTAATCAGGACATTTCGTGCTAGGTTTTGTGCTAAAAGTCATTTTCGCTAATGTTACCCATGCACTCCCAGCATAGGTGTGGTATGGCAGGACGCTACGAAATCTCGAATAGCCAATGGCAGTTGATCGAAGATATTGTCTCACCGGCTCAATCGATGGGCAGGCCCAGAAAAGACGACAGACAGATGCTGAACGGCACCTTGGGGCCCTCTGCTCTGGCACCAAGTGGTGCGACCTTCCCGAACGTTATGGCCCTTGGAGTACTGTCTACGCCAGGTTCCGACAATGGCGTGATGACGGTACCTTTGAGGCGGTCTTGTCGCGGCTTCAACTTCGGCTTCGTGAAGATGGCCTGATGGATCTCGATACCTGGATGATCGACTCAACCGCCGTTCGTGTAACACGCGCCTCCGCTGGTGGAGGCAAAAAGGGGGGAAAGGGGGGATCTGAAGAACCCTTAGACCATGCGTTGGGCCGGAGTCGTGGCGGCATCACGACCAAAATCCATTTGATCTGTGATCGCCTTGGCTGGTCCATCGCCTTCTCGCTGTCGGCGGGGCAAGAGTCGGGTACACGGTACTTCATGCCCACCCTGAAAAAGGTTCATCTACCGGGGAGTCTTGGTCGGCCACGAAAACGTTGCCGCTACATCGTGGCAGACAAGGGCTATGACAGTGGCGAATTGCGCCGTTACTGCGACCGTGTACGAATCAAGCCGATCATCGCTCAACGAAAGATGAAGCGGAAACCCCGGCAAGGTCTCCCACGCGGTTTCGATAAACCCATGTACCGTCAGCGGAATATCGTGGAGCGCTCTTTCAGTTAGTTGAAAGAGTTCCGTCGTATTGCGACGCGATATGACAAGTTGGCCCGTAGCTTTTATGCGATGGTATGCGTAGATTGCATACGGCGCTGCCTACGAGCCGACTTTTCGTACAGAACCTAACAAAGGGTAGCTTCGTTGTGAAATCCGATCATCCGGCACCCTACAGTTAATGATAGAGGCGGAACGTCTCAGTCACTAGATATTAGTTAGAAGGCTCAAGCCTTAGGAGAGAAAACTTTGAATAGTGTCACGGTCGGTAATATTTAATTTTGCGTATACTATAAGCGTAAAACATTACAAAGAAATTCAGATGTTACACATAGAACCTGCGGTCATACTTTTTGTATAAAACTAAAGGAGGGAGTATGGCATTCGATACTACCGTTTTCGAACAAAAAGAGTTCAGAGCAGCACTAAACAAACTCGAAGAGTTGCTCTCACATTCAAAAGTGGTTCTATTAGGTGCTGGGGCAAGTTTTTGTGCTAATCTTCCGTTAACAAATCAGCTAACAGAAAGAGTTTTAAAAAGTGACAGGCTCTCCGAGGACTCAAGGCAGATATTGACTGCTATACAAAGTTCTTTTTCTGGCGCAAGTCCAGATTCACATATTGAAGATTACTTAAGTGAACTCGTCGATTGGCTTGCTATCTCGGCTCGTCGAAAAAACCGCAATGTGACTGCGAGCAAAGTGGCTATTAGTGGTATTGAGTATAGTGATAGCCAGCTATTGCAAGCGGTAAATGAGATAAAATTGGCAATTTTTGATGTAATCAATATTGAAGTGGATTCTGCAATACATGAGCGTTTTGTTCAGGCATTGCATCGACCAATGCGACCAGGCAAAAATAACCTGTCGAGTAACATTGATTACCTTGTGATGAATTATGACACGTTAATTGAAGACTCGCTCGCACTATCACAATTAAGATATGCCGATGGTTTAGAAGGCGGTGTATCAGGATGGTGGAACCCTTCGACATTTGAACAGAACAATTTAGATGCTCGAGTCTTTAAACTACATGGATCAATCAATTGGGCTGAACATTCTTCTTTATCAACACCGTTGCGCATAGCTCCACATTTGAAGCGAAGTCAAGATCAAGCTACAAAGATAATGATATGGCCTGCTTCGACTAAGTATCGTGAAACACAGCTCGACCCCTATGCAAACTTAATGCATCGAGCTAGAGTAGTTTTAAATCCACAAGGTGGTAGTCAACGTGTTTTGTTGATCACTGGGTATAGTTTTGGTGATGCACACATCAATCTAGAAATTGAACGCGGTTTGAAAGCTTCAAATGGTAATCTAACCGTGATTGCATTTACCAGTGAAGCAGAGCCCAATGGTGTGCTTCAGGCTTGGTATGAAGATAGCTCGATTAATGAACAAGTGCTAATTTTTGCAGATAAAGGATTTTTCCACGCCGAGCATAAGGTGAACTCTATAAATAGTATTGAATGGTGGAAGTTTGAAAACTTAACTAATATCCTTGAAGGGGGGATTTGATATGGATAATAAATACATAAAGCCTATTGAAAATCTCTCTATCGGGAAAATTATTGAGGTGGATGGGGCACGTATTATCGCAGAGCTCGATCCTACTATTTCCGACTTGTCCCGAGTATTTGCCGGTGAAAACTACCCAATTGGACAATTTGGTTCAATTATCAAAGTTCATTTTGGACGCCGCTCTATTTACGGTTTAGTCAGTCGATTGCGTATGAAAGCTGACTACCAGCTAGAAAGGGGGTTGCCTGTCGCATCTTTGGATGAACGTATTATTGAAGCTGACTTGTTTGGAGAGGGTGAGTGGCGAAGAAAAGATGTAAATGAGTTTGCCCTTGAGTTTGAACGTGGTGTTGCTACTTACCCCCTACCGCAGCAAACTATTTATCTGACCCCTAAATCAGAGCTTAGGTTTATTTACGGTGACGCTAAAGGTACCGTTATTAAACTTGGTGAGCATGTTGGCTCTGGCGGTGCACCTTGTTACGCTGAGTTGAACGAATTACTAGGTAAGCATACCGCTATCCTTGGCTCCACCGGTGCTGGTAAATCAGGTACGGTGGCAGCGGTTATTCACAGTATTCTCGAACGTGGTCGAATAGCCAGTCATGAACACTGGCACCCACAAATTATTATCCTTGATCCACATAATGAGTATGGCAAAGCGTTCCCCGCACATCAACGATTATCTACCGATGAGGGTTCGCTAAAATTACCATATTGGTTACTTGACTTAGAAGAGTCACTAAGTTTGTTTATCGGCAAGACCGAGTTTGCAGCGACCTCCCAATCCAATATTGTTAAGAATGCTCTAATATCTGTTCGTGAGGCAGCGGCTGAACAGCTTGGGCTTGATAAGAGACAATTAACGGTTGATTCACCAATCCCTTACGTTATTGGTTGTAGTAATGAGTTGGATAATTTCGGAAAAATAGGTGAGAATCTATATTTAGAAGGATTAATTGGAGCAATAAACCAACAGCGACCACCAAATAAATCTCAAAAAGATCACGAAGATTATAATAAAGTGATCCGTAAGATTGATTCATTACTAAAAGACGGTCGGCTAAAATTCATGATGGAAAGTTGGGATGGATTAGAAGATCCATTGCCAACGATTGTCAATCAGTTTTTAACGCAGCAAACTACTATTCAGATTGTTGACTTGTCTGGCGTACCTAATGAAGTAGCAGGGGTAGCCAGTGCTGCAATTGCTAGAGTTGTATTTCAGCTTAAAGTTTGGCAAACCGAAGCCGAACGTCAATCTAGTCCTGTACTTTTGGTATGTGAAGAAGCTCACAGATACGTTCCCAATCGTGGTGAAGCACAGTATGAAGCGGCCCAATCTGCTATTCGTCGAATTGCGAAAGAAGGCCGTAAATATGGCGTAGGACTGTTATTGGTTTCGCAGAGGCCGAGTGAAGTTGAAGCAACTGTTTTGTCGCAGTGTAATTCATGGATCGTGCTTCGAATAACTAATGATGCTGACCGTGAACACGTGCGCAGTGTATTACCGGATTCTATGTCTGGCTTAACGAAAATGCTTTCTGGTTTAAGGCGTCAAGAGGCAATTTTTGTTGGACAAGCAGCAACTTTACCTACTAGGGTGATGATTCGTAGCTTGCCTAGTGAACAACTACCGCGATCAAATGATGTTGATTTCGATAAAGGTTGGCAGCAACAAGCGATGTCGATTGAAAAAATTATAGAAGTCGTTACGAAGTGGCGTTATCAGAGAAAATAATTTTTTGAGTATATAGACGGACAGCCGAACCATCGATTCTAAGTTCGGCTTTTGATTAAACTAAGTTGCACTTAAAGACTTAAATCTTGCGTCTGAATTTATTAAATTCAGAGCTTTTATGAATATGTTATTAATATCATTGCCAGTAACTATCACATAGTATAATAAACTTAGTGCTATATTATACGGTGATCTCATGAAATGTCATTTATCCCCAGCCAAGCCCCCGTACTTCCCCTTGAAATACAGCAGCGGCCGCGCCATCCCTGCAACATCCAGATTCAGTCCTTTCACTTCCCCTATCACGATCAGGTGATCACCTGCGGGGTGCTCAGCGTGAATTTTGCAGTCGAGCCAATGCAGGCTGTCATTGATGACCGGGTTGCCGAGGGGGGAGAGCTTCCAGTCGATGCCTTGCCATTTGTCCGCGCCGCGCATGGCGAACTGGTTGGAGACATGGCTCTGCTCGCTGGAGAGAATGTTGACGGCGAAGCGCTCTGCCTGGCGAATCTTCGGGTAGCTGAAGGAGCTTGCCTTGACGCTGAAGGAGACCAGCGGCGGGTTCATCGAGACGCTGTAGAACGACTGGCAGGTGAAGCCGATGGGCTCGTCGTCGACTTGGGTAGTGATGATGGTGATGCCGGAGGCGAAGTGACCGAGGGCTTCACGGAAACTGGTGGGGTCGATGGTGGTGTCAGCTTTGGTGTCGGGGAGTGACATGGCAGGTCCTACAAGAGTGGGGAGGTGGTAACGATCAGCCGTGGGGGAGGGGCTGCAGCGATGGCGCGGGACTGGGTGCTTGAGTGACAAGAGTGAGATTGATGAAAAAATGGCCGTCGTGAATCCTTCACGATGGCCATTTTTGTTTGCGGCGGTGTCAGCCACTGCTGCTTTCACTCTCGAGCACTATCGTCGAGCTAACTCGGTTCGGAACTAGCTTGGCGCTATCTGTCAGTGCTGTGTCTTGGCCCGCGCTGTGTCTTGGCCAGTTCAGTGTCTCGCCAAGCGATCAGCGCTGTGCTTCGAGTTCTTTGCGCACGATGGCGGCGCCAGCGCTGAGTGCCTGCAGTTTGCCGCGGGCGACTTCTCGGGAGAGCGGAGCCATGCCGCAGTTGGTACAGGGGTAGAGCTTGTCGGCATCTACGAACTGCAGCGCCTTGCGCAGGGTCTCGGCGACTTCTTCCGGCGTCTCGATGGTGTTGTTAGCGACATCGATGGCGCCGACCATGACCTTCTTGCCACGGATCAGCTCGATCAGCTCCATCGGCACGTGGGAGTTGTGACACTCCAGCGACACGATATCGATGTTGGATTGCTGGAGCTTCGGGAAGGCTTCTTCGTACTGACGCCATTCGGAGCCCAGGGTGTTCTTCCAGTCGGTGTTGGCCTTGATACCGTAGCCGTAACAGATGTGGATGGCGGTCTCGCACTTGAGGCCTTCGATCGCACGCTCCAACGTAGCGATGCCCCATTCATTCACTTCATCGAAGAACACGTTGAAGGCCGGTTCATCGAACTGGATGATGTCGACGCCTGCCGCTTCGAGTTCCTTGGCTTCCTCGTTGAGAATCTTGGCGAATTCCCACGCCAGCTTCTCACGGCTCTTGTAGTGGCCATCGAAGAGGGTGTCGACCATGGTCATCGGTCCCGGCAGTGCCCATTTGATCGGCTGATCGGTCTGCGAGCGCAGGAACTTGGCATCTTCGACGAACACCGGCTTCTGGCGGGAGACCGGACCGACCACGGACGGCACGCTGGCCTCGTAGCGATCACGGATCTTGACGGTTTCGCGCTTCTCGAAATCCACACCATTCAGGTGCTCGATGAAGGTGGTGACGAAGTGCTGACGCGATTGCTCGCCATCGCTGACGATGTCGATCCCGGCGTGCTGCTGTTCCTGCAGGGAGACGCGCAGCGCATCCTGCTTGCCCGCGATCAGTGCCTCACCTTCGAGTTTCCAGGGGGACCAGAGAACCTCCGGTTCGGCGAGCCAGGAAGGTTTCGGCAGGCTGCCAGCGGTGGAGGTCGGGAGTAATCTCGTCATGATGAATAACCTTGTCCTTGGAATGGTTCAGATAGCGGAAGTCGTTCGTCGGTCAGCGCGCTGTTTGCGGATCAGTGAGCTGACCAATGATGAATTTATCGGTTGGCGGACCAGTTGGCGGACCACTGCTCGAGCAGGCTCTGGTAGGGCTTGATGAAGCTCTCTTCCACGAACTTGCCCTGCTCGATGGCGAGCTGGCTGCGCTCTTCGCGGTCGTACACGATGCGCGTCAGTGAATGGTCCTGCTGCTTCAGGCTCGCCTGATAGGATTTGCCGGCCACGGAATTGGCGTTGTAGACCTCGGGACGATAGATCTTCTGGAAGGTGTCCATGGTGCTGATGGTGCTGATCAGCTCCAGATTGCTGTAATCGTTGAGCAGGTCGCCGGTGTGATAGAAGGCCAGCGGCGCAACGCTGCCCGGCGGCATGAAGTAACGCACCTTCAGGCCCATCTTGCTGAAGTAGGCATCGGTCAGGGAATCGTCGTCCTGGCGATATTCCACCCCGAGGATCGGGTGCACGTTCTCAGTCTGCTGGTAGGTCTTGGTGGTTGAGACGCTGATGCAGATGATCGGCGGCTTCTTGAAGCATTCCTTGTAGGCAGCAGAACCCACGAAGGCCTGGAACAGGTTGCCGTGCAGCACGCCGAACTGCTCCGGCACGCTGAAGGAATCCTTGCCCTTGTTGTGCTCCAGCAGGCGCACGCTGAAATCATAATCGCGTACGTAGGACGAGAAATTGTTGCCGGTCACGCCGTCAATGCGCTGATTCGTCTGGTGGTCGACGATGGTGGTCTGCAGGATCTCGATGATCGGCAGGGCATTGTCGGAACGCGCTGCGTCGAGGTTCAGCTCGACGGAGATGATGTCCAGCTCGACAGAGTAACGATCGCCCTTGGGGTTGTCCCAGTTGGCCAGCGCATTGAATCGGTTGTTGATCATGTTCAGCGTGCTGCGCAGGTTCTGCTGACGGCTCTCACCACGCGCCAGGTTGGCGAAGTTGGTAGTCAGGCGGGTGTTTTCCGCCGGAACGTAGTTCTCGTCGAAGCGCAGACTGTTGATGCTGAAACCGAATTCGTTGCTCATGGCGTTCACCCTGATCCTGAGAGAGAAAATTCACTGTGTCGTCGACATCTTCCCGTGATCTTTCAGGCGTCTCGTGAGCGGGTTGCTCTCTGTGAGAACGCATCCATGCCGGGAGAGGCACGCTGCTCGCCATCACGTTCCGTGTGCTGGCTGTGAAGTGCAGCGTCATGGGAAGTCTTCATCAACGATCTGATGCAGGTGAGTATCCATTTCTCAGCTTCATGAGACAAACTGGATTTTTTAATGTTAAAGTTGATTGAAATTCATGTTAAGGGCGGGCGTTATTTCGGGCGCGGTGAAAGCCGGTGAATCGAGCGGGGAGTGGCGTGCTCAACAAGGGCGCAATGTGAGCCGTAGGGAAGCTGAAGCGAGTAGAGGATCAAGGAGGAAAGAGAGGACAGCATACGGGCTGGCCCGAACATCTGCTCGGGCCGGCTTGCGTGGCAACCCCCTACAACTTCAGAGCACGACATCCTCATGCACTCTTCATGCTCTTCACACTCGGCCATGAAGATGCAGCTGGTTCATGAGGCGAGCGGCTGATGATTGGGCGCCACCAGACCGTGGCGGCGCATGCGTCGGTAGATGGTGGGGCGTGAGACGCCGAGTTGGCGGGCGACCTGGCTGACGTTCCAATCCGTGTGGCGTAACAGCTCGAGAAGTTCGCTGGCGTCCGCATCAGTCTCCGCATCAGCTCCTGCAGATGCGAACGCTGGAGAGGCCGGGTTCGAGGAAGCGCCGGATGCAAAGGAGGAGGCAGTGGCAAGCGGACCGGCAGCCCCGCGGGCGCTGCCGGTGTGGGTCTGGCAGACCTCCGGCAGATCATGCAGGGTGATTTCATCGCCTTCCGCAGTGGCCATCGCGAAGGCAATCGCATTGCGCAGTTGGCGTATGTTGCCCGGCCAGTGATGACTCAACAGCGCACTGATGGCATCGGCGCGCAGGTGGAGTGACTGGTCGCGTTCGGCTTGCAGCTCCGCATGCAGCTGGCGAATGAGGTAGTGGCGGTCGGCGCGCTCACGCAGTGCGGGCAGCAGGAGCTCGGCGCCGTTGAGTCGGTAGTAGAGGTCTTCGCGGAATTGCCCGCTGGCGATCAGCTCCGTGACATCACGATGCGTGGCGGTGATGACGCGAATATCCACCTTGATGGGCGTCTCGGCTCCCAGTGGCGACACCTCCCGTTCGGCGAGCACGCGCAGCAGGCGTGACTGGAGCTGCAACGGCATGTCGCCGATCTCATCCAGAAACAGCGTGCCGCCGTCGGCCTGTTGGATCAGGCCGCGCATGCCCTTGGGCCTTCCTCCCGTGAACGCGCCCGGCAGATAGCCGAAGAGTTCACTTTCAATCAGCGATTCCGGAATGGCGGCGCAGTTCACCGCCACGAAGGGCGCCTTGGCGCGTGGCCCGCTGTCATGCAGCGCTCGCGCCAACACTTCCTTGCCGGTTCCCGTCTCGCCACGAATCAGGATGCTCACGTTCTCATGGCGCATGCGGCGCGCCAGCTTGAGCAGCCGATGCATGGATGGATCGTCTCCCGCGAGCTGGTCCAGTTCGGGCACCGGGTCATCCTGCTGGCTGACGGTGGGGAGGGCCCGCACCGGATAGCCGCGTGGCTCGATCAGCGTCACGAAGACGGTGGCGTCGTCCGCCCGTAGACGGAAGGCGCGAATCTGATCTCGGTTGGCATGCGGGATGCTCAACAGCTCATTGAGCTCCCCATCGAACAGTTGCGTGACAGCGGGCAGGGTGGAGACCGTCCATGGTGGCCAGCGTTCAAGATGCGCATCAATCAGGCGTCGGCCTTCGTGGTTGGCGGCGATCACCTTGCCGTCTTCCTGAATGGCAAACAGGCCGCGACCATTCAGATGCACGAATTCCCGCGCCGTGTCGAAGCGCAGGATCAGGCAATCCCGATAGCGATGCAGGAAGTAGGCGTCCTCGATCATGCGGGCATGCAGGGTGACCAGGGAAAGCGCAAAGGTCTGGCTCTCCTGCGGGCGGGGCGACTTCAGTGCCGAGATGTCGAGGGCGGCGATCACTCGGCCCTGGGGATCGGTGATGGGGGCTGCGGTGCAGGTCAGGTCGATGTGGGTGGCATCGAAGTGCTCACGCTGATGGCAGGTGACGGCTGCGCCATCGTGCAGACAGGTGCCCGCCGCCGAGGTGCCGGCGTAGCGCTCGTTCCAGTCCGAGCCGAGGTAGAGGCCGGCACGTCGCAGCTCACTCAACTGATCACGTTGCCCCCGAAAATCCACCGCGATGCCGCGTTGATCGGTGAGGATCAGCGCATAGCCATGTTGTGCGATCTGACTATAGAGCCGCTCCACCCCGGCACGCGCCACGTGCAGCAGCTCATCCGCCGATTCCTGATGATCGCGCAGCGCCTGCTGGGTGAGAACTCGGACCGGGCGAGGGCGGCTGGGGTCGAGCTGATATTCCTCCAGACAGCGCTGCCAGGAACGACGGATGACGTCGCGCTGCGTCTCGGGGAAGGCGTCGCGGCCTTCCCCCAGTTGCATCAGGGTCTGGATATGTTGCCGTTTGTCGGACGGCATCGTGTCGAGTTGGCGGATCATGGCTGCCTCGGCGCTGGCCGTCTCGAGACGGCTCTTTTGATTGTGGCGATGGCGCTTGTGAAAGTGACTATGGCGCTTGTGCCGGTAGCGATGGCAATCGCGATTGTCACAACAGCGGCCATAGCGAAAGCGGCGTGTGCTCCTTCAAGCGTATGCGGTGTGGCGGGAGCGTCAATCACCCTGTCCTGCATCCTTGGTCGGGGCGTTACAGGTGTAACGCCCCGTGTCAGGCGTACGGCGTACAGTTGTCACAAGAAAGGTGGAGAGCCCAGAGAGGCGAGGAGGGTGGTGATTTAGTAGTGGCGAATTTTTGTCATTCACGACAAGTGCTTACGAGCTTTGTCAGTCGTGCATGACGAAGCTGGCATGCTTGATGCCTTGGATGGAAGGCGTGACTACAACATCCAACAACACGCGGAGAGACGCCATGACCGCACGCACGCCAACTCAGATCGCTCAGCAATGGCTCGATGATTTCGAGTCCTCCCTGACTCAGCGCGATATCGCCCGGGTTCTCTCGTTGTTTGGCGAGGAATGCTACTGGCGCGACTTGATCGCCTTCACCTGGAATCTCAAGACGTCGGAGGGCAAGGACGAGATCCAGTCGATGCTCGCGGCGACCCTCGAGCATGTCGCTCCCTCTCACTGGCAGCTGGATGGTGAGGCCAGTGAGGCTGGCGGCATCGTCGAAGCTTGGTTCACCTTCGAGACCGCAGACGCACACGGCAAGGGCTTGTTGCGCCTGAAAGAAGGGCGCTGCTGGACGCTGTTGACTGCCATGCGCGAACTCAAGGAATTTCCCGAGTCGCTGGGCATGCAGCGCCCCAAGGGTGCCGAGCATGGAGCCAACAAGCAGCGTGAGACCTGGCTTGAGTCGCGTCAGCGTGAAGAGGCCGAGCTGGGCTACGAGCGCCAGCCGTATTGCGTGATCATCGGTGGCGGTCAGGGCGGTATCGGGCTGGCCGCGCGGCTCAGACAGATGGATGTGCCGACCATCGTGATCGACAAGAATCCGCGAGCGGGCGATGCCTGGCGCAATCGCTACAAGTCTCTGTGTCTGCATGATCCGGTGTGGTACGACCACATGCCCTACATCCCCTTCCCGGCAAACTGGCCGGTGTTCGCGCCCAAGGACAAGGTCGCGGACTGGCTGGAGATGTACACCAGGATCATGGAGCTCAATTACTGGAACTCCACGGTCTGCGAGAGTGCGCACTTCGATGAGGCGAGCGGCGAGTGGGTGGTCGAGGTGGTACGCGACGGCAAGCCCGTGACCTTGCGGCCCAAGCAGTTGGTGCTGGCCACGGGCATGTCGGGCATGCCCAATGTGCCGCACTTCCCGGGGGCCGAGACCTTCGAAGGTGAGCAGCAACACTCCAGCCAGCACCCGGGACCGGACGCCTATCGTGGCAAGAAGGTGGTCGTGGTGGGGGCCAACAATTCCGCCCACGACATCTGTGCTGCACTGTGGGAGAACGATGCGGACGTGACCATGCTGCAGCGCTCCTCCACGCATGTGGTGAAGTCCAACTCGCTGATGGAAGAGGCGCTGGGGCCGCTTTATTCCGAGCAGGCGGTGCAAAACGGCATCGACCACCACAAGGCGGACCTGATTTTTGCCTCGATTCCCTACCGGATACTGCCCGACTTCCAGCGGCCGATCTTCGAGGCGATCCGCAAGCGCGACGCCGACTACTACCGCCGGTTGGAGGCGGCGGGGTTCCTGCTCGATTTCGGCGATGACGACTCGGGCCTGTTCCTGAAATACCTGCGCCGCGGCTCCGGCTACTACATCGATGTGGGCGCCTGTGATCTGGTCGCCAATGGTGACATCAAGCTACGCAGTGGCGTCGGTATCGAGTGCATCAATCCGCGCTCGGTCACTCTCACCGATGGCTCGGAATTGCCCGCCGATCTGATCGTCTATGCCACCGGCTACGGCTCGATGAATGGTTGGGCAGCACAAATCATCTCGCAGGAGGTCGCCGACAAGGTCGGCAAATGCTGGGGCATGGGCTCCGATACGCTCAAGGACCCCGGTCCCTGGGAGGGCGAGCTGCGCAACATGTGGAAGCCGACCCAGCAGCAGGCGCTGTGGTTCCATGGCGGCAACCTGCATCAGTCCCGCCACTATTCCCAGTATCTGGCGCTACAGCTCAAGGCGCGGCTCGAGGGTATCCCGACGCCGGTCTACGGCCTTCAGGAAGTCCACCACCTGAGCTGAGGCCAGTGGCGCTGGGCAGTGTGCCAGCGCCACTGGCAGCAGCGCAGCATTTGCAGAATTCAGTGAGAGATTCAGGAGACAACTCATGCAGCTGAACGACAAGATTGCACTGGTGACAGGGGGTGGGCGCGGTATCGGTCAGGGGATTGCGCTGGCATTGGCCAAGGCGGGCGCGGATGTCGTGGTGGCGGATCTGGATCTCGCCATTGCCCGTGAGACGGCGGCGGAAGTGGAGGCACTGGGTAGACGGTGCCTGGCGCTTCAGGTCGATGTCTCGGATGCGGCGTCCGTGCGGCGCTTGATTGAAGAGGCCGAAGCCGGTCTCGGCCCGCTCGATATCGCCGTCAACAATGCCGGCATCATCGGCATCCATTCCCTCGATGCGCTGACGGTGGAGGAGTGGGACCGCGTCATGAACGTCAACGCCCGCGGCACCTTCCTGTGCACTCAGGCCGAGGTCGCCGTGATGCGCACACGCCGCATCGGGCGGATCATCAACGTGGCCTCGATGGCCGGCAAGGTCGGCTTTCCTGATCTGTCGCACTACTGTGCCTCGAAGTTCGCGGTCATCGGCTTTACCAATGCCGTCGCCAAGGAAGTGGCAGCGGAAGGCATCACCGTCAATGCGCTCTGCCCGGGCGTGGTGGGTACCGGCATGTGGCGGGGCGAGAGCGGGCTCTCGGCACGCTGGAGCCAGGAAGGCGAAAGCGAGCCCGCTGCATGGGAGCGCCTGCAGAAGAGCCTGCTACCCCAGGGAGTCGCCCAGACACCTGAGGACATGGGGCAGCTGGTGGTCTACCTCGCCCAGGCCGAACACGTGACAGGGCAGGCCATCGCCGTCGATGGTGGCTTCACGCTGTGAGTCAACAATGAGCCAGCATTGAGTCAGCACAGAGAGCAAGGCTGAGCTCAGTGGCTGACGGCAAGGAGTGATCGCATGACACAACGCCGCCTCTCAGCAACGGGAGGCGGCGTTGTGGTGTCTGGTCTGTTGCGCAGAGGATTCAGCCCAGCTTCACCCTGCACTGAGCGGCCAGTGATAGGGATCAGTAGAGGTGAACGGCCTCCAGGCGGGCGAGCGATGCCCCTTGTTCGTTGGTCAGGGTCAGTGTCTTGCCTTCAATCTGCCAGCCCGACACGTCATTGAGTGTCGCGAGGAAATCGCGTTCGAGCGTTGCGACTTCACCGGGGCATGCCATGCGGGTGGTGGCCAGACGGCCGAAGCCGAGTTCTTGCTCGTCATGGTGGTATTCCCCCATCAGGCGATTGCAGCCGGTGGAACCGGCTACTCGCGAGTTCTGTGTCGAAGCGTCAGGGGTATGCAAGACGATATGGGCTTCACGCTTGCCTTCTATCACGGGTGTCGGCTGGTCATCGAGTGCCACCAGCTTCCAGTAGGTGTTTTCCAGCGGCTCGTCGACGCCTTGATAATCCTCTGAGGATTGAGCACCTGCGCAGCCGCTCAAGGTGAATACTGCACTCATCACGGCGGCCCATGTCATCACTTGCGCTTGTTTCATGCGGGTGTCTCCCTCACTAATAGGTTGTCCATGTAAATCGTCTACGTCGATTATGGGGCTGGGCTTTCAAAGGCCGTGCTTTGCGGGCTGTGCTCCGCGAGCAGTGAAGGCTCTCGCAGAAAGTGGCGTCGCCTCTTGGTCACTTAAGCGTGGTCATCTGAAGCGTTGTAGGCTGAATCAGGAAGACACGTTACGCATTCTGAAACAATCGCCAAGGAGTTGTCATGCCAGCCACCCGCACGCCCTCGTCCGCCAGGGAGCGGATACATCTGTGGTGGGATCTGTTCATCATCGTGCTCGTGATCGCCAATCTGGCATTGCTGCTGTTCGATAGCCTCTTCCTGATTCCTCCGCTGAACACGGCCTTCGAGGCTGTAGCGCCCGGGTTGCATGCGGCCTATGAGCAGAACATCCATGCCAATTTCCTCTCCATTGATCTGGCGTTCGTCGCCGTCTTCCTGCTGGATGTGCTGGCGGGGTGGGCAGTGGCCATCGCGGAGCGGCGCTATCACCGCTGGTTCTTCTATCCCTTTGTGCACTGGTATGACGTGCTGGGCTGCATTCCGCTGAGTGGCTTCCGTCTGTTGCGTGTGCTGCGTGTGGTCTCGTTGTTGTTCCGCCTGCAACGTCTGGAATTGATCGATGTGCGGCAATGGTATGTCTATCGTGTTGCTGCCAAGTATCTCGATATATTGCTGGAGGAGCTGACGGATCGCATCTCCCTGCGCATGCTCGACAACGTGCAGCAGCAGTTGCGCGACAGCGATGACCTTTCATCCTCGGTGATCGAGCGTGTCGTGGAACCTCGTAAGCAGGCCTTGATCCAGGAAATTAGCCAGCGTCTCGAGACCATGGCAGGGGACGTCTATACCCAGAATCGCGACGATACCCTGCGCTATGTGCGGGGCCTGGTCAGCCGCACCCTTGCCGAGAGCCCGGAGCTTCAGCGCGTCTCGCGTCTACCCATGGGCACTCAGCTGACGAAGGGGCTCGAAAGTTCGCTGTCCGATCTGGCCTGTCACCTTGTCGATGAAGCGCTGGTCGGCCTGCGCTCCAAGGAGTTCTCGGCGCTGGTGGGGCATCTGGCAGAGAGTGGTTTCGATGCCTGGTCGCGCACTGACCCGAGAACGGAGCAGATCACCGAGCAGGTGCTGATCGACATGCTGGAGTTGCTCAAGGAGCGCATCGCCGTGAAGAGTTGGCATCAGAAATATCAGTGAAGACAGGTGTGCCTGCAGGAGGTATGTCGCAACTGACCAGCGTGCAGGGCAAGTCTCTACGCGGGGCAGCCCTTGAAAGTCGGCCACGACCTCCCGACATCAGTCATTCGGCAATGGATTTGCAACACCCAAAAGGACGTCTCGATGTCATATGCACCGCAATCCTCAAGTGACACTCACGATGTTGAGCAGACCAGGGCCTGGCTGGATACCTACCGGCGGGTGCGAGCCGCCACCGAGGCGATCTGTGCGCCGCTGCACAAGGAAGACTACATGGTGCAGAGCATGGCGGATGTCAGCCCGCCCAAGTGGCATATCGCCCATGTCAGCTGGTTCTTCGAAGCCTTCATCCTGAAACCGTTTCAATCTGATTATCAGACGCTCGATCCCGCCTACGATCATCTCTTCAACTCCTACTACGAGACCCATGGCGTGCCGTTCCCGCGCGCCGAGCGTGGCGCAATCTCGCGCCCGACCGTCGACGATGTCTATCGTTATCGCGCACACGTCGATCAGGCCATGCAGGCCTTGCTGGAGAATCCACCCCAGGAACATCTGCCGGAGATTCTGCGTCGTCTGGAGTTGGGCCTACCGCATGAGCAGCAGCATCAGGAGCTGCTGTTGATGGATATCAAGCACATCCTGGCGCAGAACCCGCTGTGTCCGGCCTATCGGGATGATCTGGCGCCGGGGTTGGCACCAGCCCCCGCGCAGGAGGTGCCGCCGCTGGGATGGCTGGACTATCCCGCCGGGATTCGCGAGATCGGCCATGATGCATCCGAGGGTGGCTTCGCCTACGACAACGAGATGGGCCGCCACCGTCAGTTCGTCGAAGCGTTCCAGATGGCGGATCGTCCAGTGACCAACGGCGAGTTTCTCGCCTTCATGGAGGCAGGTGGTTACGCCACTCCCGAGCACTGGCTGGCGGATGGCTGGGCGATGGTCAAGGCGGAAGGTTGGCGGGCACCGCTTTACTGGGTCGAGCGCGACGGCGTCTGGCATCACTACACGCTGGGCGGTCTGGTGCCGGTAGATCTGAAGGCGCCGGTCTGCCACGTCAGCTTCTTCGAGGCCGACGCCTACGCCCAGTGGGCCGGCGCGCGTCTGCCGACTGAAGCCGAGTGGGAGACAGTCGCTCAGGATGTCCCCCTGACGGGTAACTTCGTCGATCAGGACCATCTGCAACCAATCGCCGCCGCGAAAGCCGACGGCATGCCGGGTCAGATGTTCGGCGATGTCTGGGAGTGGACGGGCAGCGCCTATCGCCCCTATCCAGGCTTTCGCAAACTGCCAGGCAGCCTGGGCGAGTACAACGGCAAGTTCATGTCCGGTCAGATGGTGCTACGCGGAGGCTGTTGTGCCACACCCGCCGACCACATCCGCGTGACCTATCGCAACTTCTTCCCGCCCGAGGCGCGCTGGGCGTTCTCCGGCTTCCGTCTCGCCAGGGACGGTGGGGTCTGAGGGGCTGACTCTTCCAGAACGCGCCCCCAGGCACTTTCATCTGCGGCTTTTGCCCGCCAACCCGTAAAGGAGTCTTCATGGCCGACCACCCCGAACCGCGTATCACGCTGCACCCGCTATCTTCGCGGGTGCGAATCCTGGTCGGTGAGACAGTGATCGCTGACACCGGCAACGCGCTGGAATTGCGCGAGAAGGGCTATCCACCGAGGCTTTACTTGCCGCGCGCCGATGTGGCGATGGCGAAGCTCACGGTCTCTCACACCGTCACCCATTGTCCCTTCAAGGGCGACAGCACCTATTACTCCTTGCCCGATCTTCCGGATATCGCCTGGAGTTACAACCAGCCCATCGAGGAGATGCAGGCGATCGCCGGGCGATTGGCGTTCGATACCGACAAGGTTACGTTGGAAATGGAGTGATTCAGGTGAATGACTCGCGGCCAACGTGATTCTCTTGTCGGCGCATAAGGTTCCGCCGTGCTCTGCTTCAGAGATAAACCGATAGAGAACAGTAGCTTGGCGTTCGCCGGATAGTTAGAATTCGGCAGCTTGCTGCACTGCGCTTCTCCATCGGGCGCGGTGCAGCATTTCCTTTCCCTTATCAAGACTCAGTACTCCGGTTGGACGAATCACCTCGCTTGATTCCTTTCCGTACAGGCTGCACCAGGAGTCAAGACAGTGGTTGTCCCTTCGAACGTTGCGCCAGTGATGGGTGTACTGCTATGCCTCGTGCTGGCCTCCTGCATCAGTCGTTACCTCAAGTCCCCCCGCATGAAAGGCCGCATCGGCGAGTGGCGAGTGCGCTGGATGGCGCGCCGACTCGGCAAGCAGGGCTATCGGGCCTTGCACAATGTCACCCTCAAGACCGAGAGCGGCACCACCCAGATCGATCATGTGCTGCTGTCGCGTTTCGGCTGCTTCGTGTTGGAAACCAAGAACATGAAAGGCTGGATCTTCGGCAGTGAGCACGAGGCGAACTGGACCCAGCAGTTTCCTCGCCAGTCGTTCAGCTTCCAGAACCCGCTACGTCAGAACTACAAGCATCTCAAGGCACTGGAGACGACGCTTGGCGTGACTCCCGAGCATCTGCATTCGGTGATCGTCTTCGTAGGCAGCGCCAGGCTCAAGGGTGAGATGCCAGCCAACGTGACGCGCGGGACTGACTTCGTTTCCTTCGTGCAGTCGTTCAAGACTCCCGTTTTCAGCGAGGCGCAGGTCGAGGCCATGCATGAGGCGCTACTGACGGGGCGACTGGCGCCGACTCGGGCGACGCAGCGTGCCCATGTACAGCACCTCAAGCAGCGCAATGCTCCACAGGCCAGACGTGAATGCCCGAAATGCGGCAGCCGGATGGTGCTGCGCACTGTCAAATCCGGTGTGCGTGAGGGCCAGCAATTCTGGGGATGCTCGGCCTATCCGGAGTGCCGAGCGACCCAGGCGGTGTGATGCCACGGATTTATGGAGCCAGTGCGGCAATTATTCGGCGCAGGCGGACTCTGAGTGCAACACCGCAAGTGATGGAGGGTGATGCATCGAGGTTGGGCTATCTCTAGCCCACCGACCACCTGCGCTTTGGCTTCGATAGGCGACAGCCAGTATGCGAGTATGCGGCCTTAGCCTTCAGCGTCGCTTCATCAGCTCTAGAAGTACCTCACCATGTATCTCACCCAGCACGTGCGTGTAGTGATGTGTCAGTGTTTGAGAGTTGCGGTGCCCGATCAACTTGGCGAGTAACTCGAGACGGTGACCTCGTGCCTTGGCATCTTTTTCCAGTACGTCGTAGACCGCTCGGCGGCAGTTCGCTAGTGCTGCAGGAGTGAAGGACCAATGTCCTCGGCAGGCGGAGGAAAGGCGATCCAGAAGCTGAGGGTAGTCGTCGCTGTAGAGGCGCAGTACGAGCCACGAGATTGCATTGTGCCTCAAGAGATGAAAGTCGAAGTGGATGTCCTCCAGCTCCAATCCGGGTGTAAGAGCACCGCGGAGAGACTGCCGGGCCCATGCCATGAGCGGGGTCAGCAGGCTCTCTCTTGAATAGCCCAGCGGAGAGCTTTCTGGCCCCAGCAAGGCAATGTTCTTCAAACGCTGCTGGCCAGCAAAGGACTCTCGGCGTCTATCAATCCACTCTCTCACCAGCGTCATCAACTCTGGGGATATCAGAAGATGAAGAGGAACGCTGCGCCGAGCATTTGCGGTCTTCCCAGCATGGATTTCTACGTAACAGTAGGTGGGGCCGTCATCTCCTGGCTGATTGATGATGACGTCATGCAGTGTCAATGCCATGACTTCTCCAGCTCGCAGGCCCCCGTAGTAGCCAAGGAGGAAGGCGATCAGCCAGCTGCGCCGCAATCCACTCCGTCTTCGGGAGAGCGCCCGGGTCAGATGTTCCGCCTCGTGCGGCATGATCAGATGTGTACGCAATGTACTGATGAAGCGACCTCCCTCACCCTGCACGGGGGGAATACCCGTTAATCGATCGTTGCCTTGGCAGAAACTGATGAACTGATTGAACGTCTGGAAGAAGTTGTGGGACGTCGAAGTGTCCCAGCCTTTCTGAGTGGGTAGCTGCTCGCTGATTGCCTCCATCAGTTCTCCATCCCAGAGAGCCAACCATGGGATATCGGGCAACATCATCATGGAGGTGGGCGTCAGACGACTCAGGTAAGTCCTGAGCGTGCTGGCTTTATTGCCTTGAGTGCTCGATTGATAAGACAGCCATAGCAGTATCCAGAGTGGGTAGCTGTCTTCGCCCAGCATGTGTATCAGCTTCTTCGCGTAGCGAGACGTAATGGCGTCATGCCGCTGGATCGCAGATCCCCCTCTGGGGGTTATCAGACCTTCATGCTCCAGTTCGGTGATATACGCATATAGTTGGTTGCCTGCTTTCACATACCAGTCTGTTGATAGTTGATCCTGCCGGTATCGGGGAGAGGTAGATGGTGACGATTCGTTGCTCCTGTCGCCTCCTCCCATAAGGAGTTCAGGGGTGTGAAGATCGGTCTCGATGTCTTCCGGTTCAGAGACATCCATGGCTCCAGAAGCGCTCGACGTACCGGAGGTAGGGAGGGGGGCCGCCGATAAAAGGAGGCTTTCGTCATGCTGCCAAGGAGAACGCCAGCTACACACTGGTAGGGGGTAGCGCCGAAGCAGCTGTGACCAGAGGGGCGCAGGGCCTAACAATGTCGTGCATCGAAAGGCATGACGAAGCAATGATCGGACACTCTTCAGCGAAGCGGAGGAACCAGTCCTGCGTGGTGCCTGGCTATCTAGCAGCTGTGACAGACCGGTGACCAAGAGCTGATCCAGATGGGCAGCTCGCGCTTCCAATGGACTGTTCAGATCCAGCGTAGCATCCGAGGAGAACCACCATACATCTGCTCGCTGGGAGGAGGGGGCTGATGATGGGGCAGGGGACTGACGGCAAGCCCTGAGTAGCCTCCTGAGATGATTCGGGATTTTTAGCCGGTAATGGGCTGGATGTGTTCGAGGTAACCCTGGCAGGCAGCCGATGAACCAATGGTGGGGACCGCGCTTGGTGTTCAGGCGTGGCAGATGCTCTGAGCTCAAGTTCAGCAGAGTATGGCGAATCACCTCTTCCTCCATCCCCAGCAGGGTGCCCATGCTCAAGGCCAGGAAGAGAAGAGACTGCTCTGGCGTACATTGGTTGGCGGGAATGCGCTGCAGGGCGCGTACCGAATCCAGCACCCGTTGCTGAACCTTGATATCTCGTGATGAGGTAGCCGCGGATGAGGGTCTGACCGGGCGTTTGATACTGGTCGGAATCGTAGCCTCGAAGTCAGGCTCTCGGTTGAGATGAGTCAGTACAAGCGCGACCTCCTTGGTGACCTTTCGGGAGCTGAAGTCAAGTTCAGTTTCCTTGGCAAGCTGGATGGCGTTGCGAATCAAGGCTTGTACATCTCGCTGGTTCAAGCGTGTGGCATTGTGTCGAGCGCGAGGCGGCTTGGTGGAAGGCGCACTTTGCGCTCTAGCCTGTGTCCTGGTTACCTTTTTCTTATGCCGTCGCCATGCGTAGCGCGCGACATTCATACGGAAATGTCTGAGCTCTTCAGAGGAGGAGAAAAGGCGATGATCTGGATCATCCCAGCGACGGAATATCCTACCCAGTGTTTTCGAAAGCTCGATCGGAGACAGCTTCGGAGTTGTAAGCTCTTGGTGCGTGGCCTGGGCAGGTACATCGGTTTTCTTCCGAAGGTCAATGGGGGTAACAGCACTCATCCTCTATCTCCTTGAATGGCTGGTCCGGCGTGCTCAATGGGCCATGGGAGGTCGTCTCTGTGAAGCAGATCCGGTGTCAAGCCGCATAGTCTGGCGATATCGGTTAGTGCGCTTCGTGTCGCCGATTGAATCAGGTTCCGATCACTGGACGGGGATTGGAGTGAATGTCCCTGAGTGGTGTGTCCAGCGAGCGCGCTAAATTCAGCGTGAGAAAGTCGCGATTGGAGCGCGGTGATCATACTGTGGCGCGTGATATTGGAAGGCTGGCGGCCCCACTGGCTCAATTCAGTTGCCAAAGGCGAAGGCATGAATGTTGGAAGATCCTTGAGCCACTGCCGCCAGTCAGCATGCTGCATGCATTGCTGCGTCAACATCATTGTCGAGTCATTGAACTTCCATTGAACGGGGTAGGCGATTTGCTCATCCCCAAGAAAATCTCCCTTGCCACCCTGGCGTTTCCACCATCGTTGCCATTCCTCCCGCCACTCATGCTGAAGCCGGAGCAATGCGCCAAGGGCGGGGACAAGTGGAATTTGGCGGCTTTCCTGTGCCCGAGCCGAATTCTTGTCGCGTAGCCAGAGCGTATTTTCCAGCTGCTCACATTGGGTTTTGGATCCAATTGGGCGAGCCAAGGTGCAGAGCTGCCATGCAAGTAAGGTCAGCGCTCCCAGTATCTGACCTTGCCGGGCAATGGCTTCGCCGACTGACCGTAAGTCGCTACTACGATTCCCTTGTGAGGTAATCAATGAGGTAACCAGGATGGCGTGGTTCTTGGTAAGTTGCGTCAGCAAATGAAGCGGACGTTTGAAATAGCTCGGCTCCTGGGCTTTTGTGGATCCCACGGTGTGATCTTCGCGAGGTGTACGACAGTCTTCTTCTAACAAGGGAAATAGGCCAAGCGCAGCTTGAGCCGAGAGAAAAGCCTTCTGAATCTTGTGCAGAGGTATCGTTCGATACGTTGCCGGGGCAGAGAGTGAGAGCGGGAGCTCGCCTCGCAACCAGGTCGCGATCACTTCATCTTCACAGGCAGGCACCACCCAATGATGATGACTGGCGGACACGCGCCTTAACGTCAGAGTACTTCCGGGACGGTTATCCCCCCAGCGCTTGAGTCTTTTCTCGATCAGTGATTTCAGTGCTTTGAAAGGCTGGGCTCCGGGGAGCCATACCTTTTCGGCCATGAGTGACTGATTGAGAGCGTTGGGCAATGGCAACGTGATGATGGTTTCGGTAGTTGCCTTGTTGACAGAGTAGTGGAGTAGCCCCTCCTCCGGTGACCAGCTGGGAATTTGATCCAGCGTCTGGCAGATGATCCACTCACGATTGCTGTCGCTATTGAGCGGCAGCTTGGGGGATCGGGAGATTACCGTCGTCTGCAGCAAGCGCTCAGGTGCTATTCCACTACAAAGTAGAATGCTAAGAAATGCCAAGGCTTGTCGGTTTGCAATGACACTCTCAGATTCTATGAGAAATTCCTCATCTTTCGGTGGTTGGAAGATACGTAAAGCTGCTAGAACCTCTTCTTGTGGGCGTAGGCTGATGTCTGCAGATGTCTTGAGACTGCGGGCCTGTTGCAAGAGCTGAACGCGTTCAAGGTGAAGCGCCTGATCGCCTTGTGAAAGCAGCGTGTTATGGAATAGCTCTTTCACTGGGTCGATGGGTGAGATGCTGCTTTGGATTAGGTCATTAGATGATGATTCATTCTGATGTTCATTGCCATCCGTGAGATCTTCATCATCTTCTATGAAGGTATGATCAAGTACTTGGATTGACCTATCCAGTGAGAGAGAGTCGGTATATTCAGCGTGAATTTGGTGAGATTCTTCACTGATCCAGAGTGGTGAATCACGAAGAATGGTATCGACATGTTGGCGCCTTTTTTGATTCTCGTTGCGAGCTCTCCGCTGTTTTCTTATTGGGCTACGAGTGAGCTTGCTCGACTGATAGATTTCGTTAAGCAAAGCACCTGTCGCTTTCTTATTGCGCAGATGATTGGGATGCTCCGATGAGCGGTCCGTTGCTGTATCATAGGCATGAAGAAACTGATCGAGTATCTTCAAATCAGCATCGGAAAAATGCTCGGGAGGAGGAACTAACTGCTCCCCCAGAGTAGGTGAAATGGGTCTGGGAAAGCTGTTGTGAATATCATCCAGGTCACCCCAGTCAAGTAGCCGTTTGAGCGTCTTTCTAAGCTCAAGTATCTGGGTGTAGTATTTTATGGCAGAGCCACGTGTCACAGTATGATAAGGCTGACCGAAAATCAGTCTAAGCAGCTTTCGGATACTGCTTACGCGAGGATCAGTGAGCGACTTAAATCGGTAATTTACCGTATAATGAAGGCAGTGAGACATTCTATGATTTCGATGTGTCTCGTCCTCCATAAAAAATTGGCTTCCTAGGAACTCCTCTACTTGGGACACAAGGTCTGGCATCGAGTAATCGTTGGCAAAGAGGCGAGCGCTGAGGCGATATTCTGAGGCAATCAAGGGAGGGAGGCTCCCCTTGAGCCACTCCGGTATAAGGGGCCAGCGGGACCCGATCGCATTGAGGTCATAATTAGCCAGTATTTGGTCAGGTAGTTGGTGTTCACTCACGTGAGAGCCTCCTGTTAATCAGTCAAGCGAACTTTAAAGTGCAAGTCCCATTTGCGGATGCGAGTCGGTTTCCTCCTTGTTATTCGAGTGCTTGCTTTTTTCTTTAGCGTTGCTTTTCTTATTAATATCTGGTTGCTGCTTCCTATTATCTTTTCGTTTACTATGAGCGTTTTTATTATTTGTTTCAGCAGCAGTAGCAGCGTGTGTCGTATTCCTATCTTCAGATACACCGCTTTGGTGAGTATTTGTATTTTTATTTATTTCGTTCATAAATTTCCTGATCGAGTCATCAGAATAACGATGCCTGAACATTGATGAGATTTGCTTGCGTGTTATTGGCAAGTTTTGTTGAGTGACTACATTGCTCCATGCGTGTTGTAACCTTTCATCATTAATGAAGTTTCTGAGTATAGTGTTCCATAACTTCTTTTCGTTAATTCTGATATCGCCAGTGGTATGTAGGTTGTGGATATTGATCCATTCCCAGCCAAGCTCGAGCAGAGGCTGTAGCACCTGGTAATAGAATCTCAGCACCTGGACTTCATCTTCGTTGAGTCCGCCGATATCGATCTCGATGCAAAATACACTTTGTGAGACGGGCACTTTCTGTGTGGATACGATGGCTTTGATGACATGAAAATTCACGAACTCCTCGGAAGTGTGAGTCGACTGAACGTTGCTGCGGAAGCGGACAGGCGCTAGGGGCAGGTTCTCTGTCGCGACCGTTGGTCGAAAAGCATGCTCCTCGCTCATAAGCTCGGCGGTGTCCACCTCGAGTACTCGCTGATGGATGACAAGCGTCTTGTCAGCGCTGATTTTCACTAGTGACGGTGTATAGGTAGCCTCTGGCATATTGATGACTCCAACGATAGGCAAAGGGGGGCCGAGACGTATGAGAGAATCATTCGTCGAGTTCATGTCCAGCAAACGCGAGTAACTTTGAGTAGTGCTGATCAGTCGAGCAATACACCCGACCTGTAGAACGATATTTCTGGGAGTGCCGCCTCCTGATATATCCAAGCTGAATCAGTGTGTACTAATAGCATAACTCAAGTGGCAAGAATCTAAGGTATCTTTTAACCGTCAAAATCGACCGTTTCGAGAGCATTAGGGCTTTTTGACGTCAAACTTGGTAGATATTTTGTATTACGAGTTCTTGAGCGATTGCTTTTGTCAATTCATCGATTATTGAACGGTAATGCATTGCTCATGTTTATCAAAAGTCGTTGGCGCTGTTTTCGAAGGGGTCTGCGACCCGAATGTACTCCGTCAAGGTGCTGAGATGTCTGTGACCTGTCACACGTTGTATCTGCTCCAGGCTCTTCCCCCGCAGATGAGCTTCAGTGATCAGGCCAGCACGCATGCTATGTGTGCTGAATCCGCGTGAAGCCAGGTTTGACCGCTCAAGCCCCCTGATCAACGCATTCTGAAAAGCCGTTCGAGAGAGTTTCGAGCCTCCTGGCCTGCCGCCCAGCGAGACGCTGCGAAATACCGCACCTCTCTGGATATGGGCGGCTTCCAGCCAGCGATACAGGAGATTGACGGGGCAGTAGGGGAGCGAGGTATCCGCATGGTGAATGGCTTTGACTTCATGTCGTCCTTCTTGATTGGTCTTGCTGCGGGAGAGCCTGACCAACACGCCTCGTGTATCCCATGTGAGGTGCTCGACACGAAGGTTGAGGACTTCGCTGTAACGAAATGCTCCATAGAACGTCAGGCAGAACATGGCGGCGTCGCGCAGATCTCGCAACTCGCTCAAATCCAGGCTATTCAGCAGCTGATGCAGGTCGTCTCGCATCAAGGCTGGTGCACGTTTCACCGGCACTTCATTGAGGCGTGCACAGCCGCGCATGACCCCCTTGATCATTTGCTCATTGCCCAGGGTGGGGCAATTCATGACAAGGTGCCAACGCCGTAACGAGCACAGCTGTCGCTTGAGTGTATTCGGTTTATAACCGTCCTCGAAACACCGGGTGAGGTAGTTGGCAATCTCCGTGTCGGTGCTGGGGAGGGTGCCGCCACGTCTGAGAAACATCCGTATGTCGCTTTGGAAGGCTCGGATGGTACTCGGTGCAAGGCTTGCCATGATCAGCTTTCGTGCCGAGACCGTCAGGCAAAGTCCCGGCAGAGAGTCCTGGTTTCCCTGATAGGGGATCACTTGCATTGCCTGATGCCTCCGTCTTTGAGGCGGGTGGATGCCTGTCGGTGGTCTGGACACCATGAGGGATCTCCATCGATGTCGAAAAGTTGGAATGAGGGCCGATATGCGCTGTGAGGTGGCCATCGAATTTCACGCTATCACCCTTCGTAAATCAGCCAACCCGAAATGCATGCCCTAGAAAGCATAGAGAGTTGAGAGTCACGCATATGCAAGGTTGTTCGAGCAATCCCACTGGTAAATGTGAGGTTTGTAGATGTTATGCTTGGGGTTAAGCTATAAAAAAGTGAAATCATCTGGTGATCGCGCGGGCGTGACTGCCGAGCCGCCTCCCGTAATCAGAGCGATACCAGGCGCGCCAAGAAGGCGTTGGAGAACGCCACATCATTTGCCAGATCAAGAGTGATCTCTCGTACTCCCTCTGAGAAGCTCACACACTCACTCATGGGGGCCTGAGCATGTGGCGCGCCATGCATGTCAATCGTGGGGAGTTCTCCGCATGTGCCGGGGTCGTTGGAGGCTATCGAATCAGTGGCTGGAGAGACGATCGGGGCGGGTAGTGTCGGGGAGGAGAAGGAATCCAGTTGGATCGCAGCATGCTCGTCGGGCAAGTCGTCAAACAGTCGATAGGCGTAGTGTCGCAACGTGCTTTCGTTGAGGGCATAGAAATAGCACGCATCATCCTGTGCATGTCGACGCCGTATGATCCGGCCTAGCACTTGGCGAAAATACTGTTCGGTCCTGACGTGGCTGAGATAGCAACATACCTGCAAGCGGGGAATGTCGATCCCTTCACTGACCATGTTGACGGAAACAATCCACGAAGTATGACCGTAGCGAAACGCCTCAAGTCGTGCGTGCGCTCCTTCTGTCTGGCTGGTTACCAGGCACACCGTCTGTCCCATCTGTTTCAGACAATCAGCGATGTCTTCTGCATGAGAAATGTTGGATGCCACCACCAATCCTGCGGCGCTCGGGTCTTTCTCCTGAAGCTGTCGCAAGCGTTGGCAGCTGACGTCCAGCAAATGCTGCTGAGGTCCGGGGTGACGCAGCAAGGCGGCGTAATGCACCGCTGGGTGACGCAGCAAGGCCGGGATGCTTTGGTAATACAGTGTCTCGCGCTGCGCCTGCTGTTCTGCCACCAGACGTATGTCGTCGTTATCTATCAAATAGATCTGGGGAGTACGGCAGACATCATCCTGGATGGCATCACGCAGGGGATACGTGAAGTCTGGGATCAGCGCGAGGCGGTCATTGTCGGCCGATGGCAGGGTTGGCACCGATGGCTCGGACGCTGAGGCGGCTTCATGGCTCGGTGCCATATAACGCAGCATCGGAAGGCAGCTGCCATCAGTGCGCCAAGGAGTGCCTGACAAGGCGAGCGTAAAGCGAACATCGCGCTCCAATGCCAAGAGTGCCAACCCCCATTGATTGGCGCCGGTGGCTGCCGAACTGGTGTAGGCGTTTTTTGCGGCGCATGCTGTCGCGCCGGCGGCATGGTGGCTTTCGTCCCAGACCAGCAGGACACGCCCTTGGCGACAGAGTTGCTTGAGGTCCTCCAGGCGGAAGCTGAGCGCTTGATAGGTCAGCGCGATACCGATGTCCCCCAGCCTGCCCTGCATGGGCCGCCCCAGAATTTGCGAAAACGTCTCGCGTGCACGCTCCACCACGGCAGAGGTGGGGCCGAGATAGATGACGTGATCAATGCTCCCGTTGAGAATCAGCTCCTCAGCCAGGACGGCGGCCATCAGCATCTTGCCCGCACCCGGGGTGGCCTGGCACAGGAAATGGGGCTGCTGATCCGAAAGCCGTTGAAGCGCTGTCTCAATACAACGCGCTTGCCAGGCTCTGAGTGTCGGGCTTGTCAGAGAGGGCAGTAATCGATTGATCTGACGCGGCGTCATGAGGCACCTCCAGCATGGCGTTTTGCAGAGAGCGCCAGCACGGCAGCCAGTTGTCCCTGGAGTTCACAGGCGCGCTGAATTGCATCCTCCTGGAGTGGAGCGATGTCGGGTTTCGCCTCCGGATAGTCCTTTGCCAATTGATAGAGGTGCTCGGCTTCCGCGCTCGCGGCCCGCATGGATTTTTTCAAGGCTCGACGTTGTTCCTGCAGTGCTGCATCGAGCGGTAGATGCGATATGCCATCGGTTTTCGACGTGGCAAGATCCTGTCGATTGCTCGGCAGTGGGATATCCGGTGAGCGCTCCGAAGTGCTATCGGTGAGTTGATAGACACGGCGACGCTTGCCGATGGTGTCGGATTGCACAACGTGACCATCAATGACCAGGCGGTCGATCAGGTCACCGACCCGCTGCAGGACAATAATGGGTTTATAGCCCGCCAACTCTGGATGTTTCATCAGCTCGTTGCGGCAGCTGACTTTCGTGAAATGAGTCGGCTTATCCTTCAAGGCTTTCAGCCACTGCTGGAAGTGCTGTTTGATCAACTGTCCTCGCCGATAAGCTGCGGCAGTCGAGGAATCCTGGAGTGTGGGAGTGCTCGAGGTGTGAGGGGGAGGAGAGCGACGCTGGCTCTCTGAGGTGATGGTAGATGACGAGTCGTGTGACACCGAAGTCTCAGGCGTCTGGGAAGACTCGGCTATTGCCTTGCCCGTAGCAGAGGGCGCAAGAGGAGTGGATGAGGGTGTTGGTGTGGTGTGAGAAGAATTCGAGGTCATGACAGCACCTCGCTGCAGTCGCCAATGACGCGTGAGCGACAGTCTTGGGAAGGGGGATCGGGATAGCCGCCATAGGGGGTGGGTAGATCGGGGCTACGCGGGGATGCCGTAGTCTGAAGGACCATGGTTGAAGCTCCTTTGTGTTGGAGCCGCTCCCGCTGTCGCCAAACAGTGATGGGGGCGGCCGTACACGGGTTGGCGAACCGGCCACAAAGGACACCGGCAGACCCGAGGGTCTCCCGCGCACGACCGCCATAACGCATGGCAGACACAAAAAAAGCGCCAACCATGGTACGGGGCGCTTATGCGCCTTTGTGGTTTCGAGTCGCCAAACCCGATCGAGGATTTTGCCTCGATAAACCAAATCTAGCAGATGAAAGAGAGGTCGTAAATATCACCCATCGGGAAAAGAGGCGTCTATTCGAAGTTGGCCTCAATATCGTGAAAATTCGCCTCTGGCGTGGCACGTTGCCATGGCATTCCGTCGAGGGAATCGGGAGAATGCTGCCTTTCTTTCAGCCGCGTAGCGAATCGATAGTCATGACGGAGTTGGTGGATCGGCCCTTGGCCGGAATTGTTCTCAGATTGCTGTCCGGTGTGTTGTTCACCGGCATGATGGTGTGTGTGAAGGCGGTCAGCGAGACGGTGGAAGTGGGACAGACGGTGTTCTTTCGTTCGGCCTTTGCCTTGATTCCGATCATGATCTTCATGATGTGGCGCAAGGAGTTCCCGCGTGGTCTGGCGACCCGTCGACCGGGCGGGCATCTGCTGCGCTCCGGATTCGGTGCGGCCGCGATGTTTGCCTCCTTTGCGGCGGTGGCCTTGCTGCCCATCTCGGAGGCGACGCTGCTGGCACAGCTGACGCCGGTCATGATGGCCGTGGGTGGTGTGGTCTTGCTGGGGGAGCGGTTCAGTCGGCAACGGGCGTTGGCGCTGGGGCTGGCCTTGGCGGGAGTATTGGTGCTGATTCTGCCGTCGCTGAACCTCGAGAGCAGTACCGGCAATGTGACCGGCTACGTGCTGGGGGTACTCTCGGCACTGCTGACGACTGGCGCGTTGCTGACGGTGAGGCGTATCTCGCGTACCGAGACGGCCGGAGCGATCGCCTTCTATTTCATTCTGGTCTCGGCCTTGGCAGGCCTGGCGACGCTACCGATGGGATGGGCGCCGCTTTCCCAGGAGGCGCTGGGGCTGTTGGTGCTGTCGGGATTGTTCGGGGGTGCCGCGCATATCTGCATGACACTGGCATTGCGCTACGCTGAGGCGTCCCGCCTGGCACCCTTCGAGTATGTCGCGTTGCTCTGGCCGATTCTGGCGGACCTGCTGATCTTCCATGCCCCCATCTCGAGTGGCTTCCTGTTTGCCCTGCCCCTGATGCTGGCAGGAGCAGGGCTGGCCGCCTTCGAAGGGCGTCAGATCAGATGGCCTCTTCGACGATGAGCTGTGGCTGCCCCTGGGAGCAGGGCTCGATGCGGGCAGCCACACGATAGACCTCACGCAGTCGCTCCGGGGTGACCACCTCAGCGGTCGAGCCGCTGGCGATGAGGCGGCCGTTCTGAAGCAGCATGGCCTGGTCCGTGAAGCGCAATGCCTGGCCCAGGTCGTGCAAGGCGGCAATGATCAGCATGCCTCGCTCGCGGGCGAGGCGGCGCAGAATGGTCAACAGCTGCAGCTGGCGATGCAGATCCAGTGCGGAGGTTGGCTCATCCAGCAGCAGAATCTCGGGTGACTGCACCAGCGCTTGGGCGGCCCCCACCAATTGTCGCTGGCCTCCACTCAGATCACTGATGTCCCGCTCGCCCAGCGCACTGATTCCCAGATCGTCCAGCGCGCGCTCCACTTCGGCCATGTCCTCAGGCTGAACCTTCAGGCTGCGGCCCTGCATGCGTGCCAGAAGTACCGATTCATAGACCGTCAGCACGGCATTGACGCCGGTGTCCTGTGGCATGTAGCCGATGGGGCGCTGGCGAGTCGCGCCCTCGACACGTGCCTCTCCACCGCCGTCGATCAACCCGAGGATGCGCCGGAACAAGGTCGACTTGCCGGCGGCGTTGGGCCCCAGCAAGGCCACCACCTGGCCCCCTTCGAAGCAGGGCGTCGTGACCTCCGCCAGAATCTGGCGGCGACCATAGTGGGCGGACAAGCGATCAAGCGTGAGCGTTACCATGAGGATGACTTCTGTCGCAGGATGAGGAACAGGAAGAAGGGAATGCCGACCAGTGAGGTGATGATGCCGATCGGGATCACCGTGCCCGGCAGGATGATCTTCGACAGCACTGAGCCGATCGAGAGAATCAACGCCCCGCACAGGGCAGAGCCGGGCACGAAGAAGCGTTGATCTTCCCCCAGCAGCAGGCGTGCGATATGTGGACCGACCAGACCGATGAAACCGATGGTGCCGACGAAGGCGACGGCGATGGCAGCCAGTAGCGAGACCAGTACCAGCACTTCCAGGCGCAGCGCCTTGGGTTTGACGCCCATGCTTTCCGCCTTGGTATCTCCCAGACGCATGGCCGTCAGTGCCCAGCCATGACGTGCCAGCAGCGGCAGCACGATCGCCAGAACGCCGAGCGAGACCCAGAACTTGGGCCAGGTGGCCTTGGTCAGGCTGCCCATGGTCCAGAAGACCACGGCGGCCACGGCCTGTTGGCTGGCGAAGAACTGGATCAGGGCCATCAACGAATTGAAGATGAAGACCATGGCAATGCCGAGCAGCACGATGGTCTCGATCGTCACGCCACGCTTCATGCTCAAGGCGTGGATGAAGAAGGCCGTGATCATGGCCATGACGAAGGCATTGATGGGGACCACATAATCGATGGCGGCGGGAATGATCGCGACGCCAAAGGCCAGTGCCAGCGCGGCACCGAAGCTGGCCCCGGCCGAGATGCCCAGGGTGAAGGGACTGGCCAGCGGGTTGCTCAGGATGGTCTGCATCTGGGCACCGGCCACCGACAGGCTGGCACCGACCACCAGCGCCATCAGGGCAACGGGCATGCGAATTTCCCACAGGATGACCCGCACCTGATCACTGACGGAGTCTGGTGAGATCAATGCCGCGATGACCTCATCGAGCGGGAAGCGTGCCGGTCCGAGCGACAGGTCCAGACACAGACTCAGGAACAGTGCCACGCCCAGTGACACCAGAATCAGTTGTCGTTTGACCACCGAGGCGCGGTAGTGGCTCCCCCCTTGCGAGAGGGGAGTGGAAGAGGTGACATCATTCATCTTTCAGCGATACCCAGTAGCCAGGTGCGTAGTCCACGGGCAGGAAGCGTTCGTGCAGTTCCTGCATGGTGGCTTCCGGGTCAAGATCGGCAAACAGCTCCGGGTGGAACCACTTGGCCATCTTCTGAACCGCCACGAAGTAGTAGGGGCTGTTGTAGAACTGATGCCAGATGGCGTGGAAGTCGGCGTCGTCCACGGCTTGAATGCCTGTCATGGCGGTGCGCTGAGTCAGGGCCTGGAGCTTTTCGCGAGCGAGATCCTGATCAGCCCCCGGACCGACACCGACCCATTTGCCGCCCGGGACATAGGCGTCCCAGCTTCCCCCTGTCACGACGACATGCTCAGGGTTGGCGGCGATGATCTGCTCGGGATTCAGGGTGCCGAAGGTAGAGGGAATGATGCCTTCGGCAATGTTGTGGCCGCCGGCCAGATCAACGTATTCGCCGAAGTTGCCCGGCCCGAAGCTCATGCAGCAGTCGTCGGAGTAACCGCCGGCGCGATCGATGAAGACGTCAGGGCGCTGTGGGTCCTGCTTCGCGATGACATCGGTGACGCGAGCCATCTGCGCTTCGGTGTAGGCGATGAACGCTTCGGCTTTGTCTTCCTTGCCCAGCAACTGGCCCATCAGGCGCATCGACGGCGTGGTGTTCGCGAGTGGATCCTCACGGAAGTCGACGTAGACGATCGGGATGTCCAGCTGTGCCAGCTTGTCGTCATAGGCCGCGTCCTCGGTTGCCTGACGGGCTTCCAGATTCATCAGCACCACATCTGGCTTCAGGGCTGCTGCCTGCTCGACATCGAAGGTGCCATCCTTGAAACCACCGAAGGTCGGAATCTTCTCGAGTTCGGGGAAGCGCTTGGCATAGTGGGCGTAGTTGTCCGGGTCGGCTTGAGAGAAGTCTTCACGCCAGCCGACCACCTTGTCGAAGGGAGACTCGGGCTCCAGCGCGCCCAACAGGTAGACCTGGCGACCCTCGCCCAGGATCATGCGCTCGACCGGGGCGTCGAGGGTAACTTGCCGGCCGGCAACATCTGTCAGAGTGATCTCATCGGCGACAGCGCCGAAGCTAGAGGCCAATAGCAGGCCGCCGGCTGTCATGGAAAGCAGAGGCTTCATGTGTGACTCGCTGGGAGGGTAAGGAAAATTCATCGGGCGCGTTGTCGCCCGCACGGCTGTGTTCGATGCGGGACAGGTTGCATCTCATTATCATCTGCGTTGCGATTATGAAGTAATTCCCGATGAGCGTCGATATGGTCCCTGTCGTCTCGTTTTCGTCGGTGTCGATACCTGGTGCTCCAGCAGGAAACGACTTGGAGCGAGAGCGTCGGTCAACGACACTGGCCCCCGGCAAGCAACGTTGTCTGGGGGCCAGCGAAGAGGGAAGAGCGGTCGGCCATCTGCTTCTGGGCTGTCACTACACTCAAGACTGCGATGACGTGCTGGAAGGGTGGTGTTACAGCCCGTGGCTCGAGATGGCTGAGGTCATTTGGCCGCGAAGATTTCCTTTACTTCCTTGTCGCGTACTTTCTTCGCCATGCCGGTCAGCAGCACCTTGAACAGCAGGCCGCTTACCAGGGTGGAGAGCGTCAAGGTGAAGAAACCAGCCAGGATCCAGTCCACCAGCAAGAAGCCGCTATTCGTCAGGGTCGGGTGATAGAACACCATGCCAGCGAAGACCACCCAGTGGCTGATGCAGAAGAAGCATTGGAAGAGGTGGCCGGTCATGTGGCCAAAGCGTTGTGCGTACTGACGCAAGGGCGCGAACAGTTCACCTTGGGTGATCGAGATCGCGATGCTGCTGGCTGCCAGGGCCATCACGAAGCAGGTCCATAGCGCGTTCAGTGTCTCGGGGGAAAATACGGTAGTCATGGGGATCCTTGTGTGTCTTCGTCGAAGTGACGAGTGGGAAAAGTGAGTGGGTCGTGCTCAATGTCTGTCGATGCGGGTGTCTGGTTATCTCTCTGCCTTCTGTCTAGCGTGCGCTTAGCATCCGCTCGACACCTCGGGTGGCGGCATCGAGGGCGCCCGCAAGGTGACCCGGGAATCGCGGTGACCATTCACTGGCGATACCGAACAGACGTTGCTGCCAAGGGCCTTCATTTGCCTCCAGCAGCGGCACCGAGACATGGGATGCCACGTCTTCCAGATCTGCCGGGCTCGCGATGAAGGGTGAGGTTGCCCAGTCCTTGAGGTATTCCTGCCGCGGATGTGCCGCCTCAGCACCGAACAGGCGCGCCAGCTGTGCGCGGCAGTGCTGGCGTAATACGTCCGGCGTGATCTGACGTCGGTGATCTGCCGGGACTCCCACGAACCCGAAGAGTGCACCCAAGCCTTCCATTGGGCTGGCATCGTGAATCTCCACCATCGGGCCACGCGCGCTGCGTGCGACGCCGGACAAGCCGGCCTCGCGCCAGAAAGGACGATCGTAGACCGCGAGATACTTGGCGTGGGGCGCCATCCAGGTCGCGGTCTGCTGCCACTGTGCCGTCAGTGCGCTCGGCAATGCCGGCGTGAACTGGATATGCTGGAGTGCCTGACGTGGCGGAATAGCCAACAAGACCTGCTCCACTTCGCAGCTCATGCGTTGCCCGCTGTCATCCTCGGCACTCAGCGCAATCCCGTCTGGCAAGCGCTCGAGATGACGAACGATTTGCCCAGTCAGTATCTTGTCCGCGGGGATATCGCGTCGCAGTCGCTCGATCAGCGTCTCCATCCCTCCCGCTACCCGCATGGCGGTCAGCGAATCACGGATGCCAGCAGTGCGCAGTGGACTCTTGTCCGTGGCGCGCTCGAGGAGGCTGTCGCCCGTCACATGTTGTGCAAAGCATTCCAGGCCCAGTGTCTGCATCAGTTGCGCCATTTCGCGCTGATGCTCCGGCCAGAACCAGGTAGGCCCCAGGTCCAGGCGGTGCTGTGCCCCTGTCCCGGCAAGGGACGGCACTGCGGAAGCGATACGGCCTCCCATGACGTGCTGGGCTTCGAACACCCGATAGTCATGAATGCCATGCTGATCCAGTTGCCACGCGGCATAGAGACCTGAGAGACCAGCCCCGATAATGGCAACGCGTGGCGAAGGTGTGTTCATTCATCCTCCAGAGCGATCAGATGCCCCGTCTTGAGGTAGAAGGTCGCTCCCTCTGCACCGGCGGAAAGCGCCAGCGGTTCGCTGGTTGGCAAGCGCAGCCAACTACCGGCAGGGCAGGACCCGTGCCCTGGATGCAGGCAACCCTCCAGCACCAGCAGTTCGGCACCGCCAGTGTTGACCAACAGCGGAAGCTCGGCATGTGGCGTCAGGCGCTGCAGGCTCACCTGCTCGGTCGCACTGGTATACAGTGGGCAGATCTCGCGGCCATCCTGCTCATGCCAGTTGGCCGGGTCTCGAGTGTTGATGCGTACCGCTTCATGCTCTTCGGACGGCATCTGTCGCAGCTTGACGAAGATCACGCAGCCGTCGGTGCTGCTGGGGGTGTGGCGCGAGTCTGGCGGGTTACGCAGGTACCAGCCAGCAGGGAAATCCCGCACGCCATCTTCGGTGAAGGTGCCGGACAGCACGAGAATCTCTTCGCCTTGTGGATGCTCATGCGCTGAAAAGTGGGAGTCTGGTGCATATCGGACCAGGCTGGTGGCCCGTGCCTTCTCCTCCCCGATACGGTCCAGCATCATGCGCTCGACCCCTCCCTGGGGGGACGGCACCCACTGGTAATGGTCCGGTGTAATGCTGGCACGTTGTGAAAAGTCGGCATTGAGGCGCATGTAGGGCATCTCCACGAGGGCGAGAGAGGGAAGAAAACCTTTTTCCATGTCTGGCGGTCATCACACTCGAGCGCCATGGCATGAGCAGGGCAGGACAGACACCTATGAGCTGTCACGATCCGTCTATGCGGCGTATTCTGGAAGCTGACTGAACATTCAACAAACGAGATTAACTAGGCAGTAGGGAAAGAAAAACTTTATCGCCATGACATCGCCCAATCATCTGAATGCCTTGCGTGCCTTCGAAGCGAGCGCCCGCCACAAGAGCTTTGCCGCTGCGGCAGAGGAACTGCACGTGACCCCTGCCGCTGTCGGCCAACTTGTGCGGGGACTGGAGGAGTGGCTGGGTGACTCGCTGTTTCATCGTGCCAACAGCGGCAAGACACGCCTTGTCCCGACGGAGCTTGCAGAGCAGGCACTGCCGGATATCCGTGCCGGATTCGAGAAATTGTCACTCGGGGTGGAGCGCCTCAAGGATGGCACTCGGCGTAGCGTGCTGACGGTGACGGTCAGCCCCGCCTTTGCCGCCAAATGGCTGTTGCCACGCCTGCATCGGTTTCAGGCGGCGTGGCCGGACATCGATGTGCATCTGGATACCAACCACAAGCCGGTCGATTTCTCACGGGAGCGGGTGGATATCGGGGTACGCTACGGGCCAGGCAAGTGGAGGGGCGTGGTGGCTCAGGAGCTGATGCACGAAGAGGTCTATCCGGTCTGCTCGCCCCAGCTGCTGCGTGACCCCGAGCGCTTGAAGACACCCGCAGCCCTGCTGGAGGAAACACTGATTCACGACCTGTCCATGGAAGGCTATGACGGTTTTCCTTCATGGGGTGGCTGGTTCAGGAAGGCGGGTCTCACGGATGCCGATTCATCGCGCGGTCTGCAGATCAACAACTCTGCCGCAGTGCTGCAGGCCGCGATCGATGGACAGGGCGTCGCCCTGGCACGTGGAGTCATGGTTCACGATGACATTGTCTCGGGGCGTCTGGTCAGGCTGTTTGATGAGGTGATGTGTGCCTCCTCTCTGGCCTATTACGTGATCCACCGACCCGAGGTCACCCATGTGGCCAAGGTACAGTCATTCCGGGAATGGTTGCTGGAAGAAGCCGGGCTCAGTTGCCGAATACCTTCCACCCCAGCGTCGTGAATGGCTCTGTGGTCAAGCACATTGGGGAAGCTTCCAAAGTGCCCGATGTCCCCTGATAGAAATAAAAGGCGAAAATCCGATATTGCTGCATCCGGCTGCACGACATGCCCGTATCTCCCTGCATCGAACGCAAGATGTCATGAAAACAGCACATGCAACACGCTGAACTGACAGCCTTGTCGGAATACTCAATCGACTTCCACAGCGAAGTGATGCAATCGGAGATATCAGCATGCAGCAGGGTTCCCAGGCAGTGAATCAAGGGCGTTATGGTTATTACATCGGTGTATTCGGGGTGGTGCTCCTGCTCCTGTGGCTGGGGATCTACAAGTTCACGCCCACAGAGGCGGGATTGATCGAGCCGTTGGTGGCCAATCACTTTGCCATGAGTTGGCTGTATGACGTGATGTCAGTCCAGATGGTGTCCAATCTGGTCGGGCTGTCAGAAATCCTGGTGGCGATCGCCATGATCGTCGGTCTGAAGTATCGCCAGGTGGGCTACTATGCAGGGATTGCCGGCAGCGTCATCTTCCTCTCCACTTTGAGTTTCCTGTTCACGACTCCTGATGTCTGGAAGGTCACGGATGGCGTACTGATCGCCAACTTCTTCCTGGTGAAGGACATTCTCTTCCTGGCAATTTCCGTCAGCATGGTGGAACGAAATCGACCGATCAACGCTGACTGATTTCTCTCTATGAAGCCACAAGGCGCTCGGCAATATTGTCGGGCGCTTTTTGCTTGTCTCACGCCTGGCTTGGCGGGGTATCAGCCAGTCACATCCATGAGCTGGCTCACGACCCACTGATGCAGCGGGTCGTCGCTATAGCGAGGGTGCCAGGCAGCGGTGACATCAAAGGGCTCCGGCAATGCTTCGAGTACGAGCTCTACCAACTCACCTCCGGTGATTGCTCTGGCTGGGAGAAACGCTACTGAGTCTGTGGCTTCCAGGTAAGCCGGGACGACCGAGAAGCAGGGGGCGAAGATCGCGACATTGCGGGCAAGGCCCTGCGCCTTGAACCAGTCATCCAGCGAGTCCTTCAAATTCGGGCGCGAGGGCGATGCAATGATGTTCGGGTGGCGGGCAATGTCCGCCAGTGTCACCGATTGATCAGCGATCGAGGAGTGCTTCGAGGTCATGCACACATGACGATCGGAGAAGAGGTGCCGGCTGGGGTAGGACTCTGGAAGATAATCGGGAAAGGCGATGGCGAGGTTTACGTGATTGTTCTCCATCAAGGCATGCAGAGTATCGATCTCGAAGTCTCTCACCACGATCTTGAGTCCCGGGGCTTCGCGACGTAGTTCGGCCAGCAGGGCCGGCAGCACGATCTGCTGCGCGTAGTCGGTGGCGGAAATGATGAAGGTGCCTTGCACGGCTGCCGGGTCAAACTCCTGTGGAGTGAGCAACCTCTGTAGCTCGAGGAGGATCCCGTCGACCTTGGGGGCCAGTGATTGCGCAAGAGGCGTCGGTACCAGGCCGTGCGTCTTGCGCAGGAACAGGCGGTCGCCAAAGATATCGCGCAGTTTCTTGAGTTGTTCGCTCACTGCCTGTTGTGTCAGCCCCAACTGTCCTGCGGCCTTGGAGGCATTCTGCTCGCGAAGCAACGCCTGAAAGACGCGCAGTTGCTTGATGTCCAATCGTTCCAGCTTTGCCATGGTGTGCCTCGTGAGATCAGTGCATCAGAACTGCCGCACTGTCGTGCCAGTGATACCAATATAGCTTGTATCATCTACACGAAACGATTGTTTCTGTTTGTGTTTTTGCCTTTCTACACTGTGCGAACTCGAAAGACACACCACCTTTCCACCACAGGGGAAGCGCAATATGAAAACCGTCATCGTGATAGGTGCACTGGGCAAGATGGGGCAAGCAGCACTGAGCGGACTGAAGAACCACAAGGTGATCACTGCAGGGCGTTCCGGGGAGGTCGATCATATCGTCGATATCACGGATGAGCAGTCGATCATCAATCTCTACGAGCAGGTCGGGCACTTTGATGCGGTGGTCAATACTGTCGGCTACTGCGAGTACGCGACATTTGACGAGATGAGCGAATCCCAGTGGATGACCACCGTGATGAGCAAGATGATGGGCCAGATCAATCTAGTGCGGATCGGTCAGCGCTATATCGCTGAGGGCGGTTCATTCACTCTGATCAGCGGCATCCTCAACGTGAAGCCAATTCCCATGGCGATCGCGGATGCCACTACCAGCGGTGCTATCGATACCTTCGTCAGATGCGTTGCCTACGAATTGCCGCGTGGCATGCGCATCAACGCCATCAATCCCACCGTGCTGGAAGAGGCTTGGGACGTGTATGGCGAGATGATGCCGGGCTTCCAGCCCGTGCCTGGCGCACTGGTCGGCAAGGCGTTCGAGCGCTCTGTCGATGGCTTCATCACCGGGGAAGTGATCTTCGTGGATGCCTGATCGGGGAGAGAAAGGTGTCAGCCCGCGTGGCTGACCGACCTCTGATGTAATGAACTGAAACGCCACAAGGGGAGCCGAGGCTCCCCTTGTGGCGTAAGCATGAGTGAATCCAGCCGAGGGTCAGAAGTCCATGGTCAGCCCCAGGTTCAACCGGCGGCCATCCAGTACCACGCCGTAGGTGTCATTGGTGACTTCCTTGTCAGCGATGTTGTAGAGGCCAGCTTTGACGCGGGCGTTCTCGTTCAAGGCATAGACAACGCCTACATCGAAGAAGGTATAGCTGGGGGTGCCTTCGCTCATGCTGGTACGTGACAGATAATCACTGGTTTCGCCACGGTAGTTCCCCTGTGCCCACAGGTTGAGGTCGTGAGTGGCTTGCCAGTCCAGCGCCACGTTGAGCATATGTTCCGGGATCTTGTTCAAGGGCTCGCCCTTGAATTCACCACTTTTCTGCTCGGAGTCGGTGTAGGTGTAGCTGGAGCTAAGGTTCACGCTTGGCGTGATGGCATAGTCCAGTGACAGCTCGATGCCTTGCATGACAGCTTCGTCGATGTTGCGGTAGGTGCTGACGAAATAGTAATCAGTGCCGGCATAGTTGCACTCACGGAAGGCGGGGTCAGAGAAACCTGCATCCGGGCCCTGGCAGAGGCGGTCTTCGGAGATCTTGTCCTTGAACTGGGTGTAGAACAGGGTGGCGCCGGCGCTGAGTGTGCCTGACTGGTTCTGGAAGACGGTGCCCAGCTCGTAGTTGGTGCTGGTTTCCGGATCCAGCTCCTCGTTACCGATGATGACGGCGCTGCCCCGACCGGTTCGGCGCCCAAAGCCCTCTGTCGCAGCGGATAGACTCGGCTGACTATAGCCTGTGGAAACCCCGCCCTTGAGCGTCCATTGCGGATCAAGGTGATAATTGGCATAGACGCGTGGCGAGAGATGTCCGCCAAACAGCTCGTCATCGTCGTAGCGTAAGCCGGTGGTGACGTTGAGGTCCTCGGTCAGACTCCATTCCATCTCGACGAATAGTGCGGCAATCCAGCGATCGACGTTATCGACGGCACCCGGGACATTCGAATCCAGCAAACCATTGGTCTCATCGGTCAGCTGCTCGAATTTGTACTGACCGCCGAAGGTCAGCATGTGGTCGCCCCAGAAGTACGTGGTCTGGTTGTTGAGCGTGGTAACTTCTTCGCGCTTCTCATCATCGGAGTCCAGCACGTTCTCCGAAATGTCGTGCTGTAGATAGGTGTCCGTGAGGAAGCTACCATAACTTCCCTTGTGGCCAAGGGTATAGACATCCTTGTCGTAGCGATAGCGACTGGTTTCGGAATCATCCGGGATGCTCACGCCAGCATTGTGGGTATATTCCTTCTTGGACGCGGTATAGCCGAGTGTGAACGCATTGTCCTCATCCGGCGTCAGCGTGAACTCGGCACCTCCTTGACGTGTGTCGCTGTCGGGCATGCTTTCGGCATTGTCACTACCGCCCTGGTAATCGCTTTCTTCATAACCGGTCCAGTTGCCGTGAACCTTGAGGCCAAGCAGGCCATCGATGAGCGGCCCGCTGGTATAGAAGCTCAGCTGCTGCCCGTCGTTGCTGATGTCGTTGAGCGAGTGGGTATATTCCGTCGTGACAGATCCCGACCACTCATCCGCCACCTTCTTGGTGATGATGTTGATGACGCCGCCCATGGCTTGTGAGCCGTACAGCGATGACATCGGTCCGCGAATCACTTCCACTCGCTCGATCATCGAGATCGGGGGGAGGCCAATCTGCTTGCCTTCGTCATTGCCATTGGTATTGACGGAGCGGCCAGCCGAGAGAGGGCGGCCATCGATCATGTAAAGCGTGTAGCTGTTGTCCATCCCTCGAATACTGATGTCCTGAGAATTCCCGCCCCCCGTGACATAGACGCCAGGCACATTATCCATGGCATCTGTGATGTCCGTGTACGACTGCTTGTTGAGCTGCTCGCCGGTAATGACCGAGATACTGGCAGGAGCATCTGAGATCACCTGTTCGTAGCCGGAAGCTGTCACCACCACAGGTTCCAACTGGCTGGAGTCGTCAGCCTGTACGCCAGCAGGTAGGCAAGCGGCGGCGATACTGATGACCAAGGCCGATCGAGCAAAGGGGAGTGCGGGGACTGTCATGTTCCTGAATCCTTGAGGTCGCGATTATGTCGTTATTGAGCCACGAGGTTTTTTAGGGTTGTGGGCCACTGAGTGCTCTGTTGACGTCGACTTCGGGTAGGGAATGCGACAGGCGTCATCGCATCAGTGTCGATATTTTTCTCGTGTTTACGAAAACAAATGATAAACATTCGTATTTTTTAGTTTAGGTATGTTTCTTTGCTGTCAGAGTTGCGTTCTGCGCAACCCTCGGTGGTGGCATGGAGTCGTCCGTAAATTGCGGGTTGTGCAACGCACAGTTGCATGATTTTGAGGAAATAGCCGTGCTAGGGTCGCAAACACAAATGATATTAATTATTATTCAATAAAGGGGGTGTCGATGAACGTCGCTGGGCTCACCTTGTCTGTCTCTACTCTGTTGTTGGCTGCTTTACCTATTGGTACCCAGGCACACGAAGTCGCCGGGGGAGAGCATGGCCCTTCCGTCGTGAGTTTGGACTGGGGCGCTGCCGATACGCTGGATGAGCTGGGCTTGGCCAAGCACCTCGTCGGGGTACCACATCAGTCTGCGCCCGCCTATGTGTCACACCTGGTCAAAGGTCGGGCAGATATCGGCGGGCTCAAGGAGCCTGATGTCGAGGCGATCGCGGGCCTGGAGCCGGACCTGATTCTGGTCACCGGCCGTCAGTCCGGATCACTTGAGGCGCTCAAGGCTGTGGCGGAAACGCGAGATGTCACTCTCAAGGAAGGTGACTACTTCGAAGCACTGAGCGACAAGGTACTGAGCTTGGCGTCCCCGTATCATGCTGAGGAAAAGGCACGTGAGAAGCTGGCAGCGCTCGAGTCGGATATCGCGACGGCGCGTGAAGGGCTGGCGGAAGATCTTGACGCGTTGGTTGTGATCCATAACGACGGTAGTTATGTTCTGCGCCAGGAGCCGATTGTCACTGAGCTGCTGCAGATCGATCAGCCGGCGCTGCCTAACTCCGTGGAGCCGGTCAGCCGTGGTGCGCGTACTTTCTACCCGCTGACGCCAGCGAATATTGCCGAGATGGCGCCGGATGCACTGTATGTAATCGACCGCAGTGCTGCCATTGGCCAGACCCCGATGGATGCTGACGCGCTTGAGGCTGCGCTGGCCGATGCTGGCGGGGCGGACATTGGTGTCACCGTGCTATCCCCGGGGCTTTGGTATCTCTCCGGCAATGGCTTGCAGAGTGTGCGCGCCCAGATGAATGAGATTCTCGAAGGGCTGTAAAGGCCGGAGCACACGGTTTCTTGTCAGACACACGAAGGCCAGGCATCTGCCTGGCCTTCGTGTGTCTGACGGATATACATCAGGCGAGGTTGTCTGATCAGAGGCTTCAGCGTTGCTTGAGCTGATCGCGCAGCCCTGTCGGAACCTGTTTGATGATCAGACGGTCACTTGCTTCATCGTATTCCACCGAGTCGCCCAGCAGGTGCGAGTCAAAGCTGATCGAGACGCCCGCGGCGCGCCCGGTGAAACGCTTGAACTGGTTGAGCGTCTTCTTGTCCGGCGGGATTTCCGGTGACAGTCCGTAGTCACTGTTGCGAATGTGGTCGTAGAAGGCCTGCGGATGCTCTTCATCGATCAGCTCAGACAGCTGATCCAGAGTGATCGGCTCGCCGAGCTTGGCCTGGTCGGTGGCATAATCGACTAGGGTATCGGTCTTTTCGCGGCTGGCTTCCTCGGCCATGTCTTCCTTCTCGACATAGTCGCTGAACGCCTTGAGCAGGGTGCGGGTTTCCTGGCCGGCATCCCGCTGCTCCTGTGCGCCCAGTGTTTCGGCGAAAGCCTCGGCGAGCTTGGTGCGTCCGCGATCGCGCGCCCAGGACAGATAGGGGTGAGACGTCGAGCTACCTTGCCACTGACTGATATCCAGTCGTGCGGCCAATGACATCTGGGTCAGGTTGAGCTGTCGGGCTGGGGTTACCGCGAGGGACTCGTCGATCGCGAAGCCGTCACGATGGTGCAGCAACGCCATGAACAGGTGGCGCGTCTCGCCCTGCTGGTGATCCACCACCAGCAGATGGCCGCCTGTCGGGAGGTTGTCATCGATCAACGGCATGAGTCGACCGGCAAGCGTCTGGGTCAGGCTCGCGAAATCGGTTTCACCTGCGAGGAAAGACGCCAGCTCGGCAGGGAAGGCGGCAGGTGCGTCTTCATTGAATCGCCCCCAGTTCTTGGCCTTGCCGTGGTAGGCATCATTGAGTCCGGACACCAGATCTTCCAATGCATCGGATGCTGCCAAGGTGGTGTCGGCAGGCACCAGCTGGGCTGGCGTCTCGCTATTGCCCTTGTCGATACGGTGAATGATGCTGTGCAGGATCGGCATGGAAACCTCCCTCGGCTGCGATGAACGGGCTGGGGATGATACCTGCCACGATTCGGCAGTGGTAGGGCTGTAGGCAGCCGGGGAGAGCGCCTTGGCTATACACCTTTTCTGCAAGGCGCCCATCAGGAGTTCACCTATCAGAAGAGCCTCTGACTTTATTTTGTTGAATGCATCAGTGGATGGCTGCTTTCGTCTCTACTTCGTCATGACATGCCTCAAGGAGCATTCTCAAATTATTGGCATCCATAGTGCCGCGCTTTCCAATCACAATCAGTTGAGTGCCTGGCGTTTGTCCATTCCATGGTTCTGTAGGTGTGATCTCGCAACGTGCCCCTACAAGATGAAGAATACATTTCTGATCGTGAGCTTCCGCGACATGACAAATGCCCTTGGCACGGTAAATAGTGGCGGGGAGGTTAGCCATCACCTTGCGAAGAGCCTTCAGGTTCAGTGGGATATCGCTTTGCCAGCTCCATGTATCGAATAGATTATCGTGATGGAGTGGGACTGCCCTGAACGTTCCAAACGCCATCGTGGATGCTGGGGAGTTACCGCTATCAGGGCTGACTGGTTCAGCAGTCACCTTTCTTTCCACACCGAGTAACAGCTCCAGTGGGACTACACCATATTCACTTTCTATCACGCGCGCGTTCGGATATAGCCAACGTGCCTTGAGTGAAGTGTGTTGATCTGGTGTTAGTAGGTCAGTTTTGTTGAGTATGATGATATCAGCAGCATCTAGCTGCTCGGTGGCAAGCCGTGTCATATCACTATCCAGATCATCAAATTGAGCAGCATCGACTACAGTCAGAATGCCATCGATATGGAGCGACTGACGAAACTGAGGATAGCGCAAGGTGTTGGCGATCTTGACAGGATTCGAGACACCGCTGGCTTCGATGACCAGATGCTCGGGGCGTTTCTGTGGGTCTGCCAACAGCGTGGAAAGTTGCGCGATCAAGTCACCCTCCACCGTGCAGCAGATACATCCATTCGCCAGACTGACGGTGGTCTGGGTCTGGCTGACGATCAACTGTGAATCAATGTTGATAGCCCCGAAGTCATTTACCATCACGGCCATGCGGCGACCGTGGTCACTGTTGAGCAGGTGATTGAGCAGCGTCGTCTTGCCCGCACCGAGAAAGCCTGCGACCAGCGTGACGGGAATGCTGTGTTGTTGTGTCATGGGAGTTTCTTCTCATTATTGAGTCAAGCCGCTTCGCTTGGCTCGTGGTCAGGAAGTCGGGTGTCAGAAGGCGGGCAGTGGTTCCTGCCAGGTAGCAGCCATATCGGTATCCGTGAAGGCTCCCAGACGATCCCATGTCACTTCTCCTTCCAGCAGAGTCAGCTCCACTTGTGTGGCATGCAGATTTCCCTTGATGGCGATATCGAAGAGGTCACGGTCCAGCACGATGAGGTCAGCCGACTTGCCGACTGATATTGATCCCGCGTGTTGTTCGATTCCCATGCACCATGCGCCGTTGATCGTCATGACACGGATGGCTTGCTCTAGAGAGATGGGGTGACCAAAGAACTGACCTTCTTCTTCACCGAAGGGGTTTTGACGGGTAATCATGGCTTCGAACCCGATCCACGGGTTCAGGCTGGAGACTGGCCAGTCTGTCCCCATCACGGCATTGCCGCCGGCCTCTATGACGCCCTTGAAGTTGTAGGCACGCTGCATGCGTTCTTCGCCGAAAACAGCGCGAGCATTCGCGAAGGAGGAGGGGAACCACCCCACGGGCGAGAATTCGGCAGTAACATCCAGTGCTTTGAAGCGTACAAGGTTGGTGTCCAGTAGCGTTGTGCTATGGGCGCATTGATGACGCACGCCATTATTGCCATTACGTGCTCTTGCTTGAGCGACGGCATCCAGGAAGATATCGGAAGCTCCATCACCGGTGCAGTGCGCGATGACACGAACCCCTTTGCGATCCATGTCGACTACCATGTCGACGATATGCTCTGGCGTGAGATTCAGGTGTCCTCTCCAGTTCTTCTCGCCTGGCCAGGGAGTTGATAGATAGGACGAACGTGATTCATGGGTGCCATCGAAGTGAAACTTCACCGCATTGGCATTCAGGCGATTGCTTCGATAGTAATGACGCTCTCCTGCCAGTAGCTCCCAGCGCCGTTTGACCGGGAAGATATCATCCTGCCAGCTGATGGCTGCTTCTACTCGGACGGATAGCTTGCCATCTTGATCGAGACTGCGAAGTGCATTCAGGCGGTGTTCGCAGACGTGCACGTACTTGGTGCCCACCACGCCATGTCCACTCTGGAAATGCAGCCCCTCTCGATAGGCACGTGTCAGCGCATGCTGCGGTGTTGGTGGCATGGTAGCGTGGATGATGGCGTAGGCACCATCGACCAGAATGCCGGAAGGTTCATGGGTAATGGAGTCTCGCTCGATATAGCCATGACGTGGGTCCTGGGTCTCAGCGGTAATGTTTGCCAGCGCCAGTGCGCGCGAGTTGACCATCATGCAGCCCCATGAGCGATCAAGAATGGCCACAGGGCGATCAGGCATGAAGCTGTCCAGCCAGTCACGATCAGCGACCAACCCAGCCTGCTTGAAGGTATAGCGCACGAAATATTGGCCGTAGATCCAGCCATCGCCCGGATGACTGTCGGCGTAGTCGAGTATTGCCTGCTTGACCTCCTCTGGGGTGGGATCCTCAAAACCGATATTCAGATAGTCGGCATAGCCGGGCGCCAATGCCAGGTCGGGGTGAGTATGCATATCATAAAGACCGGGCATCACGAATCGACCTTCAAGATCGATGACCTTGGTGTGGTCTCCAATGAAGGGCGTCACATCATCTTCATTACCGACGGCCATGAAGCGACCGCTGCGAATCGCGACGGCTTTCGCCCGGGGAGTATTGTCGTCCACGGTATGGATGTTGGCATTGATCAATACGATATCGGCAGTTTCTGCCGGTGAAGAGGCCGCTACAAAAGAAGGTGTCGTCAGAGTGCTGGAGGTAATCATTATCATGAACTCATAATCGAAAGGGGGAGGCACAGCACGAGAGAAGAGCGAGGCACGGGCGTGCATCACGATGGGATACACGCCCGTTCATCAGCCGATCATCCAATGGCCCAGCAGGGCGAGGATAGGTAGCGAGATCATCACTCGCAGGGCATAGATCATGACCAGGTCACGTAATGTGAGCCCAATGTCAGCTCTGACCAGGATGATGGCAGCTTCGGTAAAGAAGATGATTTGAGTGACAGCGACACCCGCCATCACGAAGCGTGTCACTTCGCTTTCGATTCCAGCACCTAGAATGGAAGGCATGATGCTGTCAACAATTCCGGCGAGTAGCGCGGGCGCTGCCTGAGCAGCCTCCGGAAGACGCAACAACTCCAGATAGGGCACCAATGGCAGTGATAGCACCTGGAATAACTGGGTGAACTCGATCAGCGCCAATCCGACACATCCCACCAACATCATGGCCGGATAGATGGAGAAGGCCACATCTGCGCTGATCTGAAGCCCTTGCTTGAGCTGTTCTGTGGGAGAGTTGGCTTTCTCGGCACGTTCGACGGCGCGGCGTAGACCAAGGGCCAGTACACCTTCTCCAGGACGACGGTCTGTCTTGAGCTGCTTGCCGACTGCGGGATGGTAGATCGGCAATTTGTTACGAAGCGGTGGCAGCTTGGGCACAATGATGGCGCACAGGACGCCGGTGATGGCAACGGCGATGTACCATTGAATGAACATCTCCTCGAGGCCGATCAGCTTTAGCAGCAAGTAAGAATACGCAATCGAGACGATCGAGAAGTTGGTCGCGATCGTGCACGCCTCACGACTGTTGTAAAACCCCTGACGGTACTGCTGAGTCGTAAGGATGATGCCCACGCTGGAGGCTGACAGCCAAGAGGCGAGGCAGTCCACCGCTGCTCTCCCCGGCAGGCCGAAGAGACGCTCGAACATGCGGCTGCACAAGGTGCCGGCGAACTCCATCAGTCCGTAGTCAGTCAGCAGAGGTAATAGCAGTGCTGACAGGAAGTAGATGGCCAGGACGACTGGGCCAACATCATAGAGCATTACGCCGCCGGTATTGCGACTCCATACCCACTCAGGTCCTACCTCGAAATAGACCATCGTCATCAACAAGGCGCCGATGACGCGTACGATGGTCCAGCCCATGCCGGGATTGAATAGCGTGATCAAACGCCCCTTGCGGTGGCGTAATGGACTGAAGGTGACGGCCAGGGTCATCAGACTAGGAATGATGGCGACCGCGGCTGTTGCTGTCACCATGAGGGGTTTGAGTACATCATTTATGTAGTCGATGACGAACGCGATCATGATCGTCATCCGACCATCAACACTGATCGGCGTAAAGAAAAGCAAAACGCCGAGAAGCGTGGGGATCAAGCATTTGAGCAGCTGTTTCGTGCTATAGCGAGATTGAGGGACTTCTGAGGCGACGGGAGTCGGGCGGTCGGTCATGGGACGCGTACCTTTTTTATAGTTGTAATGACGAGTTGATGGTTGTCATGAATCATCAATCGTTGCTTTTACGATGCCATCGTGCAGGCAGCTCGTGCCAGGGTGGATGTATCCAGCGAGAGTAATTCTGCCAAGCTCATCCGGAAATGGTGTGCCGTTCTAGTGACGAAAGTCGGGCGCTTCTCTATCCAGACGCCGTAGTTCTGCGGCCCAGGTCAAATCTACGCTCTCTGCGTGGTAGCGTGGGTTCTCAAACTGCTGGGCGGTGTATTCACATTCCTGTGCAGAAGGCATTATGAGTGGGCGGCCTGCTTTCATTGCTTCAAGTTGAATCTCGCAAGCCTTGTTCAGATAGAACATGTTGAAGTAAGCCTCAGCAACGCTGCGACCAGTGGTCAGTAATCCATGATTGCGCAGAATGGCACACTGCCGATCACCAAGTGCTGCCACGATGCGATTACGGACTTCAAGATCGAGTGGAATACCTTCGTAGTTGTAGTAGGCCACGCGATTGTAAAAGGCCATGTTGGTTTGATTAAGAGGAAGAAGCCCCTCTTCCAATGCCGCGACTGCCATGCCAGCCAAGGTATGAGTATGCATGACGCATACAGCATCATGACGATGCATGTGGATGGCACTGTGAATCGTGAAGCCTGCAGGATTTACCTCAGGATCATCAATGTTCAGTTTCTGGCCATCAATGCCAATAGTGACCAGATTGGAGGCGGTAATCTCCTCTGGTAGCAAGCCATAGGCATTGATCAGGAAAGCCGGTGTCTCGCCTGGCAGGCGTACGGATATATGAGTGAAGACTTGATCGCTCCAGCCATTTCGCTCCAGCAGGCGATAGGCGGCGGCCAGGTCGACTCTCAAGGTTTCTTCAATCGCGGGTTTTGGCATGTGGCGCACTCTCGGACGGGAAGGCATGGGACAGTGGTGTGGCTCAGGACACGGGATAAGGGCGTGCTCATCCTGTGGCAGGCTGGCCTTGTATGCATCCTAGGTTGCTTGTGAGAGAGCGGATATCGATTTATTCTCCAGAAGTTCATTCCAAAAAGTCATGACCTGCCATGCAACGACAGCTCCCCAGCATGATATCTCTTCGGTGCATCGTCGCTTTCGCACGCTTTTCCAGCGTCACAAGAGCCGCCGAAGAGTTGAATCTCACTCAGAGTGCCGTAAGTCGCCAGATCAAGAATCTGGAGGAGTTTCTGGGCTGCCCGCTGGTAACGCGTTCTCGACAGCGGCTTACGCTCAATGAGTTGGGGCAAGCCTATGTGCACGAGATAGCGCCGTTGTTGGAGAGTCTTGAAACAGCGACTCATCATGTCCGCACCAGTCACGTTGGCCATCTGCGTATCGGAGCTGAACCTTCGTTTACCTCTCGCTGGTTATTGCCCAAACTCAAGTCATATGCAGTACTCAATCCCGAGATTGAGCTCGAGATCATGAATGATCTGCGCCGGCTTTATGACAGTCATGAAGGCTATGATGTCGGCATCCTTTTTGGGGAGGGTGAATGGCCAGGATTTGATGCACGTTTTCTCATGTCCAGTGAGCTACTTGCTGTGTGTACACCGGACTTGCTGACTGAAAAAGGTCCTGTCATTGAGCGGCAGGATATTCTGCGTTACCCGATTCTCCATCATGTGGCGCATTCACCTTTGATGAAGTCTTCCACTCAGTTGTGGTTGGAAGCAGCGGGGCTATCGATCAGAGAGTGCAATGCATTACCAGGGCAGCGGTTGGAGCATTTTCAGTTTGTTCTTGAAGCGGCTTTGCATGGGCTTGGGATAGCCATATTGCCGCGCTATTTCGTGACACCAGAACTTGCTGAGGGGCGCCTGGTGGTCGCAAGCCCCTCACCCTTGAGGTGCGGTGGTTATTACGTAGTTGTGCCCTCAGGGCAGCATGACCCCAAAGTCAGTCGTTTTGCGGATTGGTTGTTGTCTTGGGAGTCTTGATATAGGCGACTATCAGAGGACTGCCTGGTGCGCTGTACATCTTAGGACTGCCAATGGCTCCTTCCTCACGGACAGGTTTCACCCTTGATGAGCCGAGTCGTCAGCAGGCGAGGCGGGTTCCAGCCCCAGAATCATTCGCGCGGCAAGGCGGCCTTTCTCGGTACTGTCCTGCTGGACCGTGGTCAGGCGTGGTGAGCGATATTGACCTTCCTCGATACCATCAAAGCCGGTGATACGCAGGTCTTCGGGAATCCGGATGCCGCGTTGTTCGGCCAGGGTCACGGCGGTCAACGCGATACGGTCGGACATGAATAGCAGGAGGTCTGGCCGTTCACTGGCCGGAAGATCCAGAATCTCTGCCAGCACCGGTGCGCAGACCTCGTAGGTGTTTTCCTCGATGTTCCACATCGCCACAGAATCGGGGGAGATATCCTGCTCAGCCAGCGCACGATGAAAACCTGCCAGACGCGAGCGGGTGATTGTCTGACCCGTCGGAAGCAGTGCGTGGGCACTGGTGATACGTCCATTGCAGGGTGTTTCGGTCAGGCGCAGGTTGACGATGCCGATGCGACTGGTGGGTGTCTTCAGGGCATGTTGCGCGATGGCGTAGCTAGCGGGCTCATTATCCACGTGGATGGCGGGTTGATCGCCCAGATCGAAGTCGACTGCCACGATGGGCTTGTGACCCGCACTCTGGAGTTCCTCCTCCAGCGCCATGCTGGCCATCAGCCCGTAGACAATGAAACCATCGGCAATGCTGGAAGATCCTGGTACCTGTGAGGCATCTTGGCGACCCGAGAGCAGCAGTAGGGTATGGCCATGGGCGTCGAGCACTTCTGCGATGCCCGACAGCAGCTCGCTGGCGACCGCATCCTTGAGACTGTAGGTCAGTGTCTCCGCAAGTACTACGGCGATGATCCGTGAGCGCCCCGTGCGTAGACTGCGCGCCTTCGCGTCCGGGCCACGGTAACCAAGGCGTTTGGCCTCCTCGAGAATCCGCTCACGCAATGCTGGCGAGAGCTGGTCGGGGCGGTTGAAGGCGTTGGAGACACTGGCAGTGGAGACGCCGAGTTGTGTGGCTAGCTCCTTGAGAGTGATACGGCGAGGCGATGACACAGGCGTCGGGTTCCTGGAGTGGAGGCTGATACGGTCAAGAGTAATTCAGGATATCGATCAGTCGTAAGCGTTCGGGCATCACTCGCAAGCGGTGATGCCCGAACGCTTACGATGAATCGCTGAAAACGCCGTTGGTTATTTCGCGCTGGGCAGGGAGCGGCGGTAGGCGCCCGGGCTTTGGCCAAAGGCTTTACTGAAGTTACGGCAAAACACCGTGGCCGAGGAAAAACCGCTTTGCTCGGCTACCTGCTGGATCTGCAGGTCAGTGGCGCCCAGCAGGCGCCGCGCATTGTTCAGCCGATGACGCTGCAGGTAGTGGATAGGCGTCATGCCGGTGGCGGCTAGAAAGCGCCGGGACAGGGTGCGGGGCGTCACACTGAGCTGGTGGGCCAGTAGCGGCAGGGTCAGCGCGTCGGTCAGATGCAGGCGCATGTAGTCGCGGGCGGCGTCCACCAGGGTGTCGTTGCAGCTGGGCTCGAGAAATACCGGCAGCGGTGCGTCCTTGTCGCGGATGGTGAAGTAGTGAGAGGCAAACTCGGCTGAGCGGTCGCCGAGAAAGCGCTGGATCAGCAGCAGGGTCGCATCGAAGGTCGCCGGTGTGGTCGCGGTGGTGATGATGCGATCCGCCTCGACCATCTGCAGGCGGGGGCTAACGCGAACCTTGGGGTAGCGCTGTCGGAAGATGTTCTCCGACGCCCAGTGAATGGTCGCCTCTCGACCGTCCAGCAGGCCGGCCTCGGCCAGATGAAAGACACCTGTCACCAGCCCTACCACAGTCGCTCCGCCGCTGTGCTGTTGTTTCAGCCACTGCAGTGCCGGGCGGGTGCGCTCCAGATTGTCCATTGACAGCCCCCAGACTGATGGCAGTACCACCACATCGAATTGGCGCTCGCCCACGTCGGCAAAGTACTGGGTATCAAAACGCAGGCCGGAGAAGCCGCTTACCGGCTCTGGTGTGCAGCGCAGGAACGTCTCGCCAAAGCCACGCCAGGCGCTGTTTTTAAACAGCCCTGCGCTCAGCTGCATGCCCTGGAAAACCTCAGCCATGCTGCTGATTGTGCTGCTCCAGAACCGCTCGGGAATCAGGTAGGCAACCTCAATGGCGCGTTGTGCGGTGGGGACTGTAGGTGGCTGCGGCATGGGGTTGTCCGGTGGTGTTGGTTGGCGGTGCAATAGCCATTATGTCTTAAAAAGTTGATAAGTGGTCTTTTATGGTCATTTGGCGTTGATTAAGTATTGATAAAGTTAGCCCCATCAACCGCCAAGACCCGCCGCGGCCGCGCCGCAGGAGGGCTACCTGATGAGGACCTGACCATGGATCGCCAGACGGAAATTCGACTGATCAAGCAGGCGCTGGAGCTGAAGGCGCGTGGTGAGACGCAGTACCACGAATCGACTCAGACCCACGCCACTGACCGCTACATCTCCGCTGCCTGGTTTGAGCGAGAGAACGATATGCTGTTTCAGCGCCAGCCTATTGCGCTTGCGGCTGGCGCCGAAATACCCAACCCCGGCGACTACCTCAGTGTGGAGTGGGTCAAGGGTGTACCGCTGTTGCTGGTGCGGGGTGAGGATCAGCAGGTTCGGGTGTTTGCCAACGCCTGCCGACACCGCAATGCCCGGCTGGTAGCAACCGGTGAAAGCGGTTGTCGCAAGCGCTTTGTCTGCCCCTATCACGCCTGGACCTACGACACCCGGGGCAACCTAGCCGGAGCGCCGGATTTTGAGCGCGGCTTTGCTGATCTGGACCAGCAGAAGCTCGGGCTGGTCGAGTTTCACTGTCGGGAGCTGGGCGGCATGGTGTTCTTCCACCCGGACCGCAATGCCGAAGTGCCCGAGGATCTGCTGGCGCCGGAAATGGCGTCCGGCTTTGACTACCTCAAGCTTGCTGCCCAACGGGTCTACAAGCGCCGCAGCTATGTGATCAAGGCCAACTGGAAGATCCTGCTGGAAGGTGGCATTGAGGCCTATCACTTCAATGTGGCCCACAAGAACACGCTGGCGCCGTTCTTCCTTGGCAACATCTCGACCTGGGAAAGCTGGGGCGATTTGCAGATGCGCATGATTCTGCCGAAAAAGCCGATTTTGGAGGCCGCCGAGCTGCCGGAGCAGGCGTGGGACATGCGCAAGATGGCCAACATCATTTTTACGCTGACGCCGGCGGTGTTGTTACTGGCCCAGCCGGACAACATCTCGCTGATTCGCATGGTACCGCTGTCAGCTGGTGAGACCCGCATTGAAGAAGTGCTGCTGGTAGATCCTCCGCAATCGGGCGCCGAGCAGTGGTCAGAGCAGGAGCTGACCATCCACGAGACCAACCACAACCTGGTTCACAAGATTCTGATGGAAGACTGGGTGCTGGGCGAAACCATTCAGGCCAACATGGCCAGCGGAGTGGTCGACGAGATTCACTTTGGCCGCTTCGAATCTGCGCTGACCTGGTTTCACGAACAGTACGCACGCTTGATGGCGCTTGATGACGGCGTCATCGCGCGGCTGGCCTGAGGCGGTGGAGGGTTAGACGATGAAAAAGTGGCAATGCGTGGTCTGCGGCCTCATTTACGACGAGGCTCTGGGCTGGCCGCAGGACGGTATCGCCCCGGGTACCGCCTGGGAAGATGTACCGCCTGACTGGATGTGCCCCGATTGCGGCGTCGGTAAGGACGAGTTCGAAATGGTGGAGCTGTCGTGAGCGCGCCTATCGTGATTGTTGGCAGTGGCCTGGCTGGCTATACGGTTGCGCGCGAGCTGCGCAAGCGCGACAGCAGTACGCCGTTGGTGATGCTGACGGAGGACGATGGTGCCTTCTATTCAAAGCCATTGCTATCCAATGCGCTCGCCAAGGGGACAAGCGCCGATGCGCTGGTCAGTGCTGATTGCGACAGCATGGCGGCGCAATTGAATATGCGCATCCTGCCCTTTAACCGGGTGGTGTCCATTGAGCCGGCTCAGCATCAGTTGGTGTGCAAGGGCCAGCGGCTCGACTATCGCGCGTTGGTGTTAGCGGTCGGCGCCGAAGCGACGACGCTGGCGATACCCGGAATCGACCTGCCCGGTGTGTTGTCGGTCAACTCGCTGACCGACTACCGCCCGTTTCGCGAGCAGCTTGAGGTGGCTGGGCGGGTGTTGATCATGGGGGCCGGGCTGATCGGTTGCGAGTTTGCTAACGACCTGCTGGCTGCCGGTAAACAGGTTGAGCTGGTTGATCCGCTCGCCTCGCCGCTGGCCGCTTTAGTGCCCGAGCGAGCCGGGCAGGCGCTGGCCACTGCGCTGACCCAGGCCGGCGCGCATTTTCATATGGGGCGCCGGGTAGCGTCGCTGGCGCCGAGTCAGGGGAGGCTGCAAGCCAGCCTTAGCGATGGTCAGACGACGGAAGTCGATCTGGTGCTTGGCGCTGTAGGGCTGACGCCACGCACGGGATTGGCGCGGACTGCCGGCCTTCGCTGCGGGCGCGGCATCTGTACCGATGCTCAATTGGCCACCAGCGAGCCGGATATCTACGCCCTGGGCGACTGCGCCGAGGTGCAAGGGCTGTGGCAGCCCTACGTGATGCCGCTGATGAGCGCGGCCCGTGCGTTGGCGGCCACGCTGACCGGCCAGCCCACAGTACTGAGTTACCCACCCATGCCCATCATCGTCAAAACACCCGTTTGCCCCATGGTTGTACTGCCGCCACCGGCTGTAGTCGGAGAGTGGCATTGGCAGGGGACTGGCGTTGATCTGCAAGGTGAATTTCGTGATTCGCAGGGCGCCTTGCGTGGCTTTGTGCTGAGTGGCGTGCAGGTGGCGCAGCGCCAGGCGTTGCTCAAGGTATTGCACTACTCCGATAACAATGAACAACACAGCTCACTACCGTAAGTGCAGAGGGCCTGATGAGAGGACATATTGTTGAACAATTGGCGCGGCACTGCCCCGCTCGACCACAGGCGATTGCCTGAGCCGATGGCTCGCGCCAATGGTGCTTCGCTGAGTTGCGCGAGCTTGCTGACCAGTTAGCTGCGCGGTTGCGGGCAGAGGGAGTGCCGCAGGGTGAGCGTTTGGCTGTGCTGACCCGTTCACACCTGGATGCGCTGGTCGCCTTGCTGGCGGCCCAGCAACTCGGGCTGATCTACATGCCGCTGAACTGGCGTTCTGTGCCGTACCTGGCCTGGCGTGTCAGACGACAGAGATGACGCCGTCGGTGCTCAGACGCTTCCATGAAGCCCCTGTGCACTACTGCCCGGGTCCATACAGGTATCGCATTTATCGTGAGCTGGAGATGAACCTGCACATCAATTTCCGATAAAGGTCATGTTTTCTCCGCAACGAAAAAAGGGGGCTAATAGCCCCCTTCAGTATTATGCTTCGGCTAATTCTTCGAGGTAAGGGTAATCGGTATACCCCTCCGTCTCCTGGGTGTAAAACGTCGAGGAATCTGCTTCGTTGAGCACGGCGCCAAGCTTCAGGCGCTCCGGAAGGTCCGGGTTAGCAATGAAGGGCACGCCAAAGGCGACCGCGTCGGCCAGTCCGGATTCGATGGCTTGTTCTGCTTCTTCACCGGTGTAGCTCATGTTGAGGATCAACTTGCCCTTGAAGTGCTCGCGGACCGGAGTGATCACGTCCGCTTGCTGCTCCCCGAAAAAGTCGCTGCGCATCAAATGAACAAAGGCCAGGCCGTAGTCGTTCAGGCGCTTGGCGAGCCAGGTCACCAGGCCGACCGGATCACTGTCCTTCATGCTCTGGAAACTGTTCAGGGGGCTCAGTCGAACACCTACGTTCTCGGAGCCAAACACTCCGGATACCGCCTCAACCACCTCCAGCAACAGGCGGGCGCGATTTTCGATCGGGCCACCGTAGGGGCCTTCTCGATGGTTGGAACCATCACGCAGGAACTGGTCCAGCAGGTAGCCGTTGGCACCATGCACCTCAACACCGTCAAAGCCGGCGCGCTTGGCATTCTCGGCGGCGGTGCGGAAGCCGTCGATGATGGCCGGGATTTCGTCGTCGGCCAGTGCGCGGGGAACCGTGTAGGACTTCTTGCCTTCCGGTGTGTGCGCTTCATCGCTGGTGATGGCAATGGCGCTGGGCGCTACCGGATCCTTGCCGTCGTTTAACACCGGGTGACAGGCGCGGCCGCCGTGCCAGATCTGCAGATAAATCTTGCCACCCTTGGCATGTACCGCATCAGTGACTTTCTTCCAGCCTTCAACTTGCGCCTCGGAATAGATGCCAGGTTCGCGCCAGAAGGCCGAATTGCCTTCGATGGCCATGGTCGCTTCGGCGATGATCAGGCCCGCAGAGGCACGCTGGGCGTAATACTCAACCATCATGTCCGTGGGAACGTGATCGGCGTCGGCACGGACGCGGGTGAGGGGGGCCATGAAGACCCGGTTGGCCAATTCACTGGCGCCCATTTTCAGGGGAGAAAAAAGTGTGGTCATAGCATCCTCGTAAAATGTTGTGGAGAACCCTCGAGTATCCGCCCGTGGGCCGGGCGGACTCATTCGGACGAGATATATCGATCATCATCCCGGCTGATGCGACAGGCCGTTCAGCGTTTGTCAGCCAGGGCGGCGGCCAGGGTCTTGCCGAGCTCGGTAGCGGACTGGGGGTTCTGGCCGGTGATCAGGCGGTCATCCTGGACCACGAAGGGCTGGAACATCTCGCCCTCCTGATAGAGGGCGCCACCTGCACTCAGCGCATCCTGCAGCAGGTAGGGCACCACTTCCGTCAAGCCCACCTCGGCTTCCTCGGCGTTGCTGAAACCTGTCACCCGCTTGCCGTCGATCAGCAGGTTCCCTTGCTCGTCACGCAGGTTCAAAAGGGCCGTCGGTCCATGACAGACGGCCGCCACATAGCCGCCCTGGGCGTAGATGGCCGAGCCGATCTTCTCGACGGCAGGGCTGTCCGGGAAATCCCAGACCGTGCCGTGCCCTCCGGCGAAGAGAATGGCGTCATAGTCGGCAGGGTCGACATCGGCCAGCTTGGCCGTGTTGTCCAGCAGTCGGCGCGTTTCCGGAGAGGCCAGGAAGGCGGCATTGATCGGGTCATCGCCTTCCAGGCTCCAGGGATCGATGGGAGCGGCGCCGCCATCGATGCTGGCGAGTTCGACCTCGATGCCGGCAGTGGTCAATTCATGGTGCGGGTGGGTCATCTCCGATAACCACAGGCCGGTCGGCTTGTCCGTGTCGCCCATGACGCTGTGACTGGTCACCACAATCAAGGCTCTCGGATCGGCATCTGCCATGGCCGACAGCGGTACCAGTATGAGTGCTGCAAGAAGAGACGTAAGTTTTTTCATTTCGGTGACTCCATGACCGTAGTGATGGCCCCTCACGACGGTGGGTGTGTGCGGGGCCTGGACAGGTTGGCGTGACGGACTGGGTCAGGCGTGGTCGACGCTGGCGACGAAGGCGTCCACCAGGCGCTGGGTCGCCACGGCCCGCTGGCGAGCCTGTTCACGCTCGGGGCTGTTGGGTGCCTGGGCCATGGCCACGAAGTGCTCGACGAGCTGCACCGCTTGGCGCGGGCCCTGGGCGCTTGTGTGGCGCTCGAATTCGTGGGGAGCGGCCATCTCCTGGCGCACCACGAAGCCGGTAGGGTGCTCGGGATGATCGAAGGCGAAGCCGTCCTTCCAGTCGAGCACGTAGTCGTCGAGCCGGATCAGACCATGCTCGCCGAGGATCGTCAGGTCCATCTGGCAGACGCCGGCGTCGTAGCCGAAATCGAAGGTCGAGGTCTGGCCGTCGGCGAAGACCATCAGGCCGGCTCCTCGGATGACCGCGCCGCTGTCCTTGTCGCGGCGAACCTGCCCGGCGACCCGGACCGGTGCGCCGTGCGGGCGCAGGAACTCGACGATGGCCCGCATGTTGTACCAGCCCATGTCCCCGATGGCGCCGGTGGGCTCCCGGGCGGGATCGAAGCGGATATTGTCCCGGTCCATGAACGGGAAGAAGAAGGAGGTGTTGACGCTGCCGGGGTGGCCTAGCCGCGTCCGCTGGGTCTCGATCACCTCCTGGGTGCGCGGGTGATGGGTGAAGTGAGTGGCGTCCATGAAGGCCAGCCCCTTCGCCATGGCGTGCTCGGCCAGCCGCTCGGCGGAGGCCGCATCGAGGAACGGCTTCTCGCTGATCAGGTGGCGCCCGCTGTCGAGTACCGCCAGGGCGATCTCCTCGCGCACGGCAGTGGGCGTAGCGACATAGACGGCATCGATGCCGTCGGCGGCCAATAGCTCCTGCCAGGTCTCGAAGACTCGGCCGATGCCGTGCTCGCGGGCGAAGTCGCGGGCGCTCTCGGCACGACGGCTGGCCACCGCGACCAGATCGGCCTGCGGCGCGTCCTGGATGGCACGGGCCATGACTCCGGCGATCATGCCGCTGCCGATGATGGCGAAGGTGAAGGAGGGGGAGAACGATGACATGACGGACCTCTCGTAACGTTGGGACATGCTCACCAGAACTGGCTTCGGCATGAGTTGTGCCCATGCTAGATACGGGTGCAGTATTTGTTAACTCGTGTTTTTCTATATCAGGTATTCAAAAAATGAATATTGCGGGGAAGGACCTGAATCTCTTGCTGATCTTTTACGTGCTCTACCAGGAAAAGAGCGTGTCGGCGGCGGCGGAGCGGCTGGCCCTTAGCCAGCCGGCCCTCAGCCACAAGCTCGCCAAGCTGCGTCACGATTTCGCCGACCCACTCTTCGTGCGGGCCCCGCGGGGCTTGGCCCCCACCCCGCGGGCTCACGAGCTGGCGCCTCGGGTACAGCACCTGGTGGCCGGAATCGAGGGCTTCTTCGACTTCTGCGACGGAAGCGACTACCTGGCCCGGGAGGATCGGGTACACCTCTACACCACCGACTACATAGAACAGCTGTTGCTACCGCGCCTGCTGCCGGTGATTCGCCGGGAGGCGCCCCGTTTGCAGCTGGTGACCCACAACACCCGCGGCCGCTTGCCTCGTGCCGAGCTGGAGAACGGTGAGTGCGACATCGCGATCGCCGGCTTCTATGCGGGGCTTCCCGACAGCTACTACCAGCAGCGCATTCACACCGAGGGGTTCGTGGTACTGGCGGCCCGGGACAATCCGCGGATTGGCGAGACGCTGGATCTGGAGAGCTACCTGGCCTGCGAGCACCTGGTCACCAGCCTGACCGGCGACCTGCACGGTCGCGTCGATCAGAAGCTGGCCGAGATCGGACGCTCGCGGCGGGTAGTGGCTGGGCTGTCGAGCTTCATGGCGCCCCCCCTGCTGGTGGTCGGCAGTGACCTGTTGCTGACCTGCCTGGAGAGCGTCGCGACACATGCCCAGGCCCATGTTCCGGGACTCGTGATCCACCCCTGCCCGCTGTCCTTGGACGGCATCGAGGTGATCCAGACTTGGCATCAGCGGACGCACGAGGACCGCTTGCGGGGTTGGCTGCGTGGACAGATCCAGGCCGCTTTGGAACCGTCCCCGGCAGTAGAGGGTTAGGAGAGCTCTCCCGTGCGGGATGCCGCGCCTGGGCTGCTGTCAGATGACGCGGTCAGAATGACCCGAATCGGCTGTGCCGGCGATTTCCTCGACCAGGGTGCGCGCGGCTGTGACTCGAGCTCGCCTCGGCCCCCCATCACGCGCCGGTCGGGGTATCAGACGCCAGCGATCGGCTCTTCCCCAGGACCCAGGCGCAGATCAGGACGAGCAGCGAGGCGAAGCCAATGGTCGTGGGGACGAGTCCCGCGCGCTGAGCGCCGATGCCCGCCAGGATGACCGGGAGACTGAAAGGCAGGTAGCTCAGCAGGAAAAACAGCGAGATGACTCCAGAGCGCTGCTCGGTCGGCGCACGAGCCAGCATCGCCTTCTTGGTGCCGAGAAAGCCAGCCCCGAAGCCGATGCCCGACGCTACTCCACCCAGCGCCAGTAATGAGGCGTGACCTTTGATGGTGCCCGCGATCATCAGCGACAAGCCGGTGATCATGGCGATACCCGCGATTCTCACGATAACCGCGGTGCCTCGATGACGCAGCGCAACGGCTACCAGCCCACCGGTCAACGGCAGCAGGAAGATGAGCACACCACTGCGCCAGGCGTCGTCGCTCGCGAGGACATCGGCGCTCAGCGCCGGCATCAGCGCCAGGTAAAAACCACACAGCGCCCAGCCGGCCATGTTGATGGGCGCAATCCGCCAGATCACGGCTCTGATGCTCTGCGGCACGGCCACAGCAGGCCGCAAGGAACTCAGGGCTCCCGGGCGCGGAACGACTCGCTCGCGATCGAACATGATGGCCATGGCCTGCAGCGAGTACAGCGCCAGCAGGATGTCGTAGATGCTCTGGAAGGGCGTGGCGCTGCTATCGACCAGCAGGCTCGATCCCAGGATCCCCGATGACAACCCCAGCATGGGGCAGGCCACGGCCAGCAGGCCTCCCAGTCGAGTATCGATATCCACCAGCGCCGCCCCGAGGGCACTGGTGGCCAGCCCGGTGGCAATGCCCTGCAGGAGCCTGGCCATCAGCAGTTCCGTCGTGGTGCCGGCCTCGCGGAAGACCCACATGGAAACACCTTGCAGCAGCAGGGCCGCCACGATGACGGGTCGGCGGCCGATGAAGTCGGACAGGGCCCCCGTGATCAACAGCGTCGCCAGCAGGGCGAGGGCGTAGACCGCAAAGATCACGGTCAGCATGGTGTCGGAGAACCCCTGGGTCTGCTGGTACAGCGGGTAGAGGGGAGTGGGAGCACTGGCGGCGGCGAGCAGTCCGAAGAGCGTGCTCGCGTAGAGCAGCGACAGCCCCATGGCACGTGGGGAGCCCGAGGGCAGCGCATCGCTGTGCGACCGAGTGAATGGCATACTGCGCTCCTTCTAACGCAAAAATTTCGCGTTAGCGTATTCACCACTCGACATTAACGCAAATATTTTGCGTTAATGGGTGCGAGCATTTGGCCGATGCGGTCGTCGTCTGGGCGATAGGGCGGCGGAGTAGAGTCGATCCATGGCATTTCAAGGACCAACGAAGGCAAGACGAAAGGATGGCGGATAAGGTGATGGCGCGCCCCGGGGGAAGGAGCGCCCGTATACAGCAAGCCGTGCATGAGGCGGTACGCCGCCTGCAGGCACAGTCCGATAGCCTGAGCATCCCTCTGGTGGCCAGGACCGCGGGAGTGACGCCGTCGACGATCTATCGGCGCTGGGGGACCCTCAACGAGCTGCTGGCGGATGTCGCACTGTCGCGTCTGCGGCCCGATGCGGTGCCCAAGGACACCGGCACCCTCAGGCAGGATCTGGTGCTGTTTGCTAGCCACTATCTCGAAGAGATGACCTCCGTCCCGGGTCGACAGATGTTGCGCGACATCATGGCCAGCACTGATCCCACCGGACGAGAGCGCTGTTATCGCTATGCGCGCGAGTGCCTGGAGCACATCGTGGAACGCGCCGCCTCGCGCTCACGGCCGGAGGGGGGGCCGGAGATGGGCCCGGAGCGGCTGTTGGAGCGCCTGACGGACCGCCTGCTGGCGCCGCTGTTCTACCGTGTCATCTATGACCCACGGGGCGTCAGCGAGGCCCAGCTGGAGACCTGGATCGACGAGGCGCTAGCGGCAAGAGACGCCTGAGGGGGATACGGCCTCGATGGGGCGACCTTTGGTATGTTTGCCCTTGTCGCAGCGGCTGCGTCTTAGGCCATGGGGTCGCGCGAATGGCCTTCCCTGGCCATTCTGTCGCGGTGGCGTGCTGGCTCGACTCTCCCTTCGACACCGCGCCCGTTACGCTCCTGTTTCCCGATCACGCCCTTGTCGGGGCTCCGGGGCTCAATCCCAGTCCGGCGCGAAGTCCGGGTCGGCGATGCGCTCGCCGCGATCCAGCGCGGCGATGGCCTGCATCTCTTCATCGCTGAGCGTCAGGTCGAAGGCCGCCTGGTTGCTGCGGATGTTCTTCGCCTTGGTGGAGGAGGGGAAGGTCACGATGTCCTGCGCCTTGAGCCAGGCCAGCGCCACCTGCGCCGGGCTGGCGTCATGGCGTTCGGCGATCTGCTTGAGGGTCGCATCCTCCATGACCTTGCCCACCGTCAGCGGCATGAAGGCGGTCACCTCGATGCCGTGCTCCCGGCACTTCTCGATCACCTGGCGGTTCTGCAGGAAGGGGTGCACCTCGACCTGGTTGGTCAGCAGCGCGCCTTCGCCGAGGATATCCACCGCCTGGTCGATCTGCGCGATGGTGAAGTTGGAGACGCCGATATGGCGAGCCTTGCCGGCCTCCTGTACCTCGCGAAGGGCGGTGAGGTAGTCGCGCATCGGCACGGCATCGTTCGGCGATGGCCAGTGGATCAGCAAGAGGTCCACATGATCGGTGCCGAGCTTGGCGAGGCTCTCGTCGACGCTCTGCTTGAGGGCCTCGGGAGCGAGCTTGTCATGCCAGACCTTGGTGGTCAGGAAGATCTCGTCCCGCGGCACCGGGCTTGCCTCGATCGCCTCACCGACCTCGGCCTCATTGCCGTACATCTGGGCGGTATCGATATGGCGATAGCCTAGTTCGAGGGCGGTGGTCACGGCCTGCTTGAGAGTATCGCCCTCGAGGCGGAAGGTGCCGAGGCCGGGATTGGGAATGGCGGTGTGCGTCGTCATGCAACCTCCGTGTCCGTCATCGCGAAAGGGGCATGGCGGGCGTGGCCCGACCCATGTCGATAGCGTGCTAAACAATTTGGGGTCATCCCGCCGGCTTCAAGGGCGGGATGACGGATGCCGGCAACGGGCGCCGGCGAGGGCGCTCAGAGGCCTAGGGCCCGGGCCACCGGTTCGGAGGAGGGCGGGTTCTGGCCGGTGATCAGGCGACCGTCGCGGCGGGTGTAGGGCGCGAAGTCCTCGGCCTTGGAGTAATGGCCGCCGCCGGCGGTCAGGGCGTCCTCGACCAGGTGCGGGACGATCTCGGTCAGGCCCACGGCGGCTTCCTCGCCGTTGGTGAAGCCGGTGACCTCACGGCCCTTGATCAGCGGCTCGCCATCGGCGTCCTTGGCGTTGATCAGCACGATGGGGGCGTGGCAGACCGCCGCCACCGGCTTCTGCTGTGCCCAGAACGTCTCGATCAGGCGAATCGAGTAGGCATCGCCGACCAGGTCCCACAGCGGGCCGTGGCCGCCGGGATAGAAGATGGCGTCGAAGTCGTCGGCGTTGATGTCCGCCAAGCGATGCGTGCTGGCGAGCTGCGCCTGGGCCGCGTCGTCCTGCTTGAAGCGACGGGTCGACTCGGTCTGGCTGTCCTCGGCATCGCTGGCCGGATCCAGCGGCGGCTGGCCGCCCTGGGGCGAGGCCAGGGTCACCTCGGCGCCCGCATCCCGGCAGGCGTAGTAGGGCGCCGCCAGCTCCTCGAGCTAGAAACCGGTCTTCTTGCCGGTGTCGCCGAGGCGGTCGTGTGAGGTCAGTACCATCAGAATGCGTTGGCTCATGCGAGACTCCTGGTGATGGCCGTTGAGGGGGGATCGCCGCCCGGGGCGGCGACATTGTTGGTCTCCATGCTAAGGGGAGAGGCTGTATTCGAGAACTGATGAATTTCGATAAGGGATATTCGAAACGCGAATAATGCTGACAAGGACCGACACCTTCTGCTGCTCTTGCATGTGTCCTATCGGGAACAGCACGTTTCGGCGCCGGTCGGGCGCCTCGCGCTCAGTCACGAGCATACGCCAGGCCTTAGGCGCGGCGCTCTTCGTGTGCCGCGCCACGCTCGAGACCGGCGAATGTGATGTGACATCTGCTTGTGGGCCGGGTGCAATTCGGTTGCCGCTTTGCCGCTTTGCCGCTTTGCCGCTCCAGGACTGCGGGCTGCAGGGCAGGCCCTCCCTATTCAGGAGACAGAAGCTGAGCGCGGAAAAAGGCTACGTTGGTCACCAGGCCAGGTAGCAGGTAGTGGAACAGCCGAGTGACTTCGAGTACCTCCTCGTGGCTGGCATCTTGTACCGCCGCTGCCGTGAGCTGCTCGGGTAGCAGTTGATTGGGGTTGGGAAGTTCGGCAGCCAGTTCTAGGGCGGTCACGTGAACGTCCTGGGTGATCGCTCGATACGCCTCGCTATCGATTCGAGGGGCGAGGTCGTGCCAGGCGCGGGTGAAGTAGCCGGGCCATCGCGCCAGGGCGCGATAGTCCGTGTTGACGAAGGGCAATCCGAGCGTCGTTCGGATCTGCCGGTACAACGCCTGCAGTTCGCTGTTGCCGTGATGGGTTTCCATCAGGATGAGTCTTACCGTCTTCGTTGGGGACGTCGTTGGGGCGGGCGTCACCTCGGTCGCCTTGGAGAGTGGCAGGCCTTCCATCAAGGTGCGCGCTTGGCTGGCGATCAGCAGGTAGGGCATGTTGCCGTGGGAGAACACCTCGATGAGCGCTCGAATCTCCTCAAGCTCTCGATGCGAGTATCCCTCCTCGAGGAGATCGGCGACGAGGGGGCTGGGAGCCAGCTGGCTGGCATGGTGCTCTACCCGGGTGCGGAGACGCCGACAGGCCTCGATGAATTGCCGTGACTCATACAGGGGGCGAAGCCCCTGCCAGAGCGTGGCATAGAAACGTGGATAGTGAGCAAACGCCATGGTGACGACGCCCATCCAGGGCACCTGGAGTATGCGCTTGGTGTCTTCATAGGTGGCCTGCAATGGCCCATCCGCCTCTCTCTCTGCCACAGGGTGTATGGTGGGAAGCGGGTCGGGAAGACGCCGCGGTAGCATCGCGGCCATGCTGGTGGATCCCCTCGTCGTCATGTCGTTTGATGGTGTCTTCATGTGGCACCTCGCTGGCCAATTGTTAGCGCGTCGAGTAACTGCGCATGGTTTTCTGGCTTCAGTGGCTGGCATCCTCGGGCTTTTCATGGCGGACCCGATCAATGACTTTCTGAGCCACTTCGTCGGAAATTGATCGTGGACGGCCACTACGAACTTCATCATTCAGACCGTCCAGACCATACTCAGCAAAGCGACGCCTCTACTTCGAGACCGTTTGTGCAGTAATGCCCAATCTCTTGCCAATAGACGTGCCCGGCTCTCCGTATTTGCAACCCAATATGATCAAGGCGCGAAACTGCTCATCGGCACGCCATTTCAGGGCAGCGGCCCGGCGATTCAGCTCAGACAACTGATCGTTGTGAAGGTTATTTGGGTGGCAGGCCGACCTCGCTTTGCCATGATACCTTCAGAAGTGCTGCGGAATTCTGGTATAAGGATAGGCCATATTTATATTGCTTAATTGTGAAACACTACGCTAGTCAACCGATGTCTGGTCAAGCGGAAGCAAGAGCTAGTTTTGCAGCGCCTTGCAGAGCTCATCTGCCGCCTGGGTTACGGCATCCGCACTGGTGAAGCGACCAAAGCTTACGCGAATAGAACTGTGAGCCTGAGCCCGGCTGGCCCCCATGGCGAGCAGGACGTGAGAAGGTGAGCGATCAGCCGATGAGCAGGCGGAACCTGTTGAAACGGCCAGTCTCTTGAGTTTCATCAATAAGGCCTCACCATCCTGTCCGATGAAAGACAAATTGAGGATGCCGGGGAAGTGCGACATTTGATCGCCATTCAGCACTATCCCTTCCAGGCCGGCAACTCGTTCAGTCAGCAGGTTATACAGTGTCCTCAGGTGCTCGAAGTCCTGTGGCATTCTGGCCACTGCAATCTCGCAGGCCTTGCCAAGGCCGACAATCTGCTGTGTCGGTAGAGTGCCCGATCTCAGACCATACTGCTGACCTCCGCCATGTAGAATTGGGGTCAGGTGTTTTCTCGACGATTTGCGTACGTATAGTGCACCTATGCCCTTGGGGCCATAAAGCTTGTGTGCCGAGAAAGACATGAAATCGATAGAGGTGTTGGCGAGATCGATACGGAGCTTACCCACGCTCTGAGAAGCATCAACGTGTAACAGGATGCCGCGGGAGTGGCACAGCGTATCGATGTGAGACAGATCCTGTATCACGCCGGTTTCGTTGTTTACGTGAAGCAGGCTGACCAGGAGTGTGTCGTCGGTCATTGCCTGTTCGAGCTGTGCTCTGGACAGCAGGCCGGTCGCGCCGGGTTTCAGATAGGTAACCCGGAACCCCTGCTGCTCCAGGCTTGCGCAGGTGTCCAGAGTTGCTTTGTGTTCCGCCGCCGAGGTGATGATATGGCGCCGTTTATGCCCGGCATGAAGGGCCGCGCCCTTGAGGGCCAGATTGATGGACTCCGTGGCGCCGGAAGTGAAGATGATCTCCGCCGGACGCGCCTGAATCAATCCAGCGACCTGTTCACGAGCCAACTGGACCAGATCGTTGGCTTGCCATCCGTATTCGTGATGATCGGACGCAGGGTTACCGAACGCCCCTCGGAATGACATGCAGTCATTCATCGCCTGAATGACTGCATCGTCGACCGGCGTTGTTGCCGCGTAATCAAGATAGATTGTTGAGTGGGCTATGCTCACCGGAACACCCATCTACATGGTTTGAGGGCAGTTCGCACCACCATCAATCCAGAGTTGCATGGCGCGGACAAAGTCAGCGTGTTCACCGGGCGCGGCCGTGCGGCCGGGACCGGGCTGCCACGACCACCGAACGAGTGGGTCGTCGCGAACATGGTGAACAAACTCTTTTTCAAAGGTCACCAGATCATCCTTGCCACCCCGGAAGGCCAGGTTGCTGTTCTTGGCCGGGTCGAGCCAATTCTCACACAACTGCTGAGGGGTAATGCCATCCTCGATGATCATGGTGGGGGGCGGCATGTGCCAGACGAAACCGGGCATCAGATCATTTGCGGCTCCAGGCGGCATACCAGCGTTCTGGCCATTGGTATCGGCGTGGCAGTTGCGACAGTTGACCGGCTGACTGCTGTTCGGAACCTCCTTGAATTCATGCCCCTCTACTGTAAGGCGGAGGTTGTTTGCAAAGGTAATGTTCATCGGATGCGGACGCTGCTCGTCACCTACAGTGGGACGGTGGTAGCCATCAATGATCTTTCCGTGGCAGTTGGCGCAGCGCGGGTGGGTGGCCACCTGGTGCAGGTACGAGAAGGCTGTTTGTTCGCTTGGCTCGGACATAAAGTCCTCATAAGCGTCAGCCTGGGCCAGATGCGGTGTCAACAGGCTGGCCATCATCAGGGTTATGGCGGGCACAATCCCCCCGAAGCGTTTATTTTCCATGATCAGCTCACCTTGTTGGCCAAAGCATCGAGAACGTGCTGAGGTCTCATTGGGAGATCCCGCAGGCGCACGCCCACGGCGTTGAATACGGCGTTGCCAATGGCTGGCGCAACGCCGATAACCCCGGGTTCACCGAGTCCGGTCGGAAACTCTTCACTGTCCACCAGCTCGATGTCCAGTTCCGGGATTTCGTTCATTCGCAGCGGTAAATAGGTATGGAGATTGAGATCCTTGACCTCACCATCCTGGATTTCGGTGGATTCGTGCAGGGCCAGACTGGTGCCCCAGAAAACGCTGCCTTCGAGCTGGGCGAGGGCGCCGTCAGGATGCACAATCACACCGGCGTCGACCACCATGGTGACTTTCTTAACGGTAATGCGACCGGTTCCACGATCAACGTGGACGTGGGCCGCGGTAGCAATCCAGGCGGGCATGGTCCGCTCCTGGCCGGCAGTGGCCGAGATGCCAATGCCTTCGTCAGCCGGCAGCTCGCGACCATAGTCGATCCGTTCCCGTAGCAGCTCCAGGGTATGGCGCAAGCGGGTGGCGCCGCCGACGCTTTCCGGCGCCTTACCGGCCTGATGGCCTGCACCATCGAGCATGCCCAGCCGGAATTCCAGAGGGTCCACGCCGGCGTGGTGCGCAGTTTCGTCAATAAAGGACTCCAGCCCCCAGACTATCCAGCCCTGGCCGACGGAGCGCAGCCACCCCGGCAGGAAGGTCTTTTGTGCTAGCTCGTTGTTGATAGCTCGAGCCCGGTGACTCGGCATGGTGTACCAGTGGTCGGCACCGCTGGCAGAGAAGGGGTCGATTTTGCCTTTCTTGTCCAGGCTCTCGGGCATGAACGATGGCGCCATATCCAGTGACGGCCAGCCAGCCGAGAACGCATGATCCATGCCTGAAAATTTGCGCCCGGCATCGAAGCTAGCTTGGAAACGCGACACAGAGGGCGATCGGACCTGATCGAACCGGGTGTCGTCTTCACGAGTGAACAGCAATTTGACCGGCTTGCCGAACTGCTTCGCGGTGAGTGCGGCGGGAATCATGTAATCCCCCCACAACCGACGACCAAACCCGCCACCCAGGTAGTACTGGTGAATAATCACCTGCGAAGGATCCACCTCCAGCGCGGCTGCAATGCTCGGAATGGTCAGGGATTGCCACTGGTTGCCACCGTGAATATGCCAGGTGCCGTCCCTGAACAGGGCGGTAGCGTTCAGCGGTTCGAGGGCGAAATGCAGTGCCGAGTTGGTTCGGTACAGACTGTTGATCTCGCTTTCGGCCTGCTGCAGGGCTTGTTCCACATCGCCTTCTTTGACGAAGAGGAAGCCGGAGTCCGGATCGTGTACCTGGCGCTCGCCTTCGGCAAGGATATCCTCTTCGGTCACATTGGCCGTGGGGCCGGCCTCGTAGTCGACTTTGACAGCGTTGCCCACCTTCAGTGCGGTGTAGTAATCCTCGGCCAGAACCGATACCCAGCCCTGAAGCTCGTTGGAAGGGTCCTGCAGTATCTCGTAACCAAGATATCCCGGCAGGGAGGTGGCGGCAGAATCGTCTACCTTTATCACCCGGCTGCCATAACGGGTGGGTGGCACGATGGGACGAGCGTACACCATGCCGTCAATTTCAACGTCTATGCCGTAGGTGGCGGTGCCGTTGGTTTTGGCCGGAATATCCAGGGCCCGGAAGTCGGTTCCGATCAGCTTGTAGTTGGTTTTTTGCTTGAGTGGAAGCTGGTCCAGGGTTTCCTGATCAAAAACCTGGTCGAAGGTGACTGTCTGCACCAGATCGCCGAAGTCAATCCGACCTTTGGGAGTGATAACGAAGCCGTTTTCGGTGTCGCACTGTGCGGGGTCGACCCCGTGGATACGTGCAGCGGCGTCAATTAGTGCCATGCGTCCAGCAGCGCCGGCCTGGGACAGCGGTTTGAACGAGGTGAAAATCGACCATGAACCGCCGGTCACCATGAAGCCCCACTTCGGATCGGTGTCGACGTGATGGATGGCCACTCTGGACCAGTCTGCTCCCAGTTCATCCGCCACGATGCGGGCGAGGGCGGTGCCAACGTGCTGGCCCATTTCGGACTTCGCAATGTTCACCAACACTTGACCAGACTGATCGATTTCAAACCAGATGGTCGGGGAGAAAACCTTTTCTTGAAGTGACTCCTTAGCGGACACGCTGGCTGCCAACGCTCCGGGAGCGAACGCCATCATCAGAGCGCTGGAGACGGATCCAATAAGGAAATTCCGCCGGGACAGGTTGGTACCTTTTTGTTTCAGTGCCTTAATGGATTGCATTTTAGGCCTCCCGCTGCTGGTCGGTTTTGGGGTCGTAAATACCAGCATTTATTTCTGCCGCCGCGCGTTTCACTGCATTCTTGATTCGCTTGTAGGCCATGCACCGGCAAAGATTCGCGCTCATGTGATTAACGATATCGCTCTCAGAAGGCGTGGAATTGTATTCCAGCAGGGTGGCGGCCTGCATGATCTGGCCGGATTGGCAGTAACCGCACTGTGGGACTTGCTCTTCAACCCAGGCTTTCTGGACCGGATGTTCGTTATTGAGGCCTTCAATGGTGGTGACATGGGCGCCTCGTACCTGACCGACCGGGAACGAGCAGGAACGCATTGCGCCGCCGTTGACATGAACCGTGCAAGCACCACACATGGCAATGCCGCAGCCGAACTTGGTGCCTTTCAGCTTGAATTCATCACGGATCACCCACAGCAAAGGGGTGTCTTCCGACGCTTCGGAGACAACTTTCTCTCCGTTCAGGATAAACTCAATCATCAGGTGCTCCTTGCCCATCAGGGCGTCGTAATTATTAGCGGTTTAAGACGGCCCGGTTGGGCAAGTCCCCTGATACGGAAAATGTGGATGGAACGATTCGGCCGCATCGAACGCGGGCGAGGGCGTAGCGAGCTGAAAGCTCAGGCTTGCAGCGGAATGCCCGCTCAGTTTCGCCTGGCATTCGGCAAGAATTGCCAGGGCAATGGTTTCCGGTAGCTCGCCTCCAAGATCCAGGCCCGCTGGACCTGCCAGGATCTGTGCCGTTACCGACTTTTCAAGCCCGGCTTTAGCGAGCACCTCCTGGCGTCGGTGTGATGGCCCAAGCAAGGCTGCATAAGCCGGGTTAAGGTCGGCTATAAAGCCCAGCGCGGCAGCATCCAGCGATATGCTGTGTGTCATAATGACGGCAGCGTTCACCGGGTGGGTGGACACATGAGTGGCGAGAGCCCACAGGTCACCCCTTACCAGGTGGGAGACGGTTTCGAAGTACTCTTCTCTGGCGTTGGCGGGGCGGGGGTCCCAGACTGTGACGGACCACCCCAGTTCCGTGGCAATCCGTGCCAGTGGTCTTGCGTCCACGCCGCCACCGGCGATCAACAGGTGAGGCACGGGACGCACCGGAATGCGCAGCTCCGAGGCGCCAACCGAGGTGTTCAGAGACGCCTTGTCCCCTTGGCCGACGGATCCGGTCTGAAATCGATTGGTGAATTCACTAACCCGTTGCGCGAGGTCAACGTGGTAGTAGCCGGTTCTTTTTCCGGCCAGGGCGTAGAACATGTCTTCCAGTTGCAGATATCCGTTGCTGACAGAGACTGGCTGCAGAAGAATGCGCACAACCCCGCCACAGCCAATGCCGAGCTGGAACGAGATGTCGTCTTCATTGTTGCCATCGTATTCAAGCTGGAGAGACTTACCGGAGAGCATGACGCGCCGGGCGTGTCGCTGGATGTCGCTTTCCAGGCAGCCGCCGCTCAGCAAGCCAAGTTGATGGCCCTGGCCGCTGAACATCATCATCGCTCCGGGCTTGCGGTAGCTGGAGCCCACGGTGCTGAATACCGTTCCGAGCACCCAGTCTGTCGTATCTTTCAAACCGATCCATGTTGAAAGAATGTGGCTTATGTGATTTCCCATAAGTTTTCAAATCCCATCTTTAGCATCCGCTATCGGCCGATGCGTCTGGACCGGCGGCAGGGTGGGGGGCTGCAAGTGGAGTGGGTGTAGGTATCTATATAGCGGACGAATCACGGGGCTCCAACTAGTTACCTTTTGGTAACCAACCGCCCCGCAATGGCGCATACCTGGAAAGGTTCAATAAAAAAAATGAGTTATCGTCAAATCTTGTGAGTGGCGGTCGGGTCACGTTCTTGTCTGATTGACCCACTATCGGCTCCTCGCCAGGATCTTTAATCTCTAGGTGTCGGGTCCCGTGTGATTGACCACCCGCTTGGTAAATAACAACCGCTGGTGGTTCACTTCTGATGGTCATTGACACTTCTCGTCGCCATGTCGCTTGATGGTGTCTTCATGCGGCACCTCACTGGCCAATCGTGAGCGCGTCGAGTAACTGCGCATGGCTTTCTGCCACGATATCGGGCGCGGTGGGCAGTGGCGGGGGCATGTCTGTGCCCCACTCTTCTGGGCGATGAAGATACGCCGTCTTGAAGCCGACGGCGCGTGCCGCGTCCAGGTCGTACTCGTGGCAGGCCACCATGCAGCACTGCTCGGGTTGCAGCTGCAGGTACTCGGCGACCGTCAGATAGGCCTGGGGCAGGAGCTTGTACTTGCCGAGGCCCTCACAGGAGAACACTGCATCCCAATTGAGGCGATTGTGCTTCGCCGTATCCAGGATCATGCGGTAGCTGAGGATGGAAAACGAAGCGACCATGAAGTTGCCTCGCAATTCCCCAAGCATCTCGGCGAAGCCCGTCCAGCATTCGAAGGCGTGCGGCGCATCGTAGGCTATGTGGTGGCGATCTGCCTCGCTGAAGCACTCCAGTCCGGCATCGTCGAGCAAGGCATCCAGCACTTCGCGATGCACCCCATCCATGTTCTGACTCGGCGGATGCTTTTCTCCGGCATTCAGCATCCTGTTCATGGAGCGGCGGCGTAGCTCGTTGGTCAGAGACGACCAGTCGCGCTCAAGGCCGTGGCGTATTCCCACTCGATGAAACGCCTCTTTAAAGCCTCGGTGCCAATCGAGGACCGTGCCTCCCGTGTCGAAGGTGAGGGCTTGGACGTCCGATAGGCTCATGACGTCTCCTTGCGTGTCGTGGTGCATGGGCGATCCAGAAGATCTTGTGGAAGGGCCTGAGCGCTGTCAGGCCCTGAACGACTCAGGCTTGGCTGGCCTCCCTCTCGTGGACGGAGCCTGCCGGCGAGTCGCTGTACTGGCTGAGAATGACGTCGTCCAACACCAGCCCGTCGTCCCGGGACAGCCTGACCAGCTGTTTCTTCAGCCAGCCGCGGCTCGCCTCCGGGTAGTCGGAGCGGGTATGGGTGCCGCGGGTCTCCGTGCGCCTCAGCATGCTTTGCCTCATGGCCTCGGACAGCATGAGCACCCGCTTCACGCGCAGGATGGCCGCGTATTCATCGAGGCTCTGCCAGCCAAAGCCATCGACCTCGCGCTGCAGCGCCGCGATGTCGCCGCGCGCCGCCTGCAGCAGCGCTGCCGACCGGAAGGGCCCCAGGGCGTGCTGGTTGATGCGGCGAATGCGATCAAGCGCCTCGTCCACCCTCGCCGGCGTACCGGCGCTTGTCGTGACCGGTGCATCCTCCCGCGCGAGGCTGGCGGGCGTTCTGGGACGAAGGTGGTGAGCGGCGTGGCGTCCGCTGATGCGTCCGTAGGTGATGGCCTCCACCAGGGCGGTGCCGCCATGGCGGTTGGCACCGTGGATCCCGCCGGCCACCTCGCCGCAGGCGTAGATACCGGGCAGTCGCGTCTGGCCGTTGATATCCACCTGAATGCCGCCGATGGTGTAGTGCGAGGAGGGCGCGACCCCGATGGCACGCTGACGGAAGTCGGGGATGTATTTCGAGAGGAAGGTGGCGGTGAGCGAGTCGGGGGCCCATTCCTCTTCGCGAGTGTGGCGAAAGTCGACGTAGACCTTCTGCCCTCTGACGATTTCGGACTGCATGATGAAGCTCAACTGGTCCCAGTTGTGCAGGGCGCCGAGGGTGGTGGAACCGCCGATGTGCTTCTCGATCAGGTCTTCGCCATCCGAGTTGATAAGCACCGCGGTTTCCGGGTAGTCCGGGTACATGAAAATGGCCGGCACCCCCTCCTCGCACACGGCCAGCGGATAGAACTGGATGAACTCCATGTCGACCAGGCTGGCGCCCGCCTCCAGCGCCATGGCCTGGCCGTCACCGAGCAGGTTCCGAGGCGTATCGGTGAAGTCGTAGACCCCCTGCATGCCGCCAGTGGCGATGATGACTGCGCGGGCGGCAATCTTGACCGCCTTGCCATCGATGATGGCCCAGGCGCTGGGGCCTTCTGCCGACAGACTCAGGGCGCTGCCTCGCAAGCGCTGGACATCCGTCTTCCTGATGGCCTTGCGGAGCTGCGAGAAGAGCGCGGTGCCGTGGGTGGAGGAAAATTCCATCATCAGCCCGGTCATATCGTTGGCACCGTCCGCGCCGTAATCCTCATTCAGCATGTCCTTGCCACGGCGCCCGGTGGACCGTTTCACGCGATAGCCCCGCGGGGCCTTGTCTACGGGGATCTCGTAGCTCTCGATGGTCTCGGCCATTTCCAGCGGCCCTTCACGCACGAGTCGCTCCAGCAGGGGCATGTCACACAGGCCCTTGCCGGTGGTATGGGCCATGGCCTCGAGGATGTCATCCTGAGAAATGTCCTCATGGGCCGCGTAGGTCACGAATCCGGTCGAGATCGCCGTCGAGGAGGCCTGGCCGCTGTACAGCAGGGTGACCTGCGCACCCTGTTCATGGGCGGCGAGAGCGGCGGTAAGGCCTGCCGCGCCTTCTCCGATGACCAGCACGTCGGTTTCGATAACGTCTTGCATGGCGTAGTCCTCGCTGAGGGGGTTGTCGATGTTGTTGCCTCGATTAGACATAGCAAGTGGCATGCCAATACTGATATTCGATTAAAAACAATAAGTTGATGGTGAGAGTGGCGGTGCTCCACACCCTGCCGGGTAGGAAATGACCTCGCGATGGGGTCATTTATGGACCGGTAAGCCGTGGCCAGGGTGATCAACAAAAAACCGCATGGCCAGGCCATGCGGTTCGAAGGACTTGCGCCGATCAGGCGTCATGTATTGTCGAGGGAGGACTCCTTCAGCGGCATCGCCATATCGCCGCATTTCTCTGCACTCGGTTTGCGACGGCGTTCCAGCAGCAGGTAGAGCACCACTCCGGCAATCAGGCCATAGGCGGCGCCATGTACCGCGAGCACGATGCCCATCGTGCCGGCAACGCCCATGGCGGTCGAGCTCTTGATCTGCTCGACCCCCACCGAGATGCACAGGTAGCCGGTGATCAGCAGCGTCAGGGAAAGTGCAATCGGCAGCACCGGCTTGACGATGGTGACCAGGGGGAGCACGAACAGCGCAAGCAGCGCCACGATCCAGAAAACGCCGGCGCCGGAGTAGATGGTGTCCATGGCGGAGCGTCCATAGCGGTAGCGTTCGGCGATGGTAGCCATACCTCCGGTAAACAGGGGGCCCGCCAGGCCCGGGTAAGGAGCGAACAGCGAGTGCATCAGATTCCGAATGGCGGTGACTAGGTGGACACGGTCGACGTTGTCCTCGATGACTTCATCCTGACGCAGGTGATCGGCGCGCTTGAGCAGCGTCCGGCCGACGATGATATCGCCGAAGGCGATGATGTAGGCGATGACGGCCGTGGGAATGGCCATCCACAGCATTTCCAGACTAGGCCAGCCGACGGTGAACGGCAGATAGCCCCAGATCTCGGAAAAGTCGGGCAAGGCGAGGCCAAGTTCGATGTCGGGCAAGGGATACTCGCCGGCGCTCCAGCCGATGCCCATTGCCACGAGGGCTCCGGGTACCATGCCATAGCTGGCGATGGTCTTGGCCCAGCGATGTTCCTCCACCCAGTCGCGGAAGGACAGTGAGAACAGCACATAGGCGGTCACGATGCTGCCCAGTATCAGCGACAGTGGCGTCTCGGCGAGGCGGCCGCCGGCGCTGATCTCGCCGCTGATGGCGGCAATGCCGGCCCCCAGGAGGATACCGCCCTTGATGGAGTCGGGAATCACCTCCACCAGCTTGCTGCCCAGACGCGTGATGCCCAGGATGAAGAAGATCAGTGTCACGATGAGCTGGAGTCCGACCAGGGCGCGTATGGCCTCGGGGCCGGGTTCAAAGTTCTGCAGGTAGAGAATGACGACGGGCACCGCCGGCGTGATCCACCCCGGTACGTAGGGGACGCCGAGGAGGTTCGGCAGCAGAAAGCCGATGCCACAGACTGTGACGTAGGCAAGCGCCACCTCGTAGGGCAAGCCCAGGTACGTCTCGAGCAGGGGAATGGCGGCCATGGCCACCACGAACATGATCAGGGCCTGGATCGTTTCGGGCCATTCCCAGCGATAGTGGATGAAGGGCAGGCGAATCTTGAAGGGGCCCGCTGGCCAGTAGGGGTGCTCCTCACCGTGTGTGCGTTGGTAGATAGGCATCGTTGTCACCTTGTCTTGTCGTTATTTTCCCATGGGGAGAGGGTTCACGGTCGGAGGAACGCTTCTCGACTGCTGGCGTGCGCCCCTTTCGCCGTCCGTTCAATGGAAGAGCAAGAACGATGCCAACTTATAAAAAATATAAAAATCAAGATATTACATTTTTCCTTGGCACTGGGGTGTGTTGGCTGGGGCCAGTTTCGACCTTCATAGGGGGCTATTTTGACCCCGCCTCCGGGGTATGCTGAGGCCAGGTTCTCTCACCAGCCGCGGGGAGCGACAGAGGCATGAACAGCATGGCAGTCAGCGAAACGACCATTCTTGACCGGTTACCACATGGGTACATGCAGATCGAGGGTGGCGCCGTTACATATATGAACCGTGCCCTACGCAGCGTCTTTGGAGACGTTTACTCCGAGGTGTCAATACTGCTGTCCCGTTATCCTGAGCTAGCCTTTCTCGATGAGGCGGAGACGGGGACAAGTCTCAGCCGATGGGTTGATATCGATGGAGTACTGTTCAATGTCGACGTCTACGCGGACGAGGCGTCCAAAGTCATCATCTTTCTGCCTGACCATTACCTGACCGGTATCGACCCCGACCTCCAGGAGTTACGCCAGTCCTACAATGATTTCGTCGAGATCTTTCAGAACTGCTTCGATGGCATCTATGTCGCCGATGGCGAAGGAAAGACGCTGTGGATGAATGATGGCTTCGAACGCTGTTATGGGCTGAGTGCGCGTAACTTCATCGGTCGCAATGCTTCCGAGCTGGAACGTCAGGGATATGTCCGGCCCCTGATTACCTGGAAGGTAATCACCACCCGGCAGCGAACAACGGCCATGCAGACGACGAAGTCCGGCAAGCGTGTGCTGGCGACAGGTATTCCCTTGATGGGCAAGGATGGCAAGGTACGCAAGGTCATCATCAACTCGAGAGACATCACCGAACTGTTCGAACTGAAGGAACGTCTCGACAGCGCCGAAAAGGTTATCGAACGCTATGAGAGCGAATTGACACGGCTTAGAAAGGAAGAGGGAAAGGAAGGAGATCTGGTCTGGCGTAGCGATCGGATGCAGCACGTGGTCGACATGGTGATTCGCGTGGCACGTTTCGACACCACTATCCTGATCACGGGTGAGTCTGGTGTGGGCAAGGAGGTGGTGGCGGGCCTGGTGCATCGTAACAGCAGCCGTCGCGATGGTCCCCTACTTGAAATCAATTGTGGGGCCATTCCGGGAGAGCTGCTGGAGTCGGAGCTGTTCGGGTACGAGGAAGGTGCCTTCACCGGATCGAGAAAGACCGGCAAGAAAGGACTGCTGGAACTGGCCGATGGGGGAAGTCTTTTTCTTGATGAGATTGGCGAGATGCCGATGGATCTTCAGGTCAAGATGTTGCGGGTACTCCAGGATCACACTTTCACCCGGGTGGGTGGCACCAAGAGCATTCATGCCGACTTTCGCATTATCGCTGCGACCAACCGAAATCTCGCGGACAGGGTCAAGGAGGGGCTTTTTCGCGAAGACCTGTTCTACCGTTTGAGTGTGGTCCCCGTGGAGGTTCCACCGCTTCGCGACAGGCCAGAGGACATTATCGGGCTGACCTTCCATTTTCTCGAGTATTTCAACGACAAGTACGGACTGAACAGACGGTTCTCGCCCGAGGCGATGGAGAGATTAGTATCTCACGGCTGGCCGGGCAACGTGCGAGAACTGCGTAATCTGGTCGAGCGTGTGATGGTGGTCAGCACGTCCGATCAGATTGCAGCCGACGATATTCCCCTGGCACAGGAAGAACCTGCGACACAGGTGGGAGAGGTGCCTGCTGACCTGGTGGGGTCGCTCAGCGCTGATCGGCTAAAGCAGACCGTCGGGCAGTTCGAGGCGGACATTCTCGACGAAGCAGTGGCGCACTTCGGCAGCATCAGAAAGGTGGCGGCGGCCACTGGGATCAGCGAGTCCACCATCAAGCGCAAGTTGAAACACTCGCGCTCTTGAGTCGGGTCACGTGCCGCCCGGGTCCGAATGACGAGTAGGTGTCGGGCTCGGAGAATCAGGCGGGGAGGATATAGACGCCCTGAGCGATCGCACAGGATTGGCTTTCATAGTCCATCCATCCAGATGGCGAGTCGCTCACAGGTGAACGGACAGCTTGGCCAGTGCTCGGCCAGCATGGCGTTGATATCGTTGGCGCTGATCATGGGAAATGTCCTTATTCAATGGGGGAGGCCCGAGCCTGATCGAGTGGCTCACTCGGTGCGAGCGCGCTATCACCGAGTGAGCCTGGCTGTGCCTGGGAGCTTTTTCGCGTGTCCGGGATTGAGGAGCTCCCTGCTCGGGGAGCCACTCTCGGCAGCATGCCTCTCTGCTCAATGGGCATGATCGGTCTGCTCGGCGGTCACCTGCTTCAGCACTTCCCGGTAATTGTCCACGCCCTGGGCGCCAGTGACCAGATAGCGATGGTTGAACACCATGGCCGGCACGCCGCTGATACCCTGGCGGCGCCAGTAGGCCTGACGCTCTCGCACGCTGTCCGCCCTGTCCCCGGCTTCCAGCATGGCCGTGACCGCCGCTTTGTCGTGGCCGAGGACAGCGGCAATGTCTGCCAGGACCTCGATGCGATGCAGGTCCCGGCGCTCGGTGAAGAAGGCGCTGAAGAGGGCCAGCTTCATGCGATGCCCCGCATCGTGGCCTTGCTGTTCGGCCCAGTCGATCAGCTGGTGGGCGCGAAAGGTGTTCACCATGCGCATATCGTCGGTGTAGTGGAAGGTGAAGCCCAGCTCGGCCCCCATGGCGGTGAGTTTTTCCCGGGCCTGGCGAGAGCCCTCGGGGGTGGTGCCGTACTTGGCCGCGAGGTGCTCACGCAGGTTTTCGCCTTCGGCGGCCATCTGGGGATTGAGTTCGAACGGGTGCCAGCGCACCTCGAGCGGGATGTCGCTCAGGCGTGACGCCTCGGCCAGCTGGTGGTAGCCGATGACGCACCAGGGGCAGACGACGTCCGAGACGATATCCACGTTGATGGTCGGGGATGGGAGTGTCATGAGGATGCTCCGATGGAGTGGTTGATAATCAAGCCGATACAACTGCCTGAAAGGAGTTCCAGGGGGTCATTGTGTGGCATCGCCATCTGGCGGTGGAGTCCAGCCGCGTTCAGACCGAGAGAGGGCATCGTCTTTCCGATCGCTTTGCATGACCTGCGCCAGCATGCCGTGCTGGGCCCGCATCGCATCGATGTATCGACCGGAGACCCCTTCCTCTGCCCAGGCTCCGCGTAGTTCATCCAGGCTCTGGAGGTCGTGTTGACGAAAGCGATTGGTCGCCTTGCGAGCAGCGAACGGGTGTTCTCCCAGGACTGTCAGCGCCTCTCCGCCAAGGTGCAGGGCGCTTTCGAATGTCTCTCGTTCGACATGATGGGCGCCGGCCTTCTCAAGCTCATAAACATGGTGGCGATCGTGGGCTCGGGCCAGGACCGTGACATGGGGCCATCGGTTAGCCACCTGCTCGACCAGGCGAGTCTGTTTGTCGCGGTCGTCCAACGCTGCAATCAGCAGGGACGCCGACGGGAGTCCTGCCGACTCCAACAGATCAGGGCGCGTGGCGTCGCCGTAGTAGACCCGGAAACCAATCCTGGCGAGGTGTTCGATGGTTTCCGGGTCATGGTCGAGAATGGTGACTTCATGACCTCGTGAGGTAAGCAACCGTGCCACGATCTGACCGAAGCGTCCCATGCCGGCCACCACGATGGACTCGCGCTGGTCGATCGTAGGGCTTTCACCAGTGCTGCTTTGTTGGGCACGGGGAGCCAACACTTTCTCGAACAGGATAAACAGCAGCGGCGTCATCAGCATGGTCAGGGCCACGGCCAGGGTCATGATGCGGGTGATCTCGTCGTCAAGAACTCCGCTGCTGGTGGCGAAGGCAAACAATACGAACGCGAATTCCCCGGCCTGGGCCAGCCCCAGGGCAAACAGCCAGCGGTTGGCCCCGCGCAGTCCGAACAGGGAGGCGAGGGCAAACAGGATGCTGCCCTTGAACAGGAGCAGTCCAAGGGCGATCGACACCACGGCGGTGGCCTCGGACATCAGCAGGCCGACATCGATGGTGGCGCCCACGGTGATGAAGAACAGGCCCAGCAACAGTCCCTTGAAGGGCTCCACATCACTTTCCAACTCATGGCGGTACTCGCTGTCCGAAAGCACGACACCGGCGAGGAAGGTTCCGAGTGCCGGTGATAGGCCCACCAGGGACATGAGCAGGGCGATGCCGATCACCAGCAGCAGGGCCGCCGCGGTGAATATCTCGCGCAGGCCACTCTGGGCGATGAAGCGCAGCAGGGGGCGCATCAGAAGACGCCCTGCCAGAATGATCCCGCCAATCACGGCGAGAATGATGACCACCTGTAGCCAGTCCGGCAGTGTCGAGAAGAGGTGTGCTAACTGCCCGTGGGTGCTGGCTTCGGTATCTCCATGTGCCGCCTGGCTGCCCTCATGGCCCTGACTCGCTCCGGTCACCGCCAGCAGTGGCATCAAGGCGAGCATGGGAATGACGGCAATGTCCTGAGTGAGCAGTACCGAAAAAGCACTTTGACCGCCGTGAGTCGTCATCAGCCCTTTCTCGTGAAGGGTCTGCAGCACGATGGCCGTAGAGGACAGCGCCAGGATCATGCCGAGCGCCAAGGCACCCTGCCAGGCAAGCCCGAAGCACCAGGCCACGCCGCCTATCGCCACCGTGCTGAGCACGACCTGGAGCCCCCCGAGTCCTGCCAACTGGTAGCGCATGGCCCACAACTGGGAGGGTTGAAGTTCTAATCCGACCAGAAACAGCATCATCACCACACCAAATTCGGCGAAGTGCTGCACCTCGGTGGCTTCCTGCCCCACGACCCCCAAGAGCGGACCGATGATCACGCCGGCGATCAAGTAGCCGAGTACCGATCCTAGCCCCAGACGGTTGGCCAGTGGCACGGCGATGACGGCCGCCGCCAGATAGACGAATCCCGCTGCCAGTAATTCCATCAGTTTCGTCCGCGCGGTGAGTGAAAAGAAGGAGATGATGCCAAGGACGCGGCCGATGACGTCTCATGGCTCGTGTCGAAAGGCGCGTCGCTGAGGTAGTCATTAAAGAGCGCGTGACGGCTCAGCTGAGCGGCATCCAGAGGGGTGTGATGAAGCAGGTCGAGCAGGGCACGGTAGTCTTGGCAGTGCTCATCGAGACGCCCATCTGCCTCCGCCCTGCCGGCATCGAACAGCACCAGCGGGGGCAGCCACTCAACTTGGCAAAGCTGCCATGTTGCCTTGAAAGGCCGTAGGAGTTCGGGCACCGTGACGCCCTTGTAGCCCGCCTGAGTGTAGGCATGCCGAGCGGCACCACAGCTGATCACATGCATCACCTGCTTGCCCTTGAGCGCTTGTCCCTGAGGGCCATAGGCGAAGCCGTATTCCAGCACCAGGTCTATCCACTCCTTGAGCAGTGCTGGGCAGGAGTACCAATAGAATGGATGCTGAAAGACGATAACATCATGTTCCACGAGACGCCGCTGTTCGGCGTCTATGTCGATGTCCATGCTAGGGTAGGTGGCATAGAGATCGACGCTGGTCACATGTCCGGCGTTGCTTGCCTGACGAAAGAGCGTGGCATTGACCTCTGAGCGATCAGGTCGTGGATGAGCGAGGTAGACGAGTACCTTCATGGGACTCTCTCTTTATCGTTGATCTCCACGCACTTGTGGAGCGCCAAGCGAATGGCCTCACACTCCCGGTGAGGCCACTCACGACTATCCTGACGGGGTCACGGACCAGCATTCTCGTGAAGCCGTGATGGGCTCTCACTTCCTGACGTCGGAGGCAAAGCGAGCCGCATTCTCCTTAAGGAAGTCGCTATCGTTGGCATCTCCCCAGAAACCGGGGCGTGCCTGGGGAATCGTCAACGCCTTTTGAATCTTGGGGCGCGCATCGAGCCGTTCGAACCAAGCGTTCAAATGGTCGAGCCCTTCCACCGAGACATTGGCCCAGGCGTAGGCCCGTGCCCAGGGATAGGTGGCCATGTCGGCGATGGTGTATTGATCGCCCGCCAGCCACTCTCGACCCTGAAGGCGAGTGTCAAGGACTTCCAGTAGGCGACGGGATTCCTCCACGTAACGCTTGATCGAGAAGGGTTCTTCCTGACCATTGGGGGCAGCGATGCGCTGGAAGTACATGGCCTGCCCCATCATCGGGCCGATGCCGCCCATCTGGAACATCAGCCACTGCAGCGTCTCGCTACGTGCCTTCGGTTCCTTGGGCAGGAACTGACCGTATTTTTCTGCCAAGTACCACAGAATAGCGCCACTTTCGAACACGGCGAAGTCGTCATTATCCCGATCGACGATGGTGGGAATGCGACCATTGGGGTTAAGCTTCAGGTAGTCGGGAGCCTTCTGCTCCTTCTTATTGAAGTCGATGAAGGTGAGTTCGTAGGGGATCTCGGCTTCTTCCAGGAAGATAACCGGCTTGTAGCCGTTCATGGTGGCGGCGGTGTACAGGTGAATATCCGGCTGTGACATGGGGAACATCCTCATGGGGGTGACGCGATGACGGGTGTTGCGCGTCGGGCCCGGTATCCTCTTGCATCGGGCCCGACGCGCATGGCCGGTTGCCTGTGGACGGTCACATCTGACGGTCCCAGAGGCTCTCCTGGTAGCGCTTCACGTCTTCCTCGAATCGTGCGGGATGCACGTTGCGGAAGGCATGCTCGTCCAGCGGGATGAGGCGCACCATCTCATCGATCATGGAGGAGGGGGCGAGCTGCAGATCGTCCCCGGCGAACAGCTGCTGGGTCTCGCGGATCGGCGCCTCAGGGGTGAAGTTTGTCTTCGGGTCGTACCACTGGTCGAGGGTGTCGTACATGCGGTCGTTGAAGCCGGTGCGGAAGGGGCCCGGGTTGATGGTGGCGACTTTCACGCCCAGCGGTGCCAGCTCTTCATGGAGCAACTGGGAAATCCCTTCCAAGGCATGCTTGGACGCCACATAGGGCGCGAGGTAGGGGAAGGTGGTGAAGCCGGCGATGGACGATACCAGCACGATCTTGCCCTGGCCGCGATCGGCGAAGGCCTTGGCGTAAGGCTGCACGAACTCCAGCGTCGAGAAGACGTTCGTCTCGAAGACCTTGCGCACGCGCGCCACGGGAATCTCGGCGATGGGGCCGGTCTCGCCGATCGCCGCGTTAGCCACCACGACATCCACCTCGGCGCCGTAGCGCGCAAAGACGCTGTCGCGATCCTGGGCATCGGTGATGTCGAGTTTCTCGACCTCCAGGTCAACGCCCTGCTGCTGCGCCTTTTCCTTCAGGGCCGACACCTGGGGCCAGATTTCCACCGTGGCAATGACCCGGTGCCCTTGTTGCGCCAGTGCCAGTGCCGCCCCTTCTGCCAGGCCGCTGCCGGCCCCGGTCATCAGAATGGTTTTCATCGTCTCTCTCCTCGAGATAAGTGGGATTACGCCAGGTCGTCGCGATCCAGGCGCTCGAAAATGATGGCCTCGACGGAAGTCTCGCCAACGTTGGTCACCTGGTGCGCCCAGGCCTCGTTGTGCATGACGTCGCCTGCCACCACGTCACGCTCCACGACATCGCCGCTTTCCAGCGCGATGCGCAGGCGTCCGGCAGAAAGGAAGTAGACGATCTCTTCGGGATGGCGATGAGGCGCATCAGCGGCGCCGGGGGCCATGGTCATGTGTACCAGCCTTGTCTCACCGGTATTGACGAGCTCGCGATAGAACTCTGGAGAGGCCTGGTCGGCCAGCGGCACCGGGCGCCCAGCGCCAGGCCATTGAGATGTTGTCATCGGGTGATTTCCTTAAAGTGGCGGATAGCTCAACCAAAAACATCCTCAAGATGAGCCTCGAAGCGCTCTAGGTCACTGGCAATATCCGGGTTCTTCATCACGTCGAAGGCCCCAAAAGTGGGGAGTGGGCTCATGTCGAAGAAGCGTGCGTTCAGATGCACGGGCGCGACCAGGTCATTCAGTGACTTGCCGGCGAAGAAGCGTTCGTCGGGATCATCAAAGGCTTCTGCCGGGGCGTTGAGCGTGATGCTGAGCATGTACTCAGTACCGGTGAGGGTGCCGCCCAGGCCGTAGTTCTCCTTCGGCTTCTCGGCGGTGCGGCCGTCGCCGTTGCAGAAGCGGCCATCCATGCCGGCGGTATAGACCTCATCCATATACTTCTTGAAAGACCAGGGCACCATCATCCAGTTGATCGGGAACTGCATGATTACGACATCGGCCCACTGGTGATCGGCGATCGCTTCCTCGACGTCATAACCTTCTGCGATGCGACTGACGCGCACCTCGTGTCCCTTGTCGGCCAGCCAGGAGCGCGCGCGTTCGACGAGGCTGTCGTTGAGCGCGCCCTTGGCAAACGGATAGGGCTGGTGTCCGTTGATGATCAATACCTTACGCATGAAATCCTCCGCCACGACGGGCAACGAGTAGTGGATCAACAAGCTCTGCAGGCGTTAAGATGACGCGATGGGTAACCAAAAACAACTAGTATACTTTTAGTAACCTTATTCTTCGCGGGACTGACCATGCTTGCCCTGAGGTGGCATCTCCCGGGGGAACTCGGGAATCGACGAGCGGTTGCAAGTCCAGAGCCCCTTGGCTCTAGGCAGACACGACAGGAGATGTGCGATTGGATGCGCATGTGACGGAAGATCCGAAAGGCCGGCGCCGGGTCGCGGCGCCCTGCATGGAACCCTGCGCCATCGAGAAGGGCATGCGCGTGCTCGGTGGCAAGTGGACGGGGTCCTTGCTGTGGCACATTAAGGACGGGCCGGTAAGGTTCAACGACCTGGCCCGGATGGTGGGCGGTGCCAGCAAGAAGATGATCACCGAGCGACTGCGCTTCCTCGAGGCGAAGGGATTGGTCTCTCGCCATGTGCGCGAGACATCCCCGGTGATTGTGGAATATGCGATCACGCCGCTGGGGGAGACGGCCATCAAGGTGCTCGATGAGCTGCGCGAATGGAGCGAGTCCTTACCGGCCGATGTCGTGGAGGAGTGACGGCATGAAAGCACCATGTACAGAATCACGAGGTGAATACCGCGGCCTCTGGGAGACCCTATGAAGTGGCCCCGACGAAACGATGAGGCATGCTCGTGACCAGGATGATTCAGTCGGTATCACGCAGCTTCCTGCTGCTGGAGGCGCTACGTCACGCAGATAAGCCACTGACATTGGCGAGCCTCAGTGCCGAGGCGGGCCTGAGCAAGACTACCGTTCATGGGCTGCTGGATACCCTGGTGGCGCTGGGCTACGTGCGTCGCCTGTCCGAGGGTTACTGGCTCGGGTTGCGACTTGATGAGCTGGCCGAGCCTCTGGCACAGGAGCGCGAGCAGCTCCGTCAACACTACCGCGCGCTGCTGGACGAGGCTGCGGCGCTGAGTGATGAGACCGTCTATCTGGCCACTCCCTGCGGTAGCCAGGAGTACCTGTATCTTGAGGCCGTGGAGGGTCGGCAGCCGCGTCGTGTCCAGAGTCCTCGAGGGCGCCGGGAATCGCTGCGTCATTCGGCCATTGGCCATGTCTTCCTGGCCAACGATGATGGCCTGCTGCGCCAGGTCAGACGCAATGGCCCCCTGAGCGATGTGCAGGAGGCCCAGCTTCGGGAGGTCAGCGCCCGCGGCTTCGCGCTGGATCTCGAGGAAGTCGAGGCGGGTCTTTGCTGTCTGGCGATCCCCTTGCGGCAGCGGGGCGACTGCGTGGCGGCACTGGGCATGGCAGGGCCGGCCTCGCGCTGGTCACCGTCGCGGTTGAATCGATTGGCGAAGCAGCTACTGGCGCGCTGATTCTCCTGTCCGTCCCGCCGTTCGACATTGTCGAATGTTGGTCGGCATCCGCCGCTCCTCCTATGCCTGCCTGCGCGGCATTGGCATGCTCCTCATCGCGTCGTCGCCGACGGCGCTGATCTTGACCAGATTCTTGAGGAGAATGACATGCATCTTGACGATGCCCACCACATCATCGCCGGTATCCGCCAAGCCGCCGCCGATGAGGGATTCGCCGTCTCGCTGGCCATCGTGGATGCCAGCGGCCTTCAGGTCGCCTTCGAACGTATGGATGGCGCGGTCCCCGGCAGTATCGACGTCGCGATCAAGAAGGCGCGCACGGCGTCGCTGTTCCAGACTGACAGTGCCCAGCTGGGCCAGATCGCCGCCCCGGGAGAGGCGATCTATACCCTGGAGAACACCAACGGAGGCCTGATCAGCTTCGGGGGCGGCGTGGTACTGCGCGATGCACAACAGAGCGTGGTCGGGGCGGTCGGTGTGGCCGGCGCGACCGTCGAACTGGATGAGACCCTTGCCCAGCTGGGGCCGCGCCTGATGGCCCGGGAGGCGGCATGATGCGCGGCCAGCATCCTGCCGTCCTGGCATTGGCGGTCGCCGCCTTTGCCATCGGCATGGCGGAGTTCATCGTGGTCGGGGTGCTGCCCGCGATCGCCTCCGATCTGGGCGTCACTCAGGATCGTGCCGGTGCGCTGGTGAGTGGCTACGCCCTGGCCCTGGCGATCGGTACGCCGCTGCTCATGCTGACGCTGTCCCGCTTTGCGCCGCGTCGGGTGCTGACGGGGCTGATGACGCTCTTCGTGATTGGCAACCTGTTGTCGGTCGTCGCCCAGGACTTTACCAGCCTGATGCTCGGTCGTGTCACCACCGCCGTGGCGCATGGTGCCCTGTTCGCCTTGGGGGCCACTGTGGCCAGTCGGCTGGCGCCGGAGGGGCGATCCGGCAGTGCCATTGCGCTGATGTTTTCGGGGCTGACGCTGGCCATGGTCGTGGGCGTGCCAATCGGCAGCCTGCTGGGGAACGGCATGGGGTGGCGGATGCCTTTCGTGGCGATTCTAGTCTTGGCGGTCATCGCACTTATCGCGCTTTGGCATTGGATTCCGGCCTCGCTGGCGGCTCAGCCCACAGGGAGTTGGAGGGAGCAGCTATCTGCCCTCGGACATCCAGTTATCGTGTTGACCATGGTGTTGACGGCGCTGGGCTTTGGGGCGACCTTCCCGCTGTTTACCTACATCAGCGCTTGGCTGACCGAGCAGACGGGCTTCTCCACGGCGGCCGCCAGTGGCCTGCTGGTGGTCTTCGGTGGCGCGACCCTCGTAGGTAACCTGATGGGTGGGCGGCTGGTCGGCATCATCGGCTGGCGGCGCACGGCCGCCTGGTTGCTGGTCGGTCTGGCGGCGATCCTGGCGATCATCCACGCCTGTGGCGAGGCGAGGTGGCTGATGCCGGTCTGGCTGGCGGTGTGGGGCGCCTTGGCCTTCGGGCTGTCGCCGGCCTTTCAGTCCGGCATGCTGGCCACGGCCGAGCAGCATCGGCCGCGGGCGGTGGCCTTCGCCTCGGCGCTCAACATTTCCTCGTTCAACATCGGCATCTCGGCCGGCTCCGCCGTGGGGAGTGCGCTGGTCGCACAGCAGGCGCTGGAGGTGACGCCGCTGGCCGGTAGTGGCTTGGCGCTTCTGGCGCTGGTTGCGCTGTGGTTCCAGGGGAAGGTAAACGGCTCTCACCACGCTGAGGCGATGGCGTGATGAAATCTTTCTTCAATTACGATACAGCTCCCTTTGTAAGGAGCAATGGCGGGGTGGAGAGCGCACCATGAGGCGAGAGGGGAGCTGTGGTGTAGTGGGATAGTGAATCTGGCCACCTGATCTTGCCCAGTGGCAGTGGATATTCTATTAAGGAAATTCACTGTTGCTGGGCAAGATCTGATGCTTTTGCGCTACCGAATGGAATGACGCTGAGTCTCAGTCGCCGAGGAAATTTCTGGGACAATGCCCCAACAGAGCACTTCTTCAAAATCCTGAAAACGGAATGTGTAGTGGCACAGTGAATCTGGCCGTCTAAGTTAGAGAGTATGATGGCTCACAGAGATAATCAGGTGAAGATGATGACGAAATAGAGAAGGTTTAGTCCGGAATTCCGTTTGGAGTCACCCAATTCGTGGTCTACCAGGGTTACACGCTGAAGGCGGCATGTGAGGCCATGGTGGAGCAAGTCCACCATGGGGTATTAGGGACGCAGGCTTTGAGCTGAGCGGACAGGCAAGGTGCCGCTGATCAAGGCGAGGCGCTGATGTCGTGGCAGCATTATTTTTTGTGTGCCACCAGCCAATAAGCGATTCCTAAAGAGACGACGACAGCAGCAGTTGCATATATATACTGAGCAGAAATAGTGTCGAAGTCCATGATGATTACTTTTCTCGCAATAGCCATCAAGGCTGTCGCAATGACCAGTTGTAAAGGAAAAACATCTGTTCCCAGATATAATCGAATATTGACGAATATTTCAATGGCAATTAACACCACCATGAAAGCGCCAAAGAGACGAAATATATCACTGACTTCAAGTAAAAGATAGGGCGGTGCAGTCAGCTGTTGATACAATACATATATAATGTCAATAATACCCCAGATGATCACGAGGACCATAAGGCAGGCTAGCACCTTCACGCCGAGTCGAATAACTTTGTGGAGCGCGCGAATTAGTGAGTCCTCGTGCTCCTGTGGAAGCTCCTCATGAATTATATGGCGAGTTTTCTCAGTAGCGTCAGGTAGATGATGGTTATTGCTGTCTAAGCTCATGTCATCTCCTTTTAGTATGCTGCATACTTTCTTTATATTGTTCTCAGTAAGTTGAGTAAAGTGAAAAATATAGCTTGATTCACACGCTGTCCTCTACTAGCGGACACGCTATCTTGTCTTTTTATTGATAAGATGATGTATATATTGCTTGTTGTTTTGCTGTATAGTTGTAGGGTGCCGGATGATCGGATTTCACAACGAAGCTATCCTTTGTTAGTCCCGCGTGAGCTCATCAAGCAATTTATTCAGGAAAGGCTTCATGAACATCAAGCTGCATAAGCAAGCGACGACGACACCGAAAATTCGTGCCGACATTCAAGCATGACGAACAAAGATCTCGCTCGTCAGTTCGGGGTGTAGTGGCATAGTGAATCTGGCCACCTGATCTTGCCCAGTGGCAGTGGACATCCTGTTAAGTAAGTTCACTGTTGCTGGGCAGGATCTGATGTTTTTGCGCTACCAAATGGAATGACGCTGAGTCTCAGTCGCCGCAGAAATTGCTGGGACAATGCCCCAACAGAGCGCTTCTTCAAAATCCTGAAAACGGAATGATTACCAGAGATCGGCTATCCCGACATTGCTGCGGCGAAGCGATCTGCCAGTGATTATATGGTCGGTGACTTTAGTAGCCTCAGGCCGCACAAGCATAACGATGGGTTACCGCCGAACCTGGCAGAAAAGAACTACTGGTATGCATAAAGCTCGGTGGCCAGAAACACTTGACTGCTGCAGGTCAGGCAGTAAGCAAAGGATAGCTTCTTCTAGTCAATTTAATATCCGAGATCCTACATGTAACGAGCTTGTAAAGCGCTTTCTATATTCACGGGGAGAGACCTTCAGGTGGCGTTCGAAAGCGAGTAACAGGCCATCTGATGTATCGTAGCCGCACCAGTTGGCGATTCTTGAAATCGGTTCGTGAGTGCTTTCAAGGTACTGCCGCGCGCAATCTACTCGACGTTGCTCAATGAAACGTCCCGGAGGAATACCCACTCTTTCTCGAAATTTTCGGTTGAAACTCCTCAAGCTAAGATTGAAGTGATCAGCGAGCCTTTCAAGGCGTAAGTCACCTTCAAGATGATCCACGATATATTGCACGAAGGGGTCCGCAGGGGTATCAAAATCGTGGGGAGCCGTTTGGGCATGGAATTGAGCTTGGTTGCCGGGGCGCTTCATGAACATCACCATCGCCTGAGCAACCCTTCTTGCCAATTCGGAGCCGAGATCTTCTTCAATCAATGCGATAGCGAGATCTATAGCAGCCGTGACGCCAGCCGCCGTATAAACACCGTCATCGCTGATATACATTCGTTCTGGATTGAGTTTGACCTTGGGGTACCGCTTCCGGAAGTCGTTAGCCGCAGCCCAGTGCGTGGTTGCTAACTTTCCATCGAGAAGCCCCGCCTCAGCCAGGATGAACGCGCCGGTGCAGGCACTTACGGTGCGGCGAACGCGCGGTGCCATCATCCTGATCCAGTCAATGAAGTCGGTGTCATTTAGGCATTCATCGTCATCATCGACAGCCTGGACGATCAGTGTGTCCACTGCGCCCTCGAGCTCATCATAGGCGTTGGATGCCACGATGCTGAGCCCTGGGACGTTGTAAATCGTTCCCTTTCCACGTGATACGACTTCCACTTGATAGGCGGGAGGTTGACCGGCCTGTTCCAAAAAGAACGTCGTTTCTGAAAAAGTTCTTATAAAATCAATATATTCCAAAGAAGAAGAGGCATGGTTGGTGACAATGACGACCCGTCGTGGAAAGCCCTCTCCATTGAACGTGGTTTGTAGCGTGGGAACTTGGTAGTGAGGCATGGGCAATCCAAAGGGGGGAGCAATATGGCACGATCGTCGGGATATCTGTCATTGTGACACGGCTTTGACAGTTACACCATCTAGGATTGAAAAACGCAGTTACTGAGAGGGCGAGAAATGCCGACACAGCTGGAGAAAGCTCAGACAATGCAGGCCCTTCACGAAGGTTCTGAGACCTTCCTGATACCAGGGCCGTGGGATGTTGCCTCGGCGCGCGTATTCGAGGCACTCGGGTTTCAGGCGCTGGCCACGACGAGCGGTGGGCTGGCGTACGCCCTGGGCAAGCTTGATGGGGAAGTCACTCTCGATGAGAAGCTGGCCCATTGCCGCGCTCTTTCAGCGGCCACCCAGATCCCGATCACGGCCGATTTGGAGAATGGCTACTCTCACCACCCGGACGGTGTTGCGGAAACGATTCGCCGAATTGCAGAAACGGGCGTTGTTGGTGGGTCTATAGAGGACTGGAGTGGTGAGGGTATCTACGACTACAACCATGCTGTCGAACGGATCGAGGCAGCGGTCGAGGCTGCGAGGACGCTCGATATTCCATTTGCCGTCATTGGCCGCTGTGAGAATTTGCTTCGCGGGAAGAATGACATGGACGACACCATTCGCCGCTTGAAAGCCTATGAAGCTGCAGGCGCTGATGTCTTGTTTGCTCCCGGTTTGCGCACGGCGGAGGAAGTCAAAGCGGTGGTGAATGAGATCAAGACTCCGTTGAGCGTTGTGGCAATGTCGCCCGATCTCTCGGTTGCCAAGCTGGCCGAGGCGGGCGCAAGAAGGGTAAGTATCGGGGGCGCTATGGCGATGGCTGCCTACGCTGCCCTGATCGAGGGGGCGCGCGAGATGAAGGAACAGGGCACTTTCGATTGGATGAAAAATCTCTCATCGGAAAACGCTATAGAGCCGTTGCTCACGTCTCGTCGTTAATTCGAAGCAATCACAAAGCGCATGCATCTAACGTTATTTTATATGAAGTTATAAGAGTTTTGGGGGGTATGCAATCGTAGGCCTTCTATACAGCTGAAGGCTTAGAGGAAGTCCAGAAAACCGAAGGGTTGGATATGCCATTCGAACCTTCTGATGTCGAGATCAGCCCAACCGGTTACATGGCCTTCGCATACGGTGAAATTTTCATGAAGCTTCTGAATGAGAGTCAGATGAAAGAAAAATATGATCTGTACGTCATTGACTACAAGACGTTCAAAGCTTTTAACACAAAGAGGCTCGCCACTCTTAGCTACACGAACAACATAGAGTTTGGTCAGGCTGCATGTTTTTCGATGGAGAAATACTGATCTTTGGTTTCTGAAACAGGGCGTCGTTCCTATGTATTTGGTCTTCGAGGATAAGTTCAATGAAGAGGTTCGAGCCTTATACAAAACCTTCATGGCTGAGGGGGCGACGGACAACGGTTGTCCCGGTTATCGCGAAGACTACTGGGCAGGCTATTGCGCGGCTTTCGTTATAGTCCCAGATAGACACAATATTGAGGCGGCCTATTGGGGCTATGACAAAACCGGCGAAAAAGGTACTGAGTAACCATGACAACGACGGAAGACGGAAAGATCTCCTACGATGAGGAGATGAAGATCGACGCCAAGACCTGGAACCCGTTTACCGGGTGTACGAAAGTGTCTTCGGGTTGTAAGCATTGCTACGCAGAAACCATCGCCGCGAAACTCCATAAATGGGGCACGTCGGGCTACGAAAACGGCTTCGAGTTCACGATTCACCCGGACCGCATAGAAAAAGCAGCGCCCCTGAAGCGCAAGAAGCCGACGTTCTACTTCATCAACTCCATGAGCGACATCTTTCACGAAGATGCGGATGATGCGAGCATCGATCAGGTGATGGATGTTGTCAGAAAAGCACACTGGCATGTGTTCTACATTCTGACCAAGCGAAGCCAAAACATGCGAGCGTATTTCGACAGGCGAGAGGCTCCCGAAAATCTGTGGGCGGGAGTGACTGTTGAAGACCGGAAGTATGGCCTCCCGCGCCTTGAAGATCTCAAGAAAACAAGGGTGAGGAACAAGCATATTTGTTGTGAGCCTCTCCTGGGTGACCTTGGTGAGCTGGACCTGTCTGGCATACGGCTTGTGGTAGGCGGCGGAGAAAGTGGACCAGAGGCTCGGCGCGCGATGCCCGAATGGGTAATTTCTCTACGAGATCAATGCCTTGCCCAGAACGTCCATCTGTATTGGAAACAATGGGGAACCTATGGCCCTGATGGCTCTCGCAGCAGCAAAAATCGAACGGGGCATTTGATCGAAGGTAAGTCCTACCTGTCCATTCCCGATGAGCTTTCGATATGATGAATTTAGCTGGAGATATTTTTATCGAATTATCCTGTAGTTCAGGGAAGGCCTTGTCTGTTGGACGATCTCTATATCATTACATCCGCAATCTACCTCGGCATTTCTTCGGTAGGCGTAGGATCTCGGATGCTCAATTGACTAAAATAAGCTATCCTTTGCTTGCTGCCAGAGGGCTTATTCGTCAGTTCGCTCAGGAGCATCGAGATGGAAATCAAGCTTCATAAGCAAGCGACTACCATACCCAAGGTCCGTGCTGAGATCCAAGCCGTTCCTGCCCACATCCCAGACACGGTTTTGGCGAAGCGATTTGGCGTGAACGATATGACCATCCGCCGGTGGCGGCATCGAGACGACGTCTATGATCGTCCTCACACGCGTCATAACCTCCTGGCCACCCTCAACAGGGAGCATGAAGAAGTGCTCATCGCCGCCAGAACGTTCTGATCTTGCCCAGTGATCCTGTGCCGAGAGTTTCTTCCACAGTCTCAATGTCGAGGCGATTCACGGTGAGCGATTTCACACCCGGAAAGCGATGAAACGACAGATGTTCGAGTATATTGAATTGGACTACAACCGGCATCGCCGGCACAGTGCCATCGGAATGATTAGCCCAGAGGCCTTCGAAGCCCGAATGATCGCTTAGGTGGGTGTCCATGGTTACTGGGTAAGATCAATCAGAGAGCTGCCTAGTGCGGGGTACATCATAGGACTGCCAATGGTTCCTTCCTCACGGACAGGTCTCGCCTTGGATCAGCTGTGTCGAGAGCCGGTGTGATGACGCGGGCTCCAGCCCCAGAATCATTCGCGCGGCAAGGCGGCCTTTCTCGGTACTGTCCTGATGGACGGTGGTCAGGCGCGGTGACCGATATTGTCCTTCCTCGATACCATCAAAGCCGGTGATACGCAGGTCTTCGGGAATCCGGATGCCGCGTTGCTCGGCCAGGGTCACGGCGGTCAACGCGATACGGTCGGACATGCATAGCAGGAGGTCTGGCCGTTCACTGGCCGGCAGATCCAGAATCTCTGCCAATACCGGCGCGCAGACCTCATAGGTGTTTTCCTCGATGTTCCACATCGCGACGTCTTGCAAAGACACCTCTCGCTCTGCCAGGGCGCGATGAAACCCCGCCAGACGCGAGCGAGTAATGGTACGGCCGGCCGGAAGCAGCGTATGGGCATCGGTGATGGGGCCATTGCAGGGCGTGTCGGTCAGGCGCAGGTTGACGATACCGATACGACTGGCGGGTGTCTGCAAGGCATGTTGCGCGATGGCGTAGCAGGCGGGCTCATCATCCACATGGATGGCGGGGTGATCGCCCAGATCGAAGTCGACTGCCACGATGGGCTTGTGACCCGCGCTCTGGAGTTCTTCCACCAGTGCCATGCTGGCCATCAGCCCGTAGACGATGAAGCCATCGGCAATGCTGGAAGATCCGGGCACCTGGGAGGCATTCTGGCGGCCTGAAAGCAGCAGCAGGGTATGGCCGTGAGCATCCAGCACTTCCGCGATGCCCGACAGCAGTTCGCTGGCGACGGCGTCCTTGAGGCTGTAGGTCAGCGTCTCCGCGAGTACCACGGCGATGATCCGTGAGCGCCCCGTGCGCAGACTACGCGCCTTGGCATCTGGGCCACGGTAGCCAAGGCGTCTGGCCTCCTCGAGCACCCGTTCGCGCAATGCTGGCGAGAGCTGGTCGGGGCGGTTGAAGGCGTTGGAGACGCTGGCGGTGGAGACGCCGAGTTCTGCGGCTAGCTCCTTGAGAGTGATGCGGCGAGGCGATGACACAGGCGTCGGGTTCCTGAACATGAAAAGCTTGAACGATTAAGCGCAGAGATAGCATATCGCCGCGTACCAGAAATGCCCAGAAAGTGACGGAGTTGGCCGACCGAGCGGCCAACTGGCACCAGGCGTCCAGCCGGGCAATGCCTGCTAGCGGTCCTGCACTTGAGAGGTATCGGCTGGCACGACCAGCCAGGCTGCCATCCCCGGCGCCAGGCTCAATTGGCCTGCTTCAAGCGAGGGCGTGGCCATGCCGGGCAACGAGACGACCTCTATCGGATCATGATGGTGGCCATGAGGCATTCGCGAGCCCATCAGGGTAGGCAGATCGAGCATGACGGGGGCGTTGTCGTGTTCCGGGGCGTGACCTGCCTCGTGTTCCAGATTGGCCAGGCACACCATCTGCTGGTGAGGAGTGTGACGTATCACACCAAAGACACCCTTCGGCAGCACGGACGGGGAGATGAGCGTCTGTTGCCCCGTCTTCAGCGTCGCATTATCGCGACGCAGTTCCAGCAGCTTGCGAACGCGATTCAGTAGACTCTCGGGCGCCTCTTGTTGCAGCGAGACCGCCTGTGACTGATGAGGGGCATGGACGGGAAGCCAGGGCGACAGGGAGTCAGCGCAGAAGCCACCATGGCGATGAGGCTCCCACACCATGGGCGTGCGGCATCCATCGCGTCCCTTGACCTCGGGCCATAGCGCGATTCCGAAGGGGTCCTGCAACTCGGCGTAGCTCAGCTCGGCTTCCTCGAATCCAAGCTCTTCTCCCTGATAGAGGCAGAGGCTGCCCCGCAATGAGCAGAGTACCGTCAGTGCCAGCAAGGCGCGTGCGCTCCCCCAGCGACTGGCACTGCGCGGAACATCATGATTGGACAATGCCCAGCACGGCCAGGCGTCTTCGCCATGCTCGGCAAAGCGTGCCAGAACGGCGTGCAAGTCCACGGCATCGCCCGTGCTGTTGAGCAGGTCGAAGGTGTAGGCCATATGCAGGCGGTGCTGGCCCGCGGTGTAGGCTGCCATGGCGGGAAGCGGGTCGCTGCCCCCGACCTCGCCGACGCTGGTGGCGCCGGGGTATTCCTCCAGCAGGGCACGAATCTCTTCCAGATAGTCGAGATTCTCTGGCTGATCCGCATTGTGTTTCAGTAGCTGATAGCTGCGGGGATGACCACGGCTACGGTAGTCGTCCGAGGACGGCGGATTGTCCGTCAGCGCCTGGTCATGGAAGTAGAAGTTGGCGGTGTCGAAGCGGAACCCGTCGACGCCCAGCTCCAGCCAGAAGCGCAGATTGTCGAGCTGTGCCTGACGCACCTCGGGATGATGAAAGTTGAGGTCCGGCTGGCTGGCGAGAAAGTTGTGCAGATAATACTGGCAGCGCCGTGAATCGAAGGTCCAGGCCGGGCCACCGAAGGCGGCTAACCAGTTGTTGGGCGCGCCGCCATCCGGACGCGGGTCTGCCCAGACATACCAGTCAGCCTTGGCATTGTCCCGGGATTGGCGACTTTCCCGGAACCACGCATGCTGATCGGAACTGTGTGACAGCACCTGATCAATGATGACGCCCAGCCCGAGCTCATGTGCGCGGGCGACGAGCCGCGAGAAGTCCTCCAGAGTGCCGAACAGGGGATCGATGTCACGGTAGTCCGAGACGTCATAGCCGAAGTCCTGCATGGGCGAGGTGAAGATGGGGGAGACCCAGATGGCGTCCACCCCCAGGGTCGCGAGGTAGTCCAGACGTTGGATGATGCCGGCAATATCGCCGACACCATCGCCATTGGCGTCCATGAAGCTGCGCGGATAGATCTGGTAAAGCGTTGCGCCGCGCCACCAGTCGTGTGCGGAATGGCGATGGAGTTGGGTAGATGTCATTGCACGATCCTTGTTGTCGAGGCGGCAGGGGGCACGGGCATGCTAGAGCGCCGGAAAGGCCCCGCGTCTCTGCGCGAAACCTTCCGGACGTCATCAGCCTGCAGGCGCAAGGCCTGGCGGGGGGAGGTCGTGGGCGTTACCAGCCGCGGCGTCCGATGCGGGTGAGTTCCCTCCCGAGCGCTTCCACCGCCTGAGCACCGGTTTCCTCGCCCGACAGCACCTGATGGGTGCGGTTGAAGAAGGCATTGGAGACGCGTGCGTAGGCATCGCCCGTCACCGAGGCCGGGCGCGCGACGCCGGTTCTGAGCGCCTCATAGAGCTCGCCCATCGAGGGGTTGCTCGCCAGCACCTCGTCATCCTGATAAAGGTGTTCGATGGTGGGGTTGCGCCCCATCTTCATGGCGTGGGCCTTCTGCTGCGGAGCAGCGGTGATGTAGGCGACCAGCTCCGCAGCGGCCTGGGGGTGCTCCGAGTAGCGTGATACCGCAAGATTCCAACCGCCCAGGGTTGCGCGTGACTTGCCCTGCGGGCCATGCGGGAGTGGCGCCATGCCGACCTTGCCTGCCACCGGACTGCCCTCGGCCTGGCTGAGCTTCCAGACATAGGGCCAGTTGCGCAGGAACAGCGCATTGCCCGACTGGAACAACCCACGTGACTCCTCCTCGGTATGATTCAGTGCGCCTTCCGGAGCGATGCTGCCGATCCAGGAGGCGGCAAGGTCGAGTGCCTCGGCGGCGCGCGAGTTGTCGATGGTAACCTCTCCGGCATCATCCACCAGGGTGCCGCCGCCCTGGCTTGCAACCCACTCCAGTGCGTTGCAGGTCAGCCCCTCGTAGGCGCGCCCCTGGAAGCTGTATCCCCAGAAATCGGCATTGCCGGCGTCGCGTTCCGCCGTCTGGATCGTGCGCGCCGTCTCGGTGAGTTGCTGCCAGGTCTCCGGCACCTGCTGGTCGTATTTTTCCAGCAGGTCCTTGCGGTAATAGAGCACGCCTGCGTCGGTGTACCAGGGCATGGCCACCAGACGTCCCGCTACGGTGCCGTTGTCGACCAGCGCGGGGAAGAAGCCCTCGGTGGCGTCGTCGGGCAGGTAACGGGAAAGGTCGACCAGGTGATCGTCGAGCAGCCCTGGCCACGCCATGTCGACGATCAGCACGTCGATGTCACTGGAGCCGCTGCTCAGCAGCTGCTGATACAGCGAGAGCTTCTCGGTGGTGTCGTTGGGAGTGGAGATCACATTGACTCGATTGCCGGATTGCTCGGCCCATTGCTGGGCGAGCTCCGGGCACATGTCGGAATCTCCGCCGGGGCCACAGGCAATCGTGACCTCGGTGGCCAGTGCGAGGGGGGCCGTCAATGAGGCCCCGCTCAACAACAGGGCACCGGCGCTACCCTTGAGGGTCGTGAGCATCCGTTGGCGTGGGGTGCTGATAACAGAAGGCATGGCGTGCGACTCCATCATTGTGATTGTTGTTGCGGCGTCCGGGATGACCGTCATCAACCGAGCATCCCATGAAGCATCGAATCTGCCAGACGTCAGTTGAGGGCGAGCCACATGGCGCTGCCTGGCATCAGCGACAGGGGATGGTGAGAGGCGGGTGTCGCCGTGATACCGGCGATCTCGAGGGTGGTCCAGGTGGTGATGTCTGGCGCCAGTTGACTCGGATCGATCACGCTCGGGGTATCGCCTGTCCCGAGGTGTGCCAGACACAGCAGGCGTTGCGCTCCATGCTGGCGCACGCTGGCGAAGACGTCGTCCGGGAGCCGCTCGGGGGCAATCAGGGTCTGATCACCCTCGCGCAGCACCTGGCTGGTGCCGCGATAGCGCAGCAGGCGACGTGCTCGCGACAGGAAGCTGTCATCACGGTTTTCCTGCTGCGCCACCGACAATGGCAACTGGCGTGGGGAGACCGGTAACCAGGGCGTGGCCTCAACGCCGGACTTCGACGCGCAGCGGCTGAATCCACCGTTCAGGCCGTCATCCCAGACCATTGGCGTGCGACAGCCATCGCGGCCCTTGATCTCGGGCCACAGGTTGATGCCGAAGGGGTCCTGCAGGTCCTCGAAGGCCAGCTCCGCTTCGGGAAGCCCCAGTTCCTCTCCCTGATAGAGGCACAGGCTGCCACGCAGCGAACACAAGACCGTCAGGGCGAGCAGGGCGCGCGATTCTCCCCAGCTGGTCGCACTGCGTTCCACGTCATGATTGGACAGGGCCCAGCAAGGCCAGGTGTCTTCGCCTTGCTCGGCAAAGCGCGTCAGCACGCCGTACAGCGCGCGGGCATCGCCATCACTGTTGAGCAGGTCAAAGGTGTAGGCCATGTGCAGGCGGCGTTGGCCGGCGGTGTAGGCAGCCATGGTCGGGAGAGGGTCATTGCCGGCGATCTCGCCGACACTGGTGGTGCCCGGGTACTCATCGAGCAGGTCGCGGATGCGCTCCAGATACGCCAGATTCTCCGGTTGTTCGATATTGTGCTGCATCCGCTGATAGCTCTGCGGGTTGCCCGGGTTGACGCCTTCGCGCGCCATCGCCGGGTTGTCGGTCAAGGCGCGGTCATGGAAGTAGTAATTGACGACGTCGAAGCGGAAGCCGTCCACCCCCAGATCCAGCCAGAAGCGCAGGTTGTCCAGCTGCGCCTGGCGCACCGCGGGATGATGGAAGTTCAGATCCGGCTGACTTGCCAGGAAGTTGTGCAGATAATACTGGCGGCGCTTGGCATCGAAGGTCCAGGCGCGACCACTGAAGGCCGCCATCCAGTTGTTGGGCGGGTTGCCATCCGGAAGCGGGTCGGCCCAGACATACCAGTCGGCCTTGGCGTTGTGACGGTCCTGACGGCTTTGCTGGAACCAGACGTGTTGATCGGAGCTGTGAGACAGCACCTGGTCGATGATCACGCGCAGCCCCAGCTGGTGGGCTTGTGAGACCAGCCGCGTGAAATCCTCCAGATGGCCGAACATCGGGTCGACATCCCGATAGTCCGCGACGTCATAGCCGAAATCCTTCATCGGCGAGGTGAAGAAGGGGGACAGCCAGATGGCATCCACGCCGAGACTGGCCACATGGGGTAGGCGCTCGATGATGCCGGCCAGGTCGCCGATGCCGTCGCCGTTGGCATCCATGAAACTGCGGGGGTAGATCTGATAGATCGTGGCACCACGCCACCAGTCGAGGCGAGCGTGAGGATCGAGTTGAGACAGGGTCATCATGACCTCCTTGTGAGTTGCGTGATCGGCAAGCGGGAGATTCAGTGCGCCTCGCCAACACAGCGCGCGATGGCAACGCCGTGGGGCGGCAGCGTCAGGCGACCTGCCTGCCAGTGACCATTGATCATGCCGGGGGCATCCTCGAGGGCTTCCGCTCGCCAGGCGGTCTCCAGAGTCAGGGCCTGTGCAGAGAAGTTGAGCGCGACCAGCAACGACTCGCCGTCTGAGAGGCGCGTGAAGCAGATGACTTCCTCATGCAGCGAGTGGAAGTGGATCTCCCCTCGGCTGAGAGCGGGGTGACGGCGGCGGAAGGCGAGCAGCTCCCGGCTGGCATTCAACAGCGATGCCGGGTCGTGTTCCTGATGGTCGACGGCCAAGGCATGATGGAAGTCGGGAACCGGCAACCAGGGAGACACGCGAGAGAAGCCCGCATGTGACTCACCGGCCTGCCACGGCATGGGCGTCCGGCAGCCGTCGCGTCCCTTGTAGCGTGGCCAGAAGGTGATGCCGGCGGGGTCCACCAACTGGTCATGGTGTAGCTGGGCTTCACTCAGCCCCAGTTCTTCGCCCTGATACAGACAGACGCTGCCGCGCTGGGTCAGCAGGAAGGCGAGATAGAGGCGCAGGCGCGCCGGTGAGGCTTCGGCGTCCCAGCGCGTTGCCAGACGTGTGACATCGTGGTTTCCCAGCGCCCAGCACGGCCAGCCGTCCCCGATCTGCGCTTCCATCGTCTGCAGGGTCGCCAAGAGGTGGTCGGGTGAGGCGTTCTCGGTCAGCAGATCGAAGGAATAGGCCATGTGCAGCCGCTGGTCGCCCCGGGTGTACTCGGCCATCACGCGCAAGGAGTCATCGTCGCCGACCTCGCCCACGCTGGTGGTGCCGGGGTACTCATCGAGCAGACTCCGCAACCGTTCGAGAACGGCGAGATTCTGGGGTTGGGTCTTGTCGTGAAGATGTTGTTGATAGCCGTAGGGGTTGTCCGGGCGCACGCCAATGAAGCCTTCAGTGATCTCACGCCGCGGCGGGTTATCCTTTAGCTCACCATGTGTGCAGAAGTTGATGGCGTCCAGGCGGAAACCATCCACCCCCCGCTCCAGCCAGAATCGCACCTCTTCAAGAATGGCCGTCACGACCTCGGGATGATGGAAGTTGAGGTCCGGCTGCTCGATCAGGAAGTTGTGCAGGTAGTACTGGCAGCGGCGAGTGTCCCATTGCCACGCGGAGCCCCCGAAGATCGATTGCCAGTTGGTGGGCGGTGCGCCATCGGGTCTGGGGTCTGCCCAGACATACCAGTCGGCGCGCGGATTATCGCGGCTCTGGCGGCTTTCCTCGAACCACGGGTGGGCGTCGGAGGTGTGTGAGAGCACTTGATCGATGATGACTTTCAGGCCGCGTGCATGCGCTGCCTCGACCAGACGGTCGAAGTCCTCCAGGGTGCCGAACATCGGGTCGACATCGCGATAGTCGCTGATGTCATAGCCGAAGTCCTTCATGGGGGAGGTAAAGAAGGGAGATAGCCAGATCGCATCGACATTCAGCGAGGCGATGTAATCCAGGCGCTCGAGGATGCCCGGCAGATCACCGATGCCATCGCCATTGCTGTCCTGAAAGCTGCGCGGGTAGATCTGATAGATGACGGCGCCGCGCCACCAATCGCGGGCTGACACCTGGGTGTCTCGAATCGTGGACATGCGAGTCTCCTGGGCGGGAGCCATGGCGCCCGCCCGTGCGGTCCTTGCGGAGAATGAAGGGGTTGGCCTGAGGCGCCGTATGCAGGCACTGAATACTCAGTCCTGGCTGCCAGGTCCTCGAGGAAAAGCCCTGCAGAACAGGCCCTGAGCGTCAGGCTGCCTGGCGTTGCTGGGTCAGGCTCAGCGCGCGATCCTGGCTGTCGAAGAGATGCACGTGCTCTAGGTCCGGCACCAGCCCGACGCGTTGGCCGATCTTCCACTGACTGGGGGCTTCACTGCGGTGGATCAGCAGGCTGTCGCCGTCTTTCGGATCCAGATAGACATAGACTTCGTTGCCCAGGTACTCGACGTTGACGATCTCGAAGGCGTTGTCGCCAAGGGCCTCTTCCAGGCAGAGGTGTTCGGGGCGAATCCCCAGCGTCAGGCGGCTGCCGGTGCTTTCGCCGCCGGCATCACGAGGCAGATCCAGTTCGCCGATCCCGGGCGTCGAGATGCGACAGCCATTGCCTTCGCTTCGCAGCAGCTCTGCCGGCAGGAAGTTCATGGTCGGGGAGCCGATGAAACCGGCCACGAAGCGGGTCGCCGGCGCCTGATAGAGTGTCTGGGGGCTGCCGACCTGCTCGATACGCCCATCACGCAGTACCACGATCTTGTCGGCCAGCGTCATGGCTTCGACCTGGTCGTGGGTGACGTAGACCATGGTGGAGCCCAGGCGATGGTGCAGGCGGGCAATCTCGTTGCGCATCTGGACGCGCAGCGAGGCATCCAGATTGGAGAGCGGCTCGTCGAACAACAGAATCTTGGGCTCACGCGCCATGGCGCGCCCCATGGCGACGCGCTGGCGCTGGCCACCGGAGAGCGCCTTGGGCTTGCGATTCAGCAACTCCTCGAGCTGGAGAGTGCGCGCTGTTTCCATCACGCGTTGTTCGACGCTTTCCTTGTCGGTCTTGGCAAGCTTGAGGCCGAAGGCCATGTTCTCGTACACCGTCATGTGCGGGTAGAGCGCATAGGACTGGAAGACCATGCCCACGCCGCGCTCACGCGGGGGGAGGTCATTGACCAGATCGCCGGCGATATGCATCTCACCTTCGGTGATCGATTCCAGCCCGGCGATCAGGCGTAGCAAGGTCGACTTGCCACAGCCTGACGGCCCGACGAAGACCACGAATTCTCCGCTGCCGATCTTCAGGTCCAGGTCCTTGATGATGTGCGTGCTGCCGAAGGTCTTGTTGATCTTGGAGAGGGTTACGCTTGTCATCTTGCGACTCCCAGCCGGTGCTCGGCACCGGCTTTCGAAAGAAGGTTAGTCGAGTGCCAGGAAGGCAGCCTGATAGGCCGGCAGTACCAGGCGCGCTGCCTGGGGCTGAGCCTCGTCCAGTTCGGCAGTGAAGCCCGTGCCCTCGAGAAGGCGCGCGCCGCCTGCGTAGGCTTGCGGCATTGCGGTGGTCCGTTCGGTGCCGGTCAGGTTGAAGAGACACAGCATGCGCTGGCCATCGTGTTCGCGCTGAAAGCCCAGCAGCTCGTCGCCCACGTCCACCAGTTCAATGGTCCCCTCGCGCAGGACCGGGTGTTGGCGGCGGAAATTCAGCAGGGTGCGTGTGGCATGCAATACCGAGTCGGCGTCGTCTTCCTGATTGGCCACGGCCAGCGGCAGGTGGCGTTCATCGACCGGCAGCCAGGGCTCGACATTCGAGAAGTCCCCCCGGGCCGTCTGACGCCAGGGCATGGGAGTCCGGCAACCGTCGCGGCCCTTGAATTCCGGCCACAGCACCTTGCCGTAGGGGTCCTGGATGCGATCGAAGGGCACCTCGGCTTCCGGCAGGCCCAGCTCCTCACCCTGGTAGAGGCAGACGCTGCCGCGCAATGACAACACCATGGCCAAGGCGACCTTGGGATAGGCCACCGGGTCTTCGTCGGCACCCCAGCGTGTGGCGCTGCGCACGACATCGTGGTTCGACAGGGCCCAGCATGGCCAGGCATCACCGGCCAGGCGCTGGAAGCGCTCGATGACTTCTCGCAGATAGCCTGTGGAGTGCGGGGCATTGAGTAAATCAAACCCGTAGGCCATGTGCAGCTTGTCGCCTCCGGCGGTGTACTCCGCCATGCGCTCCAGCGGCTTGTCATCACCGATTTCGCCCACTGTGGTGGTGCCCGGGTATTCATCCATCAGGGCGCGCAGGTCTCTCAGGAAGTCGAGGTTTTCCGGGCGGCTCAGGTCATAGACGTGTCGCTGCCAGGTATAAGGGTTGGAATCCGGCGCGCCCAGTGTCTTGGCCTCGCCCGCCGGTACCGGCGGATTGTCGCGCAGGGCCTGATCGTGGAAGTAGAAGTTGACGGTATCCAGTCGGAAGCCATCGACGCCCAGCTCCAGCCAGAAGCGCATGTTGTCGAGCTGAGCCTGACGGGCCTCCGGGTGATGGAAGTTCACGTCGGGCTGGCTGGTCAGGAAGTTATGCAGGTAATACTGCTGGCGGCGCGAATCGAAGGTCCAGGCCGAGCCGCCGAAGATCGACAGCCAGTTGTTGGGCGGCGTACCGTCGGGCTTGGGGTCTGCCCACACGAACCAGTCGGCCTTGTCATTCGTACGGTCCTGACGGCTTTGCTGGAACCAGGGATGCTGGTCGGAGGTGTGGCTGATCACCTGGTCGATCATGACCTTGAGATTGAGCGAGTGAGCGCGCTCCAGCAGTACCTTGAAGTCCTCCAGGGTGCCGAACATCGGGTCGACATCACGGTAATCGCTGATGTCATACCCGAAGTCGAGCATCGGAGAGGTGAAGAAGGGTGACAGCCAGATGCCATCCACGCCCAGCGAGGCCACGTAATCGAGTCTGGCGGTGATGCCCGGCAGATCCCCGATCCCGTCGCCGTTGCTGTCCAGGAAGCTGCGCGGGTAGATCTGGTAGATGACGCCACCACGCCACCAGTTGGAGGAGGTCTGCATTTGGGCTTCGAGCAATGACATGAAGATTATCCTTTGACGGCGCCGGCGGTCAGGCCGGATACGATGCGGCGTTGGAAGATCATCACCAGGATGACCAGCGGTATGGTGACGGTGACGGAGGCGGCCATGATGGGGCCCCAGGGGAGCTCATGCTGGCTGCCGCCGGAGATCAGGGCGATGGCGACCGGCACGGTGCGTTCGCTGTCGGTCAGCGTGAAGGTCAAGGCGAACAGGAACTCGTTCCAGGCCGCGATGAAGGCGAGCAACCCGGTGGTGGCCATGGCCGGCCACATCAGGGGCAGGAAGACCTTGGTGATGGTCTCCCACGGCGTGGCGCCGTCCATGATCGCGGCCTCTTCCAGTTCCATGGGCAGCTGACGCATGAAGGTCGTCAGCACCCAGACAGTGAAGGGCAGGGTGAAGATGGTGTAACTGAGGATCAGGCCACCGGGGTTGTTGTAGAGATTCAGGCTGCGAATCACCTCGAACAGCCCTGACAGCACCGCGACCTGAGGGAACATCGAGACCCCGAGGATGATCAGCATCACGGTGGAGCGGCCGCGAAAGCGCACGCGTCCCAGCGCATAGGAGGCGGTGATGCCCAGCAGCAGCGCGATCAACACGACGCTCAAGGCGATCAGGATCGAGTTGCCGATTGCCTGCAGGAAACTCTTCTGCGCAAAGATCTGGGCGTAATTGCTGAAGTCCAGTGAGGTCAGCCAGTAGTTGACCTCGAACAGCTCACTGGACGGTTTCAGTGAGGTGATGACCGCGTAATAGAAGGGGAACACGGCGTAGACGATGATGATGGCGATCAAGGCCCATTTGCCGACCAGCTTGGCGAGTCGGGTCATCTGGTAGCGATTCATCGGAGGCTGATTCATTTATCCACTCCCAGTTGGCGGCGGCCAAGGTAGAGGTAGACCACGACGGCCAGCGCGATGATCAGGAACAGCATCGTGGAGGCGGCACTGCCGTAGCCCACGTCCTGGAACTCCACCAGTTGCTGGCGGGCGTAGATCGACATGGTCATGGTGCTGGATGAGTTGGAGGTCAGCACATAGATGACGTCGAAGACGCGCAGTGCATCGAGAAGACGGAAGATCACGGCGACCAGCAGGGCCGGGGTGATCAATGGCAGGGTGACGCGGAAGAACACCTTCACCGGGTGGATGCCATCGACCTCGGCGGCTTCATAGCAATCCTTGGGCAGCATCTGCAGCGCGGCGAGTACCAGCAGTGCCACGAACGGGATGGTCTTCCACACATCGACCATGATCACGGCCCACATCGAAAGATCGGCATCCGCCGTCCAGGCCAGTGGCGCATCGATCAGCCCCAGCCCCATCAACAGGTGGTTGATGATTCCGAACTGGTCATTGAGCATCCAGGCCCACATCTTGGCGGAGACGATGGTCGGGATGGCCCAGGGGATGAGCACCGCGGCGCGGACCAGCATGCGCCCCTTGAATTCGGCGTTGAGCAGCAGGGCCACGATGATGCCGAAGACGACTTCCAGCGACACCGAAATGACGCTGAAATAGACGGTGTTCCAGACGGAGTTCCACCACACCGGGTCAGTCAGCAGGCCGTACCAGACGCCGTCGTCCTTCACGAGATAGTTTTCAAAGCCGATGAAGGCAGCGCCGGTCGTGTCCGAGAGCGAGGCATCGGTCAGGCTGAGGTAGAAGGTTCTCAGCAGTGGCCAGCCGGCCACTAGGGCCAGCGCGACCAGCATCGGCGCGAGATAGGTCCAGGCCGCACGTACCCGCTGGCGTCTGACCTTGGTGCCGCGTTTGCGGGTCCTGGCCGAGGGCGTGTCTGTCGGCACTGACTCATTGAGCGTGGTTGTCATGCGAAACCTCCCGGGTTACCAGCGACGACGTTTGATGCGAGCCAGCTCGCTCTTCAGCTGAGCCACGGCCTGGGCGCCGCTCTGCTCGCCGCTCAGCACACTGTGGGTCGCATTGAAGAAGGCGTTGCTGACCTGGCCGTAGTTGTCACCGGTGACGGCAGACGGACGTGCCACGGCATTGGTGAAGGTGTCGTAGAGCGTGCCGAAGAAGGGCACGACGGTGAGCACCTCTTCGTCCTGATACAGCGCCGTGAGGGTCGGGTTGTAGGCGGCCTGGATGGCCCGGCGTTTCTGCTCGGACTCACCGGTGAGAAAGGCCACCAGCTGTGAGGCGAGCTCGGGGTTCTCGCTGTACTTCGAGACCGCCAGATTCCAGCCGCCCAGCGCCGCCGCGCTGTCTCCCTCGGCGCCGTGGGGAAGCTTGACCACCCCGACCTTGCCAGCCACCTTGCTGTCATCGCTCTGGGTCAGCGACCAGGCGTAGGGCCAGTTGCGCATGAAGACGGCGTTGCCGGACTGGAAGATGCCGCGGGCTTCTTCCTCGGAATAATTGAGCGCCCCTTGCGGGGTGATTTCGCCGATCCAGCTGGCGGCCAGGTCGAGAGCGGAGGCCGTATTGGGGTTGTCGACGGTGATCTCGCCATTGGCATCGACAATGGCGCCACCGTTGTTGCTGGCGACCCATTCCAGCGCATTGCAGGTCAGGCCCTCATAGGCACGCCCCTGGAAGACGTAACCCCACATCTTCTCGCTGCCGGCTTCGCGTTCCTTGGCCTGGATCCGCGTAGCGGTCTCTGTCAGCTCTTGCCATGTCTCGGGTGGTGCGAACCCGTACTTCTCCAGCAGGTCCTTGCGGTAGTAGAGCACCCCGGCATCCGTGAACCAGGGCATGGCCACCAGGCGGCCATCGACCGTGTTGTTGTCGATGATGGTCTTGAAGTGGCCCTGCGCTGCCTTTTCGCCGAGCGTCTGGTGCAGATCAAGCAGGTGATTGCCGAGCAGGCCCGGCCAGACCACATCGATCTGCAAGACGTCGATGTCACCGGACTGGGCCGACAGAATCTGCTGATAGAGCGAGAGGCGTTCCGTCGAGGAATTGGGCGTGGAGACGATATCGACCTCATGGCCGGTCTTGTCTTCCCAGGCAGCGACGCCCTGTTCACAGAGTTCCAGTTCGGCTCCGACCGCACCGCAGGAGATGGTCAGGTCCGCGCCCATGGCAGGGGAGGTGGTGGCCGCTCCCAGTAGGGCGAAGCTTGAGGCGATTAGCGTCTTGCGTTGCATGGTGGATCCTCGTCACTTGTTGTTGTTTGACCCGCATCGGACGTCCGGGTGGGGGGGAGTCACAACGTCGTCTGGTAGTGGTTTCTTAATCGATTAAGGCGTGGTCACAGTCAAGCGATTGGCGTCGATATCCGCAACCTGAACTTTGGTCTTGCTGTCACCGATATGTCGCCAGAAATGGAAGTTTTACGCGGTGATCGCTCCCCTTTGGTCGAATTTCGACATAAGTCGTGTGTCTGGAGCGCTGGATTGCCACTAGGGTCTTAAACGATTAAGTGAATGGGGTGATCCCTCCAACGCCAACGCCAATGATTCGGGCGCCACTTCGCTGATCATCGCCAAGCGAGTGATTCGTCAACAACAACAAAGGCTCTCTTCAGCATGACAACTCCCCCTCAGCACCCGCTCAAGACCCCACTTGTCATGGCCGTTGCCATAGCGGTCATGAGTACCAGTGGACTCGCCAATGCCGACGGGACAGCCGATATCGAGGCGCGGCTCGCAGAGCTGGAACAGCGTATCGATGACGCCGAACAACGGGCCAGAGCGGCTGAGCGTCGCGCCGCCGAGGCAGAGCGCGCGCTGGCCGTTCAGCGCCAGTCGAGTGAGGCTGATCGACCCGCGCGCGTGACCGCGCAGACCGAGGACCTCGAAGAGCGTCTGGCGGCCGTCGAGCGTCAGGCCAGTGGGGAAGAAGGTTTCTCCTTCAATGCCTATGCCCGCTCCGGGCTATTGATCGGCGAAGGAGGCAAGAGCATCGAAGGCGGCCCCTATCTCACGCCGGCGGGCTCGGTGGGCGGGGCGGTCGGGCGGCTGGGGAACGAGCCCGACACCTACGTCGAGTCGGTATTCAACTACAAGACCCGCTACGACAACGGGACGAAGGCGCTTTACCGCACCATGATTGCCGACGGAGTAGAGACCAGTAATGACTGGACCTCGGACGAGACCAGTCTGAACGTACGACAGGTCTTCGTGGAGTTGAGCAATCTGCCGAGCTTTACCGGCGCCTTCGAGAATTCCTCCATCTGGGCGGGCAAGCGTTTCGATCGGGACAACTTCGATATCCACTGGCTCGACAGCGATTTCATCTTTCTCGCCGGGACCGGCGCAGGTATCTACGACGTCCAGCTTGCCGATGACTGGAAAGCCAACTTCTCGGTCTACGGCCGCAGTTACAGTGAATACCCGACAGAGGACTCCGATACTGGCGGCAATACCGACAACCTGACGTTCACCATGAACAACTATGTCGGCCACTGGCAGTGGATGGTCAGTGCCCTGTCGGCGGCAGACAATGAAGAGCGCGCCATGGACACGGAGGCCGAAGCGGCCGATTCCGGCTTCCACACCATGCTGGCCTACCATGGAGACAGCTTCTTTGGCCTCGCCGATGGCAGCTTCAAGGCCGCCGTGCTGCATGGCCGCGGGCTCGGCGCGGAGACCAAGGTCATCGGGGCTGACGGAAACCTGACGGATGACGCCACCTCTACTCGCCTGGGGCTTTACGGCACGACCTACCTCGCACCCAAGTGGCGCTTCGCACCAGCCGTCTTGGCAGCGGTGAGCAAAGATCGCTATGACGACGGAGATGAATATTCCTGGGCGACCTTCAATGCGCGTCTGGCCAATGAGCTGACGACGAATTTTGAGATGCAGTACGAGCTGAGCTATCAATGGATGGACCTGGACCCCGGCTCGACAGGCAATGCCGTGGAAGGCGGGTATCGCAAGTTCACCATTGCACCGACCTTCAAGCCTGAAGTCGGTGGCTTCTGGAAGCGTCCGGAAATTCGCTTGTTCGCGTCCTGGAGTGACTGGGATGAAGAGCTCAATGATTACTCCGAAGACGATGCCCTCGGGAGTGCAGGCTTTACGGGAGGCGAATGGGCCTTCGGTGTCCAGAGCGAGGTATGGTTCTAGGAGCAGGATGCCAAGCTGATCATCGCCTGCCAGTGCTTCGATCTTGCCCGTGGAAATGTGCTCGATTTTCTGATGGCCAGCGTGGTCTCAACGACAGTGTCGGCCCCAAGCGGGTCTGGAAGTTCAAGAATGACCTCGCGCATGAGTGGATCGTCGAGCAGGCGTGATAGACAGGCTATTCTTCGGTAAGTTGTAAAAAAGCCCGCCTCTGGACATTCCAGAGGCGGGCTTTTGCGTTCATGGCGTCACATTACGCCAAGAGCTTCATACCAGCTCGCGCTTTTCTTCACGTGCGATGCGACGATCACGTGCGACCGCGCGACAGATGACGATCAATACCGCCAGGGTGAGTGCTGGCCATATCAGTACATAGGTAGCGAAAAGCAATGTCATGGGGCATGTCTCCTGTTGTCCGTCTTCAGACGTTATCCAGCTTCATGCGAGGCTCAGGCCGCCGGCTGTGGCTGGTTGGGCGCTGAAGTCTTGTGGTCGTCTGCGTCGAGTGCTTCGTCATAGTTGCCGACACGTGCGGTGATGGTGTCGAAGTCGAAGCGCTCCTGGCGGCTGGCGAGGCTCATGACCACACACACCAGAGTGCTGGTGCCGTAAGCGGTCAGTGAGGCGAGCAGAACGGTGTAGTCACGCAGGAAGTCGGTCGCGAAGATCAGCATGGCGATCATGGCGGCGACAGCAGCGATGATGCCGAGAATGCGCCCCAGGAAGCCGAACACCATCAGTCCGATGATCACGCCGCCACCGATGCTGGCGAGCAGTTCGAAGAACAGACCGCTCATGCCCGTCAGCGGCACCAGTTCAAAGCGTGCCAGACAGAACATCAGCATCGCGACGATGACCGACGTGGTGAAGGCGGTATTGGTCACTCGGTTCCAGAAACAGCTGGCGATGACCGGGAAGACGATCGCGCCCCACAGAGCCCCGACGAAGACCAGCATCACCAGGATATCCAGTGAGAAGCTGGCAAAGACGATGCCCAGCACCGTGGCAATGATCATGGTCAAGCGGCCGATGAAGAGCATGCGCTTCGGGTCTGGCTTGCCGCGGGCGATATTCTTGCCATAGACGTCGGCCATGATGATGGCGGACAGCGCGGAGAGGTCGGAATCCGCGGTAGAGGACAGCGAGCCGATCACCAGAATGAAGAACAGCGCGATGAAGAACGGCGGCAGATACTCGGACACCATCTGCGGGATGAGGTTGTTCATGTCGCCGTTGAGCGGCTCCACCCCGAGTGTCAGTGCCATCAGGCCAATCATGCCCAGGCCGATGACGATGGCGCCATAGCCCAGCGTCGCGGTGAGGAAGGTCGGCTTGATGTGGTCTTCGTTGACGGCGAACAGGCGCTGGGAAATGGTCTGGTTACCGATCGCATAGGCCAGTACCGCGACGAAGAAGGGCGCCCCCTGGTTCAGGATGGCATCCGTCGAAAAGAAGTTGGCCTGCTCGGGCGTCAGGTTATCCAGGCCAGCGACCAGCTCTGTCGGGCCACCCATCGCAAAGAACACCGCTGGAATGATCACGATGGCGATCGCCATCAGGGCAACCAGCTGCGCGAAATCGGTCAGTACCGAGGCGCGGAAGCCCGACCACAGGGTATAGAACAGCACCCCCACGCCCGCCATGATCACGCCCGCCTGGAAGGACAGCGGTGAGAGCACGGAAACGAGCGCCCCGGCGGCAGTGAAGTTGACCATCAGGCTGATCACGCTACCCAGGAGATTGGAGAGCGCCAGAATCAGCTGACTGGAGGAGCCATGACGTGCATGGATCAGCTCACCCAGTGTATGCGCATTGGGCGCCAGCTTGCGGAAGCGGCGGCCGAAGGGGTAGATGAACAGAATCATCAAAGCGCCCCACAGGCCATAGTGGATCGGCCCTGAGACACCATAGGTATAGCCGGAGGTGGCGGCAGCATAGAAGGAGGCCGCCCAGATCCAGGTAGCCGTCATGCTCGCCGCGCCCATGCCGAAGCCAACGCGATGGTTGGAGACCATGAAGGCATCGGCATCTTCATTTTTCTTGCGGATTCCCAGCGTCATCAAGTAAGTGCCGCCATAGAAGGCAAGCAGCAGCAGTACGACAGTCAGGGTAGAGAATTGATATAGCGATTCGTTGTTCAAGAACTGGCCCTCGGTAGGGAAACAGGGCGCTACGCAACGCAGTCGCCCAAGGGCAAACGGTTGTCGATAGCGACGAGTAAGGAGGGGAAGGTTCTTAGCCGTGGACGTAGTTCAGCGTCATTTGCTCAAGCAAATGGCATCCAGCGCAGCACGTGGGCCGCGTCATCAATAATCGGCAATCTCGGTCAATGAAGACGGAGTTGGTGGCACTTCCCGGTCAGGCGGGAACTTGGGGGAGGGCGGCGTGGCATGCATCTGCCTTCATCGGAATAATGATATCGCATACGCGTCCTTGTTCTCGGTCAAGCCTTGCAAGGGCGCTGATGCGAGTTGTTGGTCAGCCCCAAGCCTGGCGAAACGGTGTTTTTATATTTTATCGTTATCAAATGCGCCAACAACGATAAATTATGCGCATGTCAATGTCCACACCCTGGGAGGAGAAGCTTGCCTCTCACCCACGTCAACGATGGTTGGACGAGTGGCGAGCAACGACACGCAGTGGGGTAAGACGTGGCAGAGCAGCATGCGAGACATGACTTGTTATATAAATAAGCTTCCTCGGTATTACTCATTACTATTTATAAACTCTGGAGTTCACCAGCAATTTGAATAAATGGTTGTCATTCCGATATGCGTATTACTTGTCCAATACTGCAGACACATACTTGATCAATGGCTCAGGCAACCACTGACTCGGCTTGGAAGAGGACGTTGCTTGATGGGAGGGTGGGTCTTCAAAGCGGCCGGCCCACGGTAAAACGCCCTGTCTGAAGACAGGGCGTTATAAACATGCCCAAGGTAGGCATGCGCAGCGCAAGGCTTGGCTTACCGAGAGCTTTCTGCCGTCTTGCGGGTGCTTTCCCAGCGCAGGTGCGCTTCAGGAGAATAGCTACGTGACGGCGTGTGCTCGAGACCGATCTTGGCGGTACCGATTGACACCAGACGCAGCAGGGACGCCGTGGCGGCAATCACGATGAACAGTGCCGGCACACCGCCGAGGTTGGAGAGCATCTTGATACCGTCAATGCCCACGAAGGCGGTCATGATCCAGGCGACGGCGCCGATGGTGCAACCCCAGATGATCTTCATGAGCAGACGATCATTGGTATTTTCGTCGCTGTCTCCGGCCATGGCGGCCTGGCTGTCGGTGCTGCACAGCTGGCTGATCGCTTCGGTGTTGGAGTCGGCTGCCGTCACGAAGGACAGGAAGGCGATGATCAGGAAGATGGCGCTGACCAGGGTGCTCATCGGCAGTTCATCAAACAGGGCATAGATGACGGAGCCTGCACCCGACTCATTCAGCAGTTGGTAAAGCGCACCGCCACTTTGCATGTCGAACTGGATAGTGGAGCTTGCGAAGACACTCACGTAGGTGATCGAGAACAGTGCCGGCGCGACCAGGTTGATCAGCATGAACTGGCGCACGGTATAGCCACGGGAAATCTTGCCCAGGAACAGGGCGGAAATCGGTGCCCATGCCATCCAGTTGGCCCAGTAGAAGATACTCCAGCTTTTCGGCCACGGATCGTCATCGAAGGCCCCGGTGAACAGGCTCTTTTGCATGAAGTTGTTGAAATACTCACCCGCGGCTTCGGTTCCATAGCCAAGAATGGTCTGGGTCGGGCCGCACAGGAAGACGAAGGCCATGAAGACGAAGAAGGCCTTGGCGTTGATGGCGGACAGACGCGCAATGCCTTTCTGCAGACCACTGGCCGCGGAGGCGGTAAAGCAGGCCACGATGGCGAGCGTCACCAGCGCTAGCATCAGCGGCCCTGTACCGGTTCCCATGAAACGATCCAGCCCCCCTGCCAGTGTCATGGCGCCGGTGCCCAATGACGACGCCATGCCGCAGACCAGCGCGAACAGTGCCAGGGCATCCAGTGCACGGCCCTTGCGACCGATCAGCTTGTCACCGATCAATGGCACGAAAAGGGTGCCAAGCGAGAAGGGTTTGCCAAGGTTGTAATGCATCAAGGCGAACAGCAGGGCCGGGACGGTATAGATCGCATAGGGCGTGAATGACCAGTGCAAGAACATGGTCGAGAGGGCGAATCTCGCCGCTTCCGGCGTTTCCGGTGTCAGGCCCATCGAGCCCGGGGGAGTATGCAGATGATAGAGCGGTTCTGCGGTAGACCAGAACATGATGCCCACGGCCAGCGTGGTGCACAGCGTGATGGAAAACCAGCGCCACGGGGTCAACAGTCGCGTCGCATTCTCGCCGCCGATTCGCGTACGTCCCAGTGGAGACAGGTAGGCAATCAAGCACGTCACCACCATTGCCAATGCCGTGATCGAGAACAGCCAGCCGAACTTGTTGAGCACCCAGTCATTCATGGCGGTGGTGGTGGCGAGAAACCCTTCGAGGTCGATGAGGCTCGCGGCCACCGCAATCATCAGCAGGATGAATGGCGGCCAGAAGACGAGTGGACGGACGGAAGAACCAAACATGCGCATTCCTATAATTTCTTGTGAGGATGCGGATGCTAACTCATAAATTTCTGTTTTGTCAGCGTTGAGATTCTCCCATCAACGGCGTATATACGCGCGCGTTCATGTAATGCGCTGGCGGGATTTCCAGGAAGTGCTGTCCGGAAATTGCATCAGTGGCTCACACCCTCTGACCATCAAGCAGGCTGTATGGCTCACGCCACCATGCGAGCCATGACACTCAAGAGAAAACCATGACACCCCCGTCGCCTCTCGGCCGGGGGTGTCATGGTTTCTCCTTGAGGACTTGAGTATCACGCCATCTCGAGCTGACTCAGCTGGACTGGGAAGATTGCCAACGCTGATGGGCTTCTGCCGAATAACTGCGTGACGGCGTGTGCTCGAGGCCGATCTTGGCGGTGCCGATCGAGACCAGACGTATCAGAGACGCCGTGGCACCGATCACGATGAAGAGCGCTGGTACCCCGCCGAGGTTGGAGAGCATCTTGATGCCATCGATGCCGACGAAGGAAGTCATGATCCAGGCGACGGCGCCGATGGTCGAGCCCCAGACGATCTTCATCATCAGTCGGCCCTTGCTGCGCTCTTCGCTTTCGTTGCCTGCCAGGGCCGCCTGGCTATCCGAGCTGCAGAGTTGGCTGATGGCGTCGGTATTGGAGTCGGCCGCTGTCACGAAGGACAGGAAGGCGATGACCAGGAAGATCCCTCCCACCAGAGAGCTCATCGGTAGCTCATCGAATAGTGCGTAGATCACCGAGCCAGCCCCGGCCTCGCTGAGAATCGTGTTGAGTGCTCCGGCGGTATCCATGTCGAGCTTCAATGTCGTGCTGCTGAACACCGCGACATAGATGATCGAGAAGAGCGAGGGCGCCACCATGTTGATCAGCATGAACTGCCGCACGGTATACCCCCGTGAGATCTTGCCCAGGAACAAGGCCGAAATCGGTGCCCATGCCATCCAGTTGGCCCAGTAGAAGATGGTCCAGCTCTGTGGCCAGGGGTCATTGTCGAAGGCCCCGGTGAACAGATTCTTGCTCATGAAGTTGGTGAAGTATTCGCCAGCCGCTTCCGTGCCGTAGCCCAGGATGGTCAGCGTCGGACCGAAGGCGAACACGAAGATGAGAAAGGCGAAGAAGGCCTTGGCGTTGATGGCGGACAGTCTGGCGATGCCTTTTTGGAGGCCACTGGCCGCCGAAGCGGTGAAGCACAGCACGATTGCGAGGGTGACGATGCCAAGCATCAGCGGACCCGAGCCAGTGCCGAGGAAGCGGTCGATGCCGCCTGCCAATGTCATGGCGCCTGTGCCGAGGGACGACGCCATCCCGCAGACCAGCGCAAACAGCGCCAGGGCATCCAGTGCACGTCCCTTGCGTCCGATCAGACGGTCCCCCAGCAGTGGCACGAACAACGTACCCAACGAGAAGGGTTTGCCGAGGTTGTAATGCATCAGCGCGAAGATCAGTGCTGGGACGGTATAGATCGCATAAGGCGTGAACGACCAGTGCAGGAACATGGTCGAGAGCGCGAACCGCGCGGCTTCCGGGCTATTGGCGGCAATGTCCAGCGAGGTGGGTGGCGAGTGCAGATGATAAAGCGGCTCTGCGGTCGACCAGAACATGATGCCCACGGCCAACGTGGTGCATAACGTGATGGAGAACCAACGCCATGGGGACAACAGTCGCGTCGCGTTCTCGCCGCCGATACGCGTGCGGCCCAGCGGCGAAAGATAGGCGATGAGGCAGGCCACCACCATGCTGAGCGCCGTGATGGAAAACAACCAGCCGAACTTGCTCAGTACCTGGTTGTTGAGATTGGTGGTGACAGCCAGAAAGCTGTCGAGATCGATCAAGCTCGCCAATACGGAGGCGAACAGCAGAATGAAAGGTGGCCAGAAGACCAGTGGGCGCACGGATGCTCCGAACATTTGATACTCCTCGATCTTGTTGTCGGGTGTAGCCGATCATCTTGTTGTCAGGTGTTACCGATCATCTCGGGGTGGCGCTTGACGTCTTGTCTGCGCCGATCAGGGGCCTCATCGGTAAGGGGGGAATGAGCGTCTGATCATGTAGGGACGATCATCTGATCTTGCAACGTCAGTGCTCGAGGAGGAGGCGGAATGACGTCAGCTTTCCGGGCTCCCTGTGACATGCAGCGAACTGCCGTGCAGCGTATTGCAGGGCAGATCGGAAAATCTTCCATCCTGTCGCAGTCAGGATGTCAGAGGTCGTAATGGAGATAGTAAAAACGCCCGTATAAGCAGCAAGACCAGTGATCCTGATGAGGCCTCATCGCACTTGAGGGTTCTCTCGCAACAATTCGCGAATCATCTCTGCGCAAGTATCGAAGATCGGATGCGTCAGGCTGGGGGAACGATGGAGTTCAATTTCGGCAGTGGGTAGCGCCGGAAGCCCTGTCTCGGTACCCAGCTCACACCAGTCCTCAGGCAACGAGCGTCGATCTGCCACCGTGATGGCATGGCCTTGATTGACGATGACTCTCAAGCCACTGGGGCTCTGACTGGTGGAATCGATACGCCAGCTGCGTTCTGCCTGGGTCAGAGCGGACAATGCCCTTTCGCGATAGATGCATTGTTCGGGGAACAGCGCCAACGGCAGCGGAGCAGAGGGGTCCAGCACGAAGCGTTGATGCGCCGCCCACACTACCGGTTCGCGGGACAGCAGTTCCCCCTGGCGTTGTTGGTTGTGGCTGACCGCGATGACCAGATCCAGCTGGCCGGCATCGAGCTGTTCCAGCAGTTCCGTGGACATCCGGCAGTGGATGTGCGGACGGATCTGGGGGTGGCGCTCGCCGAGATGTGCCAGCAGATCTGGCAACCAGGTGGTGGCGTAATCCTCCGGCAAGCCGAGGCGCAACGTGATCGGGTGGTCGTTTTCGCTGAGGGCGGCCACGGCTTCGCGTTGCAGTTGCAGGATGCGGCGTGCGTAACGCAGAAAGGTTCGCCCGGCATTGGTCAATTCCATATGACGGCTGGTTCGCATCAGCAGTCGATAGCCAAGTCGCTCCTCGAGGGTGCTGATGCGCAGACTGACAGTGGACTGCGTGCGATGCAGATGCCGCGATGCCTGAGTGAAGCTCCCGCTGTCGGCCACCGTCACGAATGCCAGCAGGAGATCCGTATCCAGCGATGGCAGCGGGCGAGGGGCGTCTGTGCTTGATGTATCGGGTTTGCCGATGGATTTCATTGGAATGACTCGTTTCTCAAATGCATGGATTCTGGCCAGCATAGTGCCTGACCCACGAGCTGTCTTGTCCCCCAGCCCCACGACGTGAGGATACTTCCGTGACTGACCTGACTTCCGCGATGCCCCCGCAATTGGCCGATGCCGAGACCGTCGATCTCTCCGCGTTGGTCGATATCGAGCGTTACCCCCTGCATGACCCCCGATCTCCGGTGCTTGAGGCCACGATCGCCAAGGCGCGTGAAGATCTCGAGCGTGAGGGTTGTGCCGTGTTGAGAGGATTTCTGCGTCCTGAGCGCCTTGCGCAGATGCAAGCGGAAACGGCCCGTCTCGCCGAGACCGCGTTCTACAACACCCGCGAGGTGAATGCTTATTTCACGGCCGATGACGACCGCTTGCCCCAACAGGACCCGCGTCGCTTGTTCATGACGCGCACTAGCGGCTTCGTGACGCGTGACATGATCCCTGCCGATAGCCTGATGCAGCGGCTGTATGTCTCGCAGGCCATGAAGCAACTGGTGTCGGCCTGTCTTGGTCGTGAGCGGGTGTACGAGTATGCCGACCCCTTTGCCGGGCTCGTGCTCAACGTGCTGCCAGATGGCACCGAGCAACCCTGGCACTACGACACCAACGAATTCATCGTCACCATGATGACGCAACAGCCCGAGAGCGGGGGTCAGTTCGAGTATTGCCCCGGCATCCGTACCCCCAACGATGAGCACTACGCTGCCGTAGGCGAAGTGATCCGGGGAGAGTCACGTGAAGCGGTAAAGACCCTGAGCCTCAACCCGGGCGATCTGCAGTTGTTTAAGGGGCGGTTCAGTCTGCACCGCGTCACGCAGGTGTCGGGTGAGGTCCCACGGTTGACGGCGATTTTCGCGTATTCCGAAACGCCGGGAGTGGTCGGCCGGCTTGAGCGTACGCGTCAGCTGTATGGACGCGTCTCGGAGCAGCACATTCTGGCGGAAGCCCAGCACGTCCAGCGCGCCGACGGTCTGCTCGACTGATCGACGATCGGTGTTCCCGTGACGCCTTCTCAACTTGCATGCGCCTCTTGAGCGCTTGATCGAACACTTCCCACAGAGCACTTCACATGAAAATGGACCTGACAGCGATGGGCATTCTGGCCCCGACCCATGCACTGGAAGACTGCGAACCGACGTCGGAAGAGATTGCGCAGATCCAATGCGACCGACTTGCGCGTGTTCGCCAGGAGCTGGCCCGTCGCGATATCACGGCGGTAGTCCTGTTCGACCCGGCCCATGTCCGCTATGCCACCGGGTCTCGCAACATGCAGGTATACAGTTCGCGCAATCCGGCTCGCTACGTATTCGTCCCCGCGGCAGGGCCGGTCGTGCTGTTCGAGTTCTCGGGGTGTGAACACCTGGCCAGCCATCTGCCGACCGTGGACGAGATTCGTCCGGCCAAGGCGATTTCCTATTACTTCAATGAGAAGAATACACAAGACGTCACCAGGGCCTGGGCGGATGAAATCATCGATCTGGTGCGTCAGTGCGGCGGAGGTGAGCGGATCGCCATCGAAAGCGCGACCGCGGAAGCCGCTTTCATGCTCGAGCAGCGAGGCTATCAAGTGCTGGATGCTCAGGAGCCTCTTGAGCAGGCGCGAGCCTTCAAGGTACCCAACGAGATAAAGATGATTCGCTCCTCGCTGAGAGCGGTCGAGGAGGGAGTGCGCAAACTGGAGGCCTCCATCCGCCCTGGGGTCACCGAGAATCACGTCTGGTCCCGACTGCATCAGCACATCATCGAGACAGACGCCGATTTCATCGAGACACGCCTCATGAATTCCGGGCCACGCACGAACCCCTGGTTCCAGGAATGTTCCGACCGTGTCATCCAGGCAGGAGAACTGGTCGCACTGGATACCGATGTGGTGGGGCGTTACGGATACTATGCGGACTTCTCGAGAACCTTCCTGTGTGGCACGGGTGAGGCCAGCGCCGAGCAGAAATCGCTCTATCGCATGGCGTATGACCAGATCCAGACCAACATGGAAAATCTCAAGCCGGGGGTCAGCTTCAAGGAGTACGCCGAACGCGCCTGGCGAATCCCGCCCGCTTACCGCGCGCGTCGTTACTTCGCCCTGGCGCATGGTGTCGGGATGAACGGCGAGTATCCCTACATCGTTCATCGCGAGGATATCGAGGACAAGGGGTACGACGGCATCCTCCAACCGGGGATGACGCTGTGTGTGGAGAGCTATATCGGGCATGAGTCCGGCGGTGAAGGCGTCAAGCTCGAAGAGCAGCTGTACATTCGTGACGATGGTCAGGTGGAGCTGTTGTCCGACTACCCCTTCGACGAGCGCCTGCTGAGCTAGGCTGTCTGAGTCAGGCCGGTTGAGCCGTGCCTGTTGAGCCGGTCCCGGGTAGCTTGCCGAAGCGCATCGGCATTACGCGGCATGGCGCCTTTGGTAACATGAGGTCAATTGTGCGGGTGGCTGTCTGTGACAGTCACCCGCTTTGCCATTGTCTCATGGCGAAAGAGGGCCAGATGGCAACCGTGTACCGTGAACGGGAAAGTGTGTCGAGAACGTCTATCGTTCATGGGATACCGGTTGCTTCCTGCTCGCCTTTTGCCTTTCGTGAGTGTCGTCTATGCCAACCCCTCTGCCACTGCAGAAACTGCCGCCCTTGAGTTCGCTGAAAGGGTTTGAAGCGGCTGCGCGTCTGCTGAGTCTCCGCGCGGCTGCCGAGGAACTGAACCTGACGCATCCGGCCATTGCCAACCAGATTCAGCGTCTCGAAGAGAGTCTGGAGGTGAAACTGTTTGCCCGTGAAGGCCGTCATGTGGTGCTGACGGCGGCTGGCGAGCGTTTCTATCCGGTAGTGCGTGAAGCGCTGGCGGGCCTGGTGCAAGGCGCCGAGTCTCTGCGCCAGATGCAGCATGCCCAGCCGCTGACGATTCAGGTCTATGTGACGACCTCGATTCGCTGGTTGGCACCGCGCTTGTCGCATTTCCAGGCCATGCATCCTGAGGTCGAGCTCAAGCTGATGACGTGCAGTCTCGGCTGGGAGTTCGATGAGGCCAATGCCGATGTCGGTATCGTCTTTCGCGATGCGCCGCTGGCGGACCACCTGCACTGGCAGCCGTTGTTCGAGTCACGCCTCCTCCCGGTATGCAGCCCCCAGCTGCTGGGCGACGACGCACACCCGGTTCCCGCGGATGCCTTGAAGACGCTGCCGTTGATCGGGGTCTACACCGAGGGCTGGAATTGGGAGAGTTACTTCGAGGCATTGTCGCTAGGCCCGTGCCCCACCCGCAATTGCATCGTGGTCGACACCCTGGCCGTCGCCCTGGAGATGGCGGCGCGCGGGGAGGGCGTTGCATTGGTCAACGGGCCCTTTGCCGACGATGACCTGGCGAACGGTCGACTCATCAACCCGATCGGACAGGTGACGACCGGGCGCGGTGAATGGGGGGCTGTCTGTCATCGCGAGCTGGAGCGGGATCCGCGCGTCGCGACCCTCCTTGGCTGGTTGGAGGCACAGAGTCGCAGCGTGCCCACCTGATCCGCCAGAGCGAGAGCTGTTACGTGACAACGCCACCTTCGGGTGGCGTTTTTTTGTTTCCGGGTTCTGACTTCTGGATTCTGGGGGCTGGGCATCTGCCGGTTGTTCGCTGTTCGGAGACGTGGGGTCTGGGGGGCTCACAAAAATTGTTACCAATCGCCAAATTCTTATGAATTGTTGGCAGACAGGTCGGCCAGTAGGGTGAGCCTCAAGATGACATGGGCCGCGCCGGACAGGATTCCACTCCGTCCCAAGCGGCCCTGTGCAGTACACCGGATAGCCAGCAGGCAGACAGCAGAGAGGACAGCACATGAAAGTCGGATTCATCGGTCTCGGTAACGTGGGTGGCAAGCTGGCAGGTAGTCTGCTGCGCAACGGACATGACGTAACCGTGCGTGACCTTGACCCGGAAGCCGCCAAGCCTTTCCTGGAAAAGGGTGCCAAGTGGGCGGATTCCTGCAAGGCGCTCGCCGAAGCCAACGACATGGTCATCACCTGTCTGCCGTCTCCGGCGGCCTGCAGCGCCGTGATGGAAAGCGACGACGGCATCATCGCCGGTCTGCGTGAAGGCAAGATCTGGCTCGAGATGAGCACTACCGACGATGGCGAACTGCGTCGTATCGCCGACAAGGTGCTGGCCACCGGTGCCAAGGCACTGGAAGCGCCGGTCTCCGGCGGCTGCCACCGTGCCGCCACCGGCAATATCTCCATCTTCGTCGGCGGTGACCGTGAATCCTTCGAGCAGGTGCTGCCGGTGCTGACCAATCTCGGTCGTCGTGTCCTGCACACCGGGGAGCTGGGTACCGCCTCCGTGCTCAAGGTGATGACCAACTATCTGGCCACCGCCAACCTGTGCGCCGTCGCCGAAGCCCTGACTGTCTGCAAGAAGGCCGGCATGGACATGAACACCACCTACGAGGCGATCAAGATTTCCTCGGGTAACTCCTTCGTCCACGAGACCGAGTCCCAGGTCATCCTGAACGGAAGCCGCAACATCAGCTTCACCATGGATCTGGTGCTCAAGGATGTCGGCCTGTTCGACACCCTGGCCAAGAACCTGGATGTGCCGCTGGAAATCTCCCCGATGCTGATGGACATCTTCCGCGATGGTCAGGAACGCTTCGGTCCGCGTGAGTGGTCCTCCAACATCATCCGTCGTCTCGAGGAAGCCGCCGATGTCCGTGTGCTCGGCACCGGTTTCCCGGCAGAGCTGACCGATGACGAGCCGGAAGAAGTCGGCTACGAAGTCGGCGTTACCGGCCGCAACTGAGCCGTGAAGACTGCCCCGGAGCGCCGTGCGAATGGCCTCCGGGGCATTTGCGTTTGAGACTCACCCTCAGGGAAAGTGTTATCTCCCACCAGCAACGAGAGGTCTGGCATGCAACATCACGACAACTTCTACATCAATGGTCACTGGCAGGCACCCTTCGGGCGCGAGCGCATGAAGGTCATCAATCCGGCCACCGGTGAGCTGTGCGCCAGTGTGCCGCGCGCCAGTGAGCAGGATGTGGAGGCTGCCATCATGGCAGCACGTCAGGCGCTGCCTGCTTGGTCCACGACATCCGCGCAGGAACGCCACGACATCCTGATGGCGGCAGCGGATGAGATGCAGCGTCGCTTCGATGAGCTGCGCGACGTGCAGGTGCTCACCATGGGTTGCCCGGTGCAACTGGCCGGCGCGCTGCACGTGGAAGGCCCCATCGAAGGCATGCGTTACTACGCCGAGCGCGCCTTCCAGATGGAAGAGGACGAGCGCAAGGGCGATGTGACTCTAATGCGCGAGCCCATTGGTGTCTGCTCGCTGATCAACCCGTGGAACTATCCACTGCATCAGTTGATTGGCAAGCTGGCTCCGGCGCTGGCGGCAGGCTGCACCGTGATCGCCAAGCCGGCGGAGCAGACCCCGCTGCAGGACTTCATCATGGCCGAGATCCTCGAGAAGGTCGGTCTGCCTGCAGGCGTCTTCAATGTGGTGACGGGTGAGGGCAGCGAGATAGGCCCGGTGATGTCCGGCCACCCGCAGGTCGACATGGTGTCCTTCACCGGCTCGACCATTGCCGGTAGCAAGGTCGCCGAGAGTGCCGCGCCTACCGTCAAGCGGGTCTGTCAGGAACTGGGCGGCAAGTCGCCGCTGCTGGTGACGGAAGATGCCGACCTGGCCGCGGCCGTGCGCTTGAACGTCGAGAACGTGATGGCCAATACCGGCCAGACCTGCGACGCCTTCACGCGTCTGCTGGTACCGCGTTCGCGCATGGAAGAGGCGACCCGTCTGGCGGTCGAGATCGCCAATGAGCAGGTGGTGGGTGACCCGAATGATCCGGCGACCACCATGGGGCCGCTGGTCTCCCAGCGTCAGCGCGAGCGGGTGCTTGATCTGGTGCAGCGGGCCATAAACGACGGTGTCGAGCTGGCGCTGGGTGGCGTCGAGCCGCCCGAAGGGCTCGAGAAGGGCTGCTATGTACGGCCGACCATCTTCACCAATGTCAGCAATGAGATGGAGATCGCCCGTGAGGAGGTCTTCGGCCCGGTGCTGTGCATTCTGCCTTACGACGATGTGAAGCAGGGAATCGCCATCGCCAATGACAGCGTCTATGGCCTGTCATCTGCGGTCTATGCGCGTGACGCCGAGGCAGCATTGCCGATCGCCCGCTGCATGCAGGCAGGGCAATGCTATCTGCAAGGGGCAGAGTTCTCCTTCGATGCGCCTTTCGGTGGTTACAAGCGTTCCGGCAACGGCCGTGAATGGGGCGACGAAGGCCTGGCGGAATATGTCGAGGTCAAGGCACTGCTCGGCGCGCCGGTCATCTCCTGACAGGAGGCGATTGACGCCGCCGTGATGCCACGCAAGATACCCGTGATTCGTGAGGCCAGGCTGGCCTTGTGAATCACGGGTATCTTGCATTCGCGCCATCGACCATTCGCGCCATCGACAAAAGACACCCTCAAGACGCTTGTCGGCTGTCGCGGATGCGCTTTGCTATCAGAGCAACTCCATCGCGTCTGTCACATCGCTGAGTACTGAAAAATACCTATATGCTCAGTGCTAAAAATACCTATATATAGTGGCAAGACTTTGTGCGGTGCAGCATAACTGGCTCGCCAAGTGCCGTCTTGGACCTCAGATGATGCGCGAGGAGAGCTGACGCGCTGCCTGCACCAGATGCTTGGAGTAGGCGCGTGCCTGCTGCGGATTCAGGCAGTCCTGGCTGATGACGGCGCTGATGGCGGCAATGGGCTCGTTGCGCATGTTCAGCACAGGCGCCGCGATACAGCTCAGCTGTCCTTCGGCCTCACCGCTGGACACCGCATATCCCAGGCGTTGTGCACGTTCAAGCTCGGCATCCATCTCGTCACGGCGTTCGGCCAGGCCGGGCGTGCTCCGCGTCGCAGCTTCCAGATACAGTTGGCATGAGGCCTCGGGGCGCATGGCGAGAATCGCCTTGCCGGCGGCGCAAGCGTGCTGGGCCATGGTCTTGCCGATGTAGAGGTTGTAGCTGCCACTGCCGGAGGCATCGACCTTCGAGATCACCACCACCTGATCCCCGATGGGAATGCACAGGAAGATCGAGCGGTGAATCTCGTTCTTGAGAATCTCGGCGATGGGGTAGAAGACCGGAATCAGGCTCTGCTTGTTGTAGATCGTCGAGGAGATCTGGAAGATGCGCGAGCCGATGCAGTAGGACTTCTTGCGACCGGGATCATGGGCGACCAGCTGGTGATGCAGCAGGGAGTTGATCACGCGGTGTCCGGTGGCAGGCGAGATGCCGGTGGACTCGCAGATTTCCGAGAGCGTCAGCGGGTAGGAGGCTGCCGCAAGCAGATCCAGAATCATGACACTGTGGTCGACGGCAGGGGCTTTGGTCTTCTCGTGATTCATGAACGCGGGGACACTCCGAAACGCGAATCTTGGTCACAGGCGGCGTGCATCCGGGGCTGTGACGCTTTGACGACGGATGAACGATGCCACACACGGCATCTCTCATGCGCTGAAAATAAAACGGCCCATAGGGTACCAGACCCATGGGCCGTGCGCGGGTTGTCTGGTGGCTGATCTCGGCTCACTCGGCGTGATCGGCCAGCACCAGGTCCGCGCCTTTTTCCGCCACCATCATCACCGGCGCATTCAGATTGCCGGAGGTGATATTGGGGAAGATGGCGGCATCGATGACGCGCAGTCCCGCCACACCATGCACCTTCAGCCGGCTGTCGACCACGGCGTTCGCCTTGTCCGGACCCATCGCGCAGGAGCCACACAGGTGGTAGATGGAGCCACCTTGGGAGCGGAAATACGCAAGCATGCTGTCCTCATCCTGGACCGTCTCGGCCGGGGCGACCTCGCACTCGGTGATGGCCTTGAGCGCGGGCGCGCCCATCAGCTTGCGCACCAGACGACTGCCCTGGATGACCTCATCAATGTCTTTCTGGGTGCTGAGGTAGTTGGGGCAGATGGTCGCCGGCACCGCCGGGTCTGCCGAGGCCAGTGAAATGCTGCCACGGCTGGTCGGTCGGCAGGAATTGAAGGCCAGCAGGAAGCCGGAATACGGCTCCGGTGTCAGCTTGGCCTTCGGGTCGTTGGGAATCTGGTAGGACATCGGGTTGAAGTAGAGCTGGATGTTCGGCTCTGACTCCGCCTCGCTGCCCCGGAAGAACCCTCCGGCCTGATTCACGCTCATGCCCAGCGGCCCGCTGCGGTTGATCAGATACTGCAGCCCTGCCTTTGCCTGGCCCCAGAAGGATGCGAAGTCATCATTCAGCGTGGTGCGATTGGCGCGGTAGTAGTAGCTGGCACACAGATGGTCCTGCAGGTTCTGCCCGACGGCCGGCAGGTCTACCTGTGTCTGGATACCATGCGTCGCCAGCGCCTCACGCTCGCCGATCCCCGAAAGCTGCAGCAGCTTCGGGGAGTCCACCGCGCCAGCGCAGAGAATGACCTCGCGATGTGCTGACACCTCGATGACCTCGTCATCAAGCCGGTAGACGACACCCGTGGCGCGCTTGCCGCCATCGGGCGTCTCTTCCAGCGTCACGCGTTCCACCCGACAGATATGCTTGAGCGTGAGGTTGTCGCGTGACAGCGCCGGCTTCAGATAGGCGGTATTGCTGGAATCCCGCTGTCCCTTGCGGATGTTGGCCTCATAGATGCCAGCACCCTCGAAGTGTTCGCCATTGAAATCATCATTGAGCGTGTAACCCAGCTCGCGGGCACCTTCCAGCCATGACTGGCAGATCGGGTGCGCGCCATGTTTCAGCGGCGTGATGCCGATCGGCCCCTGGCCGGAGCGATACTCGGTGTCGCCATCCGGGTGGCATTCAAGACGCTTGAAGTAGGGCAGTACCTCGCGATAGGACCAGCCGTCGTTGCCGGCGCGCGCCCAGTCATCGAAGTCCGAGGCCTGGCCCCGGACATAGATCATCGCATTGATGGAGCCGGAGCCACCCTGCACCTTGCCGCGGGGGGTATAGATCTTGCGCCCCCCCATCGCGGCTTCTTCCTTGCTGTAATACATGTAGTTGTAGGTCGGGTTGTAGTAAGTCTTGGCGAACCCGACCGGCACCTTGATCCAGGGCGAGGTGTCCTTGCCGCCGGCCTCCAGCAGCAACACGCTGTGGCGTCCGCTGGCGCTGAGCCGGTTGGCGAGGATACACCCCGCCGACCCGGCACCGACAATGATGAAATCGTATTGCATCGGCGTTACGCCTCCGGCTTGCGCTTCCAGTCGGTGCTGGACTGTTCCTTCACGTCATAGGGACGCGGGTCCATGCTCAGGTGCAGAGTTCGGCCGGTGTAAGGCGAATTGGCCTTGACCACGTCCATGTCCAGCTCGACCCCCAGGCCCGGCTTGGTGGAGGGGATGATGTAACCATCACGCCACTCGATCTTCTCCTTGAGCACATCGGCGTGGAAGCCATCCCAGGTGCCGATGCTTTCCTGAATCAGGAAGTTGGGCGTGGCGGTCGCCAGCTGGATACTGGCCGCGGCGCCGACCGGGCCGTTGTAGAGATGCGGGGCGATCTGGGCGTAATAGACTTCTGCCAACGCCGCGATCTTCTTGCCTTCCAGAATGCCGCCGACGCGTCCCAGGTTCATCTGCAGGATGGAGGCCGCGTTGTTCTTGAGCACATCGTGGAATTCGTACTTGGTGGTCAGGCGCTCACCGGTCGCGACCGGAATGGAGGTGTGATCTGCCACACGTGCCATGGCCTCGCTCTGTCCCGGCGGTACCGGCTCTTCCAGCCACAGCGGGTCATAGGGTTCGAGATACTTGGCGAGACGAATGGCGGATGCCGGCGTCATCTGGCCGTGGGTGCCGAACAGCAGATCACAGCTGTTGCCGACCGCTTCGCGGATGCGGCGGCAGAAGGTGGCGCTCTTGTCCATGCCTTCCAGAGACAGCATCTGGCCGGAGTAGGCGGTGTAGGGGCCGGCCGGGTCGAACTTCAGCGCAGTGAAGCCCTTCTCGCGGTTTTCCAGTGCGCATTCGACAGCCAGCTCGACGTTGTCATAGTCGTAGTTGCCGCGTGCATCCTTGGGGTACAGGTAGGTGTAGGAGCGCAGCTTGTCGTGGACCTTGCCCCCGATCAGCTCATACACCGGCAGACCGGCCGCCTTGCCGACGATGTCCCAGCAGGCCATCTCGAGACCGCTGAGCACACCCATCATGGTGAGGTCAGGGCGTTGGGTGAAGCCACTGGAGAAGGCTTCGCGGTACAGACGTTCAATATGATGCGGGTTCTTGCCTTCCAGATAACGCGAGAAGACATCGGCGATCGCCTTGCTCATGACTTCCGGGTGGAAGGTGGCGGCATAGACTTCACCGACCCCTTCGATGCCGCAAGCGGTACGTAGCTGAACGAAGATCCAGTACATGCCGCCGACGTGGGGCGGCGGCGTGGCGACGATGTGTGTCTCGCAACTGACAACTTTCATGGTGGCAGGCCTTTCAGTGGTCACTGGCTAGCAGGAGATGGTGGAAGCGCACTGCCTGGCATGCCGTCATTCGACGCCAACAGCGCGCTTCCGGAAAGAAATGGGGTAGGGCGTCAGCGCCTCCGGGGAGTAGGGCGCCCCGGAGGCGTGACAGGTAAAACGGAATGGCGTGATCAGTAGTTCATCACGACCAGACGGGTCTGGGTGTAGTCGAGCATGCCGTGCTTGCCATCATCACCGCCCAGGCCAGAGCGCTTCCAGCCGGCGTGGTAGCCCTGGTAGGGGTCCGCCGGGGTGCGGTTGATGTAGAGCTCGCCGGCTTCGATGTTGTTGGCGACCTTCATGGCGGTGCGATAGTTCTCGGTGAAGACCACGGAGGCCAGGCCGAACTGGTGATCGTTGGCCAGCTCCAGGGCTTCATCGATATCGCTGTAGGTCAGCACTGGCAGCACCGGACCGAAGATCTCTTCCTGCACAATCTCCATGTCCTGACGGCAACCGGTCAGCAGGGTTGGCGGATAGAAGTGGCCCTTGCCTTCGGGGATATAGCCGCCGATTTCCAGAGTGGCGCCGTCATCGATGGCGCGTTCCACCATCTGATGGATATTGAGACGGGAATTCTCGTTGATCAGCGGCCCCATCAGGCTGGCGTCGTCCAGACGGTTGCCGAACTTGACGCCTTCCATCTGCTGCTTCAGCTGGGCGACGAAGTCGTCATAGACGGATTCGTGCACATAGACACGCTCGATGGCGGTACACAGCTGGCCACAGTTGGTGAGGGTAGAGGCCGCGATCTGTGCCGCTGCCTTGGCCAGGTCGGCATCCGGCTCGACGATGGCCGGTGACTTGCCGCCCAGTTCCAGTGAGGACTTGGCGATGTTGACCTGGGAATATTCCAGCACCTTGCGACCGGCGCCGACGCTGCCGGTCAGGGTGATCATGCCCACCTTGGGGTGCGTGCAGACGGCTTCCGCGGTGCCGTGGTCCATCGCCAGGATGTTGACGATGCCTGCCGGAATGCCGGCATCCTGGATCGCCTTGGCGATCTCGAAAGCGGAGGTCGGGGTGTTGTTGCTCGGACGCACGACCACGGCATTGCCGGTGATCAGCGCCGGGGCGATCTTGCGCAGCAGGGTGAACACCGGGTAGTTGAACGGAATCAGGCAGGCCACGACGCCGATGGGCTCACGCTGCAGCAGCAGGCTTTCATTGGGGGTGTCGCTGGGGACGATCTCGCCCTCGATACGACGTGCCCACTCGGCGTGGTAGCGCGTGATGTCAGCGGCGTAGACGGCTTCATTGGTGGCGTCTTCCAGGCTCTTGCCGGACTCATCTGCCAATGCCTGGCCGATGGCATCCTTGCGCGCCATCAGCGCCTCGGCAAGCTTGTGCATGTAGCCGGCACGCTCGGTGCTGGTCTTGGCACGCCAGTCCTTCTGCGCCTTGGCCGCAATGCTCACCGCTTCAAGCGCTTCGTCAGTGGTTGCTGCCTGCACCTGACCTACCAGTGCTTCGGTGGCCGGGTTGTAGACCGAAATCATCTCGCCCTGGGATGAGGCGACGAATTCGTTGTTGATGAAGTTCTTGTCAGTGCGCATGCATCACTCCTCCTGAATTTGGCCTACAGGCTATGAAGTGACGTCAGGGGTGTCAAACTGTTTTTCACATGTAGAAATAGATTTCCACATATGGAATTTATGATTTGCTTCTAGTCGATGATCCCGTAGCCTTGGCTGCGGGATTTTTGGTTCTGGATCTGCGTGAGCGCGCGGTCTCATGTTTCAAGCGGCGCATTGCTGTGGAAGGGGCTGCATTCACGTTCAAGTTTTCATTGAAAGTCTTTCTCCGTGCCGCGGGTTTTTCAGCCAGGCAGCGAAAGATAGTGTCAGTCACTTCCCGAGACAGGCCTGCTGCCACGTGACGCAGCAGCTCTTGCCGTTGGGCCGATGACAACCACTGACTATAAGGGGCATCTCCATGCTCACCTTGATCGTGAAATTTGACGTCAAGCCCGAACAACTCGCTACCTTCAAGCAGGCCTTGGCTGACAACAAGCTGGGCTCAGCGGCTGAACCGGGGATGCTGGAAATGCGTTTCTTCGCGGCCAAGGATTCTCCCACCACCATCTTCGCCTACGAGCGCTGGGCAAGTGCTGAGGCGCATCAGGCACATGTGAATCAGCCATACGCGCAAGCCCTGCTGAAACTGGCTGACACGGCGTTGGCATCGCCATTCGAGGTGATGCCCTTGAACGATACTGACCCGGCGCCATTGCATGAGGCGAACCCCAGGCACGTGCAGCCGGAAGATGAGGTATTCAGTATCTTCTTCATCTTCAAGATCAAGGAAGAATATCGCGCTCGGTTGCTGAAGCAATTCACCACGCATGTGGCGAAGACGCGCAGTGAGGAGTCGGGCAATCTCGTGTTTGATCTGTATACCATCGACGGACAGGATGACACGCTGGTGATATACGAGCATTGGCGCACGGAATCAGACCTGTGGGACATTCACTTCCAGCGGCCCTATGCCATCGAGACAGGCAAGCTGTTGGAGCAGGCCATGGTCGGCGATATGCAGCAGTACCTGAATATCGTCAGCGAGTTCTGAGTTATCCCACCGGTCATTCGTTTTCTGTTTGCCCACTGAATGCGCAGCCCTTAGAGGCTGCGCATTGTGCGTTCCCCCCCTCCTTGAACATCAGCGTGCCATCCCACCGCCATCCACGCCTGTGAGCTCAACCAGGCGGCTGTCATGAAACCCTGCAGCGCCACCGGTACGAAAGCTGGCAGGCCAGTGCGAGTCACGCGAATGTGATAGTTTCTGGAGCATCCAGCCGTTTGGCGGCGCAGGGTCCCGGGCATTGTCTTCGCCGGCGGGGCAAGCGGCGCCGTGTTATTACCTGGTAGTGGCAACCCTCTTCATCTTTGGTCAGGACTCCTCGTCATGAGTGATGCGTATTACCTCCACCTTACCGATCGCCTGCGCGAACAGCTGAAGGACCCTGATGCCTTTGAAGAGGGGCGTTTGCCTTCTGAACGCGTGCTGGCCGAGCGCTTCGATACCACGCGCGTGACGTTGCGTCAGGCGTTGGGGCAGCTGGAGGGAGAAGGGCGCATTCATCGCAGCAATCGGCGTGGGTGGTTCGTGTCGCCGCCGCGGCTGGATTACGACCCCACGCGTGACTCCGGCTTCAATGACTATGTGACGGCGCAGGGGCGGCGGCCACGGACAGAAGTGCTGCTGACCGATGTTCAGGCCTACCCACCGGCTGCGCAAGCGCTGGGCCTGGCGGCCCAGACACCGCTATATCATATTCGCCGCCGGCGTTTCGTGGATGAGCGCGCCGTGCTCAGCGAGTCGATGTGGGTGGTGCCGGAGCGCGCCCCTGGACTGCTCGAGGAGGGCCAGTTCGGGGTGTCACTGTGGGCGGAGCTGCGCGGACGCTATGGCCTCACGCTGGCCCATCGTGAGCTGCGCTTCTACTCCGAGTCGCTGGGAGAGCAGGCCGCCCGGGAGCTGGGGGTCGCCATGGGTAGCCCCGGTCTGACCGTGCGTCGCGCTACCTTCGATGAGCAGCATCGTCCCATCGGCTATGACGAAGAGCGCTGGCTGCACAATGCGCTGTGCATCACCGTCTCGCTCAAGAACAAGCCCTGAGCCCGCGCTGCAGGGACATTATATGAGGTAGCTCTGTTTCACCGGGCCTTCAACTGACTGTCACGGGGGTGTCATTCGGCCCGCCCATACTCTTGGTATATACCAGATGGCGAGAGCCATTCATACCAAGCGTTGGAGAGTCCCGATGTCCTTCTTGCCCCGTTCCTTCCTCACCCGTTCCTTGCTGGCCAGTGCCGTTGGTCTGGTCGTTTCCCTCAATGCCCAAGCGGCCACCGAGCTCACCGTCTATACCGCGGTGGAGTCCGATGATCTGCAGAAATATGCCGAGCGCTTTCAGCAGGCGCATCCGGATATCGACATCAAATGGGTGCGCGACTCCACGGGCGTGATCACCGCACGATTGCTGGCCGAGAAGGACAACCCGCAGGCGGATGTGGTGTGGGGCCTGGCCGCGACCAGCCTGCTGGTGCTCGAGAAGGAAGGCATGCTGGCACGCTATGCCCCCAAGGGAGTCGAGGCGCTGGATAGCAAGTTCGTCGATCCCGCCTACCGTGATGGCCAGGACCCGTCCTGGGTCGGGATGGACGCCTGGGTCGCCTCGCTCTGCTACAACACCGTCGAAGGTGAGCGACTGGGAGTGCCCAAGCCGACGTCCTGGGAAGACCTCACGCGTCCCGAGTTCAAGGGCCACGTGATCATGCCCAACCCGAGTTCTTCCGGTACCGGCTATCTGGATGTCGCCAGCTGGTTGCAGCTGTGGGGTGACGAGGGCGGCTGGGAGTACATGGACCGACTGCACGACAACATTGCCCGCTATACCCACTCAGGCTCCGCGCCCTGCAATCTGGCCGGTTCCGGCGAGGCCGTGGTCGGTGTATCCTTCGCCTTCCGAGGCGCACGTCTCAAGGCGCAGGGCGCACCGGTGGACCTGGTCTTCCCCGAGGAAGGGCTGGGCTGGGACATGGAAGCCGCGGCGATCATGAAGGGCACCGACAAGCGTGAGGCGGCGCAGACACTGATGGATTGGGCAGTCTCCAAGCCGGCCAATGAACTCTACAACGAAGGCTATGCGGTCGTGGCCTATCCGGGGGTGGCCAAGCCGATCGAGCATTATCCGGCCAATATCACCGAGATGATGATCGAGGCTGACTTTGCCAAGGCGGCCAACCAGCGGGATGAAGTGCTCGCCGAATGGCAGCGCCGTTACGACGGCAAGTCCGACAGTCAGTAAGTCACGCCCAGCCACCTTCGTCATTGCCCCGGCGCCTTGCGCCGGGGTCGGGAGTTTCTCGCATGTCTCTTGTGACCGCATCCCCGCGTCATCACGCCTCGCGTCAAGCGCCGCCAGCGACTGCCGGCGCCTCGCCTCGCGCGGCCTCCGGCCCTGCAGCCCGGGCACCTGCGCGTGACGCAGCGCCTCAGGCACCCATCTCGCGTTCTGCGTCGTCAGGCAGCATCCACCTCAAGATCAGCGGCCTCACCAAGCGCTATGGCCAGTTCACGGCCCTGAGCGAGATCGACCTCGCGATCCGCGAAGGCGAATTCGTGTGCTTCCTCGGCCCCTCCGGCTGTGGCAAGACCACCTTGCTGCGCGCCATCGCCGGTCTTGCGCCGCAGAGCGAAGGCACCATCCACCAGCGCGACCGGGACATCTCGTGGCTGCCGCCCCAGGCGCGCGACTTCGGCATCGTCTTCCAGTCCTATGCGCTGTTCCCCAATCTCACCGTGTTCGACAACGTGGCCTATGGGCTGCGCAATCGGCGCGATGCGCGTGATGCGATGCGCCGGCGCGTGACGGAGCTGCTCACCCTGGTGGACCTGGCCGGCAGTGAAGGCAAGTATCCGGCGGCCCTGTCCGGGGGCCAGCAGCAACGCGTGGCACTGGCGCGGGCGCTGGCGACCGAGCCGGGGCTGCTGTTGCTCGATGAGCCACTGTCGGCACTGGATGCGCGCGTACGTCTGCATCTGCGCAGTCAGATCAAGGCACTGCAGGCACGGCTGGGCGTCACCACCATCATGGTGACCCACGACCAGGAAGAGGCCCTGGCCATGGCGGACCGCATCGTGGTGATGAACCATGGCGTGATCGAGCAGATCGGCACCCCCGCCGAGATCTACCGTCAGCCGGCGAGCGCCTTCGTGGCCGAATTCATCGGCAGCATGAACTTCCTGCAATGCTGTCCCGAGAACGCCAGTACCCTGCGTCTGGGCCAGCAGCGACTGGAATGCGCGGCGCATGGCCTTGAGAGGCTGGATCAGGCACGTCTGGCCATTCGTCCGGAAGCCGTCTCGCTGTGCGCAGTGGGGGAGGGGCTGTCGGCGCAGGTGGAGCACGTCGAGTTTCTCGGCGCCTTCCTGCGCATCACTCTGACGCTTGAGGGCTGTGGGCAGACACTGTCGGCGGATGTGGCGCTACAGAACAGCGAGTCACTGGGCGTGCGGGTCGGCGCTCGAGTGGGTGTGCGTCTGCCGTCCGAGGCGATCCGCCTGTATCCGTTGATGGAGGCGCAGGCATGATGGCGCGCGCATTGCCCTTGTCGGGTCGGCTGTCAGGCGAGTCCGGCTTGCGTCTGTTGATGTTGCTGCTGGCCCTGGCGCTGCTGGTCATCGGGCTGCTGTTGCCGCTGGCCACCATGCTGATCAAGAGCGTGCAGGACCGCAGCGGCGACTTCGTCGGCCTGGCCAACTTCGCGCGCTATGTGCAGACGCCGGCGCTGGTCGGCTCGATCATCAATTCCGTCAGCATCGCGTTGATCAGTACCCTGACGGTGGTGAGTCTGGCCTTCCTGTGCGCGTACGGCATCACCCGCACCTGCATGCCGGGCAAGCGCGTCTTCCGCATGCTGTCCATCCTGCCGCTACTGGCACCGTCACTGCTGCCAGCCATCAGTCTGGTGTATCTGTTCGGCAATCAGGGCTGGTTCAAGGATGTGCTGCTGGGGGAGAGCATCTACGGCCCCATCGGCATCGTGATGGGCATGACCTTCTGGATCTTCCCGCATGCGCTGATGATCATGATGACGGCGCTCAGCAACAGCGATGCCCGTCTCTACGAAGCCGCGGATGCGCTGGGAACGCCCAAATGGCGCAGCTTTCTGACCATCACCTTGCCGGGGGCGCGCTACGGCATCATCTCCTGTGCCTTCGTGGCCTTCACGCTGGCGATCACCGATTTCGGCGTGCCGAAGATCATCGGCGGGCAGTTCAGTGTGCTGGCCACCGATGTCTATCGTCAGGTGGTGGGGCAGCAGAACTTCCAGATGGGCGCGGTGGTCAGCGTCATTCTGCTGTTGCCGGCCTTGCTGTCCTTCGCGGTGGACCGCTGGATCCAGCGCCGTCAGGTCGCGCAGCTCTCGGCGCGCGCCGTGCCCTGGCAGCCGACGCCAAGCCCGCTGCGTGACTGGATCTTCGCGCTGCTCTGCTATGGCGTGGCCGCCGCGATTCTGGCCGTGATCGGCACCGCCATCTACGCCTCGCTCGTGCAGTTCTGGCCCTACAACCTGAGCCTGACCCTCGATCACTACGCCTTCAAGGCGTTGGCGGGCGGTGGCTGGGACGCGTGGCTCAACTCGCTGACGCTGGCCTTCTGGGTCACCTTGATCGGCACGCTGGTCATCTTCTTCAACGCCTGGCTGACCGAGAAGAGTCAGGGCTATCGCCCGCTGCGCCAGGGACTGCACTTCATGGCGATGATGCCGATGGCCGTGCCGGGCATGGTGCTGGGACTGTCCTACATCTTCTACTTCAACCAGGCCGACAACCCGCTGAACTGGATCTACGGCACCTTCGCGATTCTGGTGCTCAACACCCTGGTGCATTTCTATACCGTCTGCCACCTGACCTCGGTGACTGCGCTCAAGCAGCTTGATCCGGAATTCGAGGCGGTCGGTGCCTCACTCAAGGTGCCGTTCTGGAAGACCTTCTGCCGCATCACCTTGCCGGTGTCTCTGCCGTCAGTGCTGGATATCTCGGCCTATCTGTTCATGAACGCGATGACGACCGTCTCGGCGGTGGTATTTCTCTATAACAGCGATACCCGACTGGCCTCCATCGCGGTGATGCATCTCGACGAAGCCGGGCACTTCGCCAGCGCGGCTGCCATGGCAGTGCTGATCTTCTTCACCTGTCTGGGCGTCAAGCTGCTGCATGCGGTGGTCAGTTATCTGCTGTTGACCCGTGCCCAACGCTGGCGACAGGCGACCTGATTACGCCGTTGGCCGTCTTTTTTTTGTGCAAGTTAACTGGTATATACCAATGAGCATTCAACATCCGTACCTGCTGACTCCCGGTCCCTTGACCACCAGTGCGAGCGTCAAGGCCGCCATGATGAAGGATTGGGGCTCCTGGGATCAGGACTTCAACACCAAGACCGCCGAGATCTGCCAGCAGTTGCTCCGCTGTGCCAATGCCAGTGGGCACCATGAGTGCGTGCCGATGCAGGGCAGCGGTACCTTCGCGGTCGAGGCGGCGCTGGGCAGTCTGATCGAGCCAACGAGTAAGACGCTGGTGCTGGTCAATGGCGCCTATGGCAAGCGGCTGGTCAGTCTGCTGACCCGCATGGGGCGCGACTGCGACGTACTGGTGTGGGGCGATGCCGAGGCGCCGTGTGCCAAGGCCGTGGCCGACAGACTCGCGGCAAGACCCGAGATCGGTCATGTCGCCATGATTCACTGTGAGACAAGCTCCGGGATGCTCAATCCGGTGGCGGCCATCGCCGAGGTGGTGGCAGCACATGGTCGTGAGCTGATCCTCGATTCGATGAGTGGCTTCGGTGCGTTGGAGATCGACGCGCAACGTACCCCATTTCTGGCGCTGATCTCCTCGGCCAACAAATGCTTCGAAGGGGCGCCGGGGTTCGGCTTCGTGATTGCCCGGCGCGATGCGCTGCAGGCGGCACAGGGGCGTAGCCACTCATTGTCGCTGGACCTGCACGATCAATGGCAGTACCTCAAGCGCACTGGGCAATGGCGTTATACCCCGCCGACTCACGTGGTGGCGGCGTTTCACCAGGCGCTGAAGGAACACGCCGAGGAGGGCGGCGTCGCGGGTCGCCACGCCCGGTATCACGCCAACATGCAGCGACTGGTGGCAGGCATGCGTCAGCGCGGCTTCACGACTCTGCTCGACGATGCCTGGCTGTCGCCGATCATCACCACCTTCCTGAGCCCGGCACACCCGGACTTCGACTTTTCACGTTTCTACGCCGAGCTCAAGGCACGTGGCTTCATCATCTACCCGGGCAAGCTCACCGACGTGGAGAGCTTCCGCATCGGCAGCATCGGGCAGCTGGATGTCCGCGTGATGGATCAACTTCTGGCCGCCGTGGATGACGCGCTGGCCACCCTGGGTGTCGACGATGCCCGCCCGTGCGCTGACGCTGTCGCACTCAACTGACTGGAGAACTGACATGCAATATCACACCCCGGATCGTCTGCAGGCTGCCATCTTCGATTGGGCCGGCACCCTGGTGGATTTCGGCTCCTTCGCGCCGACCCAGATCTTCGTCGAGGCCTTCGCGGAAATCGGCGTGGCCATCAGTCTGGAAGAGGCGCGCGGCCCGATGGGCATGGGCAAATGGGAACACATCCGCACCCTGTGTGATGACCCTGCGATCGCGGCCCGTTTCGAGGCGGCCTGTGGCCACGCCCCGAGTGATGCCGATGTCACGGCGCTTTATGAGCGCTTCATGCCGCTGCAGATCGACAAGATTGGGGCGCACTCCGCACTGATTCCCGGCGCGCTCGAGGTCATCAACGGGTTGCGCGACAAGGGCATCAAGATCGGCTCCTGCTCCGGCTACCCCCGCGAGGTGCTCGAGCAGGTGGTCGCACGGGGCAAGGGCAATGGGCTGGTGGTGGACCATGTCGTGGCCACCGATGAGGTGCCCAAGGGGCGACCCTCGCCGGCGCAGTCTCTGGCCAATGTCATCGCGCTGGGCATCACTGACGTGGCGGCCTGTGTGAAGGTGGATGACACGGCGCCGGGGCTGCTGGAAGGTCGCAGTGCCGGCATGTGGACGGTCGCGCTGACCTGCTCCGGCAACGCCATGGGGCTGGATCACGCGGCGTTCATGGCCCTGTCAGAGGCAGAGCTCAACGAAAGGCGCATCGCCATCGAAGCCCAGTTCGCGCCGTCCGGGCCACACTTCATGATCGATACGATCGCGCAGCTGCCAGAGGTGATCCGCGAGATCGAGGCGCGTCTGGCGCGCGGTGAGCGCCCCTGACAGCCTGGTGATGGGGCGGTGACACCAGGCCTGACGCTGCACTGCCTGTCACCTCGCTCGCCCACCTTGATCTACCATTTCACCCCACCACTTCACTTCACCCCTTCAGGCGCCAGCCTCGGGCCCTTGTACCAGGCCTTGAGGCTGGCGTCTTCTCGCGAAAGGTAAGGACATATGCTCATTGGCGATTGCCGCCTGGTTGCCCTGAAAGCCCGTAATTTCCTCATGCCCGTCCGCATGCCTGTCCCCATGCACGCGCAAGCTCAGTCTCACGCCCAATTTCATGCTCAGGCTCAATCTCAAGCTCAAGCTCAAGCTCAAGCCCACACGATTGCCGTGAGCGCCCCTTGAGCCCACTGGCGCTGGGACTCATCCTGATCTCGGTCTGTCTGCATGCCGGCTGGAATCTGCTCGGCAAGGGGCGAGCACCGTCGCTGGCCTTCTTCATGCTGGCCATGGCCAGTGGTGCGCTGATCTTTGCGCCGCTGCTGGGACTGGGGCCATCGTTTGCCGTGCTGCCCGGTGAATTCTGGGGCTGGCTGGTGGCCACCGGACTCTGTCAGGTGCTCTACATGGGCGGACTTGCCTGGGCCTATGCGCGGGGAGAGGTCAGTGTGCTGTATCCCATCGCGCGGGCCTTGCCGGTAGTGCTGGTGCCGCTGGTGTCGCTGAGTCTGCTGGGCAGTCAGGCGCTCACGGCGTTGGATCTGGTCAGTATGGGGCTGATCGTGCTCGGCGCGTTGGTGCTGCCCTTGAGCAGTCCGCAGGGCCTGCGCCCCTCGACCTACCTGACGCCAGCGTTGGGGTTCGCGCTGCTGGCAGCAGTCGGCACCACCGGCTATTCGCTGATCGACAAGCAGGCGCTCGATATCATGGTGAGTGTCGGTTACTCGCCCACCTCGGCGGGCGCTGTCTTCCTGGTGTTGCAGGCCATCATGACCGTCGCCTGGGGCGCGCTGCTGGTGATGTTGCTGCCGACAGAGCGTCGCCGTCTGCCCGCGCTATGGCGGGGGGAGCGGGGCAGCATGGTGCTGACCGGCGTGATGGTGATGGCGACCTACGGACTGGTGCTGGTTGCCATGACGCTGACGGCGGAGGTCAGCCTCGTCGTGGCGATGCGTCAACTGTCGATCCCTCTGGGAGTAGTGCTCGGCGTGGTCTGGTTGCGCGAGCGAGCGGCCATCGCCAAGTGGATCGGTATCGTCATCATGCTGGCGGGGCTGTGGACCGTTGCGCTGATATAAGGAAGGGCGTGGCATGAGGCACAAAAAAAGCGAGACAGGCGGCTGCCTGTCTCGCTTTTGGTCTTTCTGCGGGCGCTGGCGGGGCATCACGCTGTCGTGAGCCCCTTCACCGCCATACTTACTTGGCGTCTGCCACCAGCATTTCCAGCGTGGCGCGTGCGCCGTTGTCGTGCAGGCTCTTCAGGGCCTTGAGATAGGCATCGCGGAAGCGCGGCTGATCGACCAGATCACCGAACAGTTCACGGTTGTCCAGGAAGGCAGTCGGCTCTTCGCGCTGACGGCTGGCGCGCTCCATCAGCTCGTCCTTCAGCGGGTCGACCACGTCGATGGTCTCGCCTTGCTCGTCCACGCCTTCTGCATAACGTGCCCAGCTGGCCACGACGGCTGCAGTACGACGCAGTTCGCCGTCGGTCTTGAGCTGTGCGTGAGCCACCGGGATCAGGAACTTCGGAATGCGGTCGGAGGTCTCGGCGCACAGACGCGCGAGGGTGTCCTTGACTTCCGGGTTGGCGAAACGCTCGATCAGCGTGCGGCAATGAGCGTCGAGATCGATACCCGGCAGCTGAGCCAGCGTCGGACGGGCTTCCTCGTTCATGTAGCCGAGCAGGAAATCGACGATCAGCGGGTCGTTGCAGGCTTCATGGGCGTAGCGATAGCCGGCCAGATAGCCGAAGTAGCACAGCGCCTGGTGACCGGCATTGAGCAGACGCAGCTTCATCAGCTCATAGGGCTCGACATCTTCCACCGGCTGCACGCCGGCATCTTCAAAGGCCGGGCGGCCATTGGCGAAGTGGTCTTCCAGCACCCACTGGGTGAAGGGCTCGCAGACCACCGGCCAGGCGTCTTCCACGCCGAAACGTGAGGACAGCTCTTCGATGTCAGCCTGCGTGGTCACCGGCGTGATGCGGTCGACCATGGAGTTGGGGAAGGGCACTTCAGCTTCGATCCATGCCGCCAGCTCGGCATCACGTGCACGCGCGTAGGCAGTGAACATCTTGTGAGCGACGTTGCCGTTGCCTTCGATGTTGTCACAGGACATCACGGTGAACGGGGTGACGCCACGCTCGCGACGACGTGCCAGGGCTTCGGTGATCAGGCCGAAGCTGGTCTTGGCTTCCCCCGGGTTGGCCAGGTCGTGCTGGACGTCGGCGTTCTCGAGATTGAATTCGCCGCTGACCGGGTGGAAGTTGTAGCCACCTTCGGTGACGGTCAGCGAGACGATGCGGATCGCCGGGTCGGCCATCAGCTCGATGACGGCATCCGGGGAGTCCGGGGCAAAGCGGTAATCGATGATGGAACCCACCACGCGCGGCTCATAGTTGCCGTCCGGGTGCTTGAGTACCACGGTGTAGAGGTGGTCCTGCGAGGCCAGGGCTTCCTGCATGCGGCGGTCGCCCGGCATCACGCCGACGCCGACGATGCCCCAGTCCAGCGCCTTGCCCTGATTCATCAGCTCGTCGAGGTACATGGCCTGGTGCGCACGATGGAAACCGCCCACGCCGAAGTGGACGATACCGGCGCTGACTGCAGTGCGATCATAGTTCGGAGTGGCTACCTTGGCGTCCAGCTGAGTCAGACTGGCATTGGAGAGACGGGTCATGGGAGGTCTCCTGCCGCGTGTCGCGGTCGAGTCGAGATGGGTAGAGAAAGGGTAGGTCGTAACGGCCAGCGGCGAAGGTCACCCGCGTGATTCAGGCTTCCTTCGCCGCTGGCATGGCAGGGGCTGGCCCCTGCCGACTCAGCTAGCGGTGGCCGCTTGCTTCGGGGACTGCTTGTTGAACAGCGCCTTGCTGCGCTGCAGTTCCCAGTACGCGAAGATGAAGTAGATGATCGTCGACCAGATGGTCACGTCATAGAACAGCTCGCGATTCGCTTCGTAGCTGGCCAGGTCGGGGCTGCCGAACAGCACGCGCAGCGCGAGGACCAACGGTACCGCCAGGCCCAGCACCATCCAGATGGCCTTGATGACCTTGGTCAAGCCCGAAGTGTCCTTGACCGGTGCTTGGTTGATGGTCTCGGCCTGCTTGGCGTGCAGGACTTCGACACGCTCCTGGAATTCCCGCTCGGCCGCTTCGGCTTTCGGGTAGGACGCTGCAGCACCGGCAGATCTGGCCATCAGGGTGTAGAGAATGATGGAGACGAACCAGGTCGGCAGGAACAGGTAGTAGAACGGGATCACATCGACCATCTCGAGGCCGAAACCGAAGATCAGAGACAGCGCCCAGGTCGCCAGCGCCGGCGTGTTGTGCTTCACGCCCTTGTAGCGTGCCCAGTAACGGCTGAAGCCGAGTTTCGGGAACAGGTGATGCTCAGCGAAGATGATCCCGCCGACCGGCACCAGCACCAGACCCGCATAGGTGAGCAGTGGCAGCATGCTGCGGTAGACGAACGGGAAGCAGCTGAGCACGGCAACGCAGATGCCCACGGCCAGCGTCGCCTTGTTGCGCGACAGGTTCGGCATCGCCGACTGTGCGGCAAGGCCCGCGCGGTACAGGTTGGCGTTGGCGGTTGTCCAGCCTGCGACCACCACGATCACGAAGCCAGCGGCGCCCAAGGCGTGCAGTGCCACTTCACCCGGTTCCAGCACATCGATGCTGATGCCGGCGACGGCAGCGGTGGCCGCGCCCATCAGGCCGGCGGAGATCCAGGCGACGTAGTGGCCGAACATCATGCCGGTGCTGGTGGCGAGACCGGAGCGCATGCCCTTGGCATAGCGCAGCAGCGCCATGTCGATCAGACCGAAGTGAGAGAAGGTGTTGGCCGCCCAGGCGAAGCCGATGACTTCCCAGATGCCGATGCCGGCTTCACCTTGCGAGTTGACTCCGGTGAATACCGTACTGCCACCGACTTCGATCAAGGTAGCGAAGCTGTCAAGAGTGGTCTCGCCGGTGACGGATTCGGTCAGTTCCGGCAGCAGTACCATGCCGCCGACGGTGAACATCAGCATCAGCCACGGGGCGCAGATGCTGGCAAATTCGGTCAGGGCGTTGAAGCCATAGACCGCGACCAGTACCACGATGGCGGCAACGGCCAGTGCCAGCAGGATGAACTCGAAGCTGGTGGGGTAGGACTGGGTCTGGGCCGGAATGTCGAACAGCAGCCTGACCGCCGTGGCGGAAACGGTGATCATGGCCGCCGAGATGGCGGTGAATATGATCACGTTGGCCCAGTTGTAGAGCCGTGACATCGAATCACCGGCAATACGGTGAAGGTAGGTGAAGAGGCTCAGACGGGTCTCGATCGCGATTGGCGTCGTGATCAACCAGAAGCTGAGCACTGCGAGGCCATTACCGATCAGCAGGCCAAGCAGGATATCCCAGATACCCGCACCGAGCGCCACGAAGGTGGCACCGATGACAAATTCGGTCGCGGCAACGTGCTCGGCGGCATAGAGACCGGCAAAGTGCGGCCACCGATGCAGTTTGTGACGTGGCACCGGCAGTAGCTCATCGTCCATATGGGCGATCTGCCGATCCAAATCTGGCGCAGTACTGGCCATGATTGGCTCCTGTTTTTTTACGGCTTGTCTTGCTGCTCCTACCCGAGATGTCACGCAGCCGCCTTGGCGACCCTGTCGGCGATGACGAGGGTAGATCGTCTATTATCGATCAAATGACTCAGGTTTGGTGCAAATGATCGGTTAATGGTCATCAAAACGCAAAGCCCGCGTGCTTGAACTTTGGGCTATGCCTTTGAGTGATCCTGGCTATTGACCTCAGGAATGCGCTGAAGGCCGCATGAAATCTGGGATTGCGCGGGAGTGTCTCGGTTCAATGACACGATTCAGCAATGTGAATTTTTCCGTTCTCACACCTCGTTCGGTGTCTGAAGCATTGTGTCCTGGCTAAACGGACAACGATCCAGGGTCAGATATCCCCCATCTTTGAGGGTGGTCTTGCACCGATGTGGTGCGACCGGCGTACCAGGCATCGTCTCTTTCTTGCCATGCCTCAGCAGTCTCCTGATCGAGGCTCGAGAGTCGAGAGAGGAAAAGGAGTAACGGCAAGGGAAGCGGGGAGGGCAGCGAAAGTCGGGTCGCTGCGAGCGAGCACTATAGAGAGCGCTATAGAGGTGGCGACATATAAAGGTAGGTGTTGGTCAGTGACGACATCAGTTTCGGCACAATGCGACGGCAAGTGCATGAAATAACGACAAATAACGAGGAAAATGAGACATCTTGCGGCGTTCCCCGGTTCTCGCTAAGGTTGCGCAACACTGTTTCCTAACCAGGAAGCCCCAACATGATTCCCGACGCTGTGATTGGCGGCGGGGCACGGCGAAGAGGCCAGCCATGCGAACGCGCACACTGACCATTCTGATGATGATATTCGCGCTGCTGGGAGCCCCGCTGGCTCAGGCAGGACCGCACGATAGAGGCCATGGGCATCATGACCGTGGGCATGGCCACCACGACCGCGGCCATCATCACGGAAAACATCATAAGAAGCACTACAAGCAGAAGCGTCACCATGAACGCCACCGTCATGAGGCGCGACGCCACCACCAGTGGCGCCGTGGCGATCATCTGCCGCGTCATTACTATTCCGACAGCCGCTACTGGGTGAAGGACTGGCACCATCGCCACCTCTCCAAGCCGCCGCGCGGGCATCGATGGCTGAACATCGATGGACGCTATGTGCTGGCCGCCGTAGCAGATGGCGCGATCACGGCCATCATTCTCAATCGCTGATTTCTGCCGCATGGTCAGACGTCAGACGTCAGACGTCAGACAGCAAGACCAAAGACAAGGGCCTCCAGTGAGGCCCTTTCTTGTGCTTGTCGTCCACGTTATGACATGGCGAGGCTGCCGACGCAGGTCAGGCTCGGGCAGCATTCTCAGGCGTAGGCGCTGCAAACCCAGGTCATGGTCGCCGGGGTGTCACCGTTGTAGGTGATGGCGTGTCCGAGGGTGCTGTCGAAGGCCAGGCTGTCACCGACCTTGAGCAGGATGGGGTCGTAGAGTTCGGTCCAGACCGTCACCTCGCCGCTGGTCACGATGATCTGTTCCTGGCCGGAATGTTTTTGCAGGCCGCCGAACTCCTCGAGACTGCGATTGAGCACGGTGGTTTCCAATACCATGTATTCCTTGGACGCCACATTGTTGCAAAGCGGTCGATAGCGGTAGTTGGGCGTCTCGATGACGTCTCCCTCCTGCGCTCGCGTCAAGGCGAGCCAACCCCGAAATGACGTGTCCTCCGTGTGATAGAACAGCTCGCTGACATCCACCTTCAGGCCTTTGGCGAGGTTCACGATCGCCTCGAAGGTCGGTGAGATGCGTCCATTCTCGATTCTCGACACGCTGGCCGCCGAGATACCTGACGCGCTGGCCACGGCCGCGATGGTCAGCCCCTTCTCCTTGCGTAGTGCCTTTAGATTGTCACCAATGGCGCCTGCCTTGCGTTCTCGGTGCTTCAGGGCGATCGGCGTTTCCTGGTGGGGTGTCATGTCAGCGTGCTCCATCGTGTTCATCTGCTGGGGTGGCGTCTGTCGCTGCCTATGCCGGTGTAGCGCAAGAGCACGAGCTTTCAGGTCATGCTGCGGCAGGGAGAGGCATGAACGCCATGATGGCGTCCATTTAGGGCTCCCATGAGAAAAATGTCGAGCCTGATATCCATATTTGACCCAATATTGCATATATGCAATTGTGAAGGCGAATGCGCAATCGACAGTGGCCGCCCACTGGGCGTGTATCCGTCCTCAGCCTGCATCAGGCATTCGCCTGCAGGTGCGCATGGCATTGCGCGCTAATTAAAATAATTACGGGAAAACAATAATGTACAACTTCAAGAAACAGCTCCTCGGCATGGGTATCGCTGCCAGCCTGTTGGCGACTGCCACGACTCAGGCGGCGGACATCGAGTGGAAGATGGCGACACCGTGGGGCGGTGGGCCCTGGCTTGAACGGGATGCCAAAACCTTCGCGGACTATGCAAACGAATTGACCAATGGTGATGTGAGCATCCAGGTGTTCCCCGGCGGCACCTTGGGCGGCGCGCTGCGTGTCACCAATACCGTGAAGTCCGGTGTCGCACAGATCAGCCATAACTACATCAACTATGACTACGGAACTGACCCGACGGCAGCGCTGCTGGCCGGGCACTCCAGCGGCCTGACGCCGGAAGAATTCATGCTGTGGATGTACGAAGGCGGCGGCGTCGAGCTCTATGAAGCCTTCCGTCGCGAGGTATTCGGCGTCGTGGCCTTCCCGTGCTCGACTCTGGGCACCGAGATATTCCTGCACTCGAGCAAGAAGGTGCAGACGCTTGAAGACTTCCAGGGCCTGCGCCTGAGAACCTCCGGTGCCTGGGCGGAGATCGCCTCGCGGCTGGGTGCCTCCACCGTGGTGATGGCCGGCAGTGACATCTATACGGCGCTGGATCGGGGGGTGATCGATGCGGCGGAGTGGGGAAGTCCTGAGCTCAACAAGCCGACCGGTTTCCAGAATGTGGCGCAGTACGTCATCTTGCCCGGCATCCATCAGTCGGGCGGCATTCTTGAGTGTGAAGTGAATGTCGAGGCCTGGGACGGCCTGAGCGAAGCCCAGCAGAGCCAGTTGCGCCTCGCGGGCAAGCTGAGCGTGTTCGAGTCCTGGCTGGATAGCTCCTTTGCCGATCTCAAGGCCTTCAAGGAGCTGGAGGAAGGCCCCAACGAAATCGTGCAGCTGGACCAATCCTTCATCGATGCCATCTACGAAGAGACGCGCGCCTGGGAAGACGAGAAGGCGGGCGAGAACGAGTGGTTCGCACGTGTGCTCGAGTCGCAACGTACCTTCAAGCAGAACATGACGACCTGGCAGGACTACCGTTTGCCGATCGGGGAAATGGGGCGCTGAGTCCTCCTGAATGATGTCCCTGGCCCGGGCGATACCTGTATCGCCCGGGCTCTTTCCTCGTCGTCAGCTTGGTGAGTTGCCATGAAAATCGTCGCTGTCATTGAGCGCCAGACCCGCTGGGCCGGGTATCTGGGGGCAGTCTTGATACTGCCGCTGGTGCTTGCGTTGGTCTATGAAGTCTTCAGTCGTTATGTGCTGGGAAGGCCCACCTTGTGGGCGTATGAAGTCAGCTACATGGTGATGGGTGCCATCTTCATGCTTGGCATGGCCAATGCCCTGCGTGTCGGCCAGCACGTCAGTGTGGATGTGTTGAGCCAGAATTTTGCACCGCGTCTCAGGGCGGGAGTTCATCTGGCCTGTTATGCGGTATTGCTGCCGGTATTGATGTGGCTTGTCTGGGAGCTTTGGTTCTATGCGCTCGAGGCGTTCTCCAGCAATGAGCGCTCCGGACGTTCTGCCTGGAATCCGGTGATCTGGCCGGTCTTCGGCGTGTGGTGGTTGGGCTTTGTCTATCTGACGCTGCAGGTGATCGCGGAGATATTGAAACTCTGGAGCACACTGCTGGGCCATGATCATGGCGCGGAGGTGTCCTCATGAGCGACTTCATTGCCCTTATCATGTTCCCTGCGCTCATCGCGCTGATCGTGCTCGGTTTCCCGATTGCCTTCTCGATGATCGTCGTCGCTACCGTCTTTGGTGTTGCCCAGTTCGGGGATGCCGCGGCCTATCAACTGCTGACCAAGATCGAGGACACGGCGTCCAACTCCATTCTGGCTGCCGTGCCCCTGTTCATCTTCATGGGCGCGATGCTCGAGAATTCCGGCATTGCCGAGCGACTGTTCGGGGCTATCCATCTGTGGACACGCCGGATGCCCGGCGGACTGGGCGTCGGCGCGGTCATCATGGGCACCATCTTCGCCGCTGCCAGTGGTGTCGTCGGGGCCACCGAGGCCGTGATCGGCATGCTGGCGGTGCCTGTCATGCTCAAGCACCAATATGACAAGTCGCTGATCTCCGGCACTATCTGTGCCAGTGGCTCATTGGGCACGGCGATTCCGCCTTCCATTACCGTGGTCATTCTCGGGCCTGTCGCGGGTGTCTCCGTCGGATCACTGTTCAGTGGTCTGCTGATCCCGGGCCTGCTGATGGCGCTGCTGTTCCTCCTCTATATCGTCGTGGTCTGTGCGCTGAAGCCAGCCCTTGCGCCGCGACTCAAGGAAGATGAGCAGCATCCGGGGTGGGGCAAGCTGCTCACCATTACTCTGAGTGCGCTGCTGCCGACCATGAGTCTGATTCTGGTGGTGCTGGGCACGATTCTGATGGGCATCGCCACGCCGACGGAAGCGGCAGCCTGCGGGGCGCTCGGCTCCGTATTGCTGGCACTGGGGTATCGCAATCTCACGCTGTCCATCCTGTGGAACGCGGCGATACGCACACTCAACATCACCGCGATGATTCTGCTGATCGTGCTGGGCGGCAACATGTTCGCGGGCGTCTTCTTCGCCTCCGGCGGGATGGCCACCGTTCAGTCGCTGCTGCTGGATACCGGCTTGAGCCCGTGGCTGATTCTTGGCGCCATCCTGCTGATCGCCTTCCTGGCCGGTTTCGTGCTCGACATGATCTCGGTGGTCCTGATCGTCATCCCTGTGGCGATGCCGGTCATCGGCCTGCTCGGGTTCGATGAGATCTGGTTCTGCGTGGCCTTCCTGATCGTGATGCAGACGAGTTATCTGACACCGCCGTTGGCGCCCTCCATCTTCTATCTGCGTGCCATCACGCCTCCTGAAGTGACGCTGAAGCACATGTACAAGGGGGTGATGCCCTTCATCTTCCTGCAGCTGGTGGTGTTGGCGCTGATCCTGGTCTTCCCGGGGCTGGCGCTGTGGCTGCCTGATGCCATCAGCGGACCGTCATGGAAATGATGGACACCTTAAGGAACGAATTCTCATGAGCGATGCAATGAAGGAAGCGGCAGGAATGGACGTCAATCTCGATCGGGCAGCGCTCAAGGCGCTATGTCACAAGGTGTTGAGCCATCATGGCTTCAGTGAGCCACACGTCGCTGCCATGAGTGATGCGCTGGTGGCGGCGGAAATGGACGGTTGTCGCTCCCATGGGCTCTATCGCCTGATGGGGTTCGTCGCGACGCTGAACAATGGCGGAGTGGTGCCGGACGCCGTGCCGGTGGTCGAGGATACGGCGCCTTCCATCGTCAAGGTGGATGCCAAGGGTGGCTTCTCGTCGCTGGCCTTCCAGCAGGGCGTACCTGAAATGCTCAGCAAGGCGCGAGCCAACGGCATTGCCATTCTGGCCATCAATCATTGCGTGCATGGCACGGCATTGTGGGTCGAGATCGAGAGGTTGACGCGGGAAGGACTGGTCGCCATCGCCTGCAACCCGACCCAGTCGTATATGGCACCCTATGGAGGCAGCCAGCCCCTGCTGGGCACCAATCCCATTGCCTTCGGCTGGCCGCGCGGGGATGGCAACCCTTACGTGTTCGACTTCGCGACCAGCGCCATCGCACGTGGCGATATCGAGCTGCATTGTCGTCAGGGAGATGAGATCCCGCTGGGCTGGGGAGTCGATCGAGAGGGTACGCCGTCACAGGACCCTGCAGAAGTGCTGGATCATGGGGCGATGTTGCCCTTCGGGGATCACAAGGGCTCTGCGCTGGCGATCATGATCGAGTTGATCGCAGGGCCGCTGATCGGTGACATGCTGAGTATCGAGTCCAGCGAGCACGATCAGGGCAAGGGCAGCCTGCCGTATCATGGTGAGCTGATCATCGCGATAGATCCCGCGCGCCTCACGGGCGGCAGCACCCAGCAGAACATGCTGCGCTCTGAAAGGCTGTTCGAACTCGTGAAGCAGCAGGGCGCAAGGCTCTCCTCCGAGCGTCGCTTCAAGGCTCGCCAGAAGCATCAAGAACAGGGCGTCACGCTTTCGAGAGCCTTGTATGGAGATATTCTAAAGCTGGCCTCATGAACCTCCGTGTAGACCGAGCAGTAGAGTGATCGCTGAGAGCACACCTCGAAGAGTCAAATTGCATGAAAAAGAACGGCCGCCCTTGTGCGGCCGTTCCTGTATGAGAGTTTCTGTCATCGGTGTTGTCTTCGGTGCTGCCAACCTCACGCCTGCCAATACTGAGCGCTCATCCAGTTCTGCCTGATTATGCGCACCACTGGTTGAGCCTGCTTTTCAGCAAATGCGCAGATGCTGATAGCGTAAGGTGTCGTGAGGGTGGCTGACGTCACCTGAAGGTCACGCAGGGGAGAGGCACATGACGCTTGAGATGACATCGCGGTTTCGTGGTTGCCTGTTGGGTGGTGCGGTGGGTGACGCCTTAGGGGCGCCGGTGGAATTCCTGTCACACGAGGAGATCCAGGCACGCTTTGGAAGTGAGGCATACGTGACTATGCCCCAGCCTACGGTGGGCTGGGGCGGATTACCGATGATACGCAGATGACGCTGTTTACCGCTGAGGGGCTGTTGCTCAGTCATGTGCGTGGCTGTCTGAGAGGCATCACGACGACGCAAGGCAGTCAGGTCAACAGTGCCTATGAACGCTGGCTTTACACCCAGGGTGAACGCTCGCGGCAGGATACCGAGCAGGAATGGCTGGACAGTGGCTGGCTGATCAAGCAAGGCGAGCTCCATTCGCGCCGCGCCCCGGGCATGACATGTCTGGCAGCGTTAAAGCAGGTGCGTCGCTACAGTGACACTGCGCAGAATGACAGCAAGGGCTGTGGCGGCGTGATGCGCGTCGCGCCGATTGGTTTGTTCGCGCATGTGATGGGAGCCTCCCATGAGATGTGCTTCGCACTCGGGGAAGAGGTCTGCGCGCTGACCCATGGGCATGTGACCGGCCAGCTGACGGGCGGCGTGCTGGCGGTGATGATCCAATGTCTGGTGGCGGGGGATTCGATGGCACAGGCACTTGCGCACGCCATGCGCATTCTCGAGCGCAAGCCGGGCTGCGAAGAGACCATGCAGGCTCTGCAGCAAGCCCGCGAGCTTGCCGAGTCCGGCACTGCGCCGCAGGTGGCTGTCGCAATGCTGGGACTGGGCTGGATCGCGGAAGAGGCCCTGGCGATGTCCGTGTATTGCGCACTCACGGCGCGGGATTTCCGCTCCGCGATTCAGCTGGCGGTCAATCATGATGGGGATTCTGATTCTACGGGCGCCATCACGGGCAATCTGCTCGGGGCGCAATGGGGAGAAGAAGTGATACCGAGTGACTGGCTGGCCCCACTTGAACTGCGAGATGTCATCGGTGAGATCGGGCAGGATCTCCACGATTGTCCGCGCTGGGAGCTCTACACCAACGGTGGTGGCAAGGATGAACGGTGGGTCTGGGAGAAATACCCGGGTTATTGAATCGCGATGCAGCAGCATGAAAAGCGCGGAGCCATCTTCCAATGGCTCCGCGTTTTCGTGTCTGGACCACATTTTCATCGCCCGCGGCGATGCAAGGGCAGCGCAGAGGCGCAGGGAGCGCTTGGAACAGGTGACTTGAGAGGGCGTTCACGAACCCCGTAAGCGGTTGATAATCCTATGCTTATTACCAAAGTCGTAGATGGGTGTCTGTTCAGCCGTTCAGGTGGGCGATGCATTGGTTCGTGATTGGAATCAATGCTGTTCCGGTGGAGGGATATCTCGCGTGGCGGGTTTCGTCCACAATGCGCTCATTCCACATTGCACGAAACGGCAGTCTGGATTCGGTCGATGGCAGGCGTCTGTCAAGACGCCACCACTTTTTTGAAGATGGTATGCATCCAACCCGTTGGCGCAAGCGTAAGACTCTACAGGCACAACGGTGAGGGTTTCAGCAGGGTAGAGAGACATACTGCTGACGAATGCCTTCCTCATGATCGCTACAAAAGTTGAAGTGTCAGGCAGCGGTACCGGAGCAGACCTGAGTGACTGATCGACATTCGATCACTGGCGATATGCACCTTCATAATTGTACAGAAGTGATGCAAAAAGCTTGCAAGAGTTTTGCGTAGTGAGGGTTCTCATCACTTGCGGGTACTGAGGCAATGACAAGGCATCGCAATCTGGTTCTTTGATGGAAACAGTGAGCTGCCAGCGACACGGCTAGTGTGATAGCGCAATAATCATTAGCCTGTTAATAAGTTAGACGGGTGCAGCCGAGACTGCACACGACATCACAAGGGCAACATCGCCCAGGACAAGCAAAGGAAAATCATCATGAAAACTCTGAACCTCAAGACTCTGATCGCCGCCGCCGCTCTTGCCACCGTGAGCACTGCCTCCTTCGCCGCGGATGACAGCCCGGCCGCACAGCGTGTTCAGCAGTCCATCAGTCAGGACGTCGTCGTCGGCACTGCCCAGCCGGCACCGACTGCCCAGGCCACCTTCGCCGATACCGGCATGAGCGTTGCCGCGGGCCGTGTCGAGACAGCCCTCAATCAGTCCGCCATCGAAGGCAAGGGTGTGGCCACCGTCAGCCGCGAGCAGGCCTTCGACAATGATGCCGGCAAGAGTGTTGCTGCCACCCGTGTTCAGCACGCCCTGAACGACAGCAACGCTTGAGCCATTCAGTCGTCTTGCCCGGGCACTCACGCCCACTGACCACTTTGTTCATCGAGGAGATTCATCATGAAAACCATCAAGACTCTGATCGCCGCCGCCGCTCTCGCTACCGTCAGCACCGCCACCTTCGCCGCGGATGACAGCCCGGCCGCCCAGCGTGTCCAGCAGTCCCTCAGCCAGGACGTCGTCGTCGGCACCGCTCAGTCAGCCGCTATCCAGCAAGCCAGCTTCGCGGAAACCGGCATGAGCGTCGCGGCAGGTCGCATTCAGCAGTCCATCAGTGCCGATCGCATCCAGGGTCAGTCGCACACCATGGCCACGGCAAGCCAGGCATTCGATAACGATGCCGGCAAGAGTGTCGCAGCGACTCGCGTCCAGCACGCCCTAAACGACAGCAACGTCTAAACCATCGTCAAGCCTGACCTGGATTGCCGGGTCTGATCATCGCTTTGCTTCTATCGAGGAGATACACCATGAACACTCTCAAGACTCTGATCGCCGCTGCCGCACTCGCCACCGTCAGCACTGCGTCCTTCGCCGCCGACGATAGCCCGGCCGCCCAGCGCGTCCAGCAGAATGTCAGTGACAGCGTCATCCATGGCTCTGCCCAGCAAGCTCCGACCGCCCAGACGACCTTCGCGGAAACCGGCATGAGCACCGCTGCTGGCCGTTTCCAGGTGGCATCCGGTGACGACGAGATCCGTGGCCATGATCGCTCCATCCATCTGCAGGAATTCGATGTCGCCAATGATTCCGGCGATAGCGTTGCCGGCACCCGTGTTCGTCACGCCGTGAGCGACGTCAACGTCTGAGACGCCCGACGTCTGCGTCAGGCGCTTGCAGGCCAGGTGTCTGCACTGACATGACCTTTTTCGACAGGAGAACCCCCATGCAATCCCTCAAGTCTCTATTTGCCATTGCCGCATTGTCCGTTGCCGCCACTGGCGTGGCCTCCGCCAATGACAGCGAAGCTGATGCCCGTGTCCGTGCCACCCTCAGTGATCGCGTGATCATGGGTCAGGCACAGCCGGTGACTCAGCAAGCCGCACTGCATCACGATGATGTCGTGGAAACCGGCATGAGTGTCGCTGCCAGCCGCGTCCAGAAGTCCATCAGCAACGCTGGCATCCAGGGCACTACCCGTGCACTGGCGAGCGATTCGGCGGTTTACGTCAACGATGCTGGCAAGAGTGTCTCTGCCACACGCGTCGAGCATGCCTTGAACGAAAGCGCATGATCTCTCGTCGGCGGATGAACATCCTCCGACTCTGCAAGACAGCCAAGGATGCCGATATGCCATCGACTTGCCCCTGTCAGTTGCTGAATGGACCCACTGACCATCGTGTCGCGTCATGATGGTCAGTGTCCTAGAGAAGAATACGTGAGAGAGAAGAACGCTTGAGCAAGTGTTTTGGCTGAGTGGAAGCCAGTGTGGAAGTGCGCACTCATCGTCAACTGCAGAGCCCTTGCTCAAACGCTTTCCTGTCCTGAATGTCCTGTCCCGACATTCCCTGCCCGCCATTGGCGGGCTTTTTTCGTTGCATGAAGGTAATCAGCAGCGGCGAGCGGCAGCAGGGAAAGGCAGGTGGGACAGAATGTTGAGACAGAACGTTGAGACAGAAAGCCGGGTCATGCCGCAACCAGCTTGGCCTCCATCAGGGTTTGCACATAGGGCGGCAGATCCCCTGTGGCGAGGCTTGCGACATCTCCCAGATGCTCGGTGCGGCCATTGCGCAGCACCAGTACGCGGTCCGCGAAATGACTGACCAGCCCCAGGTCATGGGTGACGAAGACCAGGCTCAGGCCGCGCTCACGCTTGAGGCGTTGCAGCAGGCGAATGATGGCGGCCTGAACCGAGACATCCAGCGCCGAGGTGATCTCGTCACACAGCAGGATGTCGGGCTCGGCGGCCAGCGCGCGGGCGATGGCGACGCGCTGCTGCTCGCCCCCCGACAGCTGGCTGGGCAGACGGTCGAGATAGAGCGCGGGCAGGCGCACCTCTTCCAGCAGCGACTGGGCACGCTGGCGGGCGCCATCGCCCTTGAGATCGAACCAGCGAGACAGCACCGGTGCGAGAGATTCGAACACGGTCAGACGAGGATTCAGTGCCGTGCTGGCATGCTGGAAGATGTACTGGATCTTCTGACGCTGCACCGGACGCCGCTCGGCGACCAATCCCGCCAAGGACTCCTGACGCAGACTGAGCTGCCCGGAGACGGGGGAGAGCAGGCCGGCCAGCGCCTTGAGGATCGAGGTCTTGCCGCTGCCGGATTCTCCGATCAAGGCCAGCGTCTCGCCTTGCTGGAGCGAGAATGCCACATCGCTGACGGTTGGTGCCGGCGTTTCACCGCGCAGGCGCGCCAGCCAACCGGGCATGCGATAGCACAGGTTCAGCGATTCCACGGCCAGCAGCGGCGCGATGTCCAGCGACGTGGCTGACTGCGAGTCGTTCTTTACGCGATCGGCCCGCTCATCGGTTGCTGCGTCACTTTTCGTACTTTGGGGTCTTTCCGCACTTTTCCCGCTCGCCTTTGCCGCCATTGCGTGACCTTCCAGCGCATGATGACAGGCGTAGCGGCCTTGCCAGCTCGGCACGCTGTCACGGCACGTTACACTTGCGCGCGGGCAGCGCGGTGCAAAGGCACAGCCCTTGATGGCGCTTCCCACCAGGGGCGGCGTGCCTTCCAGCGCGGCGTCAGGTCGATAGCACTGACTGCCCGGCGTCGCGGCCAGCAGCGCGTGACCATAGGGGTGGCGCGGGCCATTCAGGAAGTCGCGAGTCGCGGCGACCTCCACCAGTTGACCGGCGTACATCACCGCGACGCGGTCACACAGGTGAGATACCGCGCCCAGATCATGGCTGACGAAGACGATGCTCATTCCCAGCTCAGCGCGCAGCGAAGCCAACAGCGCCAGAATCTCATTCTGGGTGCTGGCATCCAGTCCGGTGGTCGGCTCATCCATCACCAGCACTCGTGGGCGTTGCGCCAGGGCCAGCGCCAGACTGGCGCGTTGCTGCTGTCCGCCGGAAAGCTGGTGCGGATAACGCTGCATCAGCACTTCGGGATGAGGGAGGTGGACGCGTCGCAGCCACGCCACGGCCTGCTGTTCGCGTGCCGCCTTGCCTTTCACGCCCTGTGACAACAGCGTCTCGCACAGCAGGCTGCCGAGCGTGAGGTGAGGCGTCATGGCCTTTTCGGCATGCTGGGACACCAGCCCGAGCCTGAGTTCGCCCAGCCAGCGCCCCGGTTGATGATGAAAGCTCAGCTGTTGGTGCTCGTCGTGAAGAGGGGCATGACTCGTAGAAGTAGAAGTAGAAGTAGAGGCAGAGGCAGAGGCAGAGGCGGGCGCAGGTAAGGCGACACTCACCTCGCCGGTGCGCACCAGGCTGCCCCGACGCAACAGACCCAGCATGGCGGTGGCCAAGGTGCTCTTGCCGCTGCCGGACTCGCCCACCAGACCCAGAATCTCGCCCTGGCCCAGGCTCAGGTCGATACCGCGCAGCACGGGTCGCCAGGTCTGCTGGCGATCATGAAAGCCGATGTTGAGATCGCGAACGCGGATCACGGTGTTGTCCGTCATGGCGTCACCTTTGGAGTTCGGAATCATTCGGGGCGCCCCGCACGGTCGATGCCCAGTGTCTTGGCTAGGGTGTCGGCGACCAGATTGATGGCGATGATCAGGCTGGACAGCGCCACGATGGGCGGCAGCACGACCCAGGGCGCAAACGACATGAAGCCGCGGCCATCGGCGACCATCAGTCCCCAGTCCGGGGTCGGCGGGGAGACGCCGAAGCCGAGAAACGACAGCGAGCTGAAGGCCAGCAATGCCCAGGACCAGCGCATCGCCAGCTCGACGAGGATGGTGTCGAGCACGTTGGGTTTGATCTCGCGCCACAGCAGACGCATCAGGCTGTCGCCGCGCAGTCGTGCGGCCTGTATATAGTCAAGGCACAGCACTTCGCGGCACGCCGTGACCATCACGCGCACCACCGCCACGCCATAGAAGATGCCCAGAGTCAGGATGAAGACCAGCGGGCCGGGGCCCATCACGCCGATGACCAGCAAGAGGAACAGTAGCCAGGGAATCGACAGCAGGGCGTCCACCAGACGCATGGCAATGTTCTCGACCCGCCCACCGATGATGGCCAGCAGCATGCCGCAGGCGCTGCCCCATACCACGGCCAGCACGGCGGCCGGCAGCGAGGTGTAGATGGCCTCGCGGCCCCCGGCCAGGGTGCGGCTGAGGACATCGCGGCCGAGCTGGTCGGTGCCCAGCCAATGTTCGGCACTGGGGGGCAGCAGCGAGGCGAGACTGTCACCCGCGGAGATGTCATGGGGCGCCAGCCAGCGGCCAGCGACGGCCAGCAGAAGATGCAGGCCGATCAGCACCAGGCCCAGGCGGCCCTGGCGATTGGCCCACAGCAGCGCCAGGGTGTGTTGACCCGGCAGGCTGGCCAGGGCCAGCCGCGGGCCGCGCGCGGTCGTCGAGGAGGAAGCGTTCATGAGTGACTCAGGCTGTCTTGAGTTTGGGATTGAGCACGATGACCAGCATGTCGGCGACCAGATTGCACAGCACATAGGTGACGGAGAGCACCAGTGCGCAGGCCTGCACCACCGGCATGTCGCGGTCATTGATGGCCGAGATCATCAGGCGCCCCAGCCCCGGATAGTTGAAGACCTGTTCGACAATTACCACGCCGCCCAGCAGCCAGGCGATGGTCATGGCGGCCAGACTGATGGTCGGCAGCAGGGCGGCCGGCGCCAGATGACGGATCACCAGACGCCAGCGCGGCAGCTGGCGGATACGCGCCATGTTCATGAAGTCGCTGTCCATCACGCTGATGGTGTTGGAGCGGGTCATGCGCATCATGTGTGCCATGGCCACCAGCGCCAGCGTGATGGCGGGTAGCCAGACACCGGGCAGCAGGTTCCACAGGCTCTCGTTGGCACCGGCCACGGTGATGGCAGGGAACCACGGCAGCCAGATAGCGAAGGCCAGGGTCAGCAGGGTGGCGCTGATGAATTCCGGCACCGTCATGGCGATCAGCACCAGGCTGGAGAGGCTGGAGTCGAGCCAGCTGTCGCGCTTGAGCGCCGCGATCAGCCCCAGCAGGATGGCCAGCGGGATGGCCATCACGGTCGCGATGCCGCCCAGCAGCAAGGTGTTGGCCAGGCGCGGCATCAGGGTATCGCTGACCGGTGCACGACTGGTCAGCGAGGTGCCGAAATCACCACTCAGCAACTGCCCCCACCAGCTGACGAAGCGTGTCGTCACCGGCGTGTCCAGGCCAAGCTCGGCGCGACATTGGGCGAGATTGATCGGGGTCATGCTGCGTCCCAGATAGTTGACGCAGAAGTCGCCCGGCAGCATCTCGATCACCCAGAACACCACGCAGGCCACGAAGACCAGCGTGAAGCCGCCATACAGGCAGCGCTGCAACAGCATTGCCCACATCTCAGTTCACCTCTTGAAGATCGCGTGCCCGCTGTGGCGTCGAAGCCTCATCGAGGGGCGGCAGGTCCAGCACCTGACGCAGGCGCGGGTGGAGGGCCAGTGACTCGAGCTCAAGGCGCTCGCCCGCAGTGATTGACGGGCCGTGCAAAACGGCGAAGCGCTGGTCCGACGTGGCGCCGGGGCCGAAACCGTGCGTGGAGACATAGCCGGGCGCCGCCACCAGCTCCGCGTGATGGGCATGCTTGCAGGCGGGTTCGAAGCTCATGCCCGGCGGTGCCTGATAGAGCTGGATATGCCTCACGTCCGGGGGCAGGAAGTCGGCCGACTCGAGCGGCGTGACGCCGAACTCGGCCAGGCGCGCGGCCTGATCGCGTTGGCGTTCGTCATCGTCACAGGCCACCAGCAGCAGGCCACCATCACATTGCAGCGCGACATCCGGTAGAAGGCGGTCTGCCACCAGTGCCCGCTGTACCGGGGCATGACCATGATCACTGAAGACACACAGGTGGTAGGTCTCGCGCTTGTTGATGGCTTCAAGGCCGGCCAGCAGGCTGCCGAGCTGGGCATCGACCATCATCAGGGCACCATCGACCAGGGCGTCATCATTGCCATGCACATGCAGGCAGTAATCGGGGGTGTTGAGTTCGAGCAGCACCAGCTCAGGCGTTTCGCGCTCGATCAGCGACAGCGCCTCGTTGAGCAGTTGCTGGTCATTGCTCATCGCGCGCATCAGGGCGTCATTGCGGGCATCCCAGTGATTCAGGCGCGGCGCGGTCATGCCCTTGGCGCGCAGGTCACCTTCCTCCCACCAGGGCGACAGATACCAGTCGCAGCTCTCGGGGCGGGCCAGCCCGAAGCCGAGGCTGGCCACCCGCAGTCCTGCCGCGCGCGCGGCCTCGAGCAGGGTCTCGCCACGCAGGTCCTCGACCCTTGCTGGACGAAAATGCTCTGCAGTGGCGCTGGCGCCTGTGGCGTGACGGTCGCTATCGGTCTCAGCCCCTGTAACAGACGCAAACTCCACCTCAGAACCGGGGCAATGGATGCCGTTGGAATAGATACCGTTTGAGTAGATGCCGTGCACCTGAGCCGGTTGCCCGGTCAGGACACCCGCTCGCGCGGGCATCGAATTGGCATTGGTATCGGCACCCAGGCGCTCGATCAGCAGGCCGTCTCTGGCCAGGGCGTCGAGATGCGGCAGACGCGCCCGCGTCTCGGCGAAGCGCTGACTGCTGATGCCATCCATCAGAATCAGGATCAAGCCAGGGCGGGACATCAGCTCTCTCCCTGCTTGTCGACCTGGTGCCAGCGAATCGCGAAGTGTTCGACTGCCGGGATATGCACCTCACGCTTCATGACGCGGTTGTTGTTGAGGTGGAAGGGAATCAGCGTCGCGCCGGTCTCGGTCAGCAGCGCCTGGGCCTGGTGATAGAGCTCGGTGCGCGCTTCGTCATCCAGGGTGGCGCGCGCCTTGGCGAGCAGGGCATCGAATTCGGGATTCTGGTAGGCCGACTCGTTCCAGTTGGCCTCGCTCTGGAAGATCTCGTTGAGCACCTGATCGGTCGGGCGCTGGCCCCAGGCTGTGGTGAAGGCCGGCTTCTTCATCCAGGCGGTGTTCCAGTAATCCGCCGCGGGCACGTTGTGCACGTTGACGGTGATGCCGGCCTCGGCTGCCTGACGCTGGTAGAGCTCCGTCATCGGGCGGAAGTAGTTGTCGACGCCGCTGGTGTAGACGTCGATCTCCAGCCCATCGGCATACCCCGCGTCGCTCAACAGGCTGCGGGCGGTGTCGAGGTCCTGCGGGCATTGCTGTGCCAGCTTGTACTGATCGCCATTCCAGACCGGGTTGTCACAGGTAATGGTGGCGCCGCCCTTGCCGAACAGCAGGTTGACCATCTCTTCACGGTCGGCCACCAGACGCAGCGCACGGCGCACGCGCACATCCTGGAAGACCTCGTCGTTGGCGCGGAACACCATGCCACGCCAGTCGCCGGTGGCGATGGAGTCGTAGTGGTAGGCCGGGTTGCTGGAGAACAGGCGCAGCTGCTGGGCGTTGACGCCATTCCAGCCCGACCAGTCAATCTGGCCGGCCAGCAATGCCTGGGTGCGGGCGTTGTCATCGGGAATGCCGATCAGGTCCATGCCATCCAGCTTCGGTGCGCCTTCCCAGTAGTCAGCGAAGGCTTCGAAGGTGGTGGTGCCCTGCGGATCGAATTCGACCAGCTTGAAGGGGCCGGTGCCGATGCCCTGCAGTGAAGTGTCGTCATCAAACCCGACCGGCACGATCTTCGCGCGGTAATCCATCAGCAGAATCGGCAGGTCAGCATGGGACTGGCTGAGACGGAACACGATCTGGCCGGCCTCATTGACGCTGACGTCCTCGATGACCGACAGCGCGGCACGTGCCGGAGCATCGCGCTCGGGGTCGAGCAGACGCGTGAAACTGTAGATGACGTCATCCGCGCTCAGCGCCTTGCCATTGTGGAAACTGACCCCGTCACGCAGCGTGAAGGTCCACTCATCGGCAGCGGGGTTGGCCTGCCACTCGGAGGCCAGGTCCGACACCGGCTCGCCCTTGCTGCCCTGACGGACCAGGCGGCTGTAGATCAGCTGGTTGGCCGAGTAGAAGCGCGTCGGGGAGATGGGGTCCAGTGACTCCTTGCCACTGAACTCGACCCAATGCGGGGTGCGCAGTGTCTCGGCATGGGCCAGCTGGGGGACGGCCAGTTGGGCAAGCGCGGCAAGGCCGATGGCGGCGATCAAGGGCTTCTTCATGTCAGGCTCCAGGCAAGGGCAACGGTCAGGGACGGTCGTCAGGGACAGTGGTCAGGGGCGGTGGTCAGGTACGGTCATCAGTGATAGCAAGCAGGTTCCGCAAGACCGGGTCAGGCCGACAGGCAGGCCGTTGGATGGCTCATGGCGCAGCCCGCCGGGACGGTCGAACTGCGTCAACGCTGTCGTCTTGAGGCGTCATATTTGGCGCAGATGATGACGTTTCCGTGACAGATGCCAGCCGTTGGCCGCAACAAAAACTGCGACTGTGCCTTAGAAATTCTGAGGCTCGCGTCTTGCTGCCCGTGCTAGCGGGGCTGAGAGGGCATCTCGCTGGTGACAGGATTGGCCTGAGAGGTGTGCATGGTGCTGCGCAACCAGGCACAGAAATCGTTGACCGCCGGGGCATGACGGCGTTCTGGAGACACCAGCAGGTACTGACTGCTGGTGCTGGGCATGCGCAAGGCGTGCGCCAGTTGCAGTCGTCCGTTCTTGATCAGGTCCATCACGAAGGACTGGCGGACGAGCAGGAAGCCGTGCCCCTCGAGCGCCGCGGCAATCGCCAGACTGGCATTGCCGAACTTGAGGCCGGCCGGCGGGATGTGGCCGCGAAACTTCTGCAGACGGAACCAGTCCAGCCAGCTTTCCCGGTAGCCGATGCACTCGATTCTGGGCGCACGGGCCAGATCGTCGAGTGGACTCGCGGGTGAGGCGTTGGGGGCGAGGGAGGAGTGCAGGAAGGTGGGGCTTGCCACGACGACCCACTGCTCATCGGCCAGTTTCTCGTACTCGCGCCCGCACCAGCCGCCGTAGCCATTGATGATCTCGATATCGACATCGGGCTGCTCGTCCGGGAGTACCTGATTGTGTGGCAGCACCGTGACCTGGATGTTCGGATGCAGCCGCTGGAAGTCCTTGAGCCTGGGGATCAGCCAGTATTCGACGAAGCTGTGATTGGAGCGCAGCGTCAGGCTCTGTTGCTCATCGTGCTGGAAGAGGGTGGCGGTACCGCGCTTGAGGGTCTCGAACACGCCACTGACCAGCGGCAGATAGGCATGCGCCTCATCGGTCAGCTCGATGCGATTGCCGCGGCGCACGAACAGGCTGACCGCGAGGAAGTCTTCCAGCTGCTTGACGCGCTGACTGACGGCGCCTTGGGTAATGCACAGTTCGGCTGCGGCGCGGGTCAGGCTGCCGAGACGGGCGGTGGCCTCGAAGGCGGTCAGGGCATTGAAGGGGGGCAGGCGCTGAGCGAGGCGCTGGGAAGGGTGATAGGCAGGACGCGACATGCAGAACTCCAGCTTGACTGAGCCAGTCGCCGCATCGGCGGCTGGTGCTGAAGCCATGACTGCAGATCCTGCCGCGGCACGCGGCCGGACGCTCATTCTTGCAGCCGTGCATGACGATGACGTGACAGTCTGTGCGCATAAAAACTAAGGCTCGCCGCCAGAAAGTCTCGCTATGGTCACGGGGCCGCGTTCACTAGCATGGCGGGCATCCACTGGCGGATCGCTCGTTTGACATGAGCCTTTGCCACACCCGTTCGTCATGCCGTGCCTTGCGGCTTGTGATCGCACTCGACAGACAGGAAGACTCTGCATGCCTCGCCTCGCGTTTGACGCCGAACAGCTTCACCTGACTCTGGATGATGGCCAGACTCTTGCCCAGCATGTGCTGTGGCTGCAAGACCACGACCCCGCCCGTCGCCATGCCAATGGCCAGCGTCTGGACAGTGTGCTTGACCTCGACTGGGACGCCGCCATCAGCGAGGCGGCGCTTGAGGAGGGCGACGTCCTGCGAGTGACACTGAGCAATGCGCGCGAGATTCGCTACGGCGTCGATGAGCTGGCCGCCTTGAGCACCGGCTTCCCCGATGAGCGCAGCAGTGCGCACAAGACGCTGTGGCAGGGCAGCGAGTTCTCGGTCGCCCGGGTTGAGTGGGCCGATGTCATCGCGGAGGGAGAGGCACGTCGCAAGGCACTGGCCTGGGTCCGTGACACCGGGGTGGTGTGCCTGCGTGGCGTGCCCGTCGAGCCGGGCAAGGTGCTCGAGGTGATCGAGCAGTTCGGGTATGTGCGCGAAACCAATTACGGCAAGCTGTTCGATGTCCGCACCGAGGTCTCGCCGAGCAATCTCGCCTTCAGCAATCTTGGGCTCGGGGCGCATACCGACAATCCCTATCGTGATCCGGCGCCGAGCATTCAGCTGCTGCATTGCCTGAGCAACGAGGTGGAAGGCGGCCAGACCTTGCTGGTGGATGGCTTCGCCGCCGCCGAGCGCCTGCGCGAACTGGCGCCCGAGAGTTTCGCGCTGCTGACGCGCACGCGGGTACCGTTCCGCTTTCATGACGCGGACCATGCCGATCTCAGAAGCTGGGTGCCGTTCATCGAGACCGACCACAAGGGCAACATCCGCCAGGTGCGTTACAACAACCGCTCCATCGCCTCGTTGCCGCTGCCGCTCGAGGCGCAACGCGCCTTCTATCGTGCCTACCACGACTGGGCGCGCGTGATCGGTCAGCCGGAGCAGGCCACGCGCCTGCGCCTTGCCCCGGGGGACTGCCTGCTGTTCGACAACAGTCGCGTGATGCATGCCCGTACCGCCTTCGTGGCCGGCGGCAATCGTCATCTGCAGGGCGCCTACGCCGATCTCGACAGCCTGTATTCCACTCTCAACCTGCTGGAGAACGCCCGATGATCACTCAGCCCGCCAACGCCGAGGGGATCGTCGGCCTGATCGAGGACATCTTCGCCCTGCACGGTGCGGACTCCTATCTGGGTGAGGAGGTGACCATGGCCGAGCACATGCTGCAGGCGGCGCATCTGGCCGAGCAGCAAGGGGAATCCGAGTCGGTGATTCTGGCCGCCTTGCTGCATGACGTGGGGCATTACGCCAATGCGCTGCCGCCGGAGGTCTTGATGAACGGCCAGGACAATCGTCATCAGGTCAGCGGTGCCGACTGGTTGGCGCGCTTCTTCCCGGCCGAGATCGTCGAGCCGGTACGCCAGCACGTGGCGGCCAAGCGTTATCTGGTCGCGGTGGAACCGAGCTATCGTGCCTGTCTGTCACAGGCCTCGCTGGATAGCCTGGCCCTGCAGGGCGGGGCGATGGAGCCGCACGAGGCCGCGGCCTTTGCCCAGCTGCCCCAGCTTGCGGCCATTCTCAAGGTGCGACGCCTGGATGATGCCGCCAAGGTGGCCGGCATGCAGACGCCGGACTTCGCTCACTACAAGCCGATGCTTCAGCGCTGGGTGCTGGCGGTGGGATGACGGGCTTTCCCATGTCTCAGTCCTGTTGGACATCCCAATAGGGCGGGCTGCCGAAGTATTCGGAGAAGTAGTCCAGGAAGGCGCGCACCTTGGGGGCCAGCTGGCGGTTGCTGGGATAGACCGCCCAGATGCCCGTCTCGCTGATCAAGGGCGTCTCGGGTAGCACCTCTACCAGGCTGCCTTCGGCCAGGTGGCGGTAAATGCTCCATGTCGAGGACAGGGTGATGCCCAGACCTGCGGCGCAGGCGTCACGCACGGCTTCGCCATTGTCGGTGCGGATACGCCCCTTGACGCGAATCGGCTCGACGCCGTTCTCGCACTGAAAGCACCACTGGTCCATGCCGATCAGGGTCAGGCATTCGTGTTCGTGCAGCCTCGAGGGATGCGTCGGTGTGCCATGGCGCGCGAGATAGTCCGGCGAGGCGCACAGAATGCGCTTGTCCGGTGCCAGGCGCCGCGCGATCAGACTGGAATCCTTGAGGGCGGAGTTGCGGATGGCGATGTCAAAGCCGCCCTCGACCAGATCGACGATGGTGTCGGTCAGGCGCAGGTCCAGCTCCAGATCAGGGTAGCGTTCGAGAAAGCCGGCCAGACCCGGCACCAGGTGCATGCGCCCGAAGGAGGCGGAAGCGGTGATGCGCAAGGTGCCGCTGGGGGAGCTCGTGCCGACGCCGACGGCAGCCCGCGCGGCCTCGGCGCTGATCAGCACCTCCTCTGCGTGGGGGAGAAAGGCGCGACCTTCTTCGCTCAGCGCTACATGACGCGTGGTGCGATGCAACAGGCGCACCCCCAGGCTGTCCTCAAGCTTGCGCAGGTGAGAGCTGGCGACGGCTGGTGACAGTCCCAGGTCCTCGCCGGCCTGGCTGATACTGTTCACGGCGGCGAGACGGACGAACAGCTTCAGGTGCTCAAGATTCATGCGGGTGTCCTCATTTGCGTCGACTCGCGTGGCTCCCGATGGCGAAAGGCACGCCAGCAACGGCTTGGCGCAACGTTCGTGACGTCCACTACGCCCAATACATCCAACAAGCTCAATACGCCCAATACATCCAATATTTTCAATAAAACCAATAAACTGATTGTAGTTTATCGCCGTTTATCATTCAGGCCCATGACAATTATGCTGGCTCCACATCCACGCAGGAGACAGACTCATGAAAGCGATGCTCGTCAAATCATTCGGTGGTCCCGAGGTGTTCGAAGCGGCGGAAATCGCCAAGCCCCAAGCGGTAACAGGTCAGGTACTGGTGCGCATCGCCGCTACCAGCATCAACACCGTCGACACCATGATTCGCGAGATGGGCCCTGAGCTGCCGCTGTCTCCGGCACTGCCGGCGCTGCTGGGCATGGACTTCGCCGGTACCGTCGAAGCTGTGGGCGAGGGCGTCGAAGGCTACGCCATCGGAGATGAAGTCTATGGCTGTGCTGGTGGCCTGGCCGACCTGCCGGGCACGCTGGCCGAGTATATCGCCGCCGATGTCCGCCTGATCGCCCACAAGCCGAAGTCCCTGAGCATGGTGGAAGCCGCGGCGCTGCCGCTGGTCGGCATCACGGCCTATGAAGGTCTCATGCGCGCCAACATCGAGGCCGGTCAGAAGGTGCTGGTTCACGGTGGTGCGGGCGGTGTGGGCCACATCGCCATCCAGCTGGCTCGTCACTTCGGCGCCGACGTCGCCTCTACCGTCGGTCGTGATGATCACGAGACGCTGGTCGAAGGGCTGGGTGCCAGTGCCATCAATTATCGCAATGAGCAGGTCGCCGACTATGTGGCCAAGTACACCGACGGCAAGGGCTTCGACATCGTGTTCGACTCCGTCGGTGGCGCCAACCTGCCGACCTCCTTCGAGGCTGCGGCACTCAACGGCCATGTCTCGACGACCGTGTCCTTCATGGAAATCGACCTGACCACCGCGCACTTCAAGGGCCTGTCACTGCATGTCGTCTTCATGTTGATCCCGATGCTGCATGACTTCCGTCGTCAGGAGCATCACGAGATTCTGGCCGACATGGCGCGTATCGCCGATGCGGGTGCACTCAAGCCGATCATCGACGACAAGGTCTTCCCGCTTGCGGAAGTGGGCCAGGCGCATGCCCGTCTGGGTAGCGGCCAGGCCACCGGCAAGGTCATCGTCGAGGTCTGATACCGAGACCGAAAGCCCCATTGGCAGGATCATCCTGACACTGCGCTGGCACAGATGAACGACAGGGTGTGGCCTTACGGCACACCCTGTCGTTCGCGTCTCAAGCGTCGTGTGACATTTCAAGGAGAGAGCGCATGAAAACCATCCTTATCACCGGTTCTACCGATGGCATCGGCCTGGTCACGGCCAAGGTCCTGCTGGAGCGCGGCCATCGCGTGCTGATCCACGGGCGCAGCGAGCAGAAGGTCAATGGCGTCGTCGCCGAACTTGCGGCGCTGGCAGGGGCTGAGCGTGTCGCCGGGTTCGTGGCCGACCTGTCCGACCTGGCCGCCATCGATTCACTGGCAAGCGACGTGCTGGCGGCCAACGCCAGTCTGGATGTCCTGATCAACAATGCCGGTGTCTTCCAGGCCCCCAGCGTCGTGACGGCTGACGGTCTCGACCTGCGTTTCGTGGTCAATACCCTTGCCCCCTATCTGCTCACCCAGAAACTGGCGCCGGCACTACGTCCGGCCGGACGGGTCGTCAATCTGTCCTCGGCGGCTCAATCCTCCGTGGACCTGAAGGCCTTGACCGGCGAGGTCGCGTTCAATGACCACTACGCGGCCTATGCCCAGAGCAAGCTCGCGATCACCATGTGGACGCGCACGCTTGCCCAGGACTGGGGAGGTCAGGGGCCTATCCTGATTGCGGTCAACCCGGGCTCTCTGCTGGCCAGCAAGATGGTCAAGGAAGGCTTCGGCGTGCCGGGCAAGGACCTGGGCATCGGTGCCGATATCCTGGTGCGTGCGGCATTGGACGAGGAGTTCGCCGGCGCCAATGGTCAGTACTTCGACAACGACGCCCAGCGATTCGCACCGCCGCACGCCGACGCACTCGATGATGCGCTGTGCCGTGAAGTGGTCGCGACGATGGAGAAGACGCTCGGCTCTATGGCGGGCTGAAGGGCACCGCGAACCGTTGTCACGCTGCAATATGACGCCCCGCTCATGCTGATCTCTCAGCGTGGGCGGGGCGTCGTGTCTGGAGGTCTGTGAAGATACCCTTTCGGTAAATCCATCGATAACGGTGACAGTTCTCAAGCAACGATCTACCTGATGAAGCAATGATGCCCCGCTCGATGTTTCGAACGGGGCATCATGTGTGGGGAGTGAGAGTCTGATTGATAGACGATTATGGTTGTTTGCCGGCCCAGACTTTCATGATGTGATAGGGTGCATTCCCCTCATCAGCTCCCCCGGTGAAGGGAGGTGTCTTGTCCAGTTGATTGACCGAGATATACAACCATCCATCTGACGCCAAGCGCACGCTATCCGGCCAATCCAGACGTTCATCTCTCACCAGCGGGGTGAGGTTGCCCTTGGAATCCAGTACATCAATGCCGTGTTCGTTGGAGTTGGTGAAGTAGTGGTTACCATTGGGGCCAGTATCCGCACCATCTGAAACAGGTTTGGGGCCGACGACTTCGATGGCAGCAGCGATCTCGTCGTGCTCCGCGCCGTCTCTTAACAGCTTGGCAGGAACGGAGTACCAGTGCAGCCCGTTCATGGCACCAAAATAGACGGTCTCTTGATCGGCGGATAACGTGATCGGGTTGATGCCGACACTCGCAGGTTGGCCATTGAATTGGATATTCTTGCCGTCAATACGCATCACGGCATCCGGCTCAGCGTCAAGCGAGGGGTGGTCGCTGAAGCGTGTGACCTTACCACTATCGATATCTACCGTCAGGATCCCGGGCTTTGCAAGGTCGGCCAGGTAAGCGACACCCCGTTCACGGTCCACCGCCAAGTCCTGAACGAAGCTTCCGGCGGGGGCAATATCACTGGGCAGTGTGATCTTCGCGATGACATTCCCGGTGTCGATATCAAACCCCCACAGGCGTGTCTTGCCGATGTGGTCCCCCATATCGATGACCCACAGGCCACCTTTGCCATCGTGAATCGTGCCGAGAGGCGCATCAATGGTGTCATCCCCATACTGGCCGCCATGCGTCTGCAGAGCCACGGAGGGCCAGGCACGATAGCTGTTTTGCCCCGTGATCTCGATCAGCTGGACATCGTGATCACCGTCCATTGAGTGGATGCTTGAGAATATCCGGCCTTCTGGGGTTACGGTGACATTGCCCGGGCGGATATCAAGCGTGGCCACATTTCGAATCTCTCCTTTGTATGGGGCCACCTTGACGTACTGGTGGTCGGCTCCTTGTGATTTGGCGAGGTCCTGGGTTGCAGCCATGGCATGAGTCGTCAGGCCAGTCGTCGCGATGACCAGGCTAGTGCCCAGCAATGTACGGCGTATCATGCGAGAAAGAGAGAGGGATGCATTCATGAGAAGCCCACGTCAGGAAGTTCAGGGTGGCCGTTGCCGATGAAACAACGGGGAGTCACAGTAGTCTAGCTGCCGGCAGAACTGGCTTGAATGCCTAGCATTGCGTATGCACTTTCAAAAAAAATTGTAAGAAAGACTCTCTTCATGAAACCAATGCATGACATTCGAATATTCGTCGTTACCGTGCGCCTGGGAAGCATGAGTCAGGCTGCACGGCAATTGCATCTCACACCTGCCGCTATCAGTGCTGCGCTCCAGCGACTTGAAAAAGAGGTTGGGACACCTCTGTTGGTACGCTCGACGCGTAATCTACGCCTGACGAGCAATGGCGCAGTCTTTCATGAACGCTGTCAGCAAGCGCTTGCGCTGATAGAGGAGGGCGTACACCTCATCCAGGATCGCGAGAGAAAGTTGGAGGGAACGCTGATGATCTCGCTACCCGAGGATCTTGGCCGTAATCGGTTGCTCCCTTGGCTGGATACCTTCATGGAGTGCCACACCGCACTGAAGCTGCGGCTTCTATTCAGTGATGCGCGCACTGACCTTCACCGTGAGAATGTCGATGCCGTCATCCGTTATGGTGAATTGGAAAACTCTTCCTTGATCGCCATGCCATTGGTGAAATCCAATCCTCGAGTACTATGTGCCGCCCCGGATTATCTGTCGCGCCATGGAACTCCCGATCACCTGGAAGCGCTTCACGAGCATGATTGCATTCCCTACATGGTGGGGGAGCGGGTACATGATCGTTGGCGGCTCTACGAAAACGACAAGCCCAGGGAAGTGCGCATTACCGGGCGGCGAATTGCCAATGATGGCGAGGTCGCCCGTCACTGGGCTTTGGCGGGAAGGGGGATCATCTATCGTTCGCGGTTGGACACCGCCGAAGATCTTGCGAGTGGTCGCCTGATCAGGGTCATGCCACATCTGGAAGGTGAGAATGCTCCTTTGCATTTCCTGGTGCCCCAGCGACGCATGCAGAGCCCTGCCATTGTTGAACTGAGGCGATATCTCAGCGAATGCCTGACGCAATGGCTGAATGAGGCAGGATTCTCATGAGCCCGTTTTCTCTCAAAAATCGGGGATAGCGAGTAATTGTTGTTAGGAGGTTCATGGTTCAAGAGCCAACATCCCCGACGGCTTGGAGAGCATGTGTGTCACTTTCGCGATAGAACCATTCGAGAAAGAGGTTGAGAGCTTCATCGTCGCGCTTGTCTTCACGATAGGCGAGGTAGTGGCGAGTCTCTTCAAGCACGACATCCCGCGCAACGGGTTTGACCAATCGCCCCTTTTCGACCAGTGGTCCGACAAGGTGATGCCAGCTCAATGCGATACCTTGGTCGTCCAGTACCATTTGCACCAGCATATTGTAGTCGTTGGAATTGAAATACTGCTGGCTATCAATGGTGAGATCTTCAATATCGACATTGTGAATGGATAACCAGACACTCCAATCGACATGCTCAGCGACCTGAGAGCGCCCATAAGGGCTCAGGTTCAGCAGTTTTCCATCGCGCAACCCGACTGTGGTTATACCGCGGTCTGATGATCCGGCAGTACCCATCAAGATTGCAGTAGATGTGAAAAAGGCACTGTTATTGACAGTGCCTTTTTAGGATTAAGTGTATGGTTCCTTAGCCAGAATGCTGAGAGAGATATGTTTGCAGGCTTCTCTCCAGCTCACCGGTTGACACACAGTTTTCCAGCTTCATATTAGTTGGATAACCGTTCCAAACATCCATCAATGAAGCATTCCCATGTCCGAATACGTTGGGGCGTACAGTAGTAAAGTTCCCACTTTTACGGACAATGACGTTTATGTTGGCAACAACAGAGACATCCTTGACGACGTGCATATCACCGCCATCGATGATGCCACAATTTACTTGAGAGTAATTGGCGCCAAGTGAATATTCAGAGCCGATTATGCCTGACGCTTTTTCAATATTTTTAATGGGGATGTTGTTCATTGCAAACCAGTCTACAGTACTTTCCCAGACGCTATCATAGCTTGCGCTATAGGACTTTGACTGATCATCAGTCAATGGTGAGGGTGGTGTGACAGAAGGGCCCGCACAGCCAGCAAGAAAAGCTAGAGCAGAAATACCTAGTATTGCCTTGTACATCTCAATTCCCTTGTAATGTTTTTTATGTTTACAGCATCTATGAATTTCAAGACCAGTCGCTGGTCTATAAGGATGTTAGCATTGGCATATGAAAGGGTGCTAGTCAAATCTAGACTTGGGTGTGCAGCTTCATTATGTGCCTTGATTCCTCGGGGGAATTACCTGAGGTAACTGGATTGAATAGTCAATAGTTGTATTTTCTAGTTTTAGGCATGTCGTACCTTTGCGAAACCACTGGGCCCTCACCTCAGTGAGCGATGCGCCACGCTACAGGAGGTTGCTGGCTTCGCTTTTCTCCTCACCCGCGACGCAGGCCCCCAAAATCTGGATAATGGCGGCCATCGCGTAGCCGTCAGACTGGCGTGCTGGCGCCCACACTCTTCACAGCGGTGCATCGTTCATGGAAATCAAGGTCAACTTTCTCGACAACCTGAGGCTCGAGGCGAAATTCGACGACTTCACGGTCATCACCGATCAGCCCATCCGCTACAAGGGTGATGGGTCGGCGCCGAGCCCGTTCGACTACTTCCTGGCGTCGTCGGCGCTGTGCGCGGCGTACTTCGTGAAGGTGTACTGCGTGGCGCGGGACATCCCGACCGAGAACATCCGCCTGTCGCAGAACAACATCGTCGACCCGGAGAACCGCTACAACCAGATCTTCAAGATCCAGGTGGAGCTGCCGGAAGACCTCTCCGACAAGGACCGCCAGGGCATCCTGCGCTCCATCGAGCGTTGCACGGTGAAGAAGGTCGTCCAGACCGGCCCGGGCTTCGAGATCGAGACGGTCGACAACCTCGACGAGGATGCTCAGGCATTGCTGATGGCGGAGCCGCCGGAAGGGCAGAGCACCTGGATCGAAGGCAAGGACCTGCCGCTGGAGCAGACCATCGCCAACATGACGGGCCTGCTGAATGATCTCGGCATGAAGATCGAGATCGCCTCCTGGCGCAACATTGTGCCGCACGTCTGGTCGCTGCACATTCGTGATGCCGCCTCGCCGATGTGCTTCACCAACGGCAAGGGCTCGACCAAGGAGAGCGCACTGTGCTCGGCCCTGGGTGAGTTCATCGAGCGTCTGAGCTGCAACTTCTTCTACAACGATCAGTTCTTCGGCGAAGCCATCGCTGACAGCGAGTTCGTGCACTACCCGAACGAGAAGTGGTTCCAGCCGGGCCCGAACGACGAGATCCCGGAAGGCGTGCTGGACGATTACTGTCTCGAGATCTTCAATCCGGACGGCGAGCTGGGTGGTTCCAACCTGATCGACACCAATTCCGGCCGTGCGGACCGTGGCATCGTGTCCCTGCCGTTCACTCGTCGCTCGGACGGTGAGACGATCTACTTCCCGTCCAACCTGATCGAGAACCTGTATCTCAGCAACGGCATGAGCGCCGGCAACACACTGCCGGAAGCCCAGGTGCAGTGTCTGTCCGAAATCTTCGAGCGCGCGGTGAAGCGCGAGATTCTCGAGCAGGAACTGACGCTGCCGGACGTGCCGCAGGAGGTGCTGGCCAAGTACCCGCAGATCGTCGAGGGCATCGAGGCGCTGGAAGCCCAGGGCTTCCCGATTCTGGTCAAGGATGCCTCGCTGGGCGGCCAATTCCCGGTGGCCTGCGTCACGCTGATGAACCCCAAGACCGGCGGTGTCTTCGCCTCCTTCGGTGCGCACCCGAGCTTTGAAGTCGCCGTCGAGCGCAGCCTGACCGAGCTGATGCAGGGCCGCAGCTTCGAAGGGCTCAACGACTTCATGCCGCCGACCTTCAATTCGCTGGCCGTCTCCGAGCCGAACAACTTCGTCGAGCACTTCATCGACTCCTCGGGCCTCGTTTCCTGGCGCTTCTTCAGCTCGAAGACCGACATCGAGTTCGTCGAGTGGGACTTCTCCGGCAGCAATGAAGAAGAAGTCGCCAACCTGTTCGGTATCCTCGATGAGATCGGCAAGGAGTCCTACATGGCGGTGCACGAGGATCTTGGCGCGCCGGTGTGCCGTATCCTGGTGCCGGGCTATTCCGAGGTCTATCCGGTCGAGGACCTGGTGTGGGACAACACCAACATGGCGCTGGATTACCGCGAGGACATCCTCAATCTGCATCGTCTCGACGACGATCAGCTGGCGGACCTGGGCGAGCGTCTCGAAGAGAGCCAGCTTGATGAGCACATGGACATCAAGACGCTGATCGGCATCGAGTTCGACGAGAACACCATCTGGGGTCAGCTGACGATTCTCGAGCTGAAACTGATGATCAATCTCGCGCTGGGTCAGCACGAGGATGCGCTGGATCGTGTCGAGATGTTCCTGCAGTACAACGACAATACCGTCGTGCGCGGCCTCTATTATCAGGCCATGAAGGCGGTGCTGGAGATTACCCTCGACGATGAGCTGGAGCTTGAGGACTACCTCTACAACTTCCGCCGCATGTTCGGTGAAGACACCATGGCTGCCGTGGTCGGCTCCGTGCAGGGTGAGGTGCGCTTCCATGGTCTGGAGCCCACCAACATGCAGCTGGAAGGGCTGGATCGCCATCTGCGTCTGATCGAAAGCTGCCAGAAGCTGCACGCCCATCGTGCTGCCCTGGCGGCCAAACAGGCCTGATGCTCGCTTGCTGAGTCCTGTGGCACGACCCGTGGCACGACCTGCGGCATGAAAAGAACGGCCCCTCACCGAATGGTGAGGGGCCGTTTTCGTTTCCGGGTGTTTGGGTGCGCGTACCAGTGGCTCAGGCCAGGACCTGCTATCCCTGTGCCAGACGCTGACAGCATTCGATGATCTGCTCGCGGATCCAGCGGTGCGCCGGGTCCTTCTGATAGCGGCGATGCCAGCTCAAGTGGAAGGGGAAGGAGGCGAAGGCGACGGGTGGCGCCACACGGGTGACGGCGAACTGACGACAGAAGTGCTGGCATAGCCCGGTGGGCAGGCTCGCGATCAGTGGCGAGCGCTCCAGCAGGGAGGGCACGGCCATGAAGTAGGTGACCGCCAGGGCTACCTCACGCTTGAGCCCCTGGCCCTCGAGCTGCTTGAAGATGCCGCTTTTCAGGCGGGTATGGGGTTGCACCAGCACATGGGCGTGCTGCTCGAAGTCCGCCTTTGTCATGCGGCCTTCATCATCCAGACGCTCCAATAGCGGATGGCCGTTGCCGACCAGACAATCGATGCCTTCCGTGATCACCTCCCTGACCACCAGATTCTCGGGCGGATCGACCTGACGCCCGAAGGCGAGGTCCGTCGTGCCGCTCATCACGCCGGCCTCGCTCATGTCCTGCGAGAGGCGGAGTACCTGAAGGGTGATGCCCGGCGCCTGTTCACGCAGGATCGTCGCCAGTTGCGGCAGTATCAGCACCTCGAAGTAATCGTTGGCGGCGATCTCGAAATGACGGCCTTCGGTGGTGTGGTCGAAGTGCCGCTCGCTGTTGATCAGACCATCGAGGTCGGTCAGCGCCGCCTCGATGGTCGGGAACAGGTGGTCGGCCTTCTCGGTAGGGCGCATGCGCTGGCGGTCGCGGATGAACAGCGGGTCATTGAACAGCTCGCGCAGCCTGGAAAGCGCCGCGCTCACCGAGGGCTGACTCAGGTGCAGACGCTCGCCGGCGCGGGTGACGTTCTGCTCGAGATACAGCGCATGGAAGGTGCGCAGGAGGTTGAGGTCGTAGTTGAGCTTCATGATGACTACCAGAGCAGGCGGAGTATCTCGGCTGCACTCGGGCGAGTGAGCACTATTTGTCTGGATGATAGCAGCTATCTGCACTATCGATTATCACGATGGCGAGCTCAGGCGGTAGGGTAGTGATCAAGCATGACGAGTGATCAGAACACGTCGAGTGATCCAAGCGACCCTCAGGAGTGAGCCATGAATGATGTGAAGCGGACACAAGTCGAAGGGGAAAAGATCGTGCTGATCACCGGTGCCTCCAGCGGTATCGGTGAGGCCACCGCACGTACACTGGTCAAGGCCGGGCACAAGGTCGTCGCGACTGCCCGTCGCAAGGAGCGCCTCGATGCGCTCGTTGATGAACTGGGCAACGACAAGGTGCTGGCGATCGCCGCCGATGCGACGGACTACGATCAGCTCGCCAAGGTCGTCGAGCAGGCCGTCGCTCATCATGGGCGTCTGGATGTGGCATTCGCCAATGCCGGCACCGGCGTCAGCCAGCCAGGCACCGAGAATGGCGATCCCGAAGAGTGGAAGCGAGTCGTCGACATCAATATCAATGCGCTGCTGTGGACCGCCCACGCGACCCTGCCGCATCTGAGAGAGAGCAAAGGTCACTTCATCCTCACCAGCTCCGTGGCCGGCCGCGCCAACCATGCGGGCTCCATCTACAGCTCCAGCAAGTGGTTCGCCTACGGCTTCGGGCAGAACCTGGCAATGGAAATGGCCGAGTGGCAAGGCCGCTGCACCACCATCACCCCGGGCATGGTCAATACCGCCTTCTTCGACCAGCCCAAGCCGGACAAGCTGGACCCGCAGGATGTGGCGGATGCCGTGCTCTACGCCATCAGCGCCTCGCCGCGTGCCAATATCCGCGAAGTGCATCTGATGCCAACTTACTGATCTGGCAAGCCAGGCCTTTCACAGCTGATCTGCTACAACGGATGAGCATGGCCATCTTGAGCTGAGCGACATGCACACTATTTATCTCAATGATAGTGGCTATCCGGACTATCGATTATGACGATGATGATTAGAGCAGTAGGCTTGATTCAACACAGGGCAAGCACCATTTAGTGACCATCACGTGGTGACCATCACGTCGCCGACATCTTTCGTGAAGTGACCATTGCGGGCTATCCCGCACGTAGAGGAGAGCAACATGAGCAAGGTTCTGGTAGTAGTGACCTCCCACGATACGCTGGGTGACACGGGCAAGAAGACGGGCTTCTGGCTGGAAGAGCTGGCGGCTCCCTACTACGTCATGAAGGACGCCGGCATCGAGGTGACGCTGGCCTCTCCCAAGGGCGGTCAGCCGCCGCTGGACCCGGCAAGCCAAGGCGAGGATTTCCAGACGGATGCCACGCGTCGCTTCGACAAGGATGCCGCTGCTCAGCAGGATCTCGCCACCACCGCCGTACTGGCAGACATGAAGGTCGAAGACTTCGACGCCATCTTCTACCCGGGCGGCCACGGTCCGCTGTGGGACCTGACCAACGACGCGGATTCCATCCGTCTGATCGAGCAGTTCCATGCGGCTGGCAAGCCGGTCAGCTCCGTCTGCCACGCCCCGGCAGTGCTGCTGAACGCCCGCAAGCCTGATGGCACTCCCTTCGTGGATGGCGTGCGTGTCACCGGCTTCACCAATGGCGAAGAAGAAAGCGTCGGTCTCACCAATGTCGTGCCGTTCCTGGTCGAAGATGCCTTGCAGCAGAAAGGCGGCATCTATGAGAAGAAGGCCGATTTCACCTCCTTCGCGATCCAGGATGGCCTGATCATCACCGGTCAGAATCCGATGTCTTCCGAAGGTGTCGCCGAGTTGCTGATCGACAGCCTCAAGAAGTAAGTCGGCGAGTGCAGGCTCCATGAAAAACCCCGCGACCGGGTCACCGGTCGCGGGGTTTTTGTCTATCAGGCGGGACTCATCTGCGCTCGTCCGGTCCAGCTGTCCGGGCCATTGGAATGAGCTCTTGAAATGAGCCATTGCAGCGAGCCAGCAGAACGAGCCAGCCGTCATCAGCCCTTCGCGGCTTCTGCGGCACGTGACAGCTCGGCGATATAGGCATCCAGCACTGCCGGCATCGAGAGCGGTGTCGGGTTGGCCGCCGTGCCCATCGGGTCATTCTCCAGCAGGATGACCCTGTCATTGCTGAAGGTAGGCAGGTCATTGTCCGCGAGGTGCTGGTTGAGGCGCTCGATCAGCGCCTGGCCGCCATAGGTCAGGAGGATATCGACGTCGGCCAGTTCCGCCAGTTGCTGCGGGGGCACCCGCCCGCCGATCTTGCCGTCGCTGGCACTTGCCGACACGAAGGACGGGGAGGTCAGCCCCAGCTCGGCAAGGAAGCGCAGCCGAGTATCGTTGTCGTTGTAGAAGGCGATCCGGGTCGGATCTTCGGGATCGATATAGCGCAGAATGATCGCCGATTTGCCCTGGATCTCCGGATGGCTTGCGACATTCTCGGCGACCTGCGCCTCGAGACGCTCGATCAGCGCTTCGCCCTCGGCAGCCATGCCCATGCCGGCACTGTCGAGGCGAATCATGTCACGCCAGCTGGAAGACCAGCGCGGGCCCGGGCGAGCCACCACGGGGGCTATCTCGCTGAGTCTTGCATAATCGTCTTCGCTCAATCCTGAGTAGGCAGCGAGAATGACATCCGGTTTGCTCGCTGCCAGTGCCTCGATATCGGGGGTTCTGCCATCCTCACGCAACACAGAGGCATCCCCGCCCAAGGCCTCGAGACGTGTCTTGACCCACGGCATCATGCCGTCGCCATCATCATCTCCGAACCCCTGGCGGGGGAAGCCCACCGGCACGACGCCCAGTGCCAACGGCACTTCATGATTGGCCCAGGCGACGGTGGCGATACGTTGGGGCTTATTCTCGATGACGGTGGTGCCGAAAGCATGCTGGATCGTGAGTGGATACTGAGCCGTTGTCTCGGTGACATCTCGGGCAGGCGAGGAGGTGTGGGTGTCAGCCTGTGAAGAGTGTGACTCGTGTGCCTGGGCGGCAGGCATGAAACAAGTGGCCATGACGGCCAGGCCAATGGCGCAGGAAAGTCGCGTGCGTCGCAAGGGAGAATCCTTTTGTGATCGTGTCGCGGTGAATACCGCCATCAAGATGAGACCAGACAGACCCTGTCGGTGAGGGCCTGTCTGGTCGTCGGATACAGAGAAGGTTCCTACAGGGAATGCTCGACTCAGAAGTCGTAGGTCATGCTTAGCAACGCACTACGCGGCGCGCCGTACAGGTACTGGCTGTAGAAGCCCTGCTGCGTGTAGTACTCCTCATCGAAGAGGTTGGACACGTTGAGCTGGGTGCTGAAGTTGTCATTGAAGCGATAGCGCGCCATGGCGTTGGCGAGGAAGACATCGCCTTGGCCGACCTTGGCGGTACCGGTGGGCGTGTCGGTCTCCTTGTAGGTATCCCCCTGCCAGGTGCCGCCGGCGCCCAGGGTCAGGCGTGACCAGTCGCCGGGCAGCTGCCAGGTGGCATAGACCTTGGCCTGCTGGCGCGGATAGCTGGTATTGAGCTGGGTGCCATCGGAGTCCTCGGCATCCACCAGTGCGTAGCTGGCGGAGAGGTTGATGCCCGGCGCGACTTCACCGGCCACTTCCAGCTCGAAGCCTTCGACCACGGCACCGTCTGACTCGGTATAGGCCTGATCGGTGGTGCCTTCGACATAGACGCCCGGAATCTCGACGGCCAGATTGTCCTGCTCGCTGCGGAAGACGGCGAAGGACACGTCGGCGCGGTCATCGAACAGCTCGGCCTTCAGGCCCGCTTCATAGCTGGTGCCTTCCAGCGGGTCGAGCAGGGCGCCATCGGGGGCACGCTCACTCTGGGTGTTGAAGATCTGCGTATAGCTCGTGTAGGCGGTGAGGTTGTCGGTGATATCGACGATCAGGCCGGCATAGGGCGTGAACTCGTCGTTGTACTCGTAGCTGCGCTCACCGCGATAGTCCTGGTCGATCTCCCAATCCGTCAGGCGGGCACCGAGGATCAAGTGCACGGGGTCTGCCAGCGAGAAACGCGTGACGGCGTAGAAGCCTTCCTGCTGGGTCTCGGTGTCGTCCGTCAGGCCCCACTCGCCCCATTCGGGCTCGGCCAGTGCCGGGTCGTCACGATCAGTGAAGCTGCCCAGCGCCGGTACGCTGCCCGCCGGGGTGCGGCTCCAGATCTCGTACTCTTCCTTGAGCTGCATGTAGCCGAAGCCCAGCTGGTGCTCACGGCCAAACAGCTCGAAGGGGCCCTCGGCACTCAGGTTGAGATTCTTCTGGGTGCGGTCCCCGCGGTAGTCGACCAGATAGGAGGCCGTTGGCACCTGGCGATTGGTGTCGTAGTAGAGGATGCCGTTGTCACGATCCACATAGCCGCCACGGTAGTTGTAGGTCAGGCCGTAGTTGGCATCGCCATGACTATAGGCGGCGGTCGCCTTCCAGCCGTTGGAGAAGTAGTGGGTCAGGTCGGCGAAGCCGCGCGTATTCTCGGTGAAGAAGTGCGCCCACTCGGTGTTGTTGGCGGTCGACTGATCGAAGTCGGTGCGCGTGCCGTCGGTGTAGTAGAGCGGCACGCCCAGATAGGCACCGTCCTGGTCGTAGCGCTGATACTCGACCCCGACGTTCAGCTCGGTGTCCGGCGTCAATTCAGCGGCGATCACGCCGTAGAGGGTCTCGCGGTCATTCTCGACATCATCCATGAAGCTGTCGGAGCGGTCCTTGGCGGCCACGAAGCGCACGCCGACCTTGCCGGCATCATCCAGCGGCGTGCTGACATCCACCACGCCACGTCGTCGGTCCCAGCTGCCGACAGCGCCTGTCACGCTGGCCGCGGCTTCGTCCAGCGGCTTCTTGCGCACGAAGTTGACGGTGGCGGAGGGGTCGCCGACGCCTGTCATCAGGCCGGTGGCCCCGCGGACCACCTCGACGCGATCATAGATGGCGGTGTCCCACTCGGCGTCGCCGAACGGCCAGAAGCCGCTGGTGTTGCTCTGTTGGCCATCGAACTGGAAATTGCGGATGGTATAGCCGCGCGACTGGAAGCTGGCGCGTGTGCCATCGAGGCGATTGGAGGATACGCCCGGCAGGCGCTTGACGGCTTCAGTGGTGCTGGTCAGCGCCTCGTCGTCCAGCTGTTGGCGGGTCAGAAAGCTGACAGACTGCGGTGTCTCGCGCGGCGACAGCGTCAGGCCATTGGCACTGGTGCTGGAGCCGACCGTGTACGCCTGTGTCTCTTCTGTAGTGCCGGTTTGTGCTTCGCCGACGATGGTCATCGACTCAAGCGTGCGAGTCTCATCCGCGAAGGCGGTGGCACTGAGCAGTGAGGAGGTCGCGAGCGCAATGGAGAGGGCGAGTGGTGAGCGGGTGAAACCTGGACGGCGGAGTGAGTGAGCCAAGACTGTGTTCCCTGATTGTTTATAATAATCATTATTATTTACCCGCTGGCGGCACTTTTGTTTTGCGAAATGCCAGACACGCTTTGCGGGATGCCAAGAATGAAAATTTCGGGGAACTTCATGAGCCCGGCGTGATGCTATCGGGTGATGGGGCTGGTCATGCGGCAGGCCAGAGACAGCTACGGGGCCACTCATACAGGCCACGCGTTCCACGCATGCAAGCGTCATACTGAAACGCCCCGCGACCGTTCATCCGGTCGCGGGGCGTTTGGTTTCAGGCCTGTTGCTCCTGGGCTATCGCTCTTTAGCTTGTGGTGCAGGGCAGCTGAGGGTTTTGGATCAGGGGTTACGGCGCGCTCACTCGCGCTCCACCCACGCCTTCCAGCCGCCGTATTCGCTGATGTCCGTCATCGGTACGCCGCTGTCAGCGGAGACCGAGCAGATGAAGCCCGCGACCCAGCGGCCATCTTCGAGTTCGATCTGGCCCAGGCCCAGCGGGAAGGGGATGCCAGCGAGGAAGCTGCCGACACTGGCGATGGGCAGCGACCAGACCTCCAGCGCGATGCTGGTACCGTCTTGCGGGGCGCGTAGCATGGCCGGTTTGGCGGGTGTCGCATCGTCCAGCTGATAGAGGCGGTAGCGGGGGGCGCTGTGAGTGCGCGCGACCAGGCGTGCATCGCGCTGGGTGAGCTGGTGATTGAGCGGCATGCCAGTGAGATGTGCGCCGCAGACGGCGATCTCGAGGCGGCCATTCTGCGCCATCGGCAGATCGCTGTCGGCGAGACGTGCCTGGGGGCGGGCGACCGCGCTGGCCCCCAGCGGCAGCGCGAATTCCTTCTCGAGCAGCCGGGCGATGCTGAGCAGTTGCAGGTCTTCGAAGGCGGGCGCGAACAGCGTCACGCCGCCGGGCAGGCCTTGGCTGTTGAAGCCGACCGGCACGGCCAGTGCGCTCAGGTCCAGCAGGTTCATGAAGTTGGTCCAGGTGCCCAGCTCCGAATTGACCGCGATCGGCGCCTCGGCCAGTTCCGCCTTGGTGGGCAGACGCGGGGTAGTCGGCGCCAGCATCACGTCCACCTGCGCCAGCAGCGCCTCGGCCTGACGGCGGTATTCGGCCAGCTGATAGCGGGCATCGAAGGCATCCACCGCCAGCGGCGAGGCGCCGCCGAGGGTGATCTCGCGGGTCACCGGATGCAGCGCCTCGGGATTGCGCTCGATCAGCTCGCGCACCGCGTGATAACGCTCCGCCACCCAGGGGCCTTCATACAGCAGTCGCGCGGCGGCCAGCAGCGGGCTGCAATCCAGCTCGACCAGCTCGGCTCCCAGTGCCTTGCACTGACGAATTGCCGCTTCCATGTAGCCGCTGTAATCGGCATCGGTGTGCCACTGGGTACGCGGCGGCACGCCGATACGCAGGCCGGCAAGGTCCGGCAGCACACCATAGGCCTGGCCGTGAACGGCGAAGTCATGCTCGCGCGCCCAGCGGTTGTCGGCATCGAACTGTGCGGTGACTGACAGCACCTGCGCGGCATCATCGCAGCCCAGCGCGAAGATGGAGATGGTATCCAGGGTGGCGCAGGCCGGTACCACACCGCCCGCGCTGAGCAGGCCGAGCGTCGGCTTCACGCCCACCAGATTGTTGAAACAGGCCGGCACCCGACCGGAGCCCGCCGTGTCCGTGCCCAGCGCGAAGCTGACCTGGCCCTGGGCGGTGACGACGGCGGAGCCACTGCTGGAGCCACCCGGCACATAGGCGGGGTCGAAGGCGTTGGCCGGGGTGCCGTAGACCGGCAGGGCGCGCTCACCGACCAGCCCGGTGGCGAACTGGTCCAGATTGGTCTTGCCCATCGGGATGGCGCCGGCCGCGATCAGCTGCTTGACCACGAAGGCGTCATCGTCTGGCGTATAGGCGAATTCCGGGCAACCGGCGGTGGTGGTCACGCCGGCGAGATCGATGTTGTCCTTGATCGCGAAGGGAATGCCGTAGAGCGGCAGCGACTCGGGCGCCACGGCGTCCAGACGCGCCAGATAGGGCTCCAGCTCATCCACGCTCAGGCGAGTGATCCAGGCGGCGTCCTGCTCAAATTGCGCGGCCAGCAGTTCATTCACCAGTTGGCGCGGCGTCAGTTCACCGGACTGATAGGCCTTGCTCAGCGCCGTGATGCTCAGATTGTGCGGGGTATGGGTCATCATCACAGCGTCTCCTCGGAGGACAGGGTCGATTGGGCGTTGTCTGGTGCGCTGGCATCAGCTGTGTCAGTGGCTTCCACGGCGGTCGACAGCACGATCAGCGGCTGGCCGGGGGCGACGCCACTGCCTTCCTTGATCGGCAGGCGCACGACGCGGCCTGCAGCGTGGGAGCGAATCTCGACTTCCATCTTCATCGACTCGACCAGCGCCACCACCTGGCCGGCCTCGACGATATCGCCCTCGGCGACTTCCAGTTTCCACAGGCTGCCGGTGACCGGCGTGTCGATGCCCAGCTCGTCATCGCTCAGGCTATCGGCTTCCTGCACCTCGTTGATCTGGTCCTCGAAGGTGAACTGGCCGCGCGCATGCCAGTCGTCGATTTCCTGCTGGAAGGCCGCCTGACGGCGTTCACGGAAGGCATCGGTCTCGGCCTGATGCTCGGCGATCTGGGCCTGATAATCGGCGAGACGGAAGCGGGTCTTCTCGATCTTGAGGTCGTAGCGTCCCTGGGGATGGTCACGACGGATCTGTTCGAGCGCCTCGTGGCTGACTGGGTGGAAGCGCAGCTGATCGAACACGCGCAGCAGCCACGGGCTGGTGAAGTGTTCGGTACGGCGATAGCGATTCCACATCTGCAGCGTGCGACCGACGAACTGATAGCCGCCGGGGCCTTCCATGCCGTACACGCACAGATAGGCGCCGCCGATGCCCACCGAGTTCTCGGCGGTCCAGGTGCGTGCCGGGTTGTACTTGGTGGTCACCAGACGCTGGCGCGGGTCCAGTGGCGTTGCCACCGGCGCGCCGAGATAGACATCGCCGAGGCCCATCACCAGATAGCGCGCATTGAGCACGATCTCGCGCACCGCGGCCTCATCGGCGAGGCCGTTGATGCGGCGGATGAACTCCAGGTTGCTCGGGCACCAGGGCGCGTCCGGGCGCACCGAGCGCTGGTACTTGTCGATGGCCTGCTGACACGCCGGGTCATCCCAGGACAGCGGCAGATGCACGGTGCGTGCCTCGATCTCGATGTCCTCGACATCCTTGAGCGCGACCTCGGCCTGTTCGAGGTGCGTCATCAGCGTGGCGAGCGTCAGGCTGCGCGGGTCGTAGTGCAGTTGCAGCGAGCGGATGCCCGGGGTCATCTCCATCAGCCCGGGCAGCGGATGCTCCTTGAGCCACAGCATCCAGGCATGGGCGCGGAAGCGCAGCGCGATATCCAGTTCCATCTGGCCGAATTCGATCAGCAGGAAGTCATCGCCGGCGCGGCGATAGACGATCTGCTCGCCGCCTTGCTCGGCGCTGAGGCGCTTGAGCACCGGCGAGTCATCGGGACGCGGACGTTGCTCGGCGATATCGCTCAGCGTGGCAATGCCGCTCAGTGTGTTGCTGGTCGCCGCCAGAGGTGACTCAAGTGCGTCGAGCTGGCCATTGGCGAGGGCCGCGATCACGGCATCCTGCTGCACCTCGATTGTGCGGGCTTCCTCCAGAGTCAGCGCGACGAAGCGGATGCGATCGCCGGCGGCTAGCTGGCCCAGCTTCCAGCGTTCGGCGCGCACCACGGTGGCCGGGCACACGAAGCCGCCCAGTGACGGGCCGTCCGGGCCGAGGATGACCGGCATGTCGCCGGTGAAGTCGATGGTGCCGAAGGCATAGGCGTTGTCGTGGATGTTGGAGGGATGCAGACCGGCCTCGCCGCCGTCGGCGCGTGCCCACTGCGGACGCGGACCGATCAGGCGCACGCCGGTGCGGCTGGAGTTGTAGTGCACTTCCCAGCGGTGGCCGAAGAAGGTGCTGATGTCGTCTTCGGTGAAGAAGTCCGGCGCACCGTGCGGACCGTAGAGCACGCCGATCTGCCATTCGCGGCCCGTTGTCTTGCCTTGTTCCTTCTTGCCTTGATCATCATCGATGATGCTGGCGCCCTGCGGAATCAGCGCCTCGGGCAGCTGGGTCAGGGCGGGCTTGTGGCACTCGGCGAGATCCGCCAGCGGCAGGGTGTCGCCACTGCGCAGCGCACGTCCGGCATGGCCGCCGAACTGACCGAGGGTGAAGGTCGCACGCGAGCCCAGATACTGCGGGCAGTCGATGCCACCGGCGATCAGCAGATAGCTGCGCGCGCCGGCGGCGACCTTGCCCAGGCTCAGGGTGCTGCCAGCGGCGATCTCGTGCACCTGCCACAGGGCAAGCTCGTGAGTCGCCAAGTTAGCGGAGCTGGCGTCAGATGCTGAAACGGACAGCGTGGCGGGCATGGGCGCACCGGCCAGCACCACGCGCGTGGCACGATTGAAGTGCAGCGTCGGGCCATTGAGGGTGATCTCGAGACCTGCGGCATCGGCGGCGTTGCCCAGCAGCGCATTGCCGAGTCGGAAGGCGTAGTCATCGAAGGGGCCGGAGGGCGGCACGCCCACATCCCAGTGGCCCTGGCGACCCGGCATGTCCTGCACGGTGGTCAGGGTACCGGGAGCGATCACTTCAAAGGTCGGCGCGTCCCATTCGAGGCCTTCCAGCCAGCGGGTGTAGATCTCGACATTGAAAAAGCGCGGGTCTTCCAGCAGGTGCGACAGCCACTGGCGGTTGGTCTCGATGCCATAGAGGCGAGAGGCCGCAAGCGCATTGGAGAGATCGCCACGCGCCTGCTCGCGGGTCGGGGCGTGCACCATCACCTTGGCCAGCATCGGGTCGAACCAGGCGGGGACCTCGAAACCGGCCTCGATGGAGTGATCCACTCGCAGCTGGCTGCCCTCGGTGAGGGCGGCGGTCACGGCGTCATTGGCGAACTCCACCTCGGTGAGCAGGCCGCTTGAGGGGCGGAAGTCGTGCTGTGGATTCTCGGCATAGACGCGTGCCTGCATGGCGTGGCCACGCGGCGTGAGCGGGGCGACCAGCTCGCGCAGACTGCCCAGTTCACCGGCGCCCAGCTTGAGCATCCAGGCGACGATGTCCACGCCCCATACAAGCTCGGTGACGCCGTGCTCGACCTGCAGGCGGGTATTGACCTCCAGGAAGTAGAAGGCCTGACGCTCGGCGTCATAGATGAATTCTACGGTACCGGCGCTGCGGTAATTGACGGCTTCGCCCAGGCGGATGGCGGTGGCGATCATGTCTTCGCGAACGCGCTTTGGCAGGTCGGGGGCCGGGCATTCCTCGATGACCTTCTGGTGGCGGCGCTGACTGGAGCAGTCGCGCTCCCCCAGCGCGATCACCGTGCCTTCACCATCACCGAACAGCTGCACCTCCAGATGGCGGGCGCGGGCAATATACGCCTCGAGGAAGACGCCGCCATCCCCGAAGTTGCGCTCGCCCAGCCCCTTGACCGAATCGAAGGCGCGGCTGAGGGAGGCTTCGTCGTCACAGACCTGCATGCCGATGCCGCCGCCGCCGGCGGTGGACTTGAGCATCACCGGATAGCCGATACGTGCGGCCTCGCTCAGTGCGCTCTCGACGTCGTCGAGCAGGCCGGTACCGGGTACCAGCGGTACGCCGGCATTCTCGGCGATGGTACGCGCCTCGTGCTTGAGGCCGAAGGCGTGGATCTGCTCGACGGTCGGGCCGAGGAAGACCAGGCCGGCGGCGTCACAGGCCTGAATGAAGCGGGTGTTCTCGGACAGGAATCCGTAGCCCGGATGGACGGCCTGGGCGCCGCTCTCGTGGGCGATGGCGATCAGCTTGTCGATGTCGAGATAGGTCTCGGCGGCGGCACCTTCGCCGAGGCAGTAGGCTTCATCGGCGTCGCGCACGAAGGGGGATTCACGATCGGCTTCTGCGTGGACGGCGACGCTCTGGACACCGAGGGCACGCAGTGTGCGCTGGATTCGGGTGGCGATGGCGCCACGGTTGGCAATCAGGACCTTGTGGAACATGACGGAGTCATCCTTCCGGCGGCGGGTCGTCCCGCCTTCAAACTGTGAGCTGCCGGTCGTCCGGTAGCCGGGCGGAGCCTTGAGGGCTGACGAGTGATGCAGAAGAGATGACATCGTCAGGTGTGGCTCGGCCGTGTCTTGTCGTATTCGAATGCTTCGGTGCAGCTTTACGGCTCAGCTCGGCGGCTCAGCTCAGTGGATCAGCCCAGCGGCGAGTCGCTGATGCAGATGGCAACCGGTGTCGGGTCGTAGCCATTGCAGGGGTTGTTGAGCTGCGGGCAGTTGGAGAGCAGCACGTAGGCGTCACGCTCGGCGACCATCTCGACGTACTTGCCCGGGGCGGACAGGCCATCCTCGAAGCTCAGGCCGCCATCGGCGGTGACCGGCACGTTCATGAAGAAGTTGATGTTGTGGCCGATGTCGCGCTTGGTCAGGTCGTATTTCGGGTAGCGGGCGATGGCCAGCATCCAGTTGTCACGGCAGGAGTGCATGTGGCGCTTCTCCAGGTCGTAACGCACGGTGTTGGACTCGCTGGAGCAGGCGCCGCCCAGGGTGTCGTGGCGGCCACAGGTATCGCCGGTGATGGTCAGCAGCGGACGGCCACGGGTGGAATAGAGCACGCTGCCGGTGGTCAGGTAGACCTTGCCCTGCTCGCGCACGGTATCCATCGCGCTGTAACGCTCGGCCGTGTCATCGGCAGCGTAGAAGAGAGTATCGGCGGCCTGATTGCCGTAGAGGTCAGTGATGCGCAGGTGCTGACCGGCACGCACCAGGCCGATGAAGTGATCGCCGGCCTCGATGGTGCGCTCAAGCTCGCGCGGCTGCTCGGCGGGGTCGGCGTAGCTCAGCGGTGCGCCATCGGTGGTGGTCGAGGTGTGGGCCTGGGGGTGTTCAAGCGTCGAGGTGCACATGGGGTTGTCCTTTGTCCTTGTCATCTAAGGCGTCGTCGCCATTTGCCAGTCGGCGTGGCGTCGGTCTCTGTTCGGGAAACGTCTCAACCTGCCAGGTGATAGAGCTGGTTGTTGGCGTAGGCGCGGGCATTCTCGGGGCGTGACAGATAGCAGGCGTCGTGCTCATCCATCGCTGTCGCGGTGCCGAAGGTCATGTCCACGCCGCGCAGCGGATATTCCTCCGCGGGGTCCAGCGGATGCGGGCAGGTGTGCAGCATGACGAGGGTGTCCATCTCGAAGCGCAGGGTGACGCTGTCGCCGGCGGCGCAGTGGTCCGCGACGTAGTGCAGGTTGGCGTCTTCATCGGCGCGCACGCGGGAGAACAGGTTGAGGTTGGCGCACAGGTCGCGCTCGCCCAGGCCGTACTTGGCCATCTCGATCAACAGGCTGTCGTGGCCGCTGGGCGTGAAGTCATTGAAGGCTTGCTGATAGGCCTTCTTGTGCCAGCCCTTGGCGGCGAAATGATGCTCCATCAGGTTGCCGCTGGCGCTGTCATGCCAGCCGAGGTCGTCCTGGATGATGGAGGCGAAGATACGGCCCATGTCGGAATACAGGCAGTGCCCCTCGGTGAGGCGGAAGGTGTGCTGACCCTTGAGGGTATCCGGCAGGTTGAGGCGCTCAAGCAGATCCAGCGGGTTGTACATCACCAGGCCGACATTGGCGTTGGCCTGGCTGGCGGTCAGCTTGAGCGCGCTGCCACGCGGCATGCGCATCGACCAGTGATGGCCGCCGGGCAGGTGCGTCTTGTACTTTGCAGTAAAGCTGGCAGGTGTGACGCTATTGGCGGTTTCAAGCGGTGCGTTCATTGAGGTGGCCTCCAGTGGTGTTGGCGTGTGCGCTGGCATGAGCGCTGGAAGGGGCGTTCGTTCGGGAGCAAGTCGCGGCGTCCGTGGCCGGTGCCTCGGCGGCCGGCGTGGCGGCGGAGCCGGAGCTGATGGCCGAGTCATCGCCTGGTGCACTGGCGGATCGCTTGCTGCGCTCGGTGGGCAGGTCATAGGTGATGGTCGAGCCATAGGCCTGCGGGGCCTGCGGGTCGACACGCACCTTGTCGAACACCCAGACGCGTGAGCCCAGCTCGAAGGCTTCCTTGAGGTCATGGGTGATCATGAAAATGGTCAGTTGCTGTTCTTCCCACAGGCGCAGGATCAGCTGATGCATGTCCTTGCGGATGCCCGGGTCCAGCGCGCCGAAGGGCTCATCCAGCAGGAGGATGCGCGGCTTCATCATCAGCGCCTGGGCGATGGCGAGACGCTGCTGCATGCCACCGGACAGCTCATGCGGGTACTTGTCCAGTGCGTGGGACAGGCCGACTTCTGCCAGACGTTTCTCGGCGGCGACCCGTGCCTCGCGACGCTTGGCACCGAACAGCTTGCCGGTCAGCGGGGCGCGTGCCAGCTCCTCGGCCATGATCACGTTGCCCAGCACCGTGAGGTGCGGGAAGACGGAATACTTCTGGAAGACGATGCCGCGGTCCGGGCCCGGCTCGCCGGGAATGGGCTTGCCGTCGAGCAGCAACTCACCGCGCGAGACGCCCTCGGTGCCCAGCAGCAGCTTGAGGAAGGTGGTCTTGCCGCAACCGGAGGCGCCGACCAGGGTGATGAATTCTCCGGCCTCGACGGTCAGGTTCATGCGTTCCAGCACGACCTGCTCACCGTAGTGCTTCTCGAGGCCCTTGGCGTGGATCAGGCTCATGATTGGCTCTCCTCAGCGTGGTACCAGGGGAAGGCGCGAGTCGAGACGAGCACCAGCAGACGGTCGAGCAGGAAGGCCAGCAGCGTGATCCAGGCCACGTAGGGCAGGATGACGTCCATCGCCAGATAGCGACGCACCAGGAAGATGCGGTAGCCGAGGCCGTCCTGGGCGGCGATGGCTTCCGCGGCGATCAGGAACAGCCAGGCGCTGCCGAGTGCCAGGCGCGTGGCGCTCAGAAGGCGCGGGGTCAGCTGAGGCAGCAGTACGCGGGTCAGCACCTGCCAGGAGCTGGCGCCCAGCGTCTGGGCCTTGATAAGCTGCTCATCGGGCAGGCGCAGGGCCTGATTCTGCAGGTCGCGAATCAGGAAGGGCGTGATGCCGATGACGATCAGCGCGATCTTGGCCAGCTCGCCGGTACCGAAGGCGATGAACAGGATCGGCAGAATCGCCATCGGCGGAATCAGGGACAGCACGGTGATCAGCGGTGACAGCTTGGCGCGCAGCAGCGGCAGGCCGCCGGTGAGCAGGCCGACGCTCAGGCCGATCAGCGCACTGATCAGCACGCCGGCCAGCAGGCGTTCGAGACTGGCGAAGGTGTCGGTCCACAGCGGCAGGTCGCCGGTGCGTACGTTGACCTCGGTGGCCAGACGCGAGAACGACTCGCCCATGGCGGCGAAGGACGGCAGCAGGCGGTCATTCGGGTTGTCGAGCAGTCGCTGGTTGGACTGCACGATGTAAAGGATGGCCAGCAGCGCGAAGGGCAGGCCACCGAGCAGCCAGCGGCCACCACGGGAGGGTGTCAGGTTGATCAGACGTTTCATGCGCGGGCTCCACGGGTGCGTACGAAGGTGCGAACAAAGATGCGGTCGAGGGAGGCGCTTGGTTCACGTTCCGCGGGGCAGACTGTCCCGCGGAGCGTTTGCGACATCCACCGCGTGGCGTTACTGGCTGTCGGCCAGTGCGGCGGTGTAGCTCGGGTCGAAGCGCAGCATCACGTTGCCCTCATCGCCGATGACCCCGGCGGGGGTCTCGATACCGATGAAGCCGGAATCCGGCGCACCTTCGCCCAGCAGCCCCTGCGCGAAGCTGAAGTCGGCGATGTGCTGCATGGTGTCCTTGAGGCCCGGCGCATTGAAGGCGGCCACCGACTCGGCGGGGGTGTAGTACATGTGGGTCGCGGCCAGCTGGGACTGATAGCCGGCGAGATCGGTGCCGGCGGCATCTGCCATCTGGGTCAGCGCAGCCTCGTCACCGGCCTTCATCTTCTCCATCACCTCATACCAGGCGCCGACCAGCGCATGGCCGAAGTCCGGGTTGTCCTTCAGGGTCTGGGTATTGACGACCAACAGGTCGAGAATCTCGCCGGGAATGTCGCTGGAATTGAAGACTTCGGTGTAGCCGGGCATGTCCTTGAGGGTGGCCAGCTGCGGGTTCCAGGTCACCACCGCCTGGGTGTCGGGGTTGCTGGCCAGCGCCACGATGTCGGCATCGCCGGTATTGGTGGTGGTCAGGTCGCGCTCGCTCATGCCGATGCTGTCCAGCGCACGTGCCAGCAGGTAGTGGGAGACACTGAACTGCACCAGATTGACCTCACGACCCTTCAGGGACTCGATGGAATCGCCGTCGCGGACCATCACGCCGTCATTGCCATCGGAGTAGTCGCCCAGAATCAGCGCGGTGGAATCCACGCCGCTGGCGGCGGGCAGGGTGAGGGCGTCCATGTTGGTCATGGCGCAGCCATCGACATTGCCGGAGGTGTACTGATTGATGGACTCGACGTAATCGTTGACCTGCACCACATCGATGTTGATGTCGTACTTCCTGGCCCACTTGTCGACGATGCCCTGGGTGTCCGCGTATTCCCACGGCATCCAGCCGGCATAGACCGACCAGCACACGCTGAAGGAATCCTGCGCCATGGCCTGCGGGCTCAGCGATGCGCCAAGCAGCAGGGCGCCGGCCAGCGCAGCACGTCTGGAAGCGTTTCTGGAAACGGTAGCTGAAGCAGATGAGACAGCAGCGGATGACACCTGGGCGCTGGCATCCGAGGGGGAAGTCGCGGACTGGGAAAGGCGAGTGAGCTGGGTCATTGTCGTTATCTCCGGCGGAAAAAGTGAGAGGCGCCGACCTTTACAGGCTTTGCGTCTCCCGGGCTTTTGTCCCGCCGTGTAACCCCCAGCTTGGAGGTCGAGTGCTCTCGGACCAGTCATGACGGCCATCAGCCAGTCACCGGAACCCTAGCGCTCCATTGGTGTAGATTTTCGATTGTTGTATGCCTATCGGTGCCTCGGTGAATGTCTAGCAGGAAGTGTGCCACATGATATAAATATCATTCAAAAATAGTATTTTAAATTAATTTTAAGATGAGCTTTGGAATTGGATAAGTCACCAAAAGCACCAACTTAGTGCAACGTAAGCGCTAAATTGATGCAAAGTGGGGAGTAAAAAGTTGATTTTTAATTAATTGTATGAATTTTTGGTCTATGAGTAGACTGCTATGCTTCCTATGTTTTTAAATTCACAAACTCTGAAAGTAGTGCTTTTAAGGTGGTTCCTTAGCTCATCGAATGCAGGAGATAGTCGATTGGAATCGTTTATTATTTCATGATTTTCTTTGTTAAGAAAATCATAAGTAAGTTTGGCTGTATTAATAGCATCATTGGTTTTTATGAAATAAAGAGCTAGCATCCCGAAACTACAAGCATAGATTGGGTTCACCGGCCATAGATGAGAAATAATAGTTTGATTACCTCTGGCCATAGCACTGGCGAATCCTCTACTATATGGATTGCTGCTTATCTCTGAGGTAGCACCATCACATATATTTAGAATAATATTCTTTTTGTTAGAAAGGTGTGATGTGCAGGCTTCTATAGTTTCCATGGGTATTTTTGATGTTTCGGAAAAATATATTTCATCATATCGACTTCTCCCCCAGTGGTCATATTCGCCGTGAGCCGATATGTATATGGTGTTATATAAATCGTTGGATAAGTAATGGGCGAACTCAGTTGCATTAGGGTCTGTTATTATAGTGCTGCCTTCCCCAAATTCTTTAATTATGAAATTTCTCTCTGAGTTGTAAGAATGAGTGCAGCTAGATAGCAAGAATAAAAATCTTTTTTCTTCGGGGTCGTCTATCACTTTTTCTAGACTTACGGAAATAATTGGAGCCGATTTTTTTAATCTGAATAAGCACGCTGTATTGGGAAGCTATGTGATGGACATAATGTGAGTGCGCTCAGTTCGTCGTAGAGGCCATCATCAAGCTTGAAGTGGTTTGTCACTGCCTCAGCTAAGCCATCTAAGTTATCTTGTATAGGTGGGGTGCCTTTTCTAGATTCTTCATAATAGCTAACGTCAGGATCTTTTTCCCCTAATAGGCTTATAGCAACTGAATTGGAAATATTTAAGCTGTGTATTAATGCGCTGTAGTTGGCTTGGTTATCGTCTTCCGTTATAGTGATTTTTTCAAAGTTTTTTAGTAGTGTTAAATTAACCCCATTTGTTAGTAGAAATGCATGAGGTTGAATGTCTTCAGCGATAGGGCGAATGCCTTTTAGGTTTTTTATTAACTTGAGAAGATAACTATAGTTGTTAGTATCATAAAGATGGACAATCATAGGGTTTAAAAAATCACACTGTCCAGTGCTAATTGTATCGATTAAATCAGAATCGCCGAGCACATCTAATAGCTCGTGAAAAATTTCTTCATTGCTATCTATATTACAGTAATAGCTAATGATTGCTGACGCTTTGTTGATCTTGTTGTGATGTTCTCTTTCACGATAAGCTTCCGATATGCTGGCTTGATAGTCAGATTGTTCTTTGTTAATGGAAGTGGTTTTGAAAAGACTCCTGTATGCTTTTAATCTACGATCTTCAATGTTTAGTCCTTTGATGTATTCAAGGTACCTTGGGTGTCTTTTTCGATTGTATTGGTAATCCCAAAGTGCAAGTTGGATAGCTGCAGATAGAGCGTTAGGCTGTATTTCTTTAAAGTAATCGACGAAAATTTCGCATAAACCCCAAATGGCGTCTGCAATAGAGGGTATAGCGCTCATGCTTCTGAAATACCAAAAGCTAGCGGTTATCCAGTCTAGAATTATTTCTGGATTTTCTCTCGCCCAGCTCTTGTTTTCATGAGAGGATATCGACCACTCTAAATGAACCGTATTTAATTCTGCTTTTTCTCCAGGTACATATTCCTTCCCTGAAAATAAACTAAATACGGAGTTGCCTACTTCCATCACATCTCCTCGATGCATGTGATGCACAGCTGCCATTATTGATTCTCTATAAAATGTAGGACTGGATGGTGTAACTGTCATTAATATGCCTGTTTGGTGTGTAAGGGGATGAATTTTACCTTTAGTGCTGACCTATTTTTGCACTTTCACTAAATTTTTAACAGTGTGGATATGACTAAAAGACTAGTTTTTTAATTGGAGATATTTTGGGGGCTAATGCTAAGTTTGATATATTCAGCAGTGTAGAATTTTTGTGGGTAACTTAGCCAGATCGTTAGGATTGGCCTAGCCCTATTAGGTAGCAACGGTAATCTGCATAACACCCGCCAGTTGGGTAGCATCGTCATCAGAGAGATTGCTCAGGAATCCTCTCGCTGATACCGCATTTTCGTTCTTATTATACCGGCCCAATGGCCGGTGTCTTCACGAATCACTGGCAAGTGTTCCTTTGCCAATTGGCCTCCCTCGATACGTCGTATGGCCTTCCACGGGGTTGCCCTTGCCGCGGCGCATGGTTGCGAGATCCGGCTCGTCGTTTCGTTGTGCCTCTCACCAAAGTCTTATACGTTGGTGGTGCTTTATTAGCACATACAAAAACAACGGCTTGCTCCCGATGGCCCGTGTGGTTTCACACGAGGGGGAAGGGCAGCAGCGACAGACAAAGGACACACGATGACAGACGTAGTCGAGAAGGATCTGCAGGAGTCTTCTGAGGTTCAGGCGGTTGAGAAGGGCTCTCCATCATCGCGTTCGCGTCGTGGTTTCCTGGGCATGAGTGGGGCGGCAATCGCCGGGGCGGCATTGGGTCAGTTCCTGCCGGGTATCCCCAGTGCCCTGGCCAAGGAGACAGCACCAGCGGCGGCGGTGCTCAAGCCTTCCGCCAAGTCACCGGTGCGACTCAACTACAACGAGAATGCGCTTGGCATGGCACCGTCTGCACAGCGCGCCGCAGCGGCATCCATCCCGCATTCCAATCGGTACCCCTTCGCCCATCTGGGAAAATTGCAGTCATTGGTGGCGACTCACCACAAGGTGCCGAGCGAGAGCATTTTGTTCACGCCGGGTTCCTCGGATGCGATCCGTGCCAGTGTGCTGGCCCATGCGACTCCCGATACCCAGCTGGTGATTCCCGAGCTGACTTATGGCGATGGCGCCCTGTATGCCGGCTTCTATGACCTCGCCATTCGCAAGGTGCCGTCCTCGCGCGAGGACTGGTCATTCAAGATTTCCGACATGCAGCAGGCCGTGGCCGACCACTCTGGCCCCTCCATCGTCTATCTGGTGAACCCCAACAATCCGACCTCGACCATCATTTCCAGTGATGAACTGGAGGCCTGGGTCAACGACAGCCGCGACGATACGCTGTTCATCATCGATGAAGCCTACGCCGAATTCGTCAATGACCCGGCCTTCCGCTCCGCCGATCATCTGATTGCCGGTGGCGCGAAGAACGTCCTGCTGCTGAAGACCTTCTCCAAGATTCACGCCATGGCAGGCCTGCGTGTCGGCTACGCCGTCGGCGATGTCGATCGTCTCGAGCACGTTTCCCACTATGTCGAAGACGATGCCATGACGCTGTCATACCCCGGCGTGATGGCGGCGACGGCCTCCATGCAGTCACCGGAGTTTCTGGTCCACAGCAAGCAGAGCAACGATGAAGCACGCGCCATCTTCACAGCGACGCTCGACGAGCTGGGTTGGGAGTATCTGCCGAGTCAGACCAACTTCGTCTTCCATCGTATCTCCAGGCCGCTGAAGGAATTCCAGACCGCGATGAAGGAACGCCATGTGCTGATCGGGCGCGCCTTCCCGCCGGCAGATGGTTGGTGCCGCATGTCACTCGGTACGCCCGAGGAGATGCACTATGTCGCCGCCGTGCTGCGCGAAATGAAGGCCAAGGGCGTCGTCTAGTCGTGACGATTTCCCTTGCAGGAAGACGCAAACGCCCGCCATTTGGCGGGCGTTTGCGTTTCAAGTCGGGACTGTCAGATCAGCTATTGCGCGTCAGGCGAGTGGCCAGCCACCAGCCCAGCAGCATCGTCACCAGAAAGCCCGCCAATGGCAGACTCATGGCGCTGCTCGAGACGATGGCAGGCCCGGGGCAGTAACCGCTCAGCCCCCAGCCGACACCGAACAGCGTCGCGCCGAGCAGCAGGCGGCCATCGATATCGCGACGCTTGGGTAGTTGGAAGCGCTCGCCCAGCAGGGGAGTGCCACGCCGCCAGACGAGTCGATAGCCGAGGAAGGTGGTGATGACGGCACCGCCCAGCACGAAGATCAGCGTGGGGTCCCAGTCTCCGGTCACGTCGAGAAAGCCGACCACGCGCGCGGGGTCGGTCATGCCGCTGAGTGTCAGTCCGAGGCTGAAGACCAGCCCGGTGAGAAAGCCGATGACCGTTTTCATGGTGACTCCCCCAGCAGATGTTGGTTCACGAACACCGTCAGCATGGCCACAGCCACGAACACCACCGTGGCCACCAGCGAGCGAGGGGAGAGGCGCGCGATACCGCAGACACCATGACCACTGGTACAGCCGCCGCCGATGCCTGTTCCGATACCCACCAGCAGACCGGCGAACATCATGCTCAGCACCCCGCTGGCGGGATTGCCGATCAGCGCATCCGTGCTTGCGGCCACGTTGCCCCAGTCAAGGTTGAGCAGCAAAAGCAGCAGTGGGCCGCTGATCAATCCGAGCACAAAGGCGACACGCCAACTGCGGTCCGGGCCGGATTCCAGCAGCGCGCCCCGCGTGATGCCACTGATACCGGCGATACGTCCCAGCAAGGCCATCAGCATCACTGCCGAGAGTCCGATCAGGACGCCGCCGGCGAGTCCTTTCATGCTGCTTATCATGTCCATGTCGTTCGTCCTCGTGTCGCGGTCATCCTGCGGTGCGTCGATGATATGCTCGCGGCTGGTGAGCGCCAACCGGCTGTATGGCCGATCGGCTGTAGGACAAGGACGCCGTCCTCTCGATGGGGAGTACTGCAGAAGAGCACCGCAGGAGCACCATGAACGAACTGACCCAACGGCTGCGCACCTTTCTCAAGGTGGCGGAGCATCAGAGCTTCAATGTGGCGGCGCGTGAGCTGGATATCGCCAGTTCCACGGCGACGCGTCACGTCAATCATCTGGAGCGCCAACTGGGCGAGCCGCTGCTGGTGCGCACCACGCGCCATGTCCGGCTGTCGCCGGCCGGCGAGCGCGCCTTGATTCGCTTTCGCGCCATTCTGGCCGAGGTGGACCAACTGGAGGATGAGCTGGAAACGCTGAGTGAGCGGGTCGCGGGGCCGCTGCGCATTTCGGTGCCGTGGCGCTATTCGCGTCTCTATCTGGCACCGCTGGTGAGCGAGTTCATGCAGTGCTATCCCGAGGTGGCGCTGGATATCGTCAGCAGCGACCAGCGGGTGGACCTGGTCGAGGACCACTTCGACGTGGCCCTGCGCATCGGCCATCTGGAAGACTCCAGCCTGATCGCGCGCCATATCAGTGACCAGCGCTTCGTGCTGGCGGCCGCGCCGTCCTACCTCGCCGCCCAGCCCCCTATCCAGCAGCCTGAGGATCTGGAACAGCACCGTCTGCTGACCTTCAGCTATACCACCGCCAATCATCACTGGCGGCTGGTACAAGGCGAGCGGGAGCATCGCATCTCGGTGCGCGCTCGCGCGCTGCGTACCAATAACGCCGACATTCTCACCCAGGCGGCGCTTGGGGGCGCCGGCGTGGTGGTGCAGCCGCTGTGGGCGATTCGGGAAGAGCTTTCAAGCGGCCGCCTGCTGGCGGTGCTGGAGGACTTTCAGGTCACCTCATCAGATTTCGACACCGGTATCCACGTCGTCTTCGCGCGCGAGAAACAGCACAACCCGCGCGTACGTGCCTGGGTCGACTTCCTGCTTGCCCGTCGCGAGCGGCTATCCTGCCGTTGAGCCCGCAGGCCTGCAATGACAGCAATGTCAGAAATGTCAGCAACACGAAGGGCCCGATCTCGAGAGAGGTCGGGCCCTGATACCCTCTGCAGGGGCATCATCTCGGCCAGTCAGTCCTGCTCTGTCAGAACAGAATGTCGCTGCGGATGATGTACTTGGCACCGTCGCGAATCGGCTCGCCGGCATGCACGCAATGCTGCGGGTGCGAGCCATGCGGGAAGCACAGTACGCCTCCCTTGGGCGTTGAGACCGAGACCTTCTGGATATCATCCTGCGAGCGGGCCGGCTGGGTGGGGTCGCGACGGCTGACCAGAAACTCGGTGCGCCCGCCGCTATAGCCATCGCTGAGGAAGATGAGGAAGGTGTACTGGCTCATCAGGCCCGGATAGGCGTCCTGGACGATCTCGCCATTGATGACGCGACTGCCTGGCCAGGCACCATCGGTGTGCGGCTTGAAGAAGTCGCCGGCCTCGTAGCGATAGGTACGAAAGCGCGCATTGATGCCCTTGGCGCCTTCGCCCTGGATCTGCTCGGTCACCAGCGGCGCCGAGCGCTGCCAGATGACCTGATCAACCGCTTCACTGACGACCCAGTTGACGTTGTGGTTGTGGCGTACCGAACGCGGCAGGGAAACCGGCGCATCTTCCTCGAAGCCCATTTCCTCAAGCGCGGCGACGAAGTGGTCGGCCTCTGCGGGTGTCAGCACATTGAGCAGCTGGAAGGCACCCGGGACACCCTCGACTTCCTGACGGACCACCTCTGGTATCGCGTCGGCCTCGAAGAGATCAGACACGTCGCCGTTGTCGGTCCAGATGGGCAGGGGCGTGGGAGAGAAGCCGCGTTCGTGGCGGACGACATGGAAAGACAGGCTCATGGCAAGGCTCCTGACGGGCAGGTTTCGGAAGAGTGCCCGAGAGGCTAGTGCACTGGTGCTCACGGAAAAAGACGCCTGTCGGCAATTGGTCATTGCACGAATGGCAATAATCCAGCGCCGACAGACGCTCAGTGCTCGCCGGACAGATGCAGGCCGGCGATGGACAGCACGATGACGCCGATGCAGGCCATGCGGCGAAACGAGAAGTGCTCGCGCCAGAACAGCACCCCGATGATGGCGCTGACCACGGTGCCGATGCCGGAGAACACGGCGTAGGCAATGCCCAGACTGATGGTGTCCATGGCCAGGTACAGCAGGCTCAAGGAGGAGCTGAAGCCCAGCGCGACCAGCAACACGCCCATGCGGCGATGCTGATTGGCGTACTGGTTGAAACCGGTCACGCCGACGACCTCGCAGCAGCCGGCGGCGATCAGATAGACCCAATCCATGCTGTCACTCCTGGTCATTCACTGAGGGTGGGCTGTGGTGTGGCATTCATCTGAGCCCGCTTGTCGGCAGGCGCGCTGGGGGCCGTCTTGAGCACGATGATGCCGATCAGCATCAGCACCACGAAGCCCAGCGTGGACCACTGGAATTCGAGATCGAAGAACAGCAGGTCAGCGACGACGGTGCCGACCGTGCCCAGACCGACGAAGATGGCGTAGGTGGTGCTGGCGGGCAGTGTCTTGGCGATCTGGGTGACCAGACTCAGGCTGATGATCACCAGCAGCACCGTCAGCGCCCATTCCTGTGGGCGGTCGGCGACCTTGAGGCCGGTGGCCCAGCCGATTTCGCACAGGGTCGAGATCAGGAAGTAGAGCGTGATACGCATGATGATCGGATGTCCTTGTGGGTCGTGGATCGTAAATCGTGGGTCGTGAGTTGTCGGCTGCTGGGAAGCGGTGAGGCGCCATCGCGAGCCTATATAAGTCTTTGTTGATGTTTTGAGGCAGGAAAAGGTGAAGGGAGCCCCTCCGCCTTGTATTCCTCGCCTTGTATTCCTCGCCTTGTATTCCTCTGTCTGTGATTCCTCTGTCTGTGATTCCACCGCGGCTGGTATCAGGCAGGGCGTCCGTGCAGCCTCGTCTGACCTGGCTTAGTGATCTGGCCTGGCCTCGTGGCCTGACTTGGCGTCATGATCTGGCCTGGCCTCATGAGGCCAGCGGCGTGGTCGTCGCCTGGATGTCCGATTCCGCATCGGATGACGTCGCGGTCTCGGTCGGCTGGGCCAGATAGGCTTCCAGCGAGTCATCCATCGCCTCAAGCCACGGAGTGTGGTGCCTGGGCGCCATGGTGCCGGTCATCAAGGAGCGATAACCGTGATCGCGGAAGGTCATGATGTTCTCGTGCTTGTGGTGCTCCCACTCGAGGAAGGTGCGATTCACGCCATCGATATCGAAGCTCGGGTAGTCGGTCTCTTCGATCAGCGACTTCACATAGTCACCCTGGAAGACGATCATCGCCTCGTCACTGTCCAGCGTTTCCTCACGCGCGCGCCACGCCTGGCTATCGGCTTGCATCGCTTCTTTCGTAGGCGGTGTCTGAGTACCGAGAATCGCGTCACGCACCCACCAGGCCTGGGCATCGAACATGTTGAAGGTGTACCACTGGTCCTGCATGCCCAGATAGAACAGGCGCGGGTTCTCTTCCCACACGACGCCCTTGTAGAGCCCCAGCGGCCACATGCGGTTGGCAGTCTTGAGGCGCAGCGACTCCTCGAGGAACGGGAAGTGGTGCAGATAGCCGGTACACAGGATGATGGCATCGACACGCTTGTGGCTGCCGTCACTGAAATAGGCGGTATCACGATCGACCTTCACCAGCAGCGGCTTCTCTTCCCAGTTGTCCGGCCACTTGAAGCCCATCGGGGCGGTGCGATAGCTGGTGGTGATGCTGCGCGCACCATACTTGTAGCACTGTGAGCCGATGTCCTCGGCGGAATAGCTGCTGCCGAGCAACAGCAGGTCCTTGCCCTTGAATTCCAGTGCATCGCGGAAATCATGCGCATGCAGGATACGGCCATTGAAGCCCGAGAAACCGGGAAATTCCGGCACATTGGGTGTCGAGAAATGTCCGGAGGCCACGATGACATGGTCGAACTCTTCGCTGGTCACTTGATCGAGTGCCTGGTCATGCACACTGACCGTGAATTGCTGGCTGGCATCATCGAAGGTGACCTGGCGCACCGGGCAGCCGAAGCGGATGTACTTGCGCACGCCGGCCTTCTCGACACGTCCCTTGATGTAGTCGAACAGCACCGCACGCGGCGGATAGGAGGCGATGGGGCGCCCGAAATGTTCTTCAAAGGAGTAGTCGGCGAATTCGAGACATTCCTTGGGGCCATTCGACCACAGGTAGCGATACATGCTGCCGTGGACCGGCTCGCCGTGGGCATCCAATCCGGTACGCCAGCTGTAATTCCACAGACCGCCCCAGTCATCCTGCTTTTCGTAACAGACAATCTCGGGAATCTCGATGCCCTTGTCGGCGGCGGATTGAAAGGCACGCAACTGAGCCAGGCCACTGGGTCCTGCACCGATGATCGCGATACGTTGGGTCATGGATACCTTCCTGTTCTTGTTGTGTCTTCATGCGTTATCCGAGGCTTCAGGACGTGGTGATGTCGTGAAACACTGACAACGAAACAGGCTAGCGAGATGTGCTCAGTCTGCACATTGCTCGGAAAGGGTAGCCATAAAGGGGTATGCGACGCTGCTGCCTTGCTCGGCGGATCATGCACAATTCTCTGCCATATCCGAGGTGTCGACGGCAAAGATGATGCCTTCCACCGCCAAGGGCGTGCCGTCAGGGGAGTAGATGCCATGGCCCTTTTCCTGCACCCGGATGACCTCGCCGTCGCGATGACGAAGGCGGTAGGCAAGGGTGAAGGGTGTGTGGGCGTCAAGCGCTGCCTGTACCTGGTCCCACACGCGGTCGGCATCCTCGGTGTGGATCATCTCGCCGTAGGTGAGAGAGGGATGATCAAGCAGCTCCCGAGGGCTGAGGCCGGTGATGGCCAGGCAACCGTCACTGATGTATTCCATCGACCAGTGGCGGTTGTTGCGCGCGCGATAGACCATCGCGGGCAGCCCCTTGATCAGCCGTGTCAGGCTGCGCAGGTTGGCGGCGTCGATCTGCTCCTGCTGCACGCGCTCGCTGATGTCATGCAGGGTGAGCGTGGCGGGCCAGGGCGAGGCCAGCGAGAGCGACTGACTGCGCACTTCACACCAGCGATAGTGGTGGTCAGCCCCCAGGATGCGCAATCGCCAGCAGTCAGGGCGTTCGCGGCGCGAAACGTGGCGGGCGAGCATGTCCCAGCGCGATTGATCCGCGGGGTGCAGGGCATCGCGCAGGCGCTGCGCTTGCGTGCCGTGTCCGTCTGCCCGAGTGGCGGTTGGCGTGTCTTCGCGTGGGCCGCCCGATTCGTGTCCGCTCAGGGCCTGCCAGCCGCGCGAGGCATACAGCAGGGTACTGTCGGCATCCACCACCAGCACGGCATCACTCAGGCCATCGAGAATCGCCTGTGCGCTGAGGGGGGAGGCAGTCGAGTCGCCGGCGAACTGTTCGAGAAATCGCATCATCGCAGGCTCTCCTGTTCGGCCCGGGTCGTACCCTGTGCGGGGTCTGTCGCTTCCTCGGCGGCCTCGCGGCTGGCATCACTCGCTGGCGTCAGCGGATGAGCGTAGACCCAGGCGGCCAGCTCCAGGCGCGAATGCAGGTTCAGCTTGCGCAGCAGATTCTTGACGTAGACCTTCACCGTGCTGTCACTGATACCCAGCTCGCGGGCAATCAGCTTGTTGCTGAGGCCGCGCCCGATCCATTTGAGGGTATCGCGTTCACGCTCGGTCAAGCCTTCGTACCAGTCGGTTGCCGTGGGCCGGTCAACAGCCCTGGGCCGGTCAACAGACGTGGCCCGGTCGAGTGCCAGGGGCCCGTCATGCGTGGAGTCAGCTAAGGGATTCGCCGCGGCGGGCAGCGCCTCAGCCTGCTTCCGCTCCTGCTCCTGTTCCTGTTGATGTATATGTGTAGGTGCGTGGGAGTGTCGTTCGCGCTGGCGGTGGTCCTGCTGCAGGCGCCGGGCGAGCAGCAGCAGGGTCTCTTCCTCCAGCCCCAGCTTGCCGTCGACCACGGCCTGCAGGCGCTCGAGAATGCGCTCTGGGTCGGTGTCCTTCATCAGGTAACCATCCGCCCCTTGCTGGATGGCATCCAGCAGGTGGCGGCTGTCATCGGAGGCGGTCAGCAGCACTACCTTGAGGATGGCATCACGCTGTTTGAGATGGCGCATCAGGGTCAGGCCATCGAGCTGTGGCATCTGCCAGTCGACGATCACCAGCTCTGGGGCAAGGGTAGGCAGGGCCTCCAGCAGGTCATTGCCCTCATCGAAGTCGGCCACGACCTCGAACAGACCACTTTCACTCAACAGTTCGGCCAGCCCGCGCCGAAACAGCGGATGGTCGTCGACGAGCACGACTCTGGTCGGGCGTGTCCGGGATGTCGAGGATGTCTTGGTTGTCGCAGGCATCTGGCGAGTCACGGTCATGTGTCGCGGCGCTCCCAGCTCAGTGTCACGCGGGTACCGCCCTGACGGGGATGGGTGATGGCAAAGTCGGCCTCGAGCTGGCGTGCGCGATCCTGCATGATGCCCAGCCCGAAGTGCGCAGGGGGAATATCGGCGAGATCAAATCCGCAGCCGTTGTCCTCGATGGTCAGCAACACCCGCTCCGCCGGCTGAGGCCCTGAAGATTGATGAGGCCCTGAAGACTGGTAGAGCAATTGCAGGCGCAGGTGGGTGGCTCGTGCATGGCGCACGCTGTTGGTCATCGCTTCACGCACGATGAACATTACCTGCAGGGCCTGGGCATCGGGGAGGTGCAGTGACTGGATGCGGTTGTCGAGCTCGAACACCATCCCTGAGCGTGTCTCGAATTCCTCGATCAAGTCATCCAGCACGCGGGCCAGCGGCGCGTCACCCCAGGTGGCGTGCGCGCCGTTGATCAGCTCCCGGGTCTGGCGCAAGGCGCGCCGGGCCTGGGTATGCACGTCCTCGGCCAGTGCCTGCACCTCCTGTGGCGCATGGCGGGCGGCGCGATTCAGGCGTGCGCTCTGCAGCTGCAGATAACTCAATTCCTGGGCGAGGGTATCGTGCAGCTCCGCTACCAGATGTCGGCGCTCGTTCTTCAGCGCCTCTGCCACCGCTGCCTTCCTGTCTTCGGCGTGACGCGCCTGTTGCTGCTGATGCAGTGCCAGGCCACGGCTCAGGGCGTCGATGACGGCGCTCGCCTGCCGCGATTCGAGTGCGACGGCTGTCGACTCGCCGAGCCATAACCAGTCATCGCCCGTCGTCGCTCTGCCCGTTTCCTCTCTGTCCATCATCCCTCTGTCAGGGAGGGGGGTGAGGGCGATCAGCACGCCATCTGGCGTGCCGCTCATGCCAGACACCTGCTGTCGGGCGCCTGGATCGCGCCCTATACCCCTGACGGCTTGCTGCAATCTCTGACGCGTCGCGGCTGGCAGGGCGAGGCCGGGAGGGGAAATCACCTCATGGGTCGCCTGAGCGGGGGCGCGATGCATGACACAGAGCTCGCCAGTCGCGAAGTGGTCCGCACCGCTTGCTGGATAGCCGTTCAGCCTGTCCAGCAGATCTCTCAGCACGGATGGCAACGCCTCCTTGAGATCAGCGCAGGTCGCGATGTGCAAGGTGATGGCATCGCAATGCTCTTTGTCATGCAGATCAGGCGGCGGGGTGGCAGCAGGGCGAACGGGAGCCTCCACACCGGTGGGACAGCCCCGTGCGCGCTGGACATCAAGGCGATGGGCTATCCCTTGCAACGCAGACGCCTTGCCTGCTTTCGATGCGCCGAGACTGAGTGCCATGCGAGTTCCTCTGTCGTTTCGCCGCCCCTGCGACGCGCCATGATTCAGATGTCACACCAGCAAGCTTCATGCCAGTGAATGGATTACCCCTTCATGGGTACCTCTCTTGATGGATTGTCGGTATCTCCACTGTGAGTAAATTTAATTAACCATGAAGAACGTGGTGCGTTACAGAAGGGGGCATGCACCATCCGAGTACATCGGGGAGCTGCTTACCCCATCACGTGTGCAACGCCGAACCTACTTGCCATGACAACTAGAGGTATCACCACGATGGAGCTTGCAGTCGAGATACCCGCTGCCACACCGTGCCAGCCGTATCGTTATCGAATACCCGGGCTGGATGCGCTGGCGCTGGAGCTGTCACCGGGAGACCGCGTGCAGGTGTCATCCGTCGATGGTGCCCAGGCCTGCGAGTGGCTGCTGTTGTCGTCAGAGGACAGGCAGGGAGAGGCCCCGAAGGCAGGCGCAGGTGATGGGCTGACACTCGCGCGCTACGCCAGCATCTCCTGTCTGGAAGAACATGCCTTCGCCAGCCATCCGCAAGAGGGCGGAGCAGCCAAGGCCGAGCAGCCACGAAGCCCTTTCACCCAGCAGTGTCTGGCAGCGCTGGGAGTCGCGCAGGTGCCCCTGTCGCAGTGGCAGCGCTTGTCAGTTGCCGGATTGCCGGCCGAGATTCGCTGGCCGCTGGAAGCGCCTGCCGCGCGCCTGATTCTGTTGGCCCCCGGTGATGACATGTCGATCGATGGTGAGCATCTGGCCACCGAGCTTGAGGTCGCGCACTTCCAGAGCGTGCCCGATCAGGAGCAGTTACCCGTCCCCCTAGCGCCGATCAAGCAGGAGCGGCGAGTCGCGGCGGGCACGGTCGAGGTCTATGAGGTCAAGCAGGGCGAGTGGATCCAGATCATCGACGTGGCGGGTCGTCAGTGTTCCGACTTCGTGGCCTTCGATGCCAATGCCTGGGCACAGGGCGAGGAGCTGGGGCTGGATGGCGGCGCCACGCGCAGTCTGTCCGGGTACTGCATGCCCAATCCGGGGCTTTACTCGGTGTTCTTTGATCAGCACATGCATCCGATGCTGGAAGTGGTGCAAGACACGGTAGGGCGCCATGACAGCTTCATGCTCGCCTGTTCGCCGCAGTACTACGAACACCACGGCTACTTCGGTCACGATAGCTGCACGATCAACTTCAACAACGGCCTATCCAAGTCGCATGGCATTCGGCAGCGTGCCAGCTGGCCGGCGATCAACTTCTTCTTCAATGCCTATGTCGAGCCCTGCGGCACCCTGGCGGTGGATGAGCCCTGGTCGCGCCCAGGTGACTATGTGCTTTTGCGCGCCGACCGTGACCTCATCTGTGCCTCATCGGCCTGCCCGGACGACATCGACGCCGCGAATGGCTGGGTGCCGACCGATATCCATGTGCGTATCTACGCCGCTAAACATGACTTCCCCCGCGGTATCGCCTATCGCAACCGGCCCGAGGAATTGCCGCGCATGACACTGCCCACCGCCTTCCATCCCTGCACGTCCGCCTTGACCAAGCAGTTCATCGACTACCACGGCTACTGGCTGGCCACCCATTATGAAGGGTGGGGCGCGCGGGCCGAGTATCTGGCCTGCCGTGAACGGGTCGCGATGATGGATCTCTCGGCACTGCGCAAGTTCGAGGTCGCCGGACCGGACGCCGAACGTCTGCTTCAGTACGCACTGACCCGCAATGTGCGCCGGCTTTCCATCGGTGAGGTGGTGTACTCGGCCATGTGTCAGGAAACCGGTGGAATGCTCGATGACGGCACCTTGTTCCGCATGGGCGAGCAGACCTTCCGCTGGATCTGTGGTGACCCGGCCAGCGGCCAGTGGCTGCGAGATCTCGCCGCGCGCCAGGGCTATCGCGTCACGGTGCGTGACTCCACCCATCAGCTGCACAACATCGCGCTGCAGGGACCGAAGAGTCGTGAGGTGCTGGCGCCGTTGATCTGGAATGCGCGCACCCAGCCGGAGGTGGAAACGCTGGGCTGGTTCCGCTTCATGATCGGTCGCCTGTCGGGACCGGATGGCATCCCGCTGATGGTGTCGCGCACCGGCTATACCGGTGAGCTCGGCTATGAAGTCTGGTGTCATCCCAAGGACGCCCCGGCCGTGTGGGAGGCGATGTGGGCGGCGGGTGAGCCGCATGGCATCGCGCCGCTGGGACTGGATGCCCTGGACATGCTGAGAATCGAAGCGGGGCTGATCTTCGCCGGCCATGAATTCTGTCCGCAGACCTCCCCCTATGAAGCGGGTATCGGCTTCACCGTGCCCATGAAGAGCAAGGAGGATGATTTCGTCGGGCGGGCAGCGCTGCAACGCGAGGCGCCGGAATCACGGCATCGCGTGATGGGTCTGAAGATGCACAGCAGCGAGTTGGTCAGCCACGGCGATCTCGTCTATCACGGCCGCTATCCGGTGGGCGTGGTCACCAGTGCCACCCAGTCGCCGCTGCTCGATCGCTCCATCGCGATGTGCCGCCTGGCACCGGACTTCGCAAGCCCGGGAACCCAGCTCGAAATCGGCCAGCTGGATGGCCATCAGAAGCGCCTCGCCGCCGAGGTGGTGACATTGCCATTCCATGACCCGGAGCGCCTCAAGGTGCGTAGCTGATCCCACTGCCAGGAGGGGAAGCATGAGAGGTGAGTCGCGAGCAATGACTTGCGTATATGCAGCGCCCTGCAAGTCATCTCACGGTGCATGCCGTGGCCGGCATGCCTCAATAACGCCCATCCTCCTCGCAGGGAAGGCTTTGCGGGCTTCATATCTGAAGAGAAGTCCTCGGTTTCAAGAATGTGTCAGTAAAAACAACGAATTGCTGAGGGTGGCCAATCAGGGTCATCTGGCATGTCGCTTGCTTTATCCAGCAGGTCCCCTTGAAAAACAACAACAACCCCCGGACGGGCAGTGCCGCTTGCACAGTGAAGCGCGCTGATCCACAGGCTCCGGTAAAGGAGAAAAGACGATGGATGAAAAGACGTTGCAAAGCATATTGGATATGCATCAGGCGATGAACATCGAGGTGTTCTATTGGTGGTGTACCGCCATCATGTTCCTGATCCATGCAGGTTTTCTGGCCTATGAGATCGGTGCCTCGCGTTCCAAGAATGCCTTGGCATCCGGCATGAAGAACGTACTGACGCTGGCCTCGATCATCCCCGCCTTCTATTTCGTGGGCTGGTGGATCTACAACGCCTTCCCCAACGGGCTGATCCCCATCGAAGCGTCCGCCGCTCTGCCGTGGAGCGCGAGCATGCGTCCGGACGCCGATGACATGGGCACCGGCATCTTCTTCGCCGCCTTTGCGCTGTTCGGCGCGACCACCGGCTCCATCCTGTCGGGGGCGGTGATCGAACGCATCCGCTTGGGGGCCTTCCTGATTCTGGCGGTGATTCTCGGCGCCGGTGTCTGGATCATGGCGGGCGCCTGGGGCTGGCATCCGGATGGCTGGATGCTGCACAAGCTGGGCTACCACGATGTCGGCGCCGCCGGTGTGGTGCACGCCGTGGCCGGCTTCTTCGCGCTGGGCGTGCTGCTCAATCTGGGCGCGCGCATCGGCAAGTACAGTGACGATGGCAAGCCGCAGGTGATCGCGCCGCACAACATGCCGATGACGTTGATCGGCCTGATGCTGATCATCGTCGGTTTCTTCGGCTTCCTCGGCGGTTGCATCATCTTCAACACCGGTGACATCGGCTGGACCACCATCTACGGCAATCGCACCAACCTTTCTGCCTTCGCCTTCAATACCCTGATGGGCTTCGGTGGCGGCGTGATCGGTGCCTATCTGTCCTCGCGTGACCCGTTCTGGACCATGTCCGGTGCGCTGGGCGGCATCATCACCGTCGCGGCGGGGCTGGATCTCTATAACCCGGGCCTGGCCTTCGTGCTGGCGGTCACCGGTGGCGCCCTGATGCCGAAGATAGGCGCACTGCTCGAGAAGCGTGGCCTGGATGACTCCGTCGGCGCCTTCGCGGTGCATGGCTTCTGCGGCTTCTACGGCGTGGTACTGGTGGGCATCTTCGCGGCCGGCTTCCCGAATGTCGGCGAAGGCGTGCCGGACGTTTCTTTCACCGGCCAGCTGACCGGCGCGGTGGTGATGGCACTGACGGGCTTCATTCCGGGCTGGGGCGTGGCCTATCTGCTCAAGAAGTTCAACCTGCTGCGCGTACCGCCGCATGTCGAGGTACTGGGGCTGGACCTGTTCGAAGTCCCGGCCAAGGCCTACCCGGAGAGTATGGCAACTGAGTCATCTTCGAGTGTGCCGGCACGTTCCGGTGGGGTGGTGGCAGCGCCGATGGACAAGCGCCCGGACATCAGCTGAGCCCTGGTAGCTGAGCCTCGGCGCACATCCTGAAGGGGCCAGTCTGTCGAGATGATGTCGAGATAAGTGGGGACTGGCCCCGTTATTGCAGTACTGGTAGACCCAACCGATATCCGCTTTCGCAAGGAGTCTTGCAATGGAAACTGTCGATACTGTGGTACACGCTGGCAACTACGCCTTCTTCTTCAGCAACTCTGGTGCCGTGGCGGTGTGCCTGCTGGTTGCCGCTGGCGTCTGCATTGCGCTGAGCGCCAACATCCTGCGCCACGAGAAAGCGTCTTTCGAGAGCAAGAAGACGCCGTGACCTTGAGGTGAGCACTCTGTGCTTGCCAACGGTGCTTGCCAACGACATATCAAAAACGCCGCAGCGCTCAGCGCTGCGGCGTTTTTCGTTGTACGGCACCGTTGTCATGCATGGCGTTTCAGTGACCGTTGCCCAGGCTCTGGCCGCCTTGCAGCGTGCAGGAGAAGCGTTGCTGAATATCGCGGCTTTCGCCTTCGATCATGCCGAGCACGATATCCACGGCAGCCTTGCCCATGGCATCGAAGGGTTGCTCGATGGAGCACAGCGAGGGGGAGAGTATCTGCGCGATATCATGGCCATTGAAGGTGGCAAGCGATATCTCGGCGGGTACCTGGATTCCATGGCGGTGAAGAAGTCCAAGCACATGAAAGGCGAGGGAGTTGTGTGTCGTCAGCAGTACGCTGGGACGCTGCGGGGTCTTCAAAAGCTCTGTGACCAGTGCCTCGCTGCCCTTGAGGGACAGGGGGAGCTCCTTGACGTCGATGTGTTGCGCCAGCCCCGCCGCCGTCATGGCTTCACGGTAGCCTTGCGCGCGCAAGGCATAGCGCTGGGCGTCCTTGAAGTCGCCAGCCAGAAGCGTGATGCGCTGATGTCCAAGAGCAATCACATGCTCGACGAGCTGTTGCATTGCAAGACGGTTTTCTGCTGCCACGAAAGGGTGCTGGCTGTGTTCCTCTTCATTGAATAGCAGCACGAAGGGTACTTCCAGTCTCTCGAGCAGAGCCAGATGCTCCTCCAGGTGCGAAGAACCGAGATTGACGACCAGCCCGTCCACACCACGTGCGATCAGTGTCTCGAGGGCGAGCCTTTCATCGGCTGGCTCATAGGCCGTCGTCATCACTAGCGCGGCATATCCGCGCGCACGACAGGCACGCTGCAGGCTCTCGACCGCCCAGGAGTAGCTCTGCGGAATGATGCTGGGGATGACCACGCCGATGGTGCGTGAGCGATTTTCCTTGAGCGACTTACCGACGAAGCTCGGGATATAGCTCAGCTTCTCGATGGCAGCACGGATCCGCTCAGCGGTATCGTCGTTGACCAGTGCGGTCTGATTGAGATGTCGGGAGACTGTCGCAGTGGAGACACCGGCCTCCTTGGCGACTTGAGCAATGGTCGCACGTCGTTTCATGTCATGTTTTTCCTAAGTGTTATCTCACCGTCACATGGCTGTCACTTTACGCGTCAATAATGACAACCATGTTATGTAATCGATTACATAAGCGCAATTCCTCTTTTTATTGCGGAGATGATGGCAATGGCGTCCATTGAATTGAAAGCGCTCGAGAAGCACTACGGGGAGCAGAGAATCCTCAAGGGCATCGACCTGAGCGTGCGTGACGGTGAATTCATCAGCCTGGTAGGCGCGTCCGGTTGCGGAAAATCTACCTTGCTGCGCACCATCGCGGGCCTCGAGCAACATAGTGCTGGTGAGATGACCATCGATGGCGAGCCAGCGTTGCACCTCAAGCCTGCTGAACGCGATCTGGCAATGGTATTCCAGTCCTACGCGCTCTACCCGCACTTGAGTGTCTTCGACAATATCGCCATGCCGCTGCGTATGCGATGTAATCGATTACATAGGTTGCCGCTAGTCGGGCGTCATCTGCCGGGAGCCTCAAGGCGTGAAGCCGAGATTCGTGCTCAGGTCCTGCAAGTTGCGGAGAATCTCCAAATCACATCGTTGCTATCGCGCAAGCCCGGCCAGCTTTCAGGAGGGCAGCGCCAGCGCGTCGCATTGGGTCGCGCGATGGTACGCAAGCCACGCGCCTTCCTGATGGATGAGCCGCTATCGAACCTGGATGCCAGCCTGCGGGTACGCATGCGTCAGGAGCTGGTGCAGATGCATCGCGCGCTGGGCAGTACCTTCATCTATGTCACCCACGACCAGGTCGAGGCCATGACGATGTCAGACCGGGTTGCGGTGCTGATGGAGGGAGCGTTGGTGCAGGTCGCGAGTCCGGATGAGCTGTACCGGCGTCCGGCCGATATTCGCGTCGCGCGCTTCATCGGCACGCCAGCGATCAATGAACTGCAAGCCACCGTCGCGCTTGATGGACGGCTGTGTCTGAGTGACATCACGCAAAGTGCGCCGCTGGGCTGCTGGTTACCAGTGGCCAAAGGCACTCACGTGACACTGGCCGTGCGGCCGGAAGGACTGAGCTGCGTGCCTGCTGGCAAGGGACATGTGCAGGGGCAGGTGAGTTACATGGAAAACCTGGGAGCCGAGGTTCTGGTGCAGATGAGCTGCGAAAACGGCCAGGTGCTTAGCGTTCGGGCGACGCCACAGGAGGGTCGCGAGCTGACAATCGGGCAGCCACTGGGTGTCAGGATCGCCGCGGATGCACTGCATATCTTCGACCACCTGGGGCTGCGTATCGATCAACCGCAAGCGGATGACAGTTCCGCGAAAGCCTCCAGCGCCATGAGTCTCAGTACCTTGATGGGTGGGGAGGTGAAGCATGGCTTTGCCTGACGCAATGCAGCGCTACCTAAGTCGTCACTGGGGGGATAGAGCAGAGGCGCTCTGGGGACTGGCGCTGAGCGGGCCGGCCATGCTGCTGATGCTGGTGTTATTGATCGGGCCGCTGTTGGCTATCACGCTGCTTTCGTTCAGCGACTGGCAGCTGGGCATGCCGGCGATGGGCTGGGTCGGCCTCGACAATTATCGCCAGCTGGCAGCCGATGATGTCTTCTGGCAAGCGGTGCGCAATACCGCCGTCTATGTGCTGGTGGTGATGGTCGGCGCGGTGGGTCTGGGACTTCTGCTGGCGCTGTTGATTGAAGGCTGTACACGAGGCAAGGCGATCTATCGCACCCTTTTCTTCCTGCCAGTGATGGCCTCGTTGGTGGCGATGACCATCGTGTGGGAATTCCTGCTGCATCCCGAATTCGGGTTGATCAATCAGCTCTTGATGATGGTGGGTGGCGAACCACGTAGCTGGTTGCGCGATGAAGACTGGGCACTGGTGGCGCTGTGCGTGATCGGCATCTGGCATCAGGCGGGTTTCAACATGGTGCTGTTCATGGCCGGTCTGACGGCGGTGCCGCGCACGCTCTATGAGGCTGCCGATATCGATGGAATACCCCGCGGATTCTCGCGCTTCAGACGGATCACCTGGCCATTGCTGGGGCCGGTCACGCTGTTCGTGGTGGTGATGACGGCAATCAATGCATTTCAGGTGTTCGATACGGTGCAGATTCTGACTCAGGGCGGGCCGAGTCATACCACCGAGGTATTGCTGCTGACACTTTATCGCGAAGGCTTCGAGTTCTTCCGCACCGGCTATGCCGCCGCCATGACGGTTGTCTTCCTCGGGGCAGTGATGCTGATCACATTGCTCAAGACACGCTTCCTGGAAAAGCGAGTGCACTACTCGTGAAGATGGTGACCCCCATGCAAATGACCCCCCTGAATTCTCCTTCAACGGCACATCAGCACGTTGCCAGTGCGGTGGCTCAGCCTGCTCGCGTCGCTGTCGATTGGCCGATGATATTGGGCACGTTGCTGCGCCATACGCTGCTGATCAGTCTGGCGTTGGTGATGCTGTTGCCTTTCGTATGGATGCTGCTGACCTCCTTCAAACCTGCTGATGAGATATTCACCAACCAGTTGCGTTGGCTGCCCGAAAACTGGGCATTGGTCGACAACTATACCAAGGCGCTGACGGAATCATCCCTGCTCGGTTACATGGGCACCGGCGCAATGGTCGTGGTCGCGATCTTCGTCATTCAGGTGGTGGTCTCGGTGCCGGCAGCCTATGCGCTGGCAAAACTCGATTTCCCCGGTCGCAAGAGCTTTTTTGCCTCCGTGCTGCTGTGCCTGATGGTGCCCACCCAGGCTGTGGCAATCCCCTGGTATCTGGAATTGCACTATCTGGGGCTGCTCGACAGCTTCTGGTCATTGGTGTTGCCGTTCTCGCTGTCAGTGTTCGGCATCTTCCTGCTGCGTCAGTTCTTCGTCGGTATCCCGGATGAGCTGATCGATGCCGCTCGCATGGATGGCATGAGCGAATGGCGCATCGTCTGGTGCGTGGTCTTTCCCAATGCGATTCCGGCGGTGGTGTCCTTTGGCATCTTCTCGGTGGTCGCTCACTGGAATGATTATTTCTGGCCGCTGATCGTGCTCAACAGTCAGGAGTTTTATACCCCGACGCTCGGCGTGGTCGACTTCCGCAATGCGGAATCAGGCACTGATTACGGCGCTCTGATGGCAGCGGCAACGCTGGTAGTCGTGCCATTGATGGCGGCTTTCCTGCTTGCCCAGCGGCGCTTTATCGAAGGTATCTCGATGAGCGGAATGAAATAGCGCGCATCACGCGACGTTGAATGAACCTGCTTTGCACACGTTGTTCTACCTGTCTCTGAACCGCATCACACTTTGGAGTTTTAGATGAAAAGCCCCACGTTGAGTCTCACGAAGTCTGCCCTGAAGACGGCTTCAGCATTGCCCCTGCGAACTGGTCTGGCGTTGAGTCGCGTGGCGTTGCTCAGTTCGGCATTCATTGCTCCGGCACAGGCTGGCGACGAATCGGTCGAGCTGGTTGTGCAGTATGCCTATGGTTCGACGTTCAACCCGGCCATGGAGCGCCTCAAAACTGAGTTCGAGCAGGCCAATCCCGACATCAGCATCCGCTATCGTGCGCCGTATGAAAGCTACGAAGAGGGCAGTCAGAAGGTGATGCGCGAGTCGATCATCAAGCGTATGCCTGATATCTCGTTACAAGGGCTGAATCAGGTGCGTTCGCTGGCGAGTCGAGAGATTGCCGTTGATCTCACGGCCTTCATCGAAAGTGAGACTGATTTCGCAGCGGCAGGTTATCGCGGGCCGATGTTGGATCTGGGCCGTTTCGATGGTGGTGTCTACAGTCTGCCGTATGCCGTGTCACTGCCGATTGCCTACTACAACACGGAGCTTATGGAGAAGGCCGGCTGGCAGGGCGATGCATTGCCAGGTGACTGGGATGAGGTGCTGAAGGTCGCCAGCGACATTCGCGCGTTACCTGAGGCCAGCAATGGCCTGTACTACGAATGGGATATCACGGGTAACTGGCTGTTCCAGGCGCCGGTCTTTGCGCGCGGCGGTCAGATGACCCGCAATGGCGAGCAGGAGGTTGCCTTCAATGATGACTCCGGTCGCTTCGCGCTCAAGACATTGTCGCGGATGGTCACCGACGCCGGCATGAGCAACATGGGGTGGCAGTCTGCGTATGCCTCCTTCGCGGCTGGCAATACGGGCATCCTGATTACCTCTGTCGGCAGTCTGCAGAGCCTGAGTGACCAGATTGGTGACAAGTTCACCCTCAAGACCGGGCCTTTCCCGGGGGTTCAGTCGCAGGGCGGCCTGCCGGCCGGTGGCACGGCGATGGTGATGTTGGCGCGTGATGCTGACAAGCAGCAGGCCGCCTGGCGCTTCATGAAATTTGCGACTCAGGGGGAGGGGGCGATCATCGTCGCTGAAGAGACCGGCTATGCGCCGCCGAACCAGAAGGTCAATGAAGAGCAGTTGAGCGACTTCTATACGCGTCACCCCAACCGAGCGGTGATGGTCCAGCAGCTGCCGCTGATGCGACCCTGGTATGCCTTCCCCGGGGCCAATGGTCTCAAAATTACGGACATCATCAAGAATCACATGGAAAGCATCGTGACCGGCAAGCGCGCCGGGGAAAGTGATGCGGTGCTGGCAGAGATGGCAGAAGAGGTGCAGGCACTGTTGCCGCATTGAGTGGCTCACTGAATTGCCTGCCTGTTGAGTGGAATGCCAGGGTATCGACCAGCATGATGCCCTGGTCCCTTGCTGAACTTAGTCTCTGGAGTCATGTGACATGAAACTGATTCATCTGACCGACACCCATCTGGTCGCTCCTGACAAGCGACTTTACGGGCTGGACCCACGTGCACGGCTGGCGGCTGCCGTCGCTGATATCAATCTGCACCACGGCGATGCTCAGGGCGTGATCATCAGCGGTGACCTGACCGATCGCGGTGAGCCGGCCGCCTTCCAGGCACTGCGTGAGGTGCTGGAAGAACTGTCGATGCCGTATTTCCTCGGCATGGGCAATCACGATGCGCGTGAGACACTGCAGGCCGCCTTCCCGGAGCTTCCCTGTGATGACGGAGGCTTCGTGCAGTATGCGCATGCCTTCGGCCCCGACACCGATGATTGCGTGCTGGTGATGCTTGATTCGGCTGTCGCGGGGGAGCATGGCGGTCTGCTGTGTGAGTCTCGCCTGGCGTGGCTGGATACCTGTCTGGCCGCGCATCACGATCGCCGTATCCTGCTGGCGCTGCATCATCCGCCCATGGCCCTCGGCATCCGTTACATGGACGACATCCGCTTGCAGAATTCACAGGCGCTGCATGACGTGATCCAGCGGTATGGCAACGTCGAGCACTTGCTGTTCGGGCATGTGCATCGTCCGGCCAGCGGTGTCTGGCGAGGGCTCTCGTTCTCGACCCTGCCGGGCGTCAATCACCAGGTCGGGCTGGATCTGGTCTCCGCGGCGGATTGTCTCGCCGGCAGTCATGAGCCTCCGGCCTATGGCGTGCTGATGATAGGCGAGGAGCAGATCGTCAATCACCTGCATCTCTACATGGATGACAGTCGCCGCTATTTCTTCCACGACACGCTCGAGGCCGCCCAGTCGCTGGAGGCGCTTGATGAATTGATCGCTCTGCAGCGCGATGAGTGGATTCCGACTCGCGAGCGCGAGCCGTTGAGCAATACCTTGCAGGCAGCTGAGGCAGCAAAAGAATGAACAAGGCGTTATATGTCTTTGATTTTGATGGTGTGATTGCCGACAGCCTGACACTGTGCCTCAAGGCCTGTGAACATGCGGCGCACCTGGAAGGGCGGACGATCGTGCTGGAACGCGGTAGCTGGGAGTCGCTGGACAACGTGACCTTCGAGGAGATGGCGCGTGTGCAGGGCTTCACGGGCGAGGCCGTCGCGCGCTTTGCCGCGCATGTCTTTGCCTACACCCGCCAGGCGACGCCGCCGGCGGTCTTCACTGGCATGCGCGAGGCCTTGTCGGCACTCGCCGAGCAGGGTGACGTCATGGTGTTGTCGGCCAATCACAGTGAGATGATTCGTGCCACGCTGGCCGCCGCCGGCCTGTCGGACTGCGTGTCACAGGTGCTGGGCGGTGAGATCACGGGCAGCAAGGGGGCCAAGCTGGCGCGACTGCTGGCAGCGCCGCAAGTGGCGATGGAGCGCAGCTGGATGGTAGGCGACGCCGTCAGCGACATTCGCGCTGCGCAGGAGGCAGGGTGTCGTGCCGCTGCGGTCAGCTGGGGATGGCAGAGCCCCGAGCGCCTGGCCAGCATGGCGCCGGAGCGGGTCATCACGCAGCCTCAGGCGCTGATGATGCTGAGTGACCCGAGCATAACCCCGTCATTGACTCACGTTTGAGTCGCTGGAAACACGACCCATGGCGTTGAGTTGGCGACGCTGCATTTTCAGTGCTCCGCCCCTCGCCAAGGATTGATTTGTGCTTGGCGAGGTCTATAGTCGCGGTGTTGATTCATCGACGACAGGAGATCATCACGATGACCCACAAGCGAAAGGTGCGGGACAACGCGCTCAAGGCGATGCTGCGTACCCCGATGTTCAAGCAACGCGTGGTCAAGGCGCGCAAAGGCAAGGGCAGCTATCAGCGCCAAGGCAAGTCGCAGGGAAACAGGGGCGGCAGTGAAGCGCCTTCAGTCAGTGTGCACAACGCTGCCTGAAGACGCTTCATTGGTGTGGTTTCCCACGACCTGACTTGCATCTCTGCAAGGGACTGAAACATGAACGCCGCAGCGTCAGCGCTGCGGCGTTTTGCGTCTGTTCTATTTTTTCGTCTGACCTACTGAGAGCGACTCAGCTCGAGAAGTGCGCATTCCAGGTGTCGGCGCGCGCGGCGTCGCGGGCTTCATAGTCGGCCAGCACCGTCTCCAGTTCGCCCAGTGATTCATGCTCACGATCCTCACCCAGCTGCGTCAGGCGCAAGGTATACCAGGCTGTCACCCCGCCTTCCGGCGGCGCGCTGAAACGCGGAAATTCTGGTGCGGGGCATTCTCCGGCCTGCCAGAGGGCGGGCAGTGACGGGTGTAGCGCCAACGGGCGGGCCAGGCCGACAAGGTCGACGGTTCCCTGTACCACGGCGTCTTCGGCCTGGGCGAGTGTCTTGAAGCCGCCGGTTGCCATCAGGGGCAGGGTCGTCATCTCGCGTGCACGCTTGGCGAATTCGACGAAGTAGGGGCCGCTGGCACTGGCATCTGACGCGGAGCTGGCGCCGGGGAAGTAGGTACCGCCACTGATGTCGATCAGATCAATGGGCAGTTCATCGAGCGCTGCTATCACCTGCAGCGCTTCGGCTTCCTCGAAACCGCCTTGCAGTTGATCACTGGAGTTGAGCTTCACCATGACCGGGAAGTCGTGGCCGACGGCCTCGCGCACGGCAAGGATCACCTCACGCATCAGGCGCATGCGGTTGTCGAGGCTGCCGCCGTAGTCATCCGTGCGCTGATTGAAGAGGGGAGACAGAAACTGGCTGAGCAGGAAGCCGTGTGCCGCATGCACCTGTACTCCGCCAAACCCGGCGTCACGGGCCAGGCGCGCCGTCGTTGCCATGGCGCCAGGTAGTGCCTTGATGGCCTCCAGGCTCAAGGCCTCGCAACGTAGCCCGGGAATATCCAGGGCACTGGGGCCGTGCGCCGTGCTGGTCGGTGGGTAGGCCATCGCACCGGCGTGGCCGAGCTGCAGCCAGAGGTCTGCACCGTGCTGTTGACCGCGCTGGGCCAGTTGCGTGAAGGCTGCGAGATCGGACTGCGCGTTGAGCACCAGGTTGCCCGGTTTCTCGGCATGCTGGTGGTCAGGCTGTACCTCACCGACCAGCGACGCCGCCACGCCACCCTCTGCCCAGCGCTCGTAAAGGCGCAGCTGTGCCTCGCTGGGGTGTCCCGTGCCATCGCCGAGAGAATCTGACATCGCCGCCTTGACGATTCGGTTGGCGAGCACCCGGCCGCTTGGCAACGTGAAGGGCGTGAACAGGGCGGAGGCTGTCGGCTGATCTGGCATGGGAGATGTCTCTTTTTGCATGGGTTGGGCACTTTACCTGATACAGAATGTGGCACTGAACCTGACATTTCAGGAACTGTGGATTCCTCTCCAATTCTCTGGAAACCCTGCACGCCGCCTGTCTGGGCAGCCGCGGCATTGCCTGTCTGCCGTAGTACCTGATCGCCGATGACCTAGCTTCCGGACGCTTGATCCCGCTGCTGGAAGATATACGTGGGGCAGCGCAGATACCAGCATCTACATCGTCCGCCCGGAGACGCAGATTCTTCCTCGGCGAGTGAGGGGGCTGATGGATGCCTTGATAGAGGGCTTTGAAACCGGCTAGAAGGCAATTGCCAAGACCATGACGTATCTGGTGATCATCAGGGTCATTACATGACATATTATCTCCAGGAGAGATAACAGGATTTCAGTGACGTACATCATGGAGTGATACATGTCACAGATAGGACGCAATAGATTGGCGGTACTTATTGATGCTGACAATGCGCAGGCTGCTATCTGCGAAGCGCTGCTGGCAGAGATTTCAAAGCTGGGGGTCAGCACCATCAAGCGGGCTTACGGAGACTGGACGACGCCGAATCTTGCGCCATGGAAAGAGCATCTTCTGCGTCATGCCATTCATCCGGTTCAGCAGTTCAGCTATACCCAGGGCAAGAATGCAACTGACTCTGCGTTGATCATCGATGCCATGGACTTGCTGTACTCGGGGAACGTGGAGGGGTTCTGCCTTATCTCTTCGGACAGCGACTTTACGCGCCTCGCGGCTCGTTTGAGAGAGAGCGGCATGCTGGTGTATGGCTTCGGCGAAGACAAGACGCCTCAGCCATTCGTGTCTGCGTGTGACACGTTCATCTACAGCGAAGGACTGCGAAAGGTAGCTGAGAAGCCTGTCCCGGCCATGCCAGTCAGCAAACCGGCCGCTGAGCCGGTAGCGCTCGTCAAGCCGACAAAGACACAGCGGCAGTTGAGGTCGCATATTCTGAATGCGGTGAATGAACTGCAACAGGTTGATGGTTGGGCTCCCCTGTCAGCAGTTGGTGGATATCTAAAGAAGAAGATGCCTGACTTCAAACCGTCTGATCATGGTGCCAGCAAGCTTGGAGCGATGATTCAGAAACTGGATTATCTAGATGTATGCCGTAGGCCTGTGAAAGGGGGAAGTATGCATTTCTATATCCGAAAAAAGGTTAGCCGGCCTGCAAAGGCCAGCTGATCAGGCAATCTCTAGAGCTAGTCAGTCACACAAGCCGATGGATAACAATCTGCGGGTCTTTCCAGATAATGAGCAGTCGTCGCTTTACTCAGCCGCCCTCATTCGCTCGTACAGCCCATCCTTGAGCAGGCTGCGCTGGTGCTTGAGTTGGTGCATGGCGTCGTCGCCGATCGGTGATTCATCGACTTCCAGGGCGTGAATCTCGGTATCTATCCGGGTATAGGCTTCCGCGATGCGGGCGAATTCTTCATTGCCATTGATCAGGCGCAGAATGAGTTCACGTTGCTGAGGGAAGTCGTTGCACAGGGAGTGGTCATCGATATGCATGGTGTAGCTCCGGAACAGGGTGGAAGAATCCAAAAAGAGGGAGTGTTGCCACTCCCCTAAAGGGCATCCTTGCTTACGTTGCAGGACGTATTCTCAGACGATGGACTGGACATCGATCACGATCTGATCCCAGTTGCGCTGGGCGTTCATGTCGTTCTCGACATCGCTGTCATAGGCATTCTGGAAGCGCTTGATGGCGGCGGTCTGACTGGTGGCCTGATAGAGCCAATAGGCCTCTTCCTTCAAGGCATCTTCGATTGGCTTGTCGATGGAGGCGTAGATGGCCTGCTTGCAGGCGTTGATGGCGGCTGATGGCCACAAGGAGATTCGCTCGGCCAGCGAGTCGACGAAGGGGCCGATCTCCTGCGGGTCCAGCGCACGATTGATGGTGCCGTATTCGGCGGCCTGATCGGCATCGAAGTCCTTGGCGCTGAGGATGATTTCCAGCGCTCTGCCAAGGCCTGCCTGACGTGCCATGCGTGAGGCACCGCCCCCGCAGGGCAGAATGCCCATCGCGACTTCCATTTGCATGAAACGGGCCTTGCCCCGTGCGGCGAATCGCATGTCACATGCCAGGGCAAATTCGTGACCACCCCCGCGGGCGAAACCCTCGATCTTGGCGATGGTCGCCTGGGGCAGGCGGCTGATGCGCTCGAGGACCACCTGCAGGTCCAACAGCTTGACCTCGCTCTGGTGGACCGCATGCGTCGACATGTCCTTGAGGAAGTCCACATCGGCGTGGGCAATGAAGATCTCCGGATGCGCTGACTGGAAGACCACCACCTTGGTGTCGCTGTCTCGCTCGAGCTTCTGCGACAGCATGGTCAGGTCGGCCAGCATGGGAATGTCCTGAATATTGACCGGCGGATAATCGAAGGTCACATACAGAATGGCGCCTTTCTGTTCAGCACGGAACGTCGTAAATTTCTTGTATATCATTATGTTATCTCAGTTCGTTCACTGCCCGTCGTGTATGACTAACGTTAGCACCGAGCTGGGGGATTGATTACCGAGAGACGTGTGGAAAGACATTATTCGATTGGTTGAGACTGGGCATTCTCAAGAGAAATCAGTCGGTTATCAGGCGGTATCAAGCGACGACAATAAAAAAGTCCCGCGATGGTCGTGGCTGGCAGCGACCTTCGCGGGACTCTCGCCTCAAAGGGAGGGGGCAGAAAAGTAGAGAGATCCTAGTCCTGGTGGCTCTCGGCGTGGTTGGCGCCGATACGCTTGGTCCAGCGCTGGCGGGCGAAGCGGCGCAGATTGGCCACGTTGTCCGTCTCGTCGATGATGTCCTCGCCGAGAATCGTTTCCATCACATCTTCCAGCGTGATCACGCCCAGCCAGTTACCGAGGTTGTCATAGACAACGCACAGGTGCTGGCGCTCGCGTTGCATCAGCCCGAAGGCCTGCTCGACGTTGTCCTCGGCATGCAGTTCGCTGATCGGGCGCATCAGGTCCTTCAGGGGAGTGGTGGGCTCTGCCTGATGGGCGTCGGCACGGTGGATCATGCCCAGCGTGCGTTCATCGGCGGTCATCACCGGGTAGCGGCTGAAGGGCCAGGTCGCCAGCTGGTCATTGAATTCGGCCACGCTCATCTCGGGGCTGACCGTCTGACAGACCGGGCGTGGCGTCAGTACGTCACGCACCTTCATCTCATGCAGATTGAGGATGTTGGTGATGACGCGCTGTTCGTCATTTTCCAGCGCCTTCTTCTCCAATCCCATCTGCGCCAATGCCTTGATCTCGCCACGTACGTCGATGTCATGCGCATCCTTGCCAATGCGCGAGGTGATCAACTCCGATAGCCAGATCAGCGGCTTGAGCGCGACGACCATGACATTGAGCACGCCGGGCAGCATCGGCGACAGCTGACGCCAGTAGGTGGCACCGATGGTCTTGGGAATGATTTCCGAGGCCACCAGGATCAGCAGCGTCATCACTGCCGAGGCCACGCCGACCCAGGCTTCCCCGAAGACGACCGATACCTGTGCGCCCACCCCCGTGGCACCGACGGTATGCGCGATGGTGTTGAGCGTCAGGATGGCGGCCAGCGGCTTGTCGATATTGTCCTTGAGCTTGGCCAGTGCGGCGTGGCGCTTGGGGTGCTGGTCTCTCAGGCTTGCCACATAGCTGGGGGAGAGCGACAGCAGCGCCGCCTCGAGCACGGAGCAGATGAATGAGATGCCGATCGCGACGGCAGCAAACAGGATCAACAGAAACATGAGGCGTGCTCCTAGGGGGAAAGGCATCTATTAGTGACATACGACGCAGTACTGTCAAACCCGTGAATTATCGCAGAGTTTTCTGCCTGCTGGCCAAGCTTGCCAGTCTGTCTGGAAAAGTGCCGTTGACTCGAGAAGTACAGAAGGTGGGCAAGACTTTATATGAGACAAGAACTAATTTTTAGATGATAATGAGATTGTTTTGCTTTCGACATTCATTATATTTTGTGGCGCCCGCTATATTCGCAAGCCGCGGCCGAGCATGGCCGCTGAGTGGCAACGTGCGTAAATTCAGCCGTCAGTGCGGCCCGCAGCAGGCGGTAGGCCTTCACCAGGATTCACAATGCAGGGATTTGCAGCGACATGGCAGAGCCACTTGGAGACATAGCCGACAGTCAGACCACTCGCCGCGTCATGGTCTCGCCTCAACAGCGCCCTTCATCGCTCAGCGAGCGGCAAGGCTGGCGGGCAGCGAAATATCCGCATTGCGAGGGGCAGGTGAATGACCTGCATCCCTGGCGGGACGCGCATCTGACGCGGTGTGATCTAGAGGTGTCACGCGCCTATCACGGCCAGCATCAGTTTCATGAGGGCCTCTATCTCTGCCTGGTGCTGGAAGGACGATTGACGCTATCAGGCCTGGACGGCGTGGGGATCGACTTGTTCGCGGGGCAAGGGGGGATCTTCCGCCCGCCGAGTACGCAGTCTGCACCAGCGACGCTGAAAAGCTACCATCCTCAAGGCCGCCTGCGTTGTATCAGTTTGTACCTGGAGGATGAGGCCAGTCAGTCCCTACAGGTGCGGCGGGGTCTGGCGAACTGGGATGCATTGCCGTGCGCGCGTCATTCTCAGCCGCTGGGCTGGACACCGGGGCGCTGGCTTCATCAGCAACTGGATGAACGTGTCAGAGCCCCTGATGGTGAGGGACCGCGAGGAGATTCCGATACGCCGGCGTTCACCGCCTGTGAGGGCGATATGCTGGAATGGCAGGGGATTGCGCTGCAGTTGTTGGGCGCGGCGCTCAAGCGCCGCGCTGGTGAGGCGCAGGATGTACCGGCGTCTCCCGCATCGTCATTAGTGTCCCCATCGCGACCCCACAGCGTCTGTCGACACCTGGAGGCGGTACGCCAGCGTCTTGCCGCCGTGCCGCATGGCGCGTACTCGCTGGAGGAGCTGGCACGGGTGGCCTGCATGAGCCCCTCCGGCTTGCGCCAGAAGTTTCGCCAGGCCTTCGGGCAGTCGCTGGGCAGTTATCAGCGTGAGTGTCGCATGCGGTGTGCCGAGCAGGCTCTGCGACGTGGAGTGAGCATTCAGCAGGTGGCGCATCAAGTGGGGTATGCCCATGCCTGCAACTTCGCCACGGCCTTCCGGCGTCATTTCGGGGTGTCGCCACAGGAGGCCCGCGCCAGGTTTCATCGCGTCGATTGAGCCGCAATGGTGACGAGCACCTGAAAGCGAGCTTGAGATTGTCACAATACGCAAGCGGGCACCTCATGGGTGCCCGCTTGCGTATGTCGTACTCGAAGGTTCAGTGCTGCATCTTGCTGGTGATGCAAGCTGGTCTTACAGGAAGGGAATCATCGGCAGTACCACGTCATCCAGCAAACCTGTCGGGTAGTACAGGTTCATTGCCGCCTGCATGCCGAGCAGGAAGACTGCCACGCCCAGCGCGAAGAGTCCTGCGAACAGCGGCGACTTGCGTGCAATGGTGAGCTGGAAGCCCAGGCAGAACAGCACGGCGGTGGAGACGAAGCCCAGCAGCGCACTGATACCGATCAGTCCGAAGAAGCCAAGTACCACACCCACTGCCTTGAAGGCCGGTTGCTGGACGCGAATCATGCCACGACGCCAGCCATTGAAGACCACGGCGATCACCGAGAGCAACGTGATGAAGGCGGCCAACGTCGGGAAGGCCTTGCCCAGTGGCATCAGGTCCTTGACGTCGTAGAGAGCCCACAGGGCGGCTGCGCCCATCATCAACAGCAGCAGGAAGTCGACGCCACCGAAGCCACGCGATTCCAGCACATCCTCTTCCGGCGACGGCGCAGTCTCGACCACTTCATGGGTCTGGCGACGACGCATGATCGCCTTGCGGATCACCGGCAGGAAGAAGGCCAGCAGGATCAGGCCGAGGATGATCAGTACGCCCGGACGCAGGAAGGCTTCGGCGCCGTGGAACTGCATGCTCTGGTAGAAGTAGTTCTCGGCACCCGGGGCCAGCACGAAGCCGATCAGGAAGGCCGGACGCGACCAGCCAGCACTCTTGAACAGCACACCGATCATGCCGATCATGCCCAGCGCGGCCCAGTCACCCAGCGAGCGGCTGGCCTGATAGGCAGCGAACAGGATCAGCACGGTGATGGCAGGGGCCAGAATGGCGAAGGGCACACGCGTCAGCTGCGCGACCGGACGCGCCAGCATCAGACACAGGCCCGCGCCCAGGATATTGGCCAGCGCCAGTGACCAGATGATGGTGTAGGTCATGTCCAGATTGGTGGTGATCATCGACACACCGGGTTCCAGACCCAGCAGCAACAGCCCACCCAGGAAGACCGCCGCCGTGCCGGAGCCTGGCACCCCGAACAGCAGTGTCGGCACCATGGCACCGCAGGCGCAGGCATTGTTGGCGGATTCCGGCGCGATGACGCCGCGGATGTCACCCTTGCCGAACTGGCTCGGGTCCTTGGCGGTCTTGACCGCGAAGCCGTAGGTGATCCAGTCGACCACGGAACCCGCCAGACCCGGAATGGTCCCGATCAGGCTGCCGATACCGGCACAGCGCGCGACCAGCCACTTGTTCTTGACCACATCCTTGATGCCGGCAGACCAGCCCTTGCCCAGGTCGGTGTTCCCGTTCTTGGCGATACTGCCACGTCCCAGCAGCAGCTCGACGATTTCCGGCAGGGCGAAGATGCCCAGACCCAGCACGATCAGTGGCACGCCGTCGTACAGATAGTCGATATCCAGGTTCATGCGGTACTCGCCGGTCGCCGGTGCGGCGCCGATGGCACCGACCAGCAGGCCGAGGCCGCAGGCTGCGGTGCCCTTGAACAGGTTCTTGCCGGACAACACCGCCACCATCGTCAGGCCCAGCAAGGTCAACACGAACAATTCGGCTGACGAGAAGGCCAGTACGAGGGGGCGTGCGACGAGGATGAAGCCGGTCAGGATGATGGCGCCGATCACTCCACCACACAGAGAAGACAGGAAGGCACTGGTCAGCGCGCGGGCTGCCTGGCCCTTCTTGGCCAGCGGGAAGCCATCCAGCACCGTGGCTTGCGACGCGCTGGAACCGGGAATGCCCATCAGGACAGAGGCGAAGGTATCACCGGTAGGAATGACCGCGACCATGCCCATCAGCATGCCCAGGGCGTAGCCCGGGTCCAGTCCATAAAGGAAGGGCAGCAGCAGGGCCATGCCGGCGATGCCGCCTAGGCCGGGAATGATACCGACCAGCAGGCCGACGAAGATGCCGATCATCATGAACAGCAGATGCGTCAGCGTGAAGACGTGTCCAATGCTGGACAGGAGAGTGTCGATCATGGCGTTACTCAACCTCTTGTTCTTCTCTAGATGCTTCTCTAACACTCAGAGGCGGTGCCGGGGAGAGCATGGTGAGGCAGGGAGTGAAAGGCTCACGGGGCTGCTGGTCGGCAGCCCCGTGAGTGGGTCCCCATCACACCCGGGGATCAGGCCGTTACGGGTGTGATTGCGCGCCTCAACGAGATTGCAGGCGGATATTGTGGCGTTCCATCAGCCAGTTCTTGACCCATTCGTGCTCGGCTTCGCTCAGCTGCATGGCTTCCTGTAGCTGGGTCGCGGCGGCCTTGCCGACCATCAGGCCATAGGGCCCGACCTTCTCGGCGGCATCCTTGAGGAACTCGGGGTCCTTGGCCAGATCACGCGCGGCCTGGCGATAAAGCTCCAGCAGCTCCGGGTCCACGTTCTTCGGCACCAGCAGCATCTTCTGCATGGCGTAACCGGAGGCGAAGAACTTGTGGAAGATCTGGTAGGCCTCGTCGTCACGTGAATGCCCCTCCTGGGCCAGATACAGCTCGGAGAAGGTCGGCAGGTCCGGGAAGGACGGATCGCGCTCGATATGGCCTTCGTCATCCATCACGCCAAGGCTGAACAGCGGTACGGCCTGGCCGGCGTCGACCAGCGGCGTGACGTTGCTCTTGTAGGCGGAGGTGGTCTGGAAGTCGAGGGCGACTTCGCCACGTTCGAAGGCCAGACGGCCTTCACCACGGCTCTTCATGCCGAAGACCGGGTCGACCTGGAAGTCGAGCAGATCGAAGGCCATCAGTACCGGCATCTCGAGCCCGGTCGGGTTCTGGCCGGCGAACTTCACTTCCTGGGAGGCGAGGGCCTCGAGCGCACTGGCGCTGTCCTTGCCCAGCGAGCTTGAGGCGTAGACGACACCCCCTGTCGGTGCGGCGAAGATCGGCTCCCAGTCGGCATAGTCATAGCGCACGCGACGGTCGCGCAGCATGGCCGGGTACTGGGTAGAGGCCGAGGTGACGACCATCTCGTCGCCGTCATCGCCGGCACGCTTGCTGAACAAGTTGACGCCGGTGATGGAACCACCGCCCGGGACGTTGTCGATGACGACAGCCGGGTTGCCCGGCAGGTCCTTGGTCACCCAGTTGGACATGAAGCGTGCCCAGACGTCTGTGCCGCCCCCGACACCGAACGGGACGGTCCAGGTCAGGGTGTCAGGGACTTCCGCCGCGGCGTGAACGGCTGAGGACAGTGGCATCAGGCCCATGACGGGCAGCATGAAGGCCAATGCGGTGGTACGGGCATGACGCTTGAGGGTCTGGCGCTTGGGGGTAGACACGATGATGGACATGGTCTGACTCCTGATTATTGTTGGAATGCGTTGTCGATCAGTGATGCGCTATCTGCATGGCGGCGCAGTCAGACTATTTCGTTTAGCGAAAATTCATTGTAAATCAATATGCTGCAGTGCCAGCTCGTTGCCTGTCGACGAACTCTTCGCTTCTGGCACTTGCCAGCGCGGTCGTCTGGCGTGTCATGCACGCTCAGGCATTTCCACCGAGTCGGGGAGGTTCAAGAACACCTCACCACTCATGATCTTGCGTGCCGTGCGCAGCAGAGACGCGCGGCTGGGGGTCATCGGGTCGGCATTGGCATGCTCGACCTCGACATCCAGAAATCCGGCGGGATGTTCCAGATGAACGTTTACCGCCAGGCTATCCGGTGCCAGAGTGCCGGCTGCGAGTGCCACACGATTGGCCAAGGTGCCCGGGATGCTGGTCGCAACGGCCAGCGTGATGGCCCCCGTGACGGCCAGGGCGCCATGGCAGCGATGCGGCACGAAGTAACGGGCGCATAGAGTGCCGTCCTGGGTGCGCGGGGCGGAGAGAATCACCGGCTTGGGCAGCACCGAGCCGCTGACGTCGCCCATGCCCATCAATTCTCCCGCCTTGAGGCGAATCTGCTCGAGACGTGCCATCGCCTCGCGGTTGGCATCCATCTCGGCCGGCGCTTCGTTGCCCGCCCAGCCCAGACTTGCCGCTTCGATCAGCACCACCGGCGTGGCGGAGTCGAGACAGGTCACCTCGACGCCATCAATCACGTCGATGACCTGGCCGCTGGGCAGCATCTTGCCGGTCTTGGCGCCCACCGCGCCGAGGAAGCCCAGCTTGATGGCGCTGCCGGCGCCGGGCACGCCACTGATGCGCGTGTCACCCTGGTAGGCCACCGCGCCGCCGGGCGTTGGCACCTGGCTGTCGATCAGCGTGCGGGTGTTGAGGTTGTGAATCCGCAGACGCGTCAGGTCGCCCTGCGGCGCAATCATGCCGGTCTCGATGGCGTAGGGGCCGACGGCGGCCAGCATGTTGCCGCAGTTGGGCGAGAAGTCGACCTTGTCGCCTTCTACGTCGACCTGAGCGAACAGGTAATCGACATCAGCTTCAGGATGACTGGGCGGCCCGACGAGGGCGACCTTGCTGGTCAACGAATTGCCGCCGCCCAGGCCATCGATCTGCAGTACGTGGCCGGAGCCCATGACCTGACGCAGAACTTCGCGACGCCCTTCGTCATCGGCGGGGAGGTGATCCAGACGCAGGAAGGGACCCCGAGAGGTGCCGCCACGAAGGATCATGCAAGGAAGTGAATGCATCATGTTGGAACGCGCTCCTGTCTGTTTGCGCCTTCATGAAGCATCACAGCCGATGATCTATGCATCAAATGCAAATAAAACCTATACTGTCATCATTGTGCGCATTAATCCGAAAACTGAAACAATAAGGTAGTTGCATGCATAGATTGGAGTTTCTGGATCTGTCGGCGTTCGTCGAGGTCGCCGAGAATCATTCCTTCAATGAGGCGGCAGAACGGCTGCATATTTCGCAGCCGGCGTTGTCGCGCCGCATCCAGAAACTGGAGGAAATTCTGGGCGCCAAGGTGCTCGAGCGCACCACGCGAAGAAGTCGTTTGACGCCCGTTGGGCGTGATTTCCTGCCAAAAGCCCGCAAGTTGCTCGAAGATTATGAGTCGTCGCTGGTCGGCGTCCGCGAGCTTGCCACCCACCGCAAGGGGGTGCTGACCATCGCCTGCCTGCCCACGGCAGCCTTCTACTTCCTGCCCAGCGTGGTGCGCGAATTCAATACCGCCTATCCCGGTATCCGGATTCGCATCCTGGATGTCAGCGCCAATGAAGGGGTCGAAAGGGTGGTTTCGGGAGAGGCAGACTTTGGTATCAACATGGTCAGTGCCCACCATCCGGCGGTGGATTTCACTTCCATCTATCGTGATCCCTTCGTGCTGGCCCTGCGTCGAGACCATCCTCTTGCACAGAAACAGCACGTGGAATGGAGCGACCTGGATGATGTGCGCCTGATCACGGTCTCGCGTGACAGCGGCAACCGCATTCTGCTCGACAACACCCTGCTGTCCGCCGGCCTGCATCTGGATGGCTTCTACGAAGTGCAGCATCTTTCGACGTCACTGGGTCTGGTCGAGAGCGGGCTGGGCGTCGCCATCCTGCCGTCGATGGCCATGCCGGGGCCGGAACACGAGGTGCTGTGTCAGCGTGAACTGCCCGAACCGCGCATTGACCGCACCATTGGCCTGCTGCGGCGGCGCGGTGAATCCCTGTCGCCGATCGCGGAACTGTTCATCGAGATTCTGCTCAAGCGCTGGAACTGAGTCGCTCGTCTAGGGTGAGGGGGCCAAGGCCACAATGGAGAGCAGAGTGGCAGGTACCTCTCGCCAGGGTTGGCGTGGCGTGGCCTAGTACATAAGATGGTTGTGTATAAGACATTCATGTTTCACGGCAAGGCCGATGAAACCGTCTTGATGTCGCGTGGTCAGCTGCCGTCGGGTGGCGGTGAGGGTCTTCTCTTCATCGCTTGTCTCTGCGGCCATTGACGATGTAGCGTCTTGCCTAACACAAGGATGTACATGCCCATGAGTACCCGCACAGCCACTCACGCTACCTCTCGTCAGACGGCCCTCGCGCTGGGCCTGGCACTCGGGCTCGGCAGCGCGCTGACTGTCAGCGCAGACGAGCCGATGGCGGCCGATGATACGGGCAAGCGCGCGCCGCAGGGTGAACATACGCTCAAGCGTGCCCAGCTGGTCAGCTTGATCGAACAGGGCCGGCAGGAGCTGGCGCCGGACTTCAATGGCTTTCTGACCCAGGTTGCCGAACGCAATTCCCAGGACACGGCCGTCAGGGCTGCCATCGAGCAGTATCAGGCCGGTGAGACGCTTGAGGGCGATGCCTTCGTCAACATCTATCGTCTGCTGGGGGTCTACAACCGTCTGCAGTATGGCGATGACGTCCAGGCGCTGCTCAAGGAAATGGTCGCGATCCCGACCGCCAAGGTGGGGGAGAAGCCGCAATTCGAGAACCCGGAAATCGCGCGCTTCGGTGAGTTGATCAAGGCGCGCGCCGAGGCGTTTGGCCTGACATTCCGTAACGTCGACAATCGCGTCTTCGAGGTTGAGCTCGAGGGAACTGGCGATGACGTGTTCGGCATTCTGACCCACGGCGATGTGGTGCCGGCAGGCGAGGAGGGCTGGACACTCGACGACGGCACCCATCTTGACCCGTTCGCGATGACCGAGATCGACGGCAAGCTCTACGGGCGCGGCACCGAAGATGACAAGGCCTCTATCGCCGCGGCGCTGTATGCCATGAAGTCGCTCAAGGAGAATGAGGTGCCGCTCAAGCGCACCATTCGCCTGATGATCGAGACCACGGAAGAGACCGGTGGTGATGGCTTCGAGTACTACAAGGCCAGAAATGACCTGCCGGAATACAACATCGTGCTCGATAGCGGTTATCCGGCGATCACGGCCGAGAATGGTTTCGGCACCATCGATGCGCGCTTCCCCTTGACGCCCAAGGCGGGCGAGGTCTCATCTGATCAGGCAGTCGACGCTCTGCCGACGATCACCGACTTCAAGGGCGGCCTGGCGACCAACCAGATTCCGGAGCGCTCCACCGCCACGCTGCACGCGGCTGACGCAGCGGGCGCCAAGGCGCTCAGTCACAAGCTTGAAACGCTCGGCAGCCGCTACGTCAAGGAGCATGGCCAGGACTTCAGCGTCGCCAGTGAGGTGGAAGGCGAAGAGGTCAGCGTGACAGTGACCGGCAAGTCGGCCCACTCCTCGGCGCCGGCCAACGGCATCAATCCTGTCACACGGCTGGCGGGCCTGCTTGCCACCTCCGGCATCGATTTCCATGACAATGCCTATGAAGATGCCATCCATTACCTGAACGACAACTACGGGCTGGACTATCACGGCAAGCAGCTGGGCATCGCGTATTCCCATGATTTCATGGGGCCGCTCAAGGTGACGCCGACCTTCTTCGCCAAGGAGGAGGATGCGCTGCGGGTCGCGGTCAATGTGCGCGCGCCCGCCGGTGAGAAATCACCTGAGGAATTGAGCCAGACGATTCAGGACAAGCTGAGCGCCTATGCCAGCGAGCAGGGCATGGACATGACGCTGAACGTCGAGATTCGCGACTGGATGCTGCGTGATCCCAGCGGTGCCTGGCTGCAGACGCTGCTCAATATCTTCGGGGATACCACCGGCATGAAGGCCGAGCCGCGCTCCTCCGCGGGCAGCACGACCGCCAAGCTGTTGCCCAATGCGATCAACTTCGGCCCGTCCATGCCGGGCGAGACCTATACCGGGCATACCTCCGAGGAGTTCAAGCGGGTCGATAACCTGATGCTCGACATCCAGATGTTCACCGAGATGATGGCGCGTATCGGCAATCAGGATTCGCTCAAGTAACGGGGCCGGCTCACGGGGCCGCGTTCATATGAATCGCCTTTTGCAAGGCGTATTGAAATAGCCCCTTTGATAGCTTTTTGAAATAGTCCTTGGAAATAGTTCCTGGAAATAGCCTGTTGCCTGGATGACAGGCATCACAGCCAACGCCCGCCACCGCCCTGATGAAGGGGCAGTGGCGGGCGTTGTCGTATGTGAAGGTCGCCGGTCAGCCAGTGCGGCCGCGATCTCACCTCGCGCGGTAGGGCTCGGCGGGATGCGCGGTAGGGTAGGCATCCATATAGGCAGCGGCTGCCCGCAGCAGTCGCACGTCATCGTGCTTGCCGCCTGCCAGCTGAAAGCCGACGGGCAGCCCCTGAGACGTGAAGCCACAGGGCACTGACGCCGCAGGTTGGCCGCTCAGGTTGAAGGGGTACGAGAACGGTGCCCATTCCTCCCAGTCATGCATCTGGCTATCCGGGGGTACCTGATGATTCAGGGCGAAGGGGGTGACGGCGACGCTGGGTGTCAGCAACAGGTGGTAATCCTGATTGAATTGCTCCAGCGCCTGGGTGATCCGGTAGCGCTCCTCAAGCGCCTTGAAGAGATCCAGCGACGACCATTCGCGTGCACACATGGCATTCTCGACCAGCCCGGGATCGAGCTGTTCACGCTGCTGGGCATCGCAGTCATCCCAGAGCCCCAGCGAGGCGGTGAACCAGATCTTGCGAAACGTCTCGAGGCTTGCCTCGACCGGGGGATCGACTGTCACGATGTCCGCGCCAAGGTTCGTCAGACGCTGTGCGGCGCGCTCCACCAGGCTTGCGATCTCGGGGTCGACCTCGACAGACCCGAAACATGGCGAGTAGGTGATGCGCAGTCCTGCCAGCGACTTGCCGATATCTGCGCCCCAATCCTCGGGTTGGCCGCGATTGGCGTAAGGGTCCCGTGCATCGTGACGGCCGATGACATTGAGCATGGCGGCGGCGTCACGGGGACTGCGGGTCATGGGCCCGATGCTGGACAGAAAGGCAGCCTTGGAGGGTGGCCACTGCGGTGTCCAGCCGAAGGTGGGCTTGAAGCCGAAGATGCCACTGAAGGCGGCAGGGATACGGATCGACCCACCGGAGTCTCCGCCCTGATGCAGCACGCCAAGATTGAGGGCGGCGGCGGTAGCCGCGCCACCGGAAGAGCCACCGGGAGTCAGTTCGGTATTCCAGGCATTGCTGGTGGCGCCATGCACGAGGTTGTCGGTGACGGCCTTCCAGCCGAACTCGGGGGTGTTGGTCTTGCCCAATAGAATCGCGCCTGCCTCACGCAAGCGCCTGACCGGCGGCGCATCCTGCTGGCATGGCGCGGCCGTCGTGATCAGAGAGCCAGCTCTCGCTGGCATGCCGGCAACATCGGTCAGGCCTTTCAGTGAGGTAGGAATGCCATCGAGCGGACTCAATGGCTTGCCGGTCTGCCAGCGCTGCGTGGATTCACGCGCCTCCTCCAGCGCCGTGTCATGCGCGACATGCACATAGGCATTGACGAGCGGGTTGAGTCGCTCGATACGATCGAGCACCGCTCGGGTCACCTGTAGCGGGTCGAACTCACCGCGTTGATACCCGCGTGCCAGTTGCTCGGCGTCCAGCGCCGTCAGGTCATCCTTGGCAGTATGGGGCGAAAGATGTTGAGGAAATTCGACGTCACGCATGGCGGCTCTCCTGCTGCTGGATGGCGATATTATTGTTGAGGACAGTCATCTGTCTCTCCTGCATGGCCTTGGGTCAGAGAGGGGGAACTCAAGGCATCGCGAGGCTTGAAAAGGGCGAAGGAGGGCCGCATGGCCTATGGAGAGTGACAACAAGCGGCATGGTCGAGCTCATGGCAGCCGACCATGGTTCACGATATTCGCCCAGAGGGAGGATAATCATGCCAGCCAAGTCCAAGGCACAGCAGATGGCAGCCGGGGCAGCACTGTCAGCACGTCGTGGCGAGCAGAAGGTCAGCGAACTGGATGGGGCCGCCCGCTCGATGTATGACTCCATGAGTGAGGAGGAGCTCGAGAAGATGGCCTCGACACCACGTGAAGACAAGCCGCGACACGACAATCAGAGCTGAGCCCTGCGGGATGCCCATTGCGGCTTCCTGACGCGATAGCTGAAACGACAAGGCCTGGCAATTGATTGCCAGGCCTTGTCGTAGATGCATGTCGTTGGTGCGTGTCGTGGCTTGTGTCGCTGATTCGCCGCTGGCCTCAGCGGCTGTCGTTCAGGCTCTCATGCGGCGGCTGGTGGGACTCGCTGTCGGGCGGGGTCGGGCCACCGTTGGCCTTGGGGCTGACATCGGGCAGCGGAATCTCGGCGCGCTTCCGGCGGCGCTCCTCAGTGCTGATGCCCAGGCGCTCATCACGGCGCTTCATCAGCTCCTCGTCGATCTGACCGTCACGGGTGAAGGCCATCATCAGCTGCGGGATACCGTAGGGGAAGTCGTCGCGGTCGATCTGCCAGGTGTGGAAGGTCTTGCCGTAGGTGGTGACGAGGTCCTCGAAGTAGCTGCGCTCCGCCAGTTCCGGAATCCCCGGGGCCACCAGGATGCCGGACTTCACTTCATAGTGATGACTGTGCCAGAGCGGCTTCTCTTCCTCGGGCAGCTGCTCGTAGCGCTCGGCGCTGATGATGTATTCGATCCCGATCAAGCGGGCATCACTGCGATTGGAATCGAAGATCACGCATTGGTGCAGATCATGTTCCAGGTGGATGCAGAAGTGGCTGGCCTCCACCTGACGCCCCATGTCATCGGCGTAATGGTGGAAGCCATTGAGATAGGTACTCATCGCTTCCATCGGATACTTGCGCTGCATGACCTGCGAGGCCGCATCGAGCACCTGATGCTTCAGCGGATGGCCGCTACTGACCTTGCGAGCACTGTTGAGGCGTCGGCCCAGAAAGAAGGCGGTTGCCGCGGCGGCGCCGGCCAGAAGGCCCGTGCCGAAGCCGGACGAGTGTGAGGGATGTGAGCATGTGCGGGAATGGCGATGACGCATACTTCCTCCTGCATGGGTGTCTTGATAAGGCAAGAATTCCTGTCATGACGTTGCCATTGCAGTGCATTACCCTTGAGCGCGTCAAGTCACCTACCGACAGCCTTGCCTCGGAAAATCCTCGCCCAGGTCTGCTGCAGAGTGTCGGGATTGCTTTTCAGTTTTCTGCCCTCATCAATGAGGGATATCACTTCTTGTGGCCGCTCAATGCCTTGCGCGACAAGGTGTCTTGTTCATCACGTGTTTCGGCCATCTTTTCTCGAATTGGAGCTCGCATGAAGCAACTTATCTTTGATTGTGACGGTGTATTGGTGGATAGCGAGATCATCGCTGATGGCGTGCTCAAGGAAAAACTTCCCGTCTGGCTGCCAGACCTGGGGAGTGCAGAGCAGATCGAGCATGAGCTGGACCGCTGTCTGGGCATGATGACGCGCGATATCCTGCTGGACCTGGAAGCCCGCAGTCAGCACACGCTGCCCATGGATGCGCTCGACCAGGTACGCCATCTCGTCGATGCCCGCCTGGCCGACTCGCTCAAGGCCATGCCCGGGGTGCGCGAGACGCTGGAGTGGATTCGCGATCAGCGTCTGCCGTTGGCGATCGTGTCCAACAGCTCTGAGCAGCGCATGAAGATCAATCTCGAGAGCTCGGGGCTTCGTGGCATTCTCGATGAGATTGCCGCGGCCAATGGCGACGAGCAGCTGCCGATCTTCACCTCCGATGAGGTCATGAATCCCAAGCCGGCGCCGGACCTCTATCTGCTCGCCCTCAAGACGCTGGGACGCTCCGCCGAGGAATGTCTGGTGGTGGAAGACAGCCGCACGGGAATGCAGGCAGCCGTGGCCGCGGGCCTCAAGGTCGTCGGCCATCTGGGTGCCAGCCACATCCCGCCGGGTCACGCCGAGGTGCTGCGGACCACGGGCGCCTGGCAGGTCATGCAACACTGGGATGAATTCAGCCGCCTGTGCGCTGATGCCGGTTTCGTGGCCAATGAAGAAGCCATCAGCCAGTGAGGTGTTGCACTGATATGTGCGCTGACCGCTCAGCTGGCATGTCTTGAAAGACGAATGCTGCTTACGTGGTTTCCTGATTCTTGTCATCGGTGAACAGCTTCATCGATGACAAGTCTTCATTCTCTGTTGCAAGCCCTGTCACAAGGCCAAGACTTGTCCTCGACTCATCCGGCCTTGCACATTTCCTCGAGTTTTCCCTTCTGTTAGACAATTCTGCAAACTATCGGTATTTTTACGCGATTCGCGTTATTTATCGTTACCTATGCGCTGTCATGGGTAACTAATACCTGGGTTGCCTGATGATCAATGCATTCATTCGAAGCGATACTTTCGAGAATAAGGGCTATTGGCTGCGCAAGCATGTTGCGTGGTTCAGCCATCGCTACAATGCGCATTATGGAATCGCGCAGCTGTCGCCACAGAGTCCACGTTACCAGGTAGCACGGGATTCACTCGCAGAATTGCAGCGTGCGGCGTCATTGGGGCCCAACCCGGGGGCGGCGACTCAGTCACAAGTCCAACCCAAGATAATCTGGATGTACTGGGATGCTCCGCTGGAATCAGCACCGGAAGTCGTACGTCTGAGCGTCAGGTCTTGGCAGGCGCTGAATCCAGACTACGAAGTGCGACTGCTCAGTGATGACAATATCCAGCAGGTACTTGGCTTTGATTTCCTTGCTGCCTTCGAGCTGTCGACGGTCAGGTTGAACCCTGCCATCAAGGCGGACGTATTGCGGCTGTATCTATTGAGTCGCTACGGGGGAGTCTGGGCTGACAGCACGACGTTCTGCCTGACGCCATTGTCGGAGTGGTTGCCTGTGGCAATGAGTGAACTGGGCTTTTTCACCTTTCGTCAAAGCAAGGCGCCCGCCAGGCCGATGGAGGTCTGGTTCATTGCGGCGGTGCAAGGACGGGAAATCGTGACCCATACATTGGGCCTGTTTCTGGAACATCTTTTCTTGCACCGGCGCAGTGCGATCTTCATTTCCAATCGTGCCAAGAATCACGCGAAGCTGGGGGTCGGGCGCCAGCATCCTGAGCTGCTCTATGCGGATTTTGTCCGCCGTGCCGAGCGCTTTGGCTTCATGCCGTATTTTTCGTTCAGCTATTATCTCAATGACAGCTTGCGGGAATACCTGACCTCGGCGGATATAGAGCGCTTCATGTCGCTCGAGAATCGCTACGTAGGGAATGGAGAGGAGTTTGAAGCATTCCAGGAGGCGCTGGTATCCAAGCAGACCTATAAAAGAGATTACCAACAGCGTCCCGTATTTCTGAAGCGCAAAGACTACCTTCTGTCCCTGCTGGCTGACACCAAAGAGGCTGAGCCTCGTGTCAGCGTGAGCTCTGCTTCAGCGTGAAACTTGGCTGGTTAAAATTCTGGTTAGAGTAAATTCTGGATAGAGTGAGTACTGAATAGGGTAAAAGAACAAGAGCCTGTGGCCATTGGCTGCAGGCTCTTTTGGCTTGTCATCCGCCCCCCCATCATTTGAAGGCCCTCAGCCTGGTGGGCTCTCGCCAAGGTGCCTGTGTCCGTGAAGTCGCAGGCTCTGGTATCTTCCCTGGCATCGTGAGGCTATTCCTCACTTGAAACAGATACGCGTGCCCCAGGCGAGCAGTTCTTCCTGATTGAGGCTGCGCGATTCGACCCCGATCATTTCATCTCCCCATTGATCCGCCCAGGTCAGCACGCCGTGGCTGATGCCGCGTGCGCCCATCAAGTCGCGTATCTCACCGGTACCCTTGAACCAAAGCGCGCTGTGATCATTGCGCGTCAGGTCCGAGATGCCGTGGCAATGATGGATTCTCACCTTGTAGATGCCATCCAGTGACATGACCTCGACCACCGGCACCATGCCGTGCTGCAGTGCGCGTGCCAGCGACTCGAGTGTCATGCTGGTCTCGTCCTGGTGGGCGAGCGGCTGATCGGCGAGCTGGCTTGGGGGTAGTGGGGTAGCAGGCGACGCGTGGGTGGGGGTCACAGCGGTGCGTGGCGGGTGTGTTGCAGTAGTGGGGGCAGGCATCGGGAATGTCCTCAGTGGGATGTCATGTCGGCGGTGAATCGCGTTTTATAACTATCGTACAAGTAATGTAGAGGTTATCTGGCGATCTCGCCATCGTGACTGGCCAGCTTGCCCGGGACTTCCCGTCTCTCTGCTCCTTCGTTACTGTCCTTCCAAGGCCTGCGCTGTCTCTCTAAGGTCTGCACTGTCCTTTCAAAGCCTGCACTGACCTTTCAAAACCGGCTTTCTCCTTCCACGCGGAGGCTGTGGCCCGGCTGGGGCAAACGCTTACCTGTACAGACAGTGACAAATTTTCCTGTGCTGCTGGCGTCGTCTGCCCTTGAAGTTCTGGGGAATCAGGTTCATGTCTAGAAGGCACTGCGAATATTCGTTGGCGATACGCTACTCGTTTCTCGCTGGTGCGCGATCCACCTCACCGCTGTCACAGCTCACAGGGAGTAGCGATTTATGACATCTGGAGGAAAGCGCGTATTCAGCGCGTCGGTCATCATCATTCTGGGGCTGGTCGCATTGGGGGCAGGATTCCCCACCCGTTTCGGTGAATTGGCAGATCAGGCGCTCGGCGCCGTGACCAGCATGTTCGGCTGGTTCTATCTGATATCCGTATTTGGTTTCGTGATCTTTCTCATCAGTCTCGCGTTGAGCAAGTATGGCAAGATCCGGCTCGGCCCGCAGGATAGCCGGCCTTCCTATACCTTCTTTTCCTGGGTCAGCATGCTGTTGGCAGCAGGGTTTGGCGTCGGGCTGGTGTTCTATGGCATGGCGGAACCCATGCAGCACTATCTGAAGCCGCCGTTCGCCGATATGCCGGGCGAGACGCCCGAGTCTGCGCGCTATGCCATTCAGTATGCCTTCTTCAATTGGGGCGTCCATCAATGGGCTGCCTTCTCGGTGGTCGGCCTGATCATTGCCTATTTCCAGTTCCGCAAGGGACAGGCGGGTCTGGTGTCCTCGGTGCTGTCTTCCGTGACGGCCAAGCATCCCAAGGTGCGCCGCTACGGCCCGGTGCTGGATGTCTTTGCGGTGGTGGCGACCGTGATGGGGGTCGCGACATCGCTGGGCCTGGGCGTGTTGCAGATGAATGGGGGGCTGCACTTCGTCTTCGGCGTGGAAGAAGGCTGGCAATGGCAGTTCATCATCATGGGCGTGATGTTCTGTGCCTACATGGCCTCGACCTGGTCCGGGCTCGACAAGGGCATCAAGCGCCTGTCCAACCTCAACATGAGCATCTGCATCGCGCTGATGCTGTATGTGCTGTTCACCGGCCCGACGCTGGACATTCTCAAGACGATCACCCTGGGCATCGGCGATTATCTGCAGAACTTCATCGGCATGAGCCTGCGCATGTCGCCCTATGACGGCAATGACTGGAACAGCTCCTGGACCGTCTTCTACTGGGCATGGGTCATCGCCTGGTCGCCGTTCGTCGGCACCTTCGTCGCGCGTGTCTCGCGTGGCCGCACCATCAAGGAGTATGTGGTGGGCGTGCTGATCGTGCCGCCGCTGCTGGCGTGCCTGTGGATCGGTGTCTTCGGTGGCGCGGCGATCAACATGGAGCTGGCCAGTGATGTCGGTCTGGCGGCCGCGACGGATGCCAACATCACGTCTGCCTTGTTCGAGATGTTCGACCTGATGCCCTTCAGCAGCGTGCTGTCGGTGGTCGCGATCATGCTGATCTTCATCTTCCTGGTGACCTCCGCCGATTCGGCGTCCTACATCGTGGCACAGATGACCGACGGCGGCTCGATCAATCCGCCGCTCTACAAGCGTATCGCCTGGGGCGTGCTGATCGCGGCCATTTGCTTGACGCTGATCTCGACGGGCGGTCTCAAGGGCTTGCAGTCAGCCTCGGTACTCTCGGCCTTGCCGTTCACCTTCATCATCTACGGCATGATCGTGGTACTGGTGAAGGAGCTGCGGGCTGATCGTCGCCAGATGCTCAGTCAGCTGTATCGCCGTCATGGTGAGACACCGGTCGGTGCGGATATCTTCGAGGCTGACAGCCTGGCCGAGGAAGATCGCATCCGCCGTGCGCCGGACGTCAAGAATCGTCGCGTGAACCCGCGCGATCATCATTGAGCCGAGTCGAGGCATGAACTTATCGACTTGAGCTCATTGCCTTCAGCTCATGACGTCAATGCGTGTCTTCACGGCAGGCTCAGAACGACAAGACGCCGCTCACAGGAGATGTGAGCGGCGTCTTGTCTTGGCAAGCCAGTCAGCGTGAAGGGGCTCACGTCATTGACTGGCGGCCGGCGACCTCGGCGAGTATCTCGTAGCTCTTCAGGCGGTCGGCATGCTCATAGAAATCCGAGTTGAACATCAATTCGTCGGCCTGGGTCACCTCCAGCAGATGCTCGAGCTCGCTGCGAATGCGCTCAGGCCCGCCGATGATGGCAGCGGCCAGATTCTGACCGACCATGGCTTCCTCGCGTGCTGACCAGTCCAGTGTCTCGCGTGGGGGCAGGGCGCGCGTGCTCTTGCCGCGGATCAGATTGAGGAATTTCTGTTGCTGGGTGCTGGCCAGGAAACGGGCGCGTTCATCGCTGTCGGCGGCGATCAGTGGCAGTCCGAGCATCACGTAGGGCGCATCCAGCACCTCGGAGGGCATGAAGTTCTCGCGATAGAGCTTGATGGCCTCCAGCATGTAGCCGGGGGCGAACTGGCCGGCGAAGGCGAAGGGCAGGCCTTTTTTCGCTGCCAGGCGTGCGCTGTAGTCGCTGGAACCCAATAGCCACAGGGGGACATGAGTACCTTGCCCCGGCATGGCCTTGACGCGCTGACCGGGTGAAGCCTCGCCCAGATACTGCTCGAGTTCGGCCAGGCGCTGAGGGAAGTCATTCACGCCGGCGGAAGGGTCGCGGCGCATCGCCTGCATGGTGATGCCATCGGAGCCCGGCGCGCGGCCAAGTCCGAGATCGATCCTGTCCGGGTAGAGCGTGGCCAGGGTGCCGAACTGTTCCGCCACCACCAGCGGGGGATGGTTGGGCAGCATGATGCCGCCCGAGCCGACCCGCAGGCGGGAGGTCTTGCCCGCCACATGGCCGATCAGCACCGAGGTCGCGGCACTGGCGATGCCATCGATGTTGTGATGCTCGGCCAGCCACAGGCGATGAAAGCCCAGAGCTTCGACATGCTGGGCGAGACTGACGCTATTGTGGAAGGTTTCAGCAACACTGCCGGTATCGCGGATGGGGGCAAGGTCCAGCACCGAGAGCGGGATCGTGCCCAGGCGTGAGGTAGGGGCTGTCGTCATGTGCGCTCCTGATAGCGGATTGGCGTGCAGAGAGCAGCTGGGGCGTGGCCCCTATAGGCATGTGGCTGGTCTGCTGAATGGCGTCCAGCATAGTGGACAGCCGCGTCTCTGACAGCGCCTCGCCCCTTCATTTCACTGTTTCTGATATGGCATATATGAGGCGGTCGATGTGTCATGCCATTCACGGTGGTCAGTCACCCTGGGGCAGGTGAAGCCCAGGGCAGGTGAAGTCCAATGCAGGCGAAGCCCGGGGCAGGTGAGGGTCTGCAACGTGTACAGGAGGCGGACATGAACGGTTTGCAGCACAAGCAGCGCCGCAAAGGCATGGGGCTCATGTTGATATGCCTGGTGCTCATCGGCCTGGGCGTTGCGGTCCAGCGCGACATCATCGTGCTGGACCGCTGGATACCCGCTCACTATCTCCCGTGGGAGCCACTGCAATTGGAGGACCCGCCCGGCATGGTGACCGGCTGGAAGCTCTCACGCTTGAACGAGAACCCGGCCGCCTGTCGCGCATTTCTCGAGCGGGAAGCCCCGCAACGGGTGACCTTCCTGCCGGACCGCCCCAGCAACAACGGCTGTGACCTCATCAACAGCGTACGCATGCATTCGGCGTCAGGCGCGAGTGGCGAGCAGGGTGTTCGCTTCAACCAGTCCTTCATTGCCAGCTGCCCGCTGGCGGTGAGCTGGCTGCGCTTCGAGCGCCATGGGCTCAAGTCAGCGGCGCAGGAGGTCATGGGGAGCGAAGTGACGCAAGTGTCCCATGTGGGCAGCTACGCCTGCCGCAACATCTACGGACGAGAGAACGCACGTCGCAGTGAACATGCCACTGCGGATGCGCTGGATGTCACAGGCTTCACGCTGGCGGACGGCCGTCAGGTTCGCCTGCCGCGCGACTGGACGGCGCCCGAGGATGAAGATGCCCCGGGCCGCTTCCTGCGTGCAGTGCAGGACGCCGCCTGTGAGAGTTTCGGTACCGTGCTGGGGCCGGATTACAACGCCGCCCATCGTGATCACTTCCACCTCGGCACGCGGGGCTGGCGATTCTGTCGCTGAGCAATACTTAATGCTGCGTCGGGCAAGAGTGCGGCAATGCGGACATCCGCGCACGCTGTCAGTGGGTCATTATTGGCTCGGCGTGATAAAGGGGACTCATGTTTGCCACGCCTGTCATCATATGTCGGTGTCGCTGAAGGAGACTCGCGCTTGCATGGGGAATTACGCTTGATCACGGGCAGATTCCTCGCATTTATTTGTTTTCACTAATACCCTGCGGGCAAGAATGCCTTCTATGGCATATCTCGCGATAAAGCCTCTTGTTCAATGACAGGGAGTCAAGAATGACAGGGATGACGAAGGCGTTATTGGCAGCTTCCATCACCTTCGTGATGGCAGGCTGTACCTCGGTGCAGGTTCAGCCTCTGGAGCGCATGTCCTATCTGGATACCGTGTGCATCGAGCGCAATGAGGCCGTGATCGTGCCGGGGTTCCTGAGTGTGATCAAACGGGGCTTCAGTCGCAATGGCTTGAATACGCGAGTCTATGACGCTCCGGTCCCCGGCCATTGTGAAGTGATATTGACGTATACCGCTTTGCGCTCCTGGGACGTCACGACTTATCTGTCACACGCAGAGCTCTGGCTCAATGATCCGTATGGCGATGAAATTGCCTATGCGCAATATCATCTTGTCGCAGGGGGTGGCCTGACGTTCTCCAAGTTTGCCGGAGTCGAAACCAAGATGAACCCGGTCATCGATGACTTGCTGGTCAATTACTGACGTGTCTGCCGTGATGGGCATTCAAGCCATCTCCTTGCACGCCTCATCGGTACGTCATTTCTCGCCATGATGGCGCACTTGATAGCGGGGCCGGCGCTTTTATCATGCGCCGGCCCCTGCGGAGACTCTCGAGCCATCTGGTGTGCTGGAATCTCAGGGTGCCATGCCCATGCCTCGGCTGATCGTCGGGGCGCAGCGCTCGGGGTTGATGCTGACCACGCGTAGGCGATGCCCATCGGGGAGCACGCAATCGAGCACCTGCCAGGCACAGCCGGGGGCGCTGCTGCCGTGACTCTCGATCAGATGCGCTCCCTGGGCCTGCCATTGTTCGCGGAAGCGGGCAAAGTCCGTTCGCTCGATCTCAAGCGTCAGCTGGCGGCTGTCGGGTTGCTCGGCACTGCGCTGCAACAGCAATACGCTGGTCTGCTTGTCTCGGCGATGGTTCAGCTCCAGGGTCGCGCTGGTGGCGTTGCGCAACAGGATGGGCAGGGCGAGTGTTTCGGTGAAGAAACGGCAAGCGGCATCGAGGTCGCGCACTTCAAGGATGGCTGGGTGCAGGGAAAGGCGCTGAATCATGGCGAAGCCTCATGGCGTGAGGGGAAGAAGGGATGGGGGACTGGCTCAATTGCGTGAGCATGGAGACAGTGTCGTGTCCGTCCGGGTGAGACGCACTTTGAATCTGATGATGGTGGTGATGGCTTTACGCTATCTGGGGCCTTGTCGCGCTCGCGAAGGCCCGGGGCAATCGCTGTGGCAACTTGTCGCATTAGTGGTTTCACGGGTGTGAATGGTTAGCATCCCTGTCATTGACCCTGCTGCCTTTACCTTCTCTGCACGCCACGCTGGAGTGTTCATGTCGCCGCGCAAGCTGATCCTGATGGGACTCAGTGCTTTTGCCCTCGTCATTATCGCGTTGATCACGGGGCTTTCTGCCTCGCATCAACCGCGTGATGCGTGGCCGACGACCCTCGAGCTGCCTTCCACGCGGGGGCTGCTGCACGCGGACACCCTGTCTCGGGGGGAAGCGGGTCACCTGAGCGTGCTGATCCCCGGCTTTACGCATTGTCCGGATATCTGTCCGTTGTCGCTTGCCCGGCTGCAGATGGCCTGGCAACGCCTTGACGAGACTTCACGCGCGCATCTGCATCCGATGTTTCTGACGCTGGATCCGGCGCGCGACACCCTGCCCGTGCTGTCACGTTATCTGTCTGCCTTCAGCCTGCCGGTGACCGGCCTTCGCCTCTCGTCACAGGACGACACGCGTCTGGAGGAATTTACCCAGCGCCTCGGTATCCAGTTTCAGCGGCGAGAACCCGAGCAGAGTCATCCCCCTGAACACGCGCAAGCGCAGGCGTCGGTCGGTGAGGCCGATTACATGATCGACCACAGCGTGGCGATCTTCGTGATCGACGAGCAGGGCCGGCTGCGTGACACCCTGCCGCTCAGTCAGACGCCTGCGCAGCTTGCTGATCGCCTGACGTTCCTGCTCCAGTCCGTGGCCGCAGCGCCGTCCTCTGCCGGTGTTGCGACCGTCAACACGAGCGCAGATACGAACGCTGATGCTCCGGTCACGGGGGGCGCATGACAGTGACTTGTCCCTCGACTCGCCACGCCAGGCGTCAATCCGTCTCCTATCATCGCGCCCTGTCGCGACTGACCGCGGCCAATGGGCATGTCGTCTTCGTGATGCTGATCGCGTTGGCCGCCATGCTGGTCATGCCGCTGGCGGCCCCGCGTGTGGTGATGGTCAACGACCATGCCGTCTTCGAGAGCGTCGGTGCCGGGCGTTGGGTGAGTGCCGATAGCGACTGGATAACGCGTACCGCTCGCGAAAGCGGTTCGCAGGCGCAGATCACCCACAGTTCCGCTGCCTCGGATTGTCCGTTGGCCAGCATGGCGGCCTTCACGCTGGCATTGGTCGCCGTTGCCCTGTTGCTGGCGTTGGGGCGGTTGTCTCGCGACGCGGCCCCGCGTCCCTGCCTTGTCGCGTTTCGCGACATCAATGTCTATCTGCGTCCGCCCGGGCGCGCGCCACCTCACGATTCCCTCGCGCCATGAATTGCTGGGCCACCTCGCAGTGGCTCTCCATAGTGTTCGGTGACCTCACGTTGACCGGCGGACAAAGTATCCGTCGAGCGTCGTGGCACCTGTCGATGGGTAATCGAGATGAGTTCAACGACCAATACCGACACCGCGGGTCGCGCCGCTCGCGGTTTCAGCGATATCTACCGTGCCGTGTGGCGCTGGCATTTTTATGCCGGCCTGCTGGTGCTGCCTTTCCTGACCTTGCTGGCCGTCACCGGCGGTCTTTATCTGTTCCGTGAAGAGATCGACCACTTCGTGCATGCCGACCTGATGAAGGTCAACACGCCGGTGGTGCAACAGGCCAATGGCCAGGCACAGGCGAGTGTCCCGCTGAGCGAGCAGGTGCGTGTCGCCGTGCAAAGTCTGCCCGGCAAGGCCGTGCGTGTCGTGCCGCCTGCGGCCAGTGACTTGACCACGGAAGTCGATATCGTGGCAGCCGATGGCAGTGGCAAGCAGGCGGTCTACGTCAATCCCTACAGCGGTGAAGTGCAGGGGCAGATGGCCTACCGTGACAGCATCATGTGGACGGTGCGCAATCTGCACAGCCTCGCCATCACCGGCCCCATCGGCAATGCCGCGATCGAGATCGCCGCCGGCTGGAGCATCCTGCTGGTACTCAGCGGCCTGTATCTGTGGTGGCCGCGGGGCCAGAAGGGTGGCGTCGTCACGCTGCGTACCACGCCTGCGCGCCGTCTGTGGTGGCGCGACCTGCATGCCGTGTGTGGCATCTTCGCCGCTGGTTTCATCCTGTTTCTCGCCGTGACTGGCATGCCGTGGTCAATGGTGTGGGGTGCCAAGGTCAACGAGTTGGCCAACGGGCATAACTTCGGGTATCCCGATGGCGTGCGCGTGAATACGCCGATGTCGGATACCCGTCTGGTGGACCAGGAGCGGACGACCTGGTCGCTCGAACAGGCCGTTATCCCGTTATCTTCCTTGCCGGCTGCAGCGACAAGCCACGTCGTGGACGAGGGAGAGCATGCCGGGCATGGCGATGGGGGCACCAAGTCTGGTGCCGAGAAGTCATCCGGCGCTGCGGGCGTGCCGCTGAGCGCCGCCGCGATTGCCCATGCCGATATCGGCCTCGATCAGGCTGAGCGCATCTTCGCTCGCGAAGGCCTGGCACCGGGCTATGCCATCAATCTGCCGGGCTCGCCGCAAGGCGTCTACACCGGCTCCATCTATCCGGATGCGCTGGAGCGTCAGCAGGTGGTGCATGTGGATCGCTATTCCGGCGATGTGCTGCTGGACATGCATTACGCCGATTACGGCCCGCTGGGCCGAGCGCTGGAGTGGGGTATCAATGTCCACCTGGGGCAGCAGTACGGGCTGATCAACCAGCTGGTGCTGGTACTGGCCTGTATCGCGATGGTGATGATGAGCGTCGGTGCGGGCGTGATGTGGTGGAAGCGTCGTCCGGTGGGCGGTATCGGTATCCCGCCGCTGCCCAAGGAGCGCAAGCGTATCGCCGGTGTCTGGGGCTTGATGATGATAATCGGTGTCATCTTCCCGCTGGTCGGCCTCTCGCTGATCGTGATGGGGCTGCTGGATTGGCTGTGGATTCGCGCCACGCACAAGCGTGGGGATGACCTGCAGGAGGCCAAGGTGTAAACGGGCACACCTCTCCACTGGCGGGCACGTTTACCGTCTTCGCCAGTGGGCCTGCCATGCTCGCACCGGTCGTTCGACAAGGCCTACGCTTACCACGTCAATCGCTTCTACGACGATCCGTTGCAGGGCGATGTACAGGTCAATGAGCCGGGGCGTATTTTCTGGACGCACGCCAGCTGGAGTTTCTAAGACCCGCACCCTCTCAATAGTGAGCGCTGTTCGCCGTTATTCGTTAGAACGCAAGAAGCCCGCCATCGGTCATGTCACCGGTGGCGGGCTTCTTGTATTACGAGCGAGCTCGAGTGCTTTCAGCGCTCGCAACTCATCTCTCGAACCTTCAGGCGCGGCCGACGTGCTCGCGTAGGTGCGTGCGGTAGGCCTGGGTGTAGGCTGCCAGGTCAGGGTTCTTGATCACATCAGTGGCCAGGTAGGTCGGCAGGGCCGTCATGCCGAGGAATTCCATCGCCTTGTGCACCGGGAAGTAGACGCCATCGATGCCCTTACCCTCGAAGAAGTTGCCTTCTTCATCAAAGGCCTCAAGTGGCGCATTCCAGGTCAGTGACAGCATGTACTGGCGGCCCTGCATCAAGCCGCCAGTGCCGTAGCCCTGGGTCGGACTGGTGCGATGACGGCCATCGCTGGCGTACAGCGAGCCGTGGCCCTCAGTCAGGATGTCATCGAGATACTTCTTCACGGTCCACGGCAGGCCCATCCACCAACCAGGGGTCTGATAGATGATCAGGTCCGCCCACAGCTGCTTCTCGATTTCTGCCTTAGCCTCGAAGCCTTCCTCGATGACGGTTTCACGCACCTCATGACCCAGCTCGGCCAGCTCACCGCGCGCCAGTTCATGCAGCGTCGCGTTCAGCTCGCCATTGGAATGGGCAAAGGCCTTGCCGCCGTTGATCAGTAGAATCTTCATGCCGGGTACTCCACAACTGTTGGCTTTTCAGCAATGGCGCACAGCATGAGCGTTCGCAAGTCATTGATAAAGCGGCGCTGGCGTAAAACACCTTTGCTGTGGGTGCAACAATCCGATCAGATTGCGCGCGATATCTACGCATTCACTCCCTTCATGCCTTCTGCGGTATGAGCACCCAGGAAAGGGATTGTATTGCTGATGGTTGTGGCGGTCGGAATTGCGCTCAGAGCTTTCGGCCAAGCTCACTAACGCAACTGCTTCAATTCCTGCCAGTTGGTGGTGTAGCGGGCGCTGCGGTGGGCGCAGCGCAGTTGCCAGGCGGCGTCGGGGCGTGCGACGCCGAGGCGCACGGTACCGCGGCCCATCTTCTGATTCATGGCGTCCAGTGTCGCCATCAGCTGCTGACTGCGTTCACGCTTGGCGATATCCGCTTCGTTGTCGAGCAATGAGAGTTGCTCGCGTGGCTGGTCGATGAGGTCGAGCAGCATCACGCCAGCCTTCATGAAGCGATAGCCGCGCAGGTAGATATGCTCCAGCGCCTGTTGCGCGGCGGCGAGTATCTCGCGGCTGTCATTGGTGGGGGCGGGCAGCTCGATGATGGTGCTGGGTGAGTATTGCGGCAGGTCGGGTCGGTGGCGATTGCTCTTGAGGAAGACCAGCACGGCGCGTGTCAGGCTGCCTTGATGGCGCAGCTTCTCGGCGCCGCGTTGGGCATGCTGGCGGATGGCATCTCTGAGTTCATTCAAGTCACCGGTCATGCGTCCGAAGGAGCGCGAGGTCATGATGCGCTGGCGGGCGTCATCGGCATCATTCATCTCGAAGCAGGGCGTGCCTTGCAGTTCGCGCGCGGTGCGTTCCAGTACCACGGAATACCGCTGGCCGATGGCGCGCGGGTCGGCGCAGCGCAGGTCCCAGGCAGTGTGCAGGCCTTGCAGTGCCAGGCGTTCGACCAGTCGTCGGCCCACGCCCCAGACATCGCCTAGTGGCGTATCGGCCAGCAGGCGCTGGGTGCCGACTTCATCGGGTTCCAGCACGCATACACCGCCGAATTCCGGACGCTTCTTGGCAGCGCGATTGGCCAACTTGGCCAGCGTTCGAGTTGGTGCGACCCCGACACACACGGGAATGCCGGTGAACTTGCGAACATTGCGGTGCAGGGTGCGGCTCAATGTCAGCATCGAGTTGCGATCAAAGCCATCGAAACGCACGAACATCTCATCGATGGAGTAGGGCTCGACCCCGGCGGAATATTCCTCCAGCACCTCACGCACGCGCGCCGACATGTCGCCATACAGCTCGTAGTTGGAGGAGAGCAGGTGGATGCGCCCCTCACGGACGAGTGGCTGTAGCTGGAAGGCGGGGGTGCCCATCTCCACGCCCAGCGCCTTGAGTTCGTTGGAGCGCGCGATCACGCAGCCGTCATTATTGGACATCACGCCGACAGGGCGGCCCTCCAGGCGCGGGTCGAACACTCGCTCGCAGCTGGCGTAGAAGTTGTTGCAGTCCACCAGTCCGATCATCGGCGTATTCATACCGCGTATTCGTGGATGACGGAACGCACCACCCCCCAGACCTGGCATTCGAGGTCGAAGATCGCGACCGGCGGATACAGAGCATTGCCGGAACTCAGGTAGGGGCGCTGACCGATCAGTTCATAACGCTTGACCACCACCTCACCCTCGACCAGCGCCACCACGATATGCCCGGGACGGGCATCGATGGAGCGGTCTACCACCAGGGTGTCGCCCTCATAGATGCCGAAGCCTTCCATGCTGTCACCCGCCACCGTCATGAAGAAGGTCGCTGCCGGACGCTTGATCAGCCGCTCGTTGAGGTCCAGCGTGCGCCCCGCGTAATCCTCGGCCGGCGAGGGGAAGCCGGAAATGCCAGCGCGCCCCGTGATGTGAGGGTGCGGCAGCGCACAGGGTTCCGGCGCTGGATGAGGGCGAGCCAGCGAGGCGTGGGACGGTTGAGCGGCAGATACGGTCATGGGTGGGGTCTCCTTTCGATACTGTATTCATATACAGTATCGGCGCTGAGAAGCCCTCAGGCAACCGATAATCCCTGTGAGTGCTGCACATTCACGAGACGCAGATCAGATGAGGTGCACCTGTGTTCAATGGTGGACGGCAGGTAAAGCTGCTAGCGGAAAAAATTTCCCGGTAGGCCTCGCGTTTGCGTTTGCCTGATATCCGCCTTACCTTCGTTATTCCTTATATAACAATATTAGAGGTGTGGAATGCGGCTTCCGATGTTGGCGGTGGGTTTGGCATACGGTATGTGCAGTGCCGGTGCGCAAGCGGCGGACTATCAGGATGTGCAGGATGCCGTCGAGCAACAGCGAGCGCCTCTGCTGGAGACGCTGGAAACACTGGTCAACGTGGATTCGGGAACGGGCTACCGTGAAGGCTTGAATGACGTTGAGGCAATGCTGACCCAGCATCTCGAAGCGCTTGGCGCACAGGTGGAAACGCACCCTGCCAAGACCTATGGCGGCAATACGATTGTTGGTCGCCTGCAGGGAGATGGCAGTCGCAAGATCATGTTGATGATTCACTACGACACCGTCTTCGATGAAGGCGCCGCCACGGAGCGTGCCTTCCGTATCGAGGATGGGCGTGCCTATGGCCCGGGCGTGGGCGATGCCAAGGGTGGCGCAGCCGTTATTCTGCACAGTCTCGAGGCGCTGAAGTCGCTCGGGTTTGATGACTATGGCCAGGTGACGGTTGTCTTCAATCCTGATGAGGAGAAGGGCTCGCCGGGCTCGCATGACCTGATTCATGAGCTATCGGCAGATCAGGATGCCGTGCTGGTATTCGAGCCTACCTTCGCTGACCCGGGAGTTGATGCCGTCACCGTCGTCACTAAGGGCATCAACTATGCGTTTCTCGAGGTGAAGGGCCGTGCCTCCCATGCCGGTGGCGCACCAGAGGAAGGGCGCAACGCCATCATGGAGCTGTCTCATCAGCTGCTGCAGTTGAATGAGCTTGATGATGCGGACAAGGAGACGACGCTCAACTGGACGATCGTCGAGGGCGGCGTCAAGCGCAACGTGATTCCGGAGCATGCCAGGGCGGAAGGTGATATGCGCTACTTCGATAGCAGCGAGTATCAGCGTGTCCTGGAAGAAGCGCAGGCCATCACGAAGAACCAGTTGATCGATGATACCGAAGTGGAGTTTCACCTCGAGAAGGGGCGTCCGCCGCTGCCTGACAATCCGCAGAGTCAGCAGCTGGCCGAGCAGGCCCAGAAGATCTATCAGGAGTTGGGGCAGACACTGCAAGCGGTCGAGATCGGTGGCGGCACCGATGCAGCCTACGCCTATCATGCAGATTCCGATAAACCGGCAGTGCTCGAATCCCTGGGTCTCGTCGGCGGCGGCTACCACAGCGATCAGGAGTTCGTGCTGGTCGATAGCGTCGTGCCACGCCTTTACCTGACGACGCGCATGATCATGCAATTGTCCGAGGATCAGCCGCAGGAGTGAAACCGGGGTTGTAGCGGTAAATGATATGCCGTCATGACAGCAAGCCCAAAAAAGCCCGGCCTCCAGGAGGCCGGGCTTTTTTGGGCTCTTGCCCCGTCCTGAATATAGTTGACACGTTCTGACCTATCTTTAGGGAGAGCGTGATGAACCATGGACCTAAGTCCATCGAATCGTAGATCAGGTTTTCAGAGCGCCGCCGAGGACTTCCGATATCTGGTCGCGATGGATAAACAGCACGACGGCAGCGATCAGTCCAAGCACGATGGCTGGGACCGCAGACGGGCCGAGAATGAACCAATGCGTCAGTACGGCCCCAACCATCGTGCCACCAAGAACCGAAGCGCCGACTACCTGTCGGTTCGGCCACCACAGCAGCGCGGCGCCCGAAACCTCGATGACCCCTGTGAGGTAGCGAAGCCATTGACCAAGACCAACGGCATCGAATGTCTCCACCATCATGGGAATGCCGGCGAGTTTTGCACCACCTGCGCCAATAAACACAAAAGTGAGTAGGGCTCGCAGCCCCAGCGAGAGATATTTCATCTTCAACTCCAATCTATGGATTGTTTGCCGGAATATAAGTGAGGCACCAATTCGCCACAACTGATCGAAATGCGCACCTTATGCGCGTTGATGCGACACGGGTAGCCTGATAATCTGGGAGCATGCAACATTGGACAGAACTTCGAACCGCGCTCATGCTCGCCCGCCATGGCACTGTCAGCGCCGCGGCGGACGCCTTGGGCGTGCATAGGGCCACCGTCAACCGGCACGTCGACACACTCGAGACGGCATTTCAGACCAAGCTATTTCAACGCCATGCGCGGGGATATACGCTGACGGAGAGCGGACAGGAGATGCTTGACGTTGCCAGTCGCGCCGACGAGATGTTCATCGATCTAGCTGGCCGTAATCGGGGCCGCTCGGGTAGGCTATCTGGCAAGCTCGTCGTGACCGCCCTCGCGGGTGTCGCACCGCTGATCATGCCGGCGCTGCGGGAGTTCCACTTCGACCACTCGGAGATCGAACTGGAATTCTCGGCCACGACCGATCTTGCGCGCCTCGAGCACGGCGAGGCTCATGTCGCCTTCCGTGCCGGCCCTAAACCCCAGACCCCGGACTATGTGGTCAAACTATTCCGGCATGTTCGCTTCGGCCTCTACGCCAGCCGCGACTATGTTCGCCGACTCGGGCGACCAGATATCGGCAAACTGGACGGCCACAGCTTCGTTGGCTCCATCGACGAAACCTCGCCGCTGCCGTTCGCCCGTTGGATGCGGGAAAACCTTGATGCGGGCACGATGCTGATTAAGGTGGCTGACCCGCAGGTTATGGAGGCGGCCGTCAAGGATGGGCTCGGCATCGGTTTCCTTGGCGAGCACGAGGCAGCCCGAGACCCGGGCCTGATCGAGATCCTGCCCCCATCAGAAGACTGGTCGGTGCCCATCTGGATCGTCACCCACGTCGACCTCCATCGCACGGAAAAAGTGCAGCGGTTCCTCGAGAAGCTTTGAACCGCGCGCCTTCACCCGATGTATATCGACCGCGGGGACACCCGGCGTTTCTTCCGGGTCTCCATAAATCGCAGAACACCCACATCGGGCGGCGATCCGCGCTCACAGGAACCTGAATTCAAGCAACAAGCGCAGCATCTTCGGTATTCAGGGCTCTTGAAGATTCCCCAGGAAAACCTGTTCCGGTGTGCGATAGCGATACGTTTTCGGGGGCGGTCATTCAGCTTCTTGACCACCTTGCGCAGCTTGGCATCGGTGACCTGTCTCACTTTGGACGGTGAGCCGAGAAGGGTGCCGGCGCTGCCCCTCCCGCCTCTACCTCATGGCCCAAAGTGCTGCGGTTATTCTGTGAATCCAGGTCGTGCATCAAGTACTGTGTCTTGTGAGTTGTGTAGCTACATGGGTTGCCTTGTCAGATCAGACGGGGTGCACCTGTGTTCAATGGTGGGCGGCAGGCAAAGCTGTTAGCGGATATTGCTCATCGGTATCTCACGAAAAAGCCCGGCCTCCAGGAGGCCGGGCTTTTTTGGGTCTTTCCCAATGCTGTTCTGGCTATCAGCCCGCCGGGCTCAGGATGCGGATATCGCCATCGGCGATCCAGTCACCGGCGTTGTCGCGGAAGCGCTGCATGTGTTCGGTCTCACGGTGGGCCTGCAGCGCATCGTGGGATTCCCAGGCTTCCACCACCGTGATGGTGTCGGGGCGTGGGTCGTTGTCCTTGTCGGCGGCGCGTTCGGAGTCCAGACACGGGTGGTAGGCGTGGCAGCCATCTTCCTCGCGCACGGTGGGGGCGACGGCGCAGAGTTCATTGAAGACATCCTGAACGTGGCCTTCCTTGGCGGTAACGGTGGCGATTACCCAGATCATCTTGGCTCCTTGTGACGGTGCTGACCGCCGATGTTGTCGGGATTCTCGTGATGAGATGTCCTGACTATGTGGAGCCGTTTTTGGCCACTGCAAGGGGCAGGGGCTGACTGCCGGCATGACCCCGCGTGATGAGCACACGAAAGCGCCGGACAGCAGGGCTGTCCGGCGCAGTTGTCATCAGACGATGATCCGCGGATCAGAACAGGAAGGCGATGGATCAGGACGGGAAGGCGAACTGGGCGCCTTCACGCAGACCGGCGGAAGGCCAGCGCTGGGTGATGGTCTTGCGGCGGGTGTAGAAGCGCACCGCGTCCGGGCCGTAGGCGGACAGATCGCCGAACAGCGAGCGCTTCCAGCCGCCGAAGCTGTGATAGGCGACCGGTACCGGCAGCGGCACGTTGATGCCGACCATGCCGACCTGGATGTGATCACTGAAGTAGCGGGCGGCTTCGCCATCACGGGTGTAGATGCAGGTGCCGTTGCCGTATTCGTGATCATTGATCAGCTGCATGGCGGCTTCCATCGAATCGGCGCGCACGACCAGCAGCACCGGGCCGAAGATCTCTTCCTGGTAGCAGGTCATCTCCGGGGTGACGCCATCGATCAGGGTGCCGCCGACGAAGAAGCCGTTCTCGCCGCCTTCGACCTGCGGATTGCGGCCATCGACCACCACCGTCGCGCCTTGCTGCTCGGCGCTGTCGATGTAGCCGACCACCTTGTCACGATGGGCCGCGGTGATCAGCGGGCCGAAATCATTGCCCTTGTCGCTGTAGATGCCGACCTTGAGGCCTTCCATCTGCTGCTTCATCTGCGCTATCAGCTTGTCGGCGGCGTCATCGCCCACGGCCACTGCGACGGACAGTGCCATGCAGCGCTCACCGGAAGAGCCGAAGGCGGCGCCATTCAGTGAGTTGGCCACGTATTCCATGTCGGCGTCCGGCATCACGATGGCGTGGTTCTTGGCGCCACCGAGGGCCTGACAGCGCTTGCCGTTGGCCGCGGCGCGGCTGTAGATGTATTCAGCGATCGGGGTGGAACCGACGAAGCTGACTGCCTGGATGCGCGGGTCGTCCAGCAGCGTATCGACGGCTTCCTTGTCGCCATTGACGACATTCATGACGCCGGCCGGCAGTCCGGCCTCCATCAGCAGCTCGGCGATGAACAGCGTGGAAGTCGGGTCGCGCTCGGAGGGCTTGAGGACGAAGGTGTTGCCACAGGCGATCGCCATCGGGTACATCCACAGCGGTACCATGGCCGGGAAGTTGAACGGCGTGATGCCGGCAACCACGCCCAGCGGCTGGAATTCGCTCCAGGAATCGATGCCCGGGCCGGTATTGCGGCTGTGCTCGCCCTTGAGCAGTTCCGGGGCGCTGCAGGCATATTCGACATTCTCGATGCCGCGCTGCAATTCGCCCAGCGCATCGTGACAGATCTTGCCGTGCTCCTGACCGATCAGGCGGGCGATCTCGTCGGCGTGTTCTTCCAGCAGCTGCTTGAAGCGGAACATCACTCGGGCGCGCTTGATCGGCGGCGTGTTGCGCCATTCCGGGAAGGCGGCCTCGGCGGCCGCGATGGCTTCTTCGACCGTCGCCTTGCTGGCCAGACGCACCTGACCGCCGACTTCGCCGGTGGAGGGATTGAAGATGTCCTGGGTACGGCCTTCGCTGTGATCGATGTTGCCGTTGATGAGGTGTCCGAGCGTCTTCATTGGATGGGCTCCCTGAGATGACTTGTGAAATGAATGGCGATGAATGAAGTAGTGTTGATCGTCAGTTCTGAATGTTGATGGTCAGCCTTGAGCGTCGACCGTCAGTCCTGGGCGGCGAAGGCATCGCCGAGGGCATTGATCAGGCGGTCCAGCTCGTCGTGTTCGGTGATGAACGGCAGGCCCAGCTGGATGGTGTCGCCGCCGTAACGGACATAGAAACCGGCCTTCCAGCAGTGCATGGCAATCTCATACGGGCGACGCGCCGGCTCGCCGGGATAGGCCTCGACCTGTAGCGCACCGGCCAGACCGTAGTTGCGGATGTCGCTGATGTAGCGTGTGCCCTTGAGCTCGTGCAGCTTCTTCTCGAATACCGGACTCAGCTCGCGGACGCGGGAGATGAGCTGGTCGTTCTCGAGCACGTCGAGGGCTGCCAGCGCCGCGGCACACGCCACCGGGTGACCGGAGTAGGTGTAGCCGTGGGGAATCTCCATCATGTAGTCGGGGCCGCCGTTGTCCATGAAGGTCTGGTAGATGTCGCCCTTGACGACCACGGCGCCCATCGGCACCGCGCCATTGGTGATCTGCTTGGCGACGTTGAGGATGTCCGGCGTGACCCCGAATTCCTCGGCGCCGCTCATGGCGCCCATGCGTCCGAAGCCGGTGATGACCTCATCGAAGATCAACAGGATGTCGTGCTGGTCGCATATCTCGCGAAGGCGTTTGAGATAGCCTACTGGCGGTGGCAGCACGCCGGCGGAGCCTGCCATCGGCTCGACGATGACGGCGGCGATATTGGAGGCATCATGCAGCGCGATCAGCTCCAGCAGCTCATCGGCGCGCTCGGCACCGGTCTTGGGCATGCCGGGCGTGAAGACATTTTCCTTGAGCAGGGTATGCGGCAGGTGATCGGCATCGACCCCCTGGCCGTAGAGCGAGCGGTTGGCCCCGATGCCACCGACGCTGAAGCCCCCGAAGTTGACGCCGTGATAGCCCTTGCTGCGCCCGATCAGTTTGGTCTTGGTCGGCTTGCCTTTCTTGCGCCAGTAGGCACGCGCGATCTTCAGTGAGGTGTCGGCACTCTCGGAGCCGGAGCCGGTGAAGAAGACGTGATCCAGCCCCTCGGGCATCAGCGTCTTGATGCGGTGCGCCAGCTCGAAGGCCTTGGGATGGCCGTACTGGAAGGCGGGCGCGTAATCCAGCTCGCGCAGCTGCGTGCTGACCGCCTCGGCGATTTCCGGGCGGCAATGGCCGGCACCGCAGGTCCAGAGACCCGACAGGCCATCGAAGATCTGACGGCCCTGGGAGTCCGTGAAGTAGGCTCCCTGCGCCTTGGTGATGATGCGTGGGTCCTGCTTGAACTGGCGGTTGGCCGTGTAGGGCATCCAGTAGGCATCGAGCTGCTCCTGGCTCAACCCTGCCTGAGCGGAAGGGGATGTATCGAAGGCGGTCATGATGTCTCCCACAGAGTGTGTTGTTGTTGGTTCTCGGCTCCTGTCGACTAGATTAGGAAGTCCTTTTGGTAAGATAAATGTCATTGTCTTTATCTTCAGGAAAGCATTTACTTAACTTTCTATGTCGTGGAATTCAGGAGGGCAGACCATGCGCAAGGACGGCATGAGGGGGCAGCTTGGCGATGCCGATCTGCGTCTGCTGCGCATCTTTCGCAAGGTGGTGGAGTGCGGCGGTTTCTCGGCGGCCGAGATCGAGCTCAATATCAGTCGCTCCGCCATCAGCATGGCGATGAGTGACCTGGAGACGCGGTTGGGCCTCAAGCTCTGTCAGCGCGGGCGCAGTGGTTTCGCGCTCACCAATGAGGGAAGAGACGTGCATGAAGCTGTGATGCAGATGCTGGCGGCGGCAGAGGGCTTTCGCACACGCATCAATGGTCTGCATGCCTGGCTCAAGGGCGAGCTGAACATCGGCATCACCGACAATCTGGTCACCATGCCCGAGATGCACATCACGGATGCGCTGAGTGCGCTGAAGGGCCACGGCCCGGAGGTGATGATCAACATCCGCATGATTCCCCCCAACGAGATCGAGCGTGCCGTGCTGGATGGCCGCCTGCATACCGGGGTGATCCCGACGCTCAAGACGCTGCCGGGGCTCGAGTATCGCTCGCTCTATGAGGAAACCTCCTGCCTTTACTGCGCGCGGGGCCACGCGCTGTTTCGCGAGCCCCGCGCGGGCGATACCCTTGCGCGGGGGCGTCCGGTGGGTGAGGAAGAGATTCGCCAGCATGATGCGGTGCTACCGGCCTACGCGCAGACGCCTGCGATCAAGGCGCTGCATGAACCGCTCAAAGCCGCCGCTTCCGCGACTGACCGCGAGGGCATCGCCTTTTTGGTGCTTTCCGGGCGCTATCTCGGCTATCTGCCCACCCACTATGCCGAGCGCTGGGTGCGCGATGGCCAGATGCAGGCGCTCAGTCCGGTGGCCAATTCCTATGTCACTTATTACAGCGCCATCACGCGCAAGAGTCGCCCACCCAATCTGGTGCTGGAACGTTATCTGACGGAGCTGGACGCCCTGCGCCAGGCGAAACCGGCCCGAAGAGCGCAGGCGGCGAGGGAGAGCAAGCCATGAACAAGCCCAGGCGTGCCGGGGTCAGGGAAGTCGCCCAGCTGGCGGGGGTGTCGGTCGCGACGGTCTCACGGGTACTCAACAATCCCGAAAAGGTGATGAAGAAGACGGCCGACAAGGTGCTGGCGGCGGCCGACGCCCTCGATTTCCTGCCCAATAATGCCGCGCGTGTGCTGTCTCAGCATCAGTCGCGCACTCTGGGAATCGTGATCCCGACCTTCGAGAACCCGATCTACGCCAAGTTCATCGATGCATTGGAAGGCGCGCTGGCGCGGGCGCACTACAGCCTGCTGGTGACGACCACTCAGAAAGGGCGGGTGACGGAATTCGACAAGGTACGCGAGCTGGTCAACATGGGGGTGGACGCCGTGATTCTGCCCGGTGGCAGTCATGCCGCCGAGACACTGGACTACCTGTCACGCTTCTCGGTGCCGGTGGTCTTCAACAGCATCTACCTGCCGGACTCGCCGTTGATCACGGTGGGCTATGACAACTATGGCCTGGCCAAGGCGCTGGCGGAGTATCTGATGTCCCTGGGGCATCAGCGTATCGTGATCCTCTCCGAACCGTTGGCTCACAACGACCGCGCGCGCCTGCGCTACGACGGCGCCGTTGCCGCATTGCAGGCGTTGGAGGCCGCCCGCACCGATCGCGAACATGATCAGTTCGTCGATATCACCACCGCCGGGGCGAGTGCCGCGATAGGCGAGCTTCATTGTGAGGCTGGGGGCGCGCTCGATGGCGAAGGGCAAGGCGGCCTGCGGGATGGCATCACCGCCGTGATGTGCCTCAATGATGTACTGGCCAGTGGTGCCATGCTGGCACTGCAGCGGCGGGGAATTCGTGTGCCGCAACAGGTCTCGGTGGTGGGATTCGATGACCTGGAAATGGCGGAGTTTTTCAATCCACCGCTGACGACGGTAGACCTGCCGGTGGAGGAGATGGGCGAAGTGATCGCCCAGGCGTTGATCCGCCATCTCGAGGACGACGCGCCCTTGACGTCACGCTTGCTGGACGCGTCGCTAGCGATTCGCGGCAGTGCAGGCCCGGCGCCCAGTCCGGACTGAGCACCTGCTCGCGGGGTCTGATTCTCGGGGCTTGATTCTCGGGGCCTGACTCACACTGCCTGACTCACACTGCCTGGCTCACAGCGTCTTGTAGTCGACCCAGCCCGGACCGTAGATCGGCTGCAACCAGGCGCGATGCAGGGAGTTGTCCAGCGACTCGGCCTGAAAGCGCACGTACTTCCAGTCGCCGTCCAGCTCCAGCTCCCACTCTGCAGCAGCGGTGGGGGCCGTGATCTCGATCAGCTGCGGCGCCTCTGGCTCGCCTGCGTCTGTGGGGGCCATGCCTCGCTGCACCATCGCCTTCCACTTCACCTTGTCCTGTGCGCAGACGCGAAAGGTGTAGCGTTCCTGCTGTTCAGACATTGCCAGTGGTGTATCGGCCAGCACGACCCCGGTGCTGGCATAGAACCGGTTACGCTTCACGTTGCGCAGGATATCCACTTCGGTCAGGGCGGCCTCCACCATGATGAAGCCGAGGGGGGCATAGTTCTCGTAGATGTACTGTTCACGATAGAACTCGTCATTGCCGGCAAAGCCGGCACAACGCACCCCCTCGCAGAGCAGATCATCCCAGCAGGGCTCTGCCATGTGTGGCGCGTAGGGCTTCTCCCCCATGTGTTCTTCCAGGATGGAAAGGCCGTTGTAGACCTCCATGCCCATGATGTTCATCTCCGCGAGGCGGACACACGGGTTTAGGAGCGTCTTCTTGATCTGTGTCCATTCGCCGCCTTCGCGCGGGCGAGTGGTCTCGAAGAAGTTGGGGTGGGCGCAGATCGACAGACCGCCGACCTTTCCCATGCTCAGCACATGCAGATATTTCGAATGCTCGCCGGCGAAATAGCCGTCGAGATAGCCGCCATCGTCGATAGTGTCGTTCTGGATCTCGCGTCCCGGAATCACCACGAAGTCATCACGCTGCTCGCCGCGTGAGAACAGCTCGATATTGTTGAGGTAGGGGTGAACCGAGGTGCACACGAAATCGAAGTGGAAGGGAGCGGTCTGTGAGCGCCGGATCACTTCGTCATGGTCCTTGCCATGAATCCGGTCCATCGAAATGCTCTCATCGAGCGCTTCGCAGGTGTGTACATGGATATTGCCCTTGAGCCAGCGCGTGCCGGACTGAGGCTCTGACTCGCTCAGTGGGGCGTAGGGGTTATTGACACGATGGGCGGCTGGCATGGCGGCGCTGTGGGAAGTCTGTGCTGCTCGGGTCATGTGTGGCGTCCTTGTGATGACAGCGGGCCGAAATAACAGCTCTGCTGATCAGTCAGCAAATGGAGGGATCACAAGCAAGCGGGGGCAGGTACCAGACTTCAAGCAGCGGCTCGTGGCAGCAACAAGCCCCGAGCCACTTACTCTCGTTCTGGTTCTTGCGATTCAGGCTCGCTCAGCCAACTTTCGAGGTCAGCGCGAGATCCGCTTTGGAAGTGCTCGATGCGACGCTTGTGGCCTGTGAATCGGCGCCGTCCCAGTAATAGGCCGCAACATCCTCGCTGGGGCTATGGCGGGTCAGCTTGCTGACGATCACTAGCACCACCAGCGAGGTCAAAAAGCCCGGGTAGGCGGGGTCTATGTCGGTCGACAGCAGCGGCCAGAGAGCAGTGACGCTCAGGGCGCTCGCCATGCTGCTGATGCAGCCCTTGGACGTCGCATGCTTCCAGAACATCACCGCGAAGAACGGGAAGATCAGCGTGGTGGCTGAGATACGCAGCGCCCACTGGTAGGCCGAGATGATGTCGGTCATCAGGAAGGTGACGCCCAGTCCCAGCACGCTGATGACGACGACACTCAGACGTGCCGAGGCCATCTTCTGCTTCTCGTTGGCCTGACGATTGATGAAGTTGCCGTAGAGGTCATGCGCCAGATTGGAGCTGCCCTGCAGGATGTAGGAGTCCGCCGAGGTCATCAGGGCGGCCAGCAGGCCGACGATGACCAGCCCGCCGATGGCCGGGTGCAGCAACTGCATGGTGACGTAGGAGAAGACGTGGTCGGCCGAGGTATCCAGCGGCACGAATTGACGCGCCAGCACGCCGATGCAATAGGGCAGGAAGGAAATCAGCATCACGATCGAGAAGCCTGACACGCCGGCCTTGATGGCCACGTCCTCACTCTCGGAGGCAAAGATACGCTGCCAGGTGCACTGCCAGACGAGATAGAACGGCGCCACCGTCAGCGCGAAGGTCACTACCTCCATCGTCTTGCCTTCCGGCAGCGGGGCCAGAAACTCGATCGGCGTATTGAGCAGGGCATGTTCCAGGCCTCCGGCATAGCTGAGCGCTGTGAAGCCCAGCACCATGATGCCGGCGATCAACAGGATGCTCTGCAGGGCATCGGTGACGATGGCGGCTTCAAGTCCTCCCAGAATGGTGAAACCGAGAATCAGCGCAAATGACACGAAGATGGCGGTATTGAACTCCAGCCCCAGCACCACGGTGAGAATGGTGCTCATGCCGATGATCTGGATCGCGGTGGCAGGCACCGAGTAGATGAAAGCCGAGAAGCACGAGGGAAACAGACTGGCCTTGCGGCCGAAACGGCGTCCGAACAGGTCTGCCAAGGTATAGAGCTTCTTGCGCCGCAGCGGGCGGCTGAAGAAGATGACCAGCATCAGGCTCGCGATGATGCCGGGCAGGGCGAACATGAAGTAGCCGGAGAGCCCCTTGGAAAAGCCCATGCCCATCCAGCCGATGAAGGCTGCCGCGCCACACCAGGTGCTGATGGTGGTGCCGGTGATCTTCCAGTAGCCCATGTTCCAGCCGGCAATCAGATAGCTGTCAGAGGTCTTCACCTTGCGGAAGTAGTAGTAGCCGATCGCGAACATGATCACGAAATAGCCAATGATATAGGAGTAGTACCAAGCCATAGTCGAGTCTCCGTTTATTGTTGATTGTTCTATGAAGGGCGTGCATGAAGCAGAGCGTACGTGGTGTTGCAGGGACTGAAACGACCCTCTGATTGTCGGGGATGGCGCAGTGGGGCAGGTAGCGGACATGGCCGGGACAGCCATGTCTTGCCTTTGAATGTAACCCGTTACATCGACTCAATCTAGCCGAGAAAAAGGCGCTGTCAAAAACAAATTTCACCGATGGACGAAAGTCTCATGCCGGCGCGATGGCAAGATTCTCGTGGGGAGGAGAGTCATGCAAGAAGCGTCATCCACATGCCTCTTCGCTCAGAAAACAGGTGCCGTAACTGGAGGAAACGGCGACAGCTCTGATGCCATTCAGGCGATACGACTGCCGAATGAAGGAAGGGCTATGCAGGACACATCTCGCAAGGTGGCGAGGCAGGCGATTTTTTCTTCGGCCTGCGGGGCATGGCAGGGCATGAACTCGGGGCGAGCTCGGTCAGGGAGGCGGGCAGAATCACGGGGTCATCTGAAAGACGCACTGTGTCTTGGCCAGCGTAAAGCCGCAGGCGGCATAGAATTTCCTGGCGACATCGCGCGCCTCATGGGTGCGAACTCGCAGGGTCAGCGCCTCGTCCGATGCCCAGGCAATGGCCTGCCTGGCCAATGCCCGCCCTGCGCCTTGTCGTTGCGCCTCCTGGGCGACGGACAGGCCCAGTATCTCGATGAAATCGGCTGAAGCGACACGAAAGACGTGCTGGGCGTGCAGCCAGCCAATCACTATCCCCGCCTGTTCCGCTACCCAGATGCGGTCATACTGAGAAGCCAACAGGTGCTCCAGTCGCTGCAGGATCAACGCATCATCGTCGTGGGGCAGATAGCCCAGTGCGGACGCGACGCGTGAAATTCCCTGGGCATCCTCGGGTGTGGCAAGGCGAATCTTCATTGATGTTGCCCAGTCCCCATGACGATGATGATGGATGTTCGAGGGTCTCATTCGTCAGAGAGGCTCATTCATCGTCATAGTGAATGATCGACAGCAGCTGAATCGGTACCTCGTTCAATTTCTCGGGACCATGCGGCACACCGGCATCGAAGGCCAGACTGTCGCCAGGTTCCATATCGTAGAACCTGTCGCCATGACGATAAGTGAGACGACCTGAGAGCAGGTAGATGAACTCATGGCCGGCATGACAGAAGTTGGGAAAGACTTCGCTGGCGTCATCCATGGTGATCAGGAAGGGTTCGTAGCGTTTCTTTGGTCCCTGCTTGTAGCTCAATAATTGATAGGCATGGCCGACTTCCGTGCCGGTACGCACCACCTGCATGCCTTGCCCGGCCCTGATGTGCTGTGCGCCACGCCCATTGACATCGTAATCGCTGAACAGCTTTGAGATCGGCAGGCTTAAGGCATTGCAAAGCTTGTTGAGGGTATCGAGGCTGGTGGATACCTGAGCGTTTTCCACCTTGCTGATCATGCCTTGACTGATCCCAGCGATACGCGAGACATCGGAAATCTTGTAGCCCTGTGAAACGCGCTGCTGCTTGAGCGCGCGCGCGATGTGCTGCTCAAGTCCCAGGCGTGTCTCGTCGGCTGCCGCGGTGATGGTCTCTTTCACCTCGGACTGCGCGGCAGGTTTCGCGGCCAGCGCAGGGGAATTCGTGTCAGAGGATTTGGTGTCAGACACCTTCGCTTGAGGTGTGTCGGGAGTACTGGAGGATTCTCGCGGCATGGATAACTCCTGTGGCGGAGGTGAATGCGATAGGAATGGGCAGGCGGGGTGAGAATACGCGTCCTTGTGGGAGTCGTTGCGCGTCACCCGCGTGCGGATATTGGGTGACATTATCAAGTTTACCGCCAACCCTCATCCACGTTTGTGGCCAGTCCTCGTCCTGACTCCATGGCATCTGATGCAAGAGGCCTCCTCGACGTCATGCCGAGGAGGCCTCTCAGGTTTCACGCAATCCAGCATCACGCGATTCGCGCTGTCGCCTCGGGGCTTGAGCTGTTGCCTCGTGGCTATGGCGCGCGATCAGCCGCGCGCCAGTCGCTTGGCCTTTTCCGGGTCATCGAAGGGCAGGGAGTGGCTGATGGCCGAGAGGCTGGTCTCGCCGTCAGTGCCGGTCTTGAGGGTCAGCGGAGTGCCATGCTCGGCATAGCCGGGTTCGAGACGTGCCAGGGCCATGGAACGATCGCTCAGGCGCGAGTACATGCCCTGGGTGATGACACCGACACACTTGCCGTCGGCGTAGATCTTGTCACCGATCTGGGCGACGTCTCTCGAATCCAGCAGCACGCCATAGACCTTGACACGCTCCTTGCCCTGCAGCGCGAAGTGTTCGCTGGCGCCACGGAATTCGGTCTTGCCCGGCGAGACTGTGAAGTCCAGGCCCAGCTCCCACAGGGTGTCGCCCACCGGCTGATCAGGATAGGGGTAGGTTTCGGAATTGTCCGCCGGGTAGAACAGCAGGTGGCTCTCGACCCGCAGCCAGTCAAGGGTACCGAAACTGCACGGCTTGATGCCCATGTCGGCGCCGTCCTCGAGAATTTTCTCCCACAGAGAGGGGGCGTCCTTCGCCTTGCAAAAGATCTCGTAGCCACGCTCGCCGGTGTAGCCGGTGCGCGAGATCATCACGTGGTAGCCAAATAGCTGGGTCTGCAGATGGTGGAAGTAACGCAGCTCACGAACACCTGGTACGTGACGCTCCAGGAAATCCACCGCGACCGGCCCCTGCAGTGACATGTCATGCATGTCGTCATCGAAGGTCAGGCTGACGGCGCGCCCCAGGGCACTCTTGGCCAGCATTTCATTCGCGGTACCTGTGCCGTGCACTACGAGGTAAGAGTTCGGCGCCAGACAATAGACGATGCAGTCGTCGACGAACTTGCCTGCCTCATTCAAGACGCTGGCGTACACCGATTTGCCCGGATACAGCTTGGACATGTCGCGCGTGGTGACGTAATCCAGCACGGCCTGGGCATGCGGGCCATTGCAGTGGATCTTCTTGAGTCCCGAGACATCCATCAATCCGGCGCGGGTGCGGATGGTCTCGTGGTCATCGGCCGTCTCCGAGACGGCGTAATTCCAGGCGGTGCCCATGCCATTCCAGTCTTCCAGCTCCGCGCCCAGCTTGCGGTGTTGTTCGGCCAGTGCCGAGATGCGCCATGAATTCGCCATGCGTCCCTTTCTCCTGTGAGTCGTGCTGCCTAGCGTAAGTGGGGGGTGCCGTAGTCCTGCTGATGATGGCGCGCAAGACGCGCATCCGCCGCAGGAGGTGTTGTTGTTCTTTCGCCTTGTCAGGCGCCTCTTCAGGCGCTTCACAAGGGCTTGTGCCTGCTGCTTGCCTTGCTTGATCGTACGAGGGTCGATTCTTGGAAGGAAAGAAACATTCCTCATGGTTAAGCAAGGGGCTTGCCAATTCCGTCAAAGGCCATGGCCACGGCAGCCCTTGAGCGAGTCAGGCGCCAATTGGCAGCACGAATTCGGGCGTGAATATTAGCGTTTTGCGTCATGCTGGTGCGAAGAGAGAGCTTTGGGCACCGAAATGATGCCTATTTCGAGAAACGGGCGGGAATTCACTCAGGATCACCTGGCGTTTCCTGTGGGGTGAAATGGACTTGGAAAATAAATTTCCATGCAAAACAGGAGGTTGATGAAAAGTTCCGGGCGGCAACTGGCGAAATGGCATGCCGCATGCTTTTCTTTGAGGGAAATAAAGTTGACCAGCAGGAATCACAAAAATCGTTTCATCCGCTATCTTGACGTGGCGAGTCACCACAAGGGGTCAGGTTCCCCGGGGTGGCAGACAGTGTCGAGGGAGATGGAACCCGGTCCGCTCTCAGAGGAAACCCAGATGTCACCCGAAAACGCGCAACAGTTCATCAAGGATCACGACATTCGCTATCTGCTGGCGCAGTTCGTGGATATTCATGGCGCTGCCAAGACCAAGTCCGTGCCGGCCAATTGCCTGATGGATGTGGTCGAGAAGGGCGCCGGCTTTGCCGGCTTCGCCGTCAGTGGTCTCGGTATGTCCCCGGAGGGGCCGGACTTCTTGGCGCGGGGAGATCTGAGCTCGTTGTCGCTGGTGCCGTGGCAGCCGGGTTATGCACGCATGGCTTGCGATGGCTACGTCAATGGTGAGCCGTTCGCCAATGATAGCCGCGTGGTGCTGCTCAAGCAGCTAGAGCGTTTGAAGGAGAAGGGCTGGACGCTCAATAGCGGATTGGAGCCAGAATTCTCACTATTCCGTCGGGGGGAAGCGGGTGAGCTATTGCCGGTGGACGAGAGCGATACCCTCGCCAAGCCCTGCTATGACTACAAGGGTCTGTCGCGTTCGCGGGAATTCCTCGAACGTCTGGTCGAATCGCTGCAAGCGGTGGACTTCGACGTCTATCAGATCGATCACGAGGACGCCAACGGCCAGTTCGAGATCAACTACACCTACAGCGATGCGCTGACCTCGGCAGACCGCTTCACCTTCGTGCGCATGGCCGCCGGCGAGATCGCCAATGATCTGGGTATGGTGTGCTCCTTCATGCCCAAGCCGCTGGCAGACCGCCCGGGCAACGGCATGCACTTCCACCTGTCCATCTGCGATGACACCGGCCGCAACCTGTTCGGCGATGATTCCGACGCCCAGGGCATGGGCCTGTCGCCGCTGGCGTACCATTTCCTCGGTGGTCTCCTGGCACATGCCCCAGCACTGTGTGCCTTTGCCGCGCCGACCGTCAATTCCTACAAGCGTCTGGTCGGTGGTGGCAGCACCAGCGGCGCGACCTGGGCGCCGGTCTTCGTCGCCTATGGCGACAACAACCGTTCGGCCATGGTGCGTGTACCCTACGGCCGCCTTGAGTTCCGCCTACCGGACGCCGGCTGCAACCCCTATCTCGTCCACGCCGCCATCATCGCGGCGGGACTGGATGGCGTGGCACGCAAGCTGGATCCGGGCACTGCACACAACATCAATCTCTACTCGCTGACCCCGAGTGAATGCGCCGAAAAGGGCATCGAGAAACTGCCGCAGAATCTGGCGCTGGCCATCGATGCGCTCGAGGCGGACAGCATTCTGCGCGAGAGCCTGGGCGAGGGAATCTGCGCCGAGTTCATGCGTCTCAAGCGCGAGGAATGGCTGGATTACAACGCGCAGGTCAGTGCCTGGGAAGTCCAGCGCTACGCCGAATTCTTCTGACCTCATCCGGTGGCGCTCGTGGATATCGCGGGTCATGCCTGACGAGGGTCACCACCTCACTACCACGCTCAAGATAACAAGCAGGAGACGCCTCCTGCCCGTGAGAGGACATCACCATGTGTGGAATCGTAGGACTATATCTCAAGAACCCGGCGCTGGAATCGCGCCTGGGGGAGCTGTTCGAGCCGATGTTGATCGCGATGACCGATCGCGGCCCGGACAGCGCCGGCTTCGCCATCTATGGCGACGAATTCGACGCTGGCATCAAGCTGACGCTGCAAAGCGATGGTGCCGATGAGGATTGGGAAGCGATCGCCAGAGGCTTGGGCGAGCAGGTCGGCACGGTGGCGGACTGGTTCAGCAATGCCAGTGTCGCCGTGTTCAAGATCGCCGGGGAAGAGAGCGCCGTGCGCAGCTGGCTTGCCGACAGCGCCCCGCAGATTCGCGTGCTGAGCGTGGGGCAGAGCATCGAGATCCTCAAGGCGGTGGGCCTGCCGGCCCATATCGCCAGCCTCTATGGCCTCAAGGGCATGCAGGGCAGCCACATCATCGGCCATACCCGCATGGCGACCGAAAGCGCTGTGACCCTGCAGGGCAGTCACCCGTTCTCCACCGGGCGCGACCTGTGCCTGGTCCACAACGGCTCGCTGTCCAACCACAACTGGCTGCGCACCAAGCTCAAGCGTGAAGGCATCAGCTTCGAGACCGACAACGATTCCGAAGTTGCCGCCGGCTACCTGACCTGGCGTCTGGAGCAGGGCGACAGCCTGGAAGCCGCGATCACCGGCGCCCTGAAGGACCTTGATGGCTTCTTCACCTTCACCATCGGCACGCGTGATGGCTTCGCCGTGGTGCGTGACCCGATTGCCTGCAAGCCAGCCGTGATCGCCGAGACCGATGACTACGTCGCCATGGCCTCGGAATACCGTGCCCTGGCCAGTCTGCCGGGCATCAAGGATGCCCGCGTGTGGGAGCCGGAACCCGGCCGCCTGTATCTGTGGGAAAAAGACACCGCCCGTTCGGAGGCCGCGTAATGATGAAGACACACGATCTGGCCGTTGAAGGGCTGCGCGAATTGAACCAGGCCCTGCACGATGCCGACACCCTGAAGGAAGCGCGTGAGTGGCGAGTGGTCAATTCCGACGGCGCCCACAACATCGCCTGCGGCATCAATGACGACATCAGTGTCGATATCGATGGCCATGCGGGTTACTACTGCGCAGGCATGAACCAGAAGGCCAACGTCACCATCCACGGCAACACCGGGGTCGGGGTGGCGGAAAACATGATGTCCGGCTGCGTACGAGTGAAGGGTGATGCTTCCCAGTCCGCGGGCGCGACCGCGCACGGCGGCCTGCTGATCATCGAAGGCAATGCCTCGGCGCGCTGCGGTATCTCGATGAAGGGTGTCGATATCGTCGTCAAGGGCAACATCGGGGCCATGAGTGCGTTCATGGGCCAGGCGGGACGCATGGTGGTCTGCGGCGATGCCGGTGAAGGCCTTGGTGATTCGCTCTATGAAGCGCGAATCTATGTGAAAGGTACGGTCGCATCGCTGGGTGCGGATTGTGTCGCCAAGGAGATGCGTTCCGAGCACCTGGAAGAACTGGCGGAATTGCTGACGAGTGCCGGAATCGAGGAAGACCCGGCCAGCTTCACGCGTTATGGATCTGCGCGTCAGCTCTATCACTTCAAGGTCGACAACGCCTCAGCCTACTGATCAGGATGCCCAACATGACCGACGAGACTCAAACACAGCCTTATAACCCGGCACTGCGCGAATCCGCGACCTTCGGCCGCGATGCCATCCATGAGATTCAGCGAGCGGCAGAAACGGGAATCTACGATATCCGTGGCTGGGGCGCCAAGCGCAAGGTGCCGCATTTTGATGATCTGCTGTTCCTCGGTGCCAGCATGTCGCGCTATCCGCTGGAAGGCTATCGCGAGAAGTGTGAGACCGAAGTCGTGCTCGGCACGCGTCATGCCAAGAAGCCGGTCGTGATCAGCACACCGGTGACCATCGCCGGCATGAGCTTCGGTGCCCTGTCCGCCCAGGCCAAGGAAGCGCTAGGACGTGGTGCCTCGGAAGTTGGCACCTCTACCACTACCGGCGATGGCGGCATGACCCCGGAGGAGCGCGGTCAGTCCTCGCGCCTCGTCTATCAGTATCTGCCGTCACGTTATGGCATGAACCCGGACGACCTGCGCAAGGCTGATGCCATCGAAGTCGTGCTCGGCCAGGGCGCCAAGCCCGGCGGTGGCGGCATGTTGCTGGGGCAGAAGATTTCCGAGCGGGTCGCGGGCATGCGCACGCTGCCGCAGGGCATCGACCAGCGCAGCGCCTGTCGCCACCCGGACTGGACCGGCCCGGACGACCTGGCGATCAAGATTGCCGAACTGCGTGAGATCACCGACTGGCAGGTACCAATCTACGTCAAGATCGGCGCAACCCGCACCTACTACGACGTCAAGTTGGCGGTGAAGGCGGGCGCGGATGTCATCGTGCTGGATGGCATGCAGGGCGGTACCGCCGCCACTCAGGATGTCTTCATCGAACACGTCGGCATTCCGACCATGGCCGCCATTCCTCAGGCCACTCAGGCTCTGCAGGAAATGGGCCTGCACCGTGAGGTGCAGCTGATCGTCTCCGGCGGGATTCGCAACGGCGCCGATGTGGCCAAGGCGATCGCGTTAGGTGCCGACGCCGTGGCCATCGGCACCGCCGCCTTGATTGCGCTGGGCGACAACCATCCGCGCTACGCTGAGGAGTACAAAAAGCTGGGATCCGCCGCCGGTTTCTATGATGACTTCCAGGATGGCAAGTGCCCGGCCGGTATCTCCACCCAGGACCCGGAGTTGAGCCAGCGACTGGACCCGGCCGCAGCCGGAAAGCGTCTGGCCAACTACCTGCGTGTGTTGACACTGGAAGCCCAGACTTTGGCACGTGCCTGTGGCAAGTCGCATCTGCACCACCTGGAACCAGAAGATCTGGTCGCCCTGAACGTGGAAGCCGCGGCCATGGCCCGGGTGCCGCTGGCGGGCACCAACTGGGTGCCGGGACAGGGTGGATATTGATGACATGATCTTTATTGTGCGTATGCCATTGCGCATGTTTGATGTGGCAATGTGACCTGACGATATCGAGTCATAAAAGCGCCTCACCCCTCCGGTGAGGCGCTTTCTTTTGTGCTGAGTCAAACCAAGGAATCCGTCCAATATCATGCAAGCGAAAGCGCGTCAGAATGCTGGCGACGGAGTAGCACATGGTGTCGTTTCGAATGAAAGGTCGTGATTTTATCAAGGCATATTTTTCTATTCTTTCAGGATATTGTGGTTGTTTAGTGAGGAAGATGTCAGGCGTAGGGGTTGGCTTGTGGAGTGAGGTTGAATCAGGGCAATAATGGTGAATACAAGCCGTTTTTCCTGAGTTTAGTGTACTGTTTTGGTGCGTGAATGTACCCATTGTTTGTTCATATATAAAGTGGGGTTTTTAGGCGGTTTTTTCGGGTATATCGAGCAATGTATTTGCCGTCAATGGCACGAAATGTGCTCAAGAAATTGAGTGGTAGTCGGATGCGCGTCATCGTCAAGACGGCGGCATTACAACAAGGACAATTTCTCAGAGCAGGGTCGTGTCATGAAAAGCCCGCAATCATCCTCTGTCACTGCCGGGATTCGAAGTCGGCAACACTATCCACGCATCGAGGCGCTGCCCGATGCCCAACGCTATCTGGTGGCGTGCCAGTCTCCCGAGAGCCTGCCAGGCACTGGTGAGGCGGGGGGCAACGCCCGTCAGCAGCTGCAGTTGCATTGTCAGCTGATCAGTACGCTGCTCGATCAGCTCGGCAGCCACGAGGTGGGAGGCGCCGTGCAATCCGCTCCGGCAACAGAGGCGTTGCCCACGGGGCCCGCCGACAACGCCCGCCTGCATCGCTGGCATGACGTCGATGACCGTCCAAAGGCCTGCGAGGCAGTGGTCGGCGCCATCAGCGAGATCGGTGTCACGGGGTGTCTGGTCATCATCGGCAGTGAGCATTTTGTGTGGCAGGTCGCCAATCTGGCTCAGCAGCAGGGGCTGCTGCTGGATGACATGGTGATGCTGCCGGTCGCTGCCCTGGGGCGGCATATGTTCTGCGTGCACTGTCAGCAAGTCAGTGGGCATGTCATCCACTCGCCGTCAGCCTGTGATGGTTGCGGCCTGATGCTGGAAGTGCGTGATCATTTTTCCAAGCGTCTCGGCGCCTACATGGGCGTGCGAATCGATGCGGAAGCCCCGGGAGAGATTCCCCCACAAGAGGAGGTGACACCATGTCTCGCTTCATGAAGGCGCGGGTCGTCGCGGTTGATCAGCTCAGCAGCAGCGTGCGTCGGCTTACTCTGGTGCCTGCCGATGAGGCTTCCCCCTTCACGCCGTTCTCGCCGGGCAGTCATGTGGTGCTGGGTATCCCGGGAGAGGGGCGGGTGTGTCGCAACGCCTACTCATTGATCAGCCCGCCGGATGATCCCTCGCATTACTGCATCGCGGTGCGTCGACAGCCGGTCTCGCGTGGTGGCTCCGAAGCCATCCATTCCCGCGTGCAGGTCGGCGACGAGCTGGAACTCAGCCCGCCGGCCAACCTGTTTCTGCCGCACTGGCAGGCACGCCATCATCTGATGTTGGCAGGGGGCATCGGCATCACGCCGTTTCTGTCCTACCTGCCGGAGCTTGAGCGACGTGACGCAAGCTGGGAGCTGCACCTGCGCAGTCAAGACCTCGATGTCGCCCGCTTCCCGGAGGCAGCGCCCTATCTGGCAAGTGGCAACATCACCCAGCATCGTCTCGAACGCCCGAATCTGAAGGCCTTGCTGGCGAGCCAGCCCTCCGGCACGCACGTCTATCTCTGCGGCCCGCAGGCCATGATCGATGCCGTGAAGGAAGCGGCACGCGAGCTGCACTGGAGTCTTGCGCGCATCCACCACGAGGTCTTTGCTGCCCCGGAACCGGGAACTCCCTTCACGGTGGTGGCACGCTCCAGCGGCGTCGAAGTGGCGGTCGGTTCGGATGAATCGCTGTTGGAAGCGTTGGAGCGCAGCGGTGTCGAGGTAACCAGCCTGTGTCGTGGTGGCGTCTGCGGACAGTGTCGGGTCGAGATGCTGGAAGGGGAAGCGGAGCACCGTGACGCCTTCCTCGATGAACAGGAGCGTGCCGGTCAGCGCTGTGTGATGCCGTGTGTTTCTCGGGCACGCAGTCAACGGCTGGTGCTGGATCTCTGAAAACGTCTTCTGGCGAGATGGACACTCAAGGAGCAGGAATATGCAATTTTCCCCACGGGATGACCAGGCCTTCCATGGCCAGTTCACCTTCAAGAATTCCGACTGCGCCATCCAGCGTTTTCCCTTTCCGTTCCCGGAAGATGAGTATCGTTACTCGGTCAATATCGAACCGCACACCTTGCCGGGCAAGCCAGGTTCCATCACCGAGCACATGCTGGACATCGATGAGCACTATCTGAGCGAGATCGCCGAGCGTGAGCGAGTGCTGGCCAAGGATCCCAGGCGCTGCCTGGTGATGCCGCATATGCAGCCGGCTACCTGGGACTTCCTGGAATTCGTGATGACGCATTACGCCAAGGACTATCCCGAAGCATTTAGTTTCGAGCGCGACGGCGATGATTGCGTGTGGCGCAACCATCTGCTGGGGCTGGAGCAGGCCTTTTGCATGGGTAATGACGCCAGCCTGCCATTGCCGCCGCTGGACTATATCGGCCGTCAGATGCAGGGCGATATCGCGCTGCTCGACCAGCGTGACGGTGACCTCTTCATGGATGCCGGCATGATCACCTGCCCGGCGGACTGGTCACTGGCCTTCGATGCCGGCATGAGCTTCAAGCAGTGGCATGGCCCGGTGCCGCTGGCGCATGAGATGGGCGTATTCGATCGCGCGCTCAAATACCTGTGCGCCATCCAGGTCGGCGGGCCGGTGCGGCGCCTGAACTGGACCATGACCATCCATCCGCGCATGGACAGCTCCCCGGAGACCTATGCCGAGTGGGGCAGTGATCGCACCACCATCACGCCAGAGAATGCTGGGCGTGATGTACATCTGCGGGTCGAGCTGCAGACGCTGGTGCGCATGCCGCGCAGTCATGCGCTGTTCTTCGGAATCCGCACCTATCTGATCAGTCTGGAAGACTTGTGTACCAACCCGGTCTGGCAGACGCGGCTGTTGAAGGTGCTGAAGACTCTTCCGCCGGAGCTGATCGACTACAAGGGACTGACGCGTTATCTGCCCAGCGTGCTCGAGTGGCTGGAAAACCGCGAGGCGAGTGTCGCGGGCAAGGCCGAGGCGCCGGCCCAGGCAGCGGTCTAGGCCACGCTCTCGGCAAGCTGCTTCTGGCAAACCGCTCCTGATAAAGAGCTCCTGATAAAGAGCACTCGGCAAACAACTCTCGGCGCCGAGGGCGTGACAGGGAATGGATCGCAAGCCACTGACCACAGCGCTTGCGAATAACAACAAAGAGGAAACGCTGGTGAATATCGATGTCCTGCAACTCAGCTACGCGCTGGATACGTTCTACTTCCTGATGTGTACCGCGCTGGTCATGTTCATGGCCTGCGGCTTCGCGATGCTGGAATCCGGCCTGGTGCGCTCCAAGAATACCGTCGAGATCCTGACCAAGAATGCGCTGCTCTACGGCATCGCCTGTCTGGTGTTCCTGGTGGTGGGCTACAACGTGATGTATCCCGGCGACAACGCCATCAGCAGCGTGATTCCGGGGCTGTCGTTCATGCTCGGCGCTGACAATACCCTCAGCGACATCAGTGCCGGCGAAGGAGCCGCCTATTACTCCAGCATGGCGGACTTCATCTTCCAGGCGGTGTTTGCCGCCGCGACCATGTCCATCGTCTCGGGGGCCGTGGCGGAACGCATGCGCCTGTGGCCGTTCCTGATCTTCGCGGTGGTGATGGTCGCGGTCATCTATCCGGTTGAGGGTTACTGGAAGTGGGGCGGCGGTTTCCTAGATGCGATGGGCTATCAGGACTTCGCAGGCTCGGTGGTCGTGCACATGGCGGGTGCGGCGGCGGCATTGGCGGCGGTATTGCTGGTCGGTCCGCGCAAGGGGCGCTACGGCGTAGACGGCAAGGTGCGTGCCATCCCGGGCGCCAATCTGCCGATCGCCATGCTGGGCATGTTCATCCTGTGGATGGGCTGGTTCGGCTTCAATGGCGGTTCGATGCTCAAGATCGCCAGTCTCGATGATGCCAACAGCGTGGCGCGTATCTTCGTCAACACCAATGTCGCGGCCTCTGCGGGCATGGTGGCCGCGGCGCTGCTGTCACGCGCCATGTTCGGCAAGACCGACATGACCATGGTGATGAACGGTGCCCTGGCCGGTCTGGTCTCGATCACTGCAGAACCGCTGCTGCCGTCTGCCGGCCTTGCGGTGCTGGTCGGCGCGGTGGGCGGCATCATCGTGGTGCTGTCGGTGGTGGGGCTTGATCGTCTCAAGATCGATGACCCGGTCGGCGCCATCTCCGTGCATGGTTCCGCCGGTCTATGGGGCATCATGGCGGTGCTGTTCTCCAATCCGGATGCGGCCTTCGGCACCCAGGTGCTGGGCACGCTGATCATCTTCGCCTGGATGTTCGGCGCAAGCTTCGTGGCGCTGCTGGTGATAAAGAAGGTCTGTGGTGGCCTGCGTGTCAGCGAGCAAGAAGAACTGGAAGGCATGGACATGCATGAATGCGGCATGGGCGCCTACCCGGAATTCGTCAACATGTCCTCGCCGTCACAGGGGGAAGGCAATGTGTCCGGGCACGCCGGCAAGGCGAGCACAGCGGCCTCGGCTGCGGTGCTCAAGGGGGCGACACGTTGAGCACGCACCCCGGGGGCTGGACTCCCCGAGTGGGGTGAGTCCTGTCAGCATGTGATACGAGAAGGCCCGCCAATTGGCGGGCCTTCTCGTGTTCCGGGGTGAGCGAAGGGGAAAGGAGAGGAAGAGAAAGAATGCCTTGGTATGAACAGGCCGCGATCAGACGGACACGGCGTCAACGGCGGTGCAGCCCGCCCAGTTCGTGGTTGATATGGCGGGCGCAGTCCATCAATGCGCCGCGCAACAGCAGGCGGCGGCGTTCATCGGCCATCATCGCATCGGGCCCTGAGATATTGATGGCGCCGACCAGATGGCCGGTGTGGTCATACAGTCCCGTGGCGATGGCGGTGGCGTAGTCGGAGCGGCTCTCCACCCACCCCTGGCGGCGGGCTTCCTCGATGGCATCCTTCAGGGCAGGCAGATTCTGAGGTGCCGGTGGTGGGTAATCATCTAGGCGGATCTGCCGGTAGAGCTGTTGCAGTTCATCCTCGCCCAGTACCGTGAGCAGAATGCGCCCCATCGCGCTGACATGACACGGCAGTCGGGAGCCGATGGGGATGTTGACCGACATGCGCTGTGCGGCAAAGGCGCGGTAGAGATAGATGGCATCTGTACCCTCGCGGATGCTCAGGTGACACGACATGGTGGTCTGGTCGCGTAGGGTATCCAGGTGAGGTGCCACTACCTCGACCAGGTCACGACTGGCCAGATAGCTGAAGCCTAGCGAGATGACCTGTGGCCCCAGTTCATAGGTATTGCGGGCGATCTTCTTGAGATAACCCATGTCGGTGAGGGTGATGACAATGCGGTAGATAGCCGAGTTGCTGGTACCCAACTCCTCAGCGAAGTCGTTGGTTGTCAGCACCTTGCGACTGCTGCTGAACATCTCGAGGATTCTCAGACCGCGAAACAGCGCTGGCACGGTGTAATCGTTCTCGCGCGATGCCGCGAGCGAGGAAAGTGCTGTCGGGGCGCTCGCGACATCTTGCCCGCGGGAAAGCCACACTTGGGAATCGGACATACCTGGATCCTTTGGCAACGTACGACAGGCGGTGGGCGAAACGCAGTGTCCCCGTCGCGGCCTGTGGGTCAGGCCCCGACGGGGAGCGGGTGGTAAAGCGAGAGGCATCCGCTGGCGGATGCCGATGTCGCGCCGCAATCGCTAGCCGTGATGATGGGCCAGCAGGGCAGCGGCTGTCACTTTCTCGCCGGAGTATTCGCGCATGGCATCGAGCATGACGCCCCATAGATAGTGGCTGGAGGCGATGTCGAACAGCAGGTGGAAGCAGGGACACGCAAGGCTCCCTGCACTGACGATGATGGCATTGGTGCGTGCCACCGATGTCTGGGCGACGCTTCCCGGCGGGAAGGACTCACTGCGCAGGTCCACCCCGCACAGCTTGGCCATCAGCGCGGGCAGGGTGCTGCCGCTCAGGCTGAACCAGGCGTGGGAGTCCCGCCGTGGCAGGGAATGCACGCGAATGCCTTGGGCCAGCGCTTCATCCGCCTGTGCGATGAGCGGCAGCTCGGCCACGCCCGCCTGTGGGCTGATGGCCGGCGCGAGGTGCAGAAACTCACCCACTGACAGCCTGACCAGCCAGCTGTCATCTGACTGAAGCGTTGCCGCATTGGGCGTGCCCGGTACCGTGAAGCCCAGCGAGGCCAGCCAATCGGCGGCGGCGCGGCCGCGAACGCCTGCGCGACCCAGAGCGCTCATGTCGGCGAGCGCGCAGTGACTGAGGGCCGCCGTCATGTCACTTGAGCTGTCGGCGGTCGACGCGCCAGTGAGGCTTTGTGGCAGCGCGCAGCGTGCCAACAGGCTGGCGCTGTTCAGAGGGTCCGTTATTGTTGTCGTCATCTCACAGCTCCTGGCGGACAGACTCGGGATCAAAGAAGGGCAGTGCCACGACGTCGGCCTGGACCAGTACGTCGCCCTGCGTGCGGATGGTGATCTTGCTGTCGGGCGAACTGCTGTCGATACCGACGTAGGCCAGGCCGATGATGGCGCCAAGGGTCGCGCTATACTCGCACGAGGTCACGTTGCCGGTGATGTCGCCGCCGGGCTTGGCGGCGTCTGCGCTCTGCTCACCTCCGCTGAGCACCAGCTGACCTTCCAGCGGTTGCGGGCTGTCCTTGGGCAGCATGAAGCCGACCAGCTTGCGGGTCTGGGGCTGGGCGGAAAGAATATCGATCGCACGGCGGCCGACACAGAAGGGCTTCTTGTGGCTGACCGCCCATTCCAGGCCGATCTCGCCGGGATGGCTCATGCCATCGGTATCCTGACCGATGATGATGTGGCCCTTCTCGAGACGCAGCAGTCGCTGGGCCTCGACGCCGAAGGGGCGGATACCGGCTTCCTTGCCCGCCAGCATCAGCAGATCCCACAGCGCTTCGCCGAAACGACTCGGCACATGGATCTCGTAGCCCAGCTCTCCGACGAAGCCGACCCGCAGCAGGCGTGCCGGTATGCTGCCGGTAGTGCCCAGCAGCTCGGTCTCGATGTGGCCGGTGCGCAGCTCCAGGTAGGGGAAGGCCTCGGCACTTAAATCGATATCGCGGCACACCTTGCTCAGTACTTCGCGGGCCCTGGGGCCGGCCAGATTGATGGCGCAGTAAGCGGCGGTGACATTGGTGATGTCGACATCGAGTCGCCACTGGGCATTCCACTTCAGCATCTGCTGGTAGACCCGGTCCACCCCGCTGGTGGTGGCGGTGACATAGAAGTGTTCCTCACCGAGGCGACACGACACGCCGTCGTCGATGATCACGCCTTGCTCGTTGGCCATGGTGGCGTAACGTGTGCGCCCCACTGGTTGCTTGAGGAAGGCAAAGGTATAGATTCGGTTGAGCAGTTCAGCGGCGTCCGGCCCGCGCAGCTCGATGCCCCCCAGGGTCGAGACATCGATCAGACCAACACCATTGCGCACGGCCAGTGCCTCACTCTGCATGGCGTCATTGCGCTCCTCCGGGCGGCCATAGAAGGCCGGGCGCGCCCAGTGGCCGGCCGGCATCATGGTGGCGCCCAGGTCCAGGTGGCGCTGATGCATCGGTGTCTGGCGGTAAGGGTCGAAACTGCGACCGGCCAGCAGGGGCAGCGGTTCGGCAACGAAGGGCGGGCGTGCGGTGGTCACGCCGGTCTCGCTGACGGTGCGCTGGGTGGCGTCGGCCACCAGACGCGCGGCCGGCAATGCCGAGTGACGACCCTGGGACGGACCCATGCCCAGCGTCGAGAAGCGCTTGACCAGTTGGATGTCGCGATAGCCGTGGCGGGTGGCATTGACGATGTCGCGAATCTGCAGGTCTTCGTCCAGATCGACGAATTCCTTGCCCTTGGGGTGTGCGAACAGCGGCCAGCCATGCTGACGGAAGGGACGTGATGGCGTGACGGCTGGCGGCTCATTCGCCTCAAGCGTGACATCCACGACCTTGCCTGCGGCGGTAAGCCCGGCCAATGCAGACCTGGCGGCACGCTGGCCGTCGGCCATCACGTCCTTGAGGTGATAGAGGCCATTGGCAGAGCCCGCCATGTGCAGGTGTGCCGGCAGGCCGCTGAGGCTGAAGCGTGCATCGTCATCCAGATAGGAGAGTTTGGCGCCCGCCTGGCAGGCCAGCTGGTAGACTGGCATGTAGCCCGCCGTCATGCAGACCAGATCACAGGGGATCACCTCTCCCTCGGTGGCCAGTTCGCCGCGCGCGATGATCTTGCGTACCTCGACGCCCGTGACGTGATGCAGAGACTTCTCCGCCTGCGCCTCGAAGATGGCGTGCTCGAGCTTGAGCGCAATGCCGCAGTGACGCACCGCATCGGCAAGGCTTGGCTCATCGGGCTGAGTGCGCATGTCGAGCAGGGCGACGATGTTGACGCCGTGCTCCATCAGGTCCAGCGCCGCCAGATAGCCATCATCGCTGCCGGTGATCACCACCCCTTGCTTGCCCGGCAACACGCCATAGTGCTGCATCAGGCGCTGGGCGGCACTGGCGAGCATGATGCCCGGCAAGTCGTTGTTGCGAAATACCACTGGCTGATCGAAGGCGCCGCTGGCGAGAATGCACTCCTTGGCCCGCACCTTGTAGAGGCGTTTGCCGCAGATCACCGGCAGGTAGTTGTCGGTGAACCAGGCGTTGCAGGTCGCCTCGGTCATAACGTCGATGCGCGGATGCGCCGTGACGGCCGCACCCAGACGCTCAAGCGTCTGGCTGGCCTCACGTCCTTCGGCATCGAAGCGTGCGTAGGTCAAGGCACCGCCGAGCAGACGGCCCTGTTCGACCAGCAGCACGCTCGCGCCACCCTCGGCAGCCTCAAGTGCGGCCGTCATGCCCGCCGGGCCCGCACCTACCACCACTACGTCGTGGAACAGATAGGCCTTGTCGTGATACTCGCCGCGCACGTCCAGATTCAGCGTGCCCAGACCGGCCTTGCGCCGAATCAGCGGCTCCCAGTACTTCCAGACGCCCTTGGGCTTGTAGAAGGCGCGGTAATAGAAGCCCACCGGCATGAATTTCGAGAACTTGCCCAGCCGCATGTCGCAGTCGTTGTCCAGGCTGCCAGAGACGTTCTGGGCGGTGACTTCAAGCCCCGGGCTGATCTGGCGCTCATCGCCCAGCACGTTGGGCTCATCCGGCAACTGCACCAGGGTATTGGCGTCCTGGCCGGCGAAGGTCAGGGCGCCACGCGGGCGGTGATACTTAAAGGAGCGCGACAGCAGCCAGCGGCCATTGGCGGCCAGGGCACTGGCGATGGTGTCGCCGGAAAAGCCCTGATAGCTCTTGCCGTCGAAGCTGAAGGTCATGGGCGTGTCACGGTCGATCAACCGCCCCATCGGGGCCGGCAGACGTGCGCCGCGGGTCATGGGGACTCTGGCGTTCATGCGCGTTCTCCCGAGCTATCCGTGGTGTGCAGTGGGAACTCCACGCGCTGTGTGAAGCGCTCGGAGGGGTCGAAGGTGCGCAGGATCTCGTCGGTCACGGTGTGCCGCTCGGCGAGGAACCAGTAGCTGGAGGCCGCATGCATCCACCATTCGGTGACGACACCGGCGGTGTTGTCGCTGAAGAAGACGTAGTCGGCCCACTCGCGATCACTGCAGGTATCGGGGTCTGGCATGACGGCAAGTTCGCCGCCATACACGAATTCGCTGATATTTCGGGGCCCATTGAGTGGGCAGGGCATGATCTTCATCGCGGAAATCCTTGACCGTTGTTCTTGTACATCCACCGTGGGGTGCGCATATCCGGGCAGTCATCGAGCCTTGTCGGTCGAGCCGTCGCGAGGCATCAGTGGCTGGCGGCAGTCGCGCCCATCTCGTTGACCTGACGGAAGCGTGCGAAGCGTTCCAGCGCGAAGGGGGCAATCAGGTCTGGGGTCTTGCCGCCGGAGGCGACCAGCTCGGCCATGGTCTTGCCGCAGATCGGCGTCGCCTTGAAGCCCCAGGTGCCCCAGCCGGCATCCAGGTAGTAATTTTCGACGGGGCTCTCGCCCATGATCGGGCTGTAGTCCGGCGTCATGTCGGTCGTGCCTGCCCATTGGCGCATCAGGCGGGCCTGGGACAGGAAGGGGAACATCTCCAGCGCCGCCGCGATCAGGCTTTCCTTGAGATCCAGTGTCGAGCGGGTGTTGTAGAGCGGATAGGGGTCGGAGCCACCGCCGAACACCACCTCGCCACGGCTGGTCTGCTGCACGTAGCAGTGCAGGGCCGAGGAGCTGACGAGCGGATCGAGAAACGGTTTGAACGGCTGGGTGACCATTGCCTGCAACGGATAGCTGATGATGGGCATGGTGAAGCCGGCTTTCCTGGCGAGTACCGAACTGTGTCCGGCCACCGCCTGCACTACGCATCCACATTGCACGGTGCCGCGATTGGTCTTCACCGCACTGATCTTGCCGCCTTCTACCACGAGGTCCTGCACCTCGGTGAGCTGGTGGATCTCGACGCCGCGTTTGGCGGCCTCCTTGGCATAACCCCAGGCAACCGCATCGTGGCGCGCGGTGGCACCATCGATGTGCCACAGGCCCGCCATGACAGGCAGGTGGCCGGGGTCCAGATTCAGGGTCGGTACCAGTTCGCGGATCTGCTGGCGATCCAGCATCTCGGTGCGCCCGCCGAAGTGGGTGTTGACCTCGGCGCGCTGGCGGAAGGCACGAACGGTGGAGTCAGTGTGTGCGAGGGTCAGCTGGCCGCGCTCCGAGTACATGATGTTGTAGTCGAATTCGTTGGACAGTCCCTGGAACATGCGCACCGACTCGCTGTAAAAGCGCACGCCTTCGGGCGTCAGGTAGTTGGAGCGAATCACCGCAGTGTTGCGCGCGGTGTTGCCACTGCCCAGGTAGGCCTTTTCCAGCACGGCGATATTGGTGATGCCGTGATATTTGGCCAGATAGTAGGCAGTGGCCAGGCCGTGCCCGCCGCCGCCGATGATGACCACGTCGTAACGGGACTTCAGCTCCGTGGGCGGGGGGAGGTCGACTTCGGCCGGATACTCGGAGGACAGGCCGTACTTGAGCAGGGAAAAGGGCATCGGTGACTCCCGGTACGCGCAAACGTACCTCTAGTGGTTCAGGTCGACTGACGACGTGCGGCAGTCAGGGTGTTGGCGAGCAGGCAGGCGATGGTCATCGGGCCGACCCCGCCGGGCACGGGCGTGATGGCACCAGCAATCTTGCTGACCGCAGTGAAGTCCACATCTCCGACCAGACGGGTGCGTGCCTTGCCGGTGGGGCTTTGCTCGGCGGACTGCGCGATGCGATTGATGCCCACATCGATGACCACGGCACCGGGCTTGATCCAATCGGCGTTGATCATGTTCGGGCGCCCGACCGCGGCGACTACGATATCGGCCTGGCGGCAGAGTTCGGCGGGATTCTGGCTGCGCGAGTGCAGCTGAGTGACGCTGCAGTTGGCGGCCAGCAGCAGACTGGCCATTGGCTTGCCGACGATGTTGGAGCGGCCGATGATCGCCGCATGCAGTCCGGAAAGGTCTCCGCCACGCTCGGCAAAGGTGTCACGCAACAGGCGCATGCAGCCGGTGGGCGTGCAGGGCGCCAGGGCATCGGCGCCCTGCACCAGCGCCCCGACGTTCATGCGGTGAAAGCCGTCGACGTCCTTGGCGGGGTCAATGGCCTCGAGCACCGCATCTTCTTGAATATGCGTCGGCAGCGGTAGCTGAACGAGGATGCCATGCACTTCGGGGTCTGCGTTGAGCTTGGCGACCAGCGCCAGCAGCTCAGCCTCGCGGGTCTCGTTGGGCAGCACGTGCTCAAAGGATTGCATGCCACATTCGACGGTGCGCTTGAGCTTGTTGCGCACATACACCTGACTGGCCGGGTCCTCGCCGACCAGTACGACGGCAAGCCCCGGTATCACGCCCTGTTTTGCGAGGCTTGCAACCCCTGCCGTGACTTCTTCCAACAGTCGCGCCGAGGCGGCCTTGCCATCGATGACGGCGGCGGTGGGCTGTGCGAGTGTCTCGTCCGTGATCGCGGCGGATGTTGTTGAGATATTCACGACTACGCTTCCTCCTTGTGTGACGGCTGATGATTCACGCGTGGTCTTTCTTGAAGGCTCATGTAGCGCCTGTCTTGAAGATTTTTTTGAAGACCTATTTGAAGATCACGGTGCGATCATTGGCGAGGAAGACGCGGTGTTCAATGTGATAGCGCACAGCATTGGTCAGCGCCTGGGTCTCGGTATTGCGGCCCGCTGCGACCAGGTCATCCGGGGCGAAGTTGTGTTCGACTCGCTGTACGGCCTGATCAATGATCGGCCCTTCATCAAGATCCGCCGTGACGTAGTGGGCGGTGGCGCCAATCAGCTTGACCCCGCGGGCGTGTGCCTGGTGATAGGGCTTGGCGCCCTTGAAGCCCGGCAGGAAGGAGTGGTGGATGTTGATGGCGCGCCCGGCCAGCTTCTGGCATAGCTCATCGGAGAGAATCTGCATGTAGCGCGCCAGTACCACCAGTTGAGTGCCGGTTTCCTCGACGATGTCCATCAAGGCCGCTTCCTGGCGCGCCTTGGTGTCCTTGGTGATCGGCAGGTAGACGAAGCGGATGCCTTCGCGCTCGACCATCGGGCGCAGATCCAAGTGGTTGGAGACTACTGCGGTGATCTGCATGTCCAGCTCACCCTTGCGATAGTGGTAGAGCAGATCATCCAGGCAGTGGTCGAACTTGGAGACCATGATCAGCACCGGCATCTTGTCCTTGCCACCATGGATCTGCCATTGCATCTCGAAGGGCGCTGCCACATCTTCAAAGGCCTGACGCATACGCTCGATATCGCCTTCGGTGCCCGTGTTGAAACGGAAGCGCGCACGCAGGAAGAACTGTCCCTTGTCCTCATCGTCGTACTGCGCCAGTTCACTGATGTAGCATTCGTGAGTGTTCAAGAAGGTGGTGATGGCCGCCACGATACCGGACGTCGCCGGGCAGCTGATGGTGAGAATGAAGTGATCGTCTGAGGTGCAGGTCGCGTGAGGCATTCTGGGCTCCGATGTCGGCAGAGAGGCATTGTTGTTGTGATCTGAAGAGTTTCATTCACTGACGTGTTTGTGGTTCGGTTATTTCCTGTCAGTGACTTAATTTTCTTCTCAAGTAAATAACAATGTTTTTCTGCCGCTGGGTCAAGCCTGATCGACGCGCCGGCCGGCGATAGCACTCATTAAATGAAGACAATCATTCACTGATGAATTTTTACCGCTTTGGGGGAGTGCGGCGCAGGGTGAAACCATGAGGCGGGTGAGGGTGGGACAGGTGTCAGATGAGACACGCTCGTCTCGGGATGGCTACAACTTTCGGATAAGGTGAAAGAAATCGTCATGTCAGGGATCGACAATTGCGAGCTTGAATATCAACACGTTAGTGTCTGCTCATGACAAACCTCGAGGGACGCCCTCCAGGACTCGGTATTCATGCAAGATGACGAGGTAGACACGATGCGCAAGTTGACGATCGCAGCACTGATGGTGGCCAGCATGGCCGGTTCCTCCGTGGCACTGGCCGGCAATCCGACGCTTGAGGCTCATAAGGACAGCGCCAAGTCTCAGTACTCCCAGACCAAGGACAGCGCCAAGTCTCAGTACTCCCAGTCAAAGAACAGCGCCAAGTCATCTGCCAAGTCTCACAAGGCCACGGCAAGCAGCAAGTCATCTGCCAAGTCTCACAAGGCCACGGCAAGCAGCAAGGCATCGGCCAAGACATCACACGCCAGCCAGGCGGCCAAGTCAGCCAAGTCCAGTGCCAGCAACAAGGCGAGCGATACCCATTCTCGTTACCAGAAGAAGAGCTACGCCGACGTGCTCAAGAACGAGCGCCATTGAGGCATGACATCGCTGCCTGATGGCAGCTGAGTGCCCGGGTGATTAACGCCCCGGATGATGAAAGCCCCCCGCAGCCGCTGGTTGCCGGGGGCTTTTGCGTTTCGGCCTCTTTTGTTCAGATCCTGTCTCCAGACGCTGTGGCCAAGCCCTTTGCGCCAAGCCCTTTGCGGTAAAGCACTTTGCGTAAGGCCTTCGTTCCCAAGCCCTTTGCATCAAGCCCTTGGGTCCAAGCTCTCGGATCAGCGCCTTGCCCTCTGGCTCACGATGGCAGGGTGTAGAGAGCGAGTGGATCTCAGCGTTCTCGAAAGCGCGACCTTCAAGACGTGCTGGGTGTCTGTCAGGGAAGACAGCGTCATCGCGTGGTGAAGTGCTCAGCTCGCCATCTTCAAATGAACGTCAATCAGCGGGGGAGAAGGCCACGATAGCGGGGCATCACGGGGCCTGGCGGCCTCGGTGCGGGCCGTTATCGGAAAATATATATGGAGATTCATATTTTCAGATAACAGTGAAATTCGCCTTGTCACGCTCGCTCCAGGGCGTTGTCTTTGGACTGTCATGCGAGCGCATCACGTTCGCAATGCAAGCGTCATCCGATCTTCATACGAAGCGCCTACTTTACACCCGCAGCTGGATCTCGGTTCGAACGAAAAAAAACTCAAGGGGCAGGGAATATGAAGACGCTTGGCTTGGTGGTAGGCGCGATGATGCTGGTTCCTTCGATGGCACAGGCGGCGTTCAGTCTGGATAGCCGTTACAACGACGCCGATGGGGATCTGGTGGCGGATATTCCGACGGATGCCTCACAGCTCAAGGACCCGAGCACGCTGGTATTTGCCTATACGCCGGTGGAAGACCCGGCAGTCTATGCCGATGCCTGGTCTGACTTCCTGGATTACCTGGCCGAGAAGACCGGCAAGAAGGTGCAGTTCTTCCCGGTGCAGTCCAACGCCGCCCAGATCGAAGCCATGCGTGCGGGTCGTCTGCATATTGCCGGCTTCAATACCGGTTCCAACCCGTTGGCCGTGGCCTGTGCCGGCTATCGCCCGTTCACCATGATGGCGGCGGCGGATGGCAGCTACGGCTACGAGATGGAAATCATCACCTACCCGGGGTCCGGCATCGACAAGGTCGAGGACATCAAGGGCAAGGAAATGGCCTTCACCTCCGAGACCTCCAACTCCGGCTTCAAGGCACCGTCTGCCATCCTCAAGGCCGATTACGACATGGTCGCCGGCACCGATTTCACGCCGGTGTTCTCCGGCAAGCATGACAATTCCATCCTCGGCGTTGCCAACCACGATTACGTCGCTGCTGCCGTCGCTAATTCGGTGATGGGGCGTATGGAAGACCGCGGCGTGATCGAGGCGGACCAGATCAAGACGCTCTATACCTCGCAGACCTTCCCGACCACCAGCTATGGCGTCGCCTACAACCTAACTCCGGAGTTGCAGGCCAGGATCAAGGACGCCTTCATGAGCTTCCCCTGGGAAGGCTCCTCACTGGCAGCGGAGTTCTCCGAGTCCGGTGAAGCGCAATTCGTGCCGATCTCCTTCCAGAAGGAGTGGGAAGTCATTCGCAAGATCGATGACGCCAACAACGTTCAATACAACTGCCGCTGAACCCCGCAAGAGGGATCAGGCAGTGACATGACGGGCGTAACGCGGCTTCCCGAATTGATGCCATATGTGGCTGGCCGGGAGGTAGTGAAGGGGCTAGATCGTGAAGGGCCAGGACCCTGAATGCCAGTCTAAAATATTGGCTTATATGGATTAGTAAATATTGTCGGGTGGCGTCGCCAGCTGATGATATCTGTCCCACGCGCGAGGCGGGGGGTAGACCAGAGAACACACGGGAGAAGGGAATGAAGCGTCTTGGATGGTGGTTGGGGTCATTGCTGTTGGTGCCGACGCTGGCGCAAGCGCAGTTCAGTCTGGGCGAACGCTACAGCGATGCCGATGGCGACATGGTGGCGGATATCCCCGCGGACCCCGCCGAGCTGAAGGACCCCGCCACCCTGGTATTTGCCTATACCCCGGTGGAAGACCCAGCAGTCTACGCCGACGCCTGGTCTGATTTTCTGGAGTATCTGGCCGAGAAGACCGGCAAGAAGGTGCAATTCTTCCCGGTGCAGTCCAACGCCGCCCAGATCGAGGCCATGCGTGCCGGCCGCCTGCAGATTGCCGGCTTCAATACCGGTTCCACCCCGCTGGCGGTGGCCTGTGCCGGTTTCCGTCCCTTCACCATGATGGCCGCGGACGATGGCTCCTTCGGTTACGAGATGGAAATCATCACCTATCCGGGCTCCGGGATCGACAAGGTCGAGGACATCAAGGGCCGTGAGATGGCCTTCACCTCCGAGACCTCCAACTCCGGCTACAAGGCACCGTCGGCGATTCTGAAATCCGACTACGGCATGGTCGCCGGTACCGACTTCACCCCCGTGTTTTCCGGCAAGCATGACAACTCGGTCCTCGGTGTGGCGAACAAGGACTACCCGGCCGCCGCGATCGCCAACAAGGTCGCTCGTCGCATGGAGCAGCGCGGTGTGATCAAGCCCGAGCAGCTCAAGACGCTGTATACCTCCCAGACTTTCCCGACCACCAGCTACGGCATGGCGCACAACCTGACGCCGGAGCTGCAGGAGAAGATCAAGGACGCCTTCAGAACCTTCCCGTGGGAAGGCTCGTCACTGGCAGAAGAATTCACGCCGGTGGGGGAAACCCAGTTCATCCCGATTTCCTTCAAGAAGGAGTGGGAAGTCATCCGCAAGATCGACGCGGCGAACAACGTTCAATACCACTGCCGTTGATCGGCAGGGTCGGGAGTCAAACGTGCTGAAACTAGAGAAAGTCACCAAGACCTACAAGACGGGTGATCTGGCGCTCAATGCCGTCAGTCTTGAGGTACCGGCAGGGCAGGTGGTCGGGTTGATCGGCCCGTCAGGAGCGGGCAAGTCGACCTTGATCCGCTGCATCAACCGGCTGGTCGAGCCGACCTCCGGCGAGATCAGTCTGGCCGGCGAGTCCCTGACGGGTCTCAAGGGGAGCGATCTGCGCCGCGTCCGTCGGCGTATCGGGATGATCTTCCAGGAATATGCGCTGGTCGAGCGTCTGACGGTGATGGAAAACGTGCTGTCAGGCCGACTGGGCTATGTCTCGTACTGGCGCTCGCTGTTGCGTCGTTACCCGGCGGCAGACGTGCAGCAGGCGTTTGCATTGCTGGAGCGGGTGGGGCTTGCAGGACGTCACGACAAGCGCGCCGATGAGCTGTCGGGCGGGCAGCGTCAGCGAGTCGGCATCGCGCGGGCACTGGAGCAGAATCCGGAGCTGTTGCTGGTCGATGAGCCGACCGCCTCACTGGACCCCAAGACCTCGCGCCAGATCATGCGTCTGATCCAGGGCATGTGCCGCGAGCGTGGCCTGCCGGCGATCATCAACATCCACGATGTGATGCTGGCCCGCAACTTCACGGACCGCCTGATCGGGCTGCGTGCCGGGGAAGTGGTCTTCGATGGACCGCCGGACGCACTGACCGACGAGGTGCTGACCTCCATCTATGGTGCCGAGGACTGGACGCAGCTCAATCCGGAAGAGGGCGCCGAGGAGGCGGCAGACGAACCGGCGGTGCGCCCGCAGGCACTGCGCGAGCAGATGGTGGCGGCGACATGACAACACCAGCTTCCTCTTCCTACACCATGCCGCCCCGCTGGCAGCGTCCGCCGGTGATGTTCAAGCGTCGCTGGCATGCCTGGCTGTTCATGCTGTGTGCCATCGCCTATCTGGTGGTGGCAGCCTCGACCATCGAGGTCGACTGGGCACGGGTTCAGGAAGGCATGATCCGCGGCTGGCGCTTCCTGCAGGGCTTTCTGGTCCCGGATTTCACGTCGCGCTGGCGTGATATCCAGCAAGGGCTGATCGAGAGCCTGACCATGACCTGGACCTCGACGCTGGCGGGCATTCTGATCTCGATTCCCATCGGGATCGGCGCAGCACGCAATCTGGCCCCGGCGCCGATCTATTTCCTGTGCCGCTTCATCATCACGCTGTCGCGCTCCTTCCAGGAAATCATCATCGCCATCCTGCTGGTGGCCATGTTCGGCTTCGGACCCTTCGCGGGCTTTCTGACGCTGACGTTCGCCAGCATCGGCTTCGTCGCCAAGCTGCTGGCCGAGGAAATCGAAGCCTGTGAGGCCGTCCAGATCGAGGCGATTCGTGCCACCGGCGCCGGATGGTGGCAGGTGGTCAACTATGCCGTGCAGCCTCAGGTCATGCCGCGCCTGATCGGCTTGTCGCTCTATCGTCTCGACATCAATTTCCGTGAGTCCTCGGTGATCGGCATCGTCGGCGCGGGCGGGATCGGCGCGACACTCAACACGGCGATCGATCGCTACGAATACGATTCCGCCGGCGCCATCCTGATCATGATCATCGCCATCGTGCTGGTGGTGGAATATTCCTCTTCCTATATCCGTCGGTGGGTGCAATGACAGTCATGACAGACAGTTCCCCGTCTCAAGCCCCTGTCTGGCAGCGTTCTTCGTCGCGTCAGCGCCTGGTGAAGTGGGTTGTCCTGTTCTGGCTGGTGGCGTTCAGCGTCTACTGCTGGCAGGTGATGAATGAAGACACCATCTGGGCCTTCGTGGAGGATGCGCCCGCCCAGGCGGCCGATATCGGTGGACGCATGTTCCCGCCTGAGTGGAGCTACCTGGGGCGCCTGTGGCAGCCGCTGTGGGACACCCTCAACATGGCGACGCTGGGCACCGTGCTCGGCGTGATCATGGCCGTGCCGGTCGCCTTCCTTGCCGCCAGCAACACCACGCCGAGCGTGCGCTTCATCCGTCCGCTGGCGCTGCTGATCATCGTGGCCTCGCGTTCGATCAACTCGTTGATCTGGGCGCTGCTGCTGGTCGCCATCATCGGCCCGGGGCTGCTGGCGGGGGTGATCGCCATCGGGCTGCGCTCCATCGGCTTCGTCGCCAAGCTGCTCTACGAAGCCATCGAGGAGATCGATGAGCGTCAGGTCGATGCCGTGCGCGCCACCGGTGCCTCGGGGCTGCAGGTGATGAACTATGCCGTGGTGCCGCAGATTCTGCCGGCCTTCTGGGGCATCAGCGTGTTCCGCTGGGACATCAATATCCGCGAGTCGACGATTCTGGGGCTGGTCGGGGCCGGTGGGCTGGGGCTCAATCTGCAGTCCTCGCTCAACGTGCTGGCGTGGAACCAGGTCAGCATGATCTTCGTGGTGATCCTGTTTACCGTGATCGCCTCCGAGTGGGTCTCGGCCAGGGTGCGCCAGGCCGTGTTGTAACCTGGCCCATCCCCGGATCCAGATCCAGGCCCAGACCCTGAGGCATGTCCGCAACACGCACAAAGCAAGACGCCAACACCGCTGTCGCGCGCAATGCGCACAGAGGTGTTGGCGTTCTGGTTGCGGCAAATGTCTCGCCAGATCGACAACGACGGGCCGGCAAATGACGAGGCGGCTGTGTCCTGATCAGGCCGGTTCGCTGAAGGTCTCGACCAGATGCTGGGCAAACGCCTGCACACGACGCGGTTGGGCGCGCGCCGGCGGAAACAGCAGCTGCAGCGGTGAGGGCGGTGCGGCATGTTCCGGCAGCAGTTCGATCAGGCGGCCCGCATGCAGATCCTCCTTCACATCGACTTCCGATTTCAGGGCGATGCCCAATCCTTCCAGGCACCACTGGCGTACCAGTTCGCCGTCATTGGCGATCCGGTTGCCACTGACGGTGACGATCTGCGGCACCTTGTGACTACCGAAGCGCCACTCGTTGTCGAGACTCTTGCCGAAGCGCATCACCAGACAGTTGTGGTGCTTGAGGTCCACCGGCGTCAACGGCGCAGGATGCTGCGCCAGATAGGTGGGAGAGGCGCACAGCAGGCGGCGTTTCTGGCCCAGATGCCGCACGCGCAGCGTACTGTCCATGATGGTGCCGAAGCGCAGGGCAAGATCGATCCCCTGGCCGACGATATCCACGTAGCTGTCCGACAGCAGCAGTTCTATCTCGATGGTAGGGTGCTGTCGCTGGAATTCGGTGATGGCGCGAGACAGGGCATTGCGGCCCAGGTCGCTCGGTGCACTGACACGAATGCGGCCGGTGAGGGTCTGGGCGCCCAGGCGGATGCGGGTCTCGAGTTCTGACACGCTATCAAGCAGGCCGCGAGCTTCTTCCATCAGTGTCCGGCCTTCTTCGGTCAGGCTGATGGCGCGCGTGGTGCGGTTGAGCAGCACCACCCCGTAATGGGCTTCCAGCGCGGCGAGGCGTTCGGACACGGTGGTGGGCGACAGGCCCGTCTCGCGTCCTGCAGCGGTCAGGCTGCCTTTCTCGATGATGGTCAGAAACAGGGCAATATTATCCAGCAGCATTGTACGGTTTTTCCGAATTATATTTGCGCAAGTTGTACGTTTATACGGTTGAGGCTTGTGGCTAGGATGACCACATTGCCTGCGCAACTCAAGTTTCCCGATCACGCCACGGAGCCCCTTTCATGACTCAGCTGACCATCATCGCCAATATCCATGCCAAGCCGGACCAGATCGAGCAGGTCAAGGCAGCACTTCTGGCACTGGTACCCATCACTCGTGCCGAAAAAGGCTGCCTTGGCTACACCCTGCACCAGAACAACGACAACCCGGCGCATTTCACCTTTTATGAGAATTGGGCCTCGCGGGAACTCTGGCAGCAGCACATGCAGGCCCCGCACCTGGAAGACTACATGGCAGCGACGGAAGGCGCGGTCAGCGAATTCACCCTGCATGAAATGACCGCCTTCGACTGAGGGCGGGCCTGGGTCCTGGATATGGGCTCTGGCTTTCCTGGGCGGCCATGCAGGCCTGCTCGCTTTCTTTCTTCTTCAATGACCCACTCGAGGCAGTCATGACAGACCCCATCCGTATCGGCCATATCGCATTGACCTTCCATGAGGCCAGCGCTCTGGAAGTGGCACGTGTGCTGGAGAACCACGGCCATGAGGTGACCTTCGCTTCTGCTCCCCACGAAGAGGCCTTCGCGATGCTGGGGCGAGGGGAGGTCGACATTCTGGCCTCCGCCTGGTTGCCCTCGAGTCATGAGGCCTACCTGGCCCCCATGCTGGAGGAGGTCGACAAGATCGCCGTAATCTACGAACCGTATTGCATCTGGGGAGTACCGGATTACGTGCCACAAAGCGCGGTGGCAAGCGTCACGGACCTGCTGCGGGAACCGGCGCTCAGCAAGATGGAGCCCATCATTCAGGGCATCAATCCGGGGGCCGGCATCAGTCGCTTCTCGGCTGAGATGATCAAGCAATATGGTCTGGACGCCGCCGGGTATGTCTTCCGCACCGGCAGCGAAGCGGACTGCTTCGATCGTTACGAAGCGGCGGTGGCGCAGGGGCGTTGGGTCGTGGTGCCGCTGTGGCATCCGCAGTTCCTGCATCACCGCTACCGGATTCGCGCCCTCAAGGAACCCAAGGGGCTTCTGGGTACCCAGGATGAGGCCACGCTGGTGGTGCGCAAGGAGGCTCGCCAGCGCATCGGCGCCGCGGCCCTCAAGGACCTCTCTCAGCTCTACATCGGCAATCCTCGCTTGAGCGAACTGGAAGACAACCTGCGTCGTCGCGCCTGATGCGTCGCACCTGAATCTAGACAAATCCCGGGCGATGGCCACGCCACCGCCCAGTCTCTTCATCTCATCATCATCGACCCTGCCGGTGCAGCGCATAGCGCCAACCGGCGGGCAAGGAGTCCCCATGCCATTTTCTCGCCTCAAGACTGCCATCCTCATCGCCTCGCTGGGCGTTGCCACTGTCGCCGGCGCCACTCAGGCGGCCGCTGACAGCACGGCTGTTAACCCCCAGAATGCGCAAGCCGCCTCCCTGCGCGACGGCACGCTGACCACCGTCGCCGAATATTCGGACACCCGCCCCGGCAACATCACTTTCACGCCGGATGGCCGCTTGATCATGTCCCAGCAGCCACTTGATGCACCGGCGCTGCGCGTGGTCGAGATCACCCAGGACGGCAAGCGTGTGCCGTTCCCGAACCTGGACTGGGCCGATGGCCCGGAAAAGGGCGAGGTCGGCATCGCCTCGATCATCGGCGTGCACTCCGACAGTCAGGGCGTGGTGTGGATGCTCGACATGGGCAGCCAGGACAGTGCGCCCAAGCTGGTGGGCTGGGATACCCGCAGTGATTCGCTCAAGAAGGTGATTTCGCTTGCCGGTGACAGCGTGCTGCCGATCTCCTTCCTGCAGGATTTCGTCATCGATGAGCAGCGCGGCAAGATCTATATCGCTGACATGACCTTTACCGCGCCGGCCTCCAGCATGAAACCGGCTTTCGTGGTGGTGGATATCGCCAGCGGCAAGACGCGTCGCGTGCTGCAGAGCGATGAAAGGCTGATGCCGGTGGAACACGACATGGTCATCAATGGCCATCTGATGGCGGCCAAGGGCGACAAGAATGGTGAGCCGAAGCCCTGGTACCTGGGCTTGAATGCCATCGCCTTCGATCCGGCTGATGACGTCGTCTATTTCGGTGGCGTGAACGGCAGTGAGATCTATCGCTTGCCGGCGGCTGAGCTGGCCGATGATACTGCCACGGCGGCGGAACTGGCTCGCGCCATCACGCCTTACGCCTCCAAGCGTCCCAATGATGGCTTCATCTTCGATACCAAGCGCGGTGGCATCATCGCCGGTGACGCGGAGCACAACGCACTGACCTTCTCATCGCCGGAAGGTATGTCGGTGATCGCCCAGGATGACGAGCGTCTGCGCTGGCCGGATGGCTTCGCCTTCGCGCCGGATGGCAGCCTCTACCTGACCACCAACCAGCTGAACGCCCATCCGGCACTCAACCAGGGCGTGGATGGCAGTGACAAGCATTACTACCTGCTCAAGCTGACACCCGCCAACTGACCCTTGCTCTCTTGGGCCTTGGGCCTTGGGCAACACATTGCCTTGGCGCCATGGCTTTCTCGTTAGCCTGTGATCTGCGCAGGACGTGTCTCACGACCGTCCTGCGTTGTCGTTTTTGTGTCTGGCCGGCGTATCTCGCATCGCAAGCTGATCACCCGTCGGCGTCTCCTTGCACGCAACACGCAAACTCGTCATACATTATCCGCTTTATCCGGATTAACCTTGCGGTCATGGGTTGTTTTTACGCCAAGGCCAGAGAGTTAACATGCTGTCATCGCATCACGGCAAGGCCCTCAGCGCTGCCGTGACTGACCTGATCTTTAGGAGAAACTCTGATGAAAGCCATTGGTTACTACGCTGCCGGTTCCATTGATCGTGACGACGCCCTGGTCGATATCGAACTCGAGACACCGGTCGCCACCGGTCACGACCTGCTGGTCAAGGTTGCTGCGGTTTCTGTGAATCCGGTGGATTACAAGATTCGTGAGAGCCGCGAGCCGGCCGCCGGCGAAGCTGCCGTCATCGGCTGGGACGCCGTGGGCGAGGTCGTCGCCATCGGTGACCAGGTCACGGCCTTCGCCCCGGGCGACAAGGTCTGGTATGCCGGTGATATCACCCGCGCTGGCACCAACAGCGAACTCCATCTGGTGGATGAACGTATCGTCGGCCAAGCGCCCAAGTCCGTGCCGGCTCATGAGGCGGCTGCACTGCCGCTGACCACGCTGACCGGCTTCGAGATGCTGTTCGATCGCCTGCGTGTCACCGAGCCGGTGCCGGGTGCTGCACGTGCCATCCTGATCATCGGTGGGGCCGGTGGCGTGGGCTCCATCACCATCCAGCTGCTGCGTGAGCTGACCGACCTGACCATCATCGCCACGGCGTCACGCCCCCAGACTCGCGAGTGGGTGAAGTCACTGGGCGCGCATCACGTCATCGACCACAGCCAGCCGCTGCCGGCCCAGATCGAGGCGCTGGGCATTGGTGCCCCGGCCTTCGTGTTCTCGACCAACTTCTCCGAGCACTACGCGCCGCAGGTCGCCGAATTGATCGCGCCGCAGGGTCGTTTCGGCATGATCGATGACCCGGAGACCCTCGATGTGGTGCCGTTCAAGCCCAAGGCCGTTTCCATCCATTGGGAGCTGATGTTCACTCGTTCACTGTTCACCACCGCCGATATCACGCGTCAGGGTGAGATCCTCACCAAGGTGGCGGGTCTGCTGGATACTGGCAGAATCACCTCCACCGCGACGGAAACCTTCGGCACCATCAACGCCGAAAACCTCAAGCGCGCGCATGCCTTGCTGGAAAGCGGCAAGGCCAAGGGCAAGATCGTCCTCGAAGGCTTCTGATCGAAGCCACTGTTGAGGCGGTGACATGAAAGGAGTGCGGCCGGGTAACCGGTCGCACTCCTTTTCGTGAAAGACACTCTCACTGCCACCCAGCCCTCGCAAGCTGCTTTGTCTGCTGGTGTGTGCCGGGTGGCTGATAAAATGATGGAACCCTGTCATGGGCATACAGCGCCTTGATCATGTAAACCTGCGAACCGGACAGCTGAGTGCCATGCTCCAGTGGTATGGCGATGTACTGGGGCTGCACAGCGGGCCGCGACCCGATTTCTCCTTTGCCGGTGCCTGGCTTTACGCCGGGGAGGTGGCGGTCATCCATCTCATCGACATCGGTTGCCTGCCAGCGATCAGCAGTGATGCCAGTCTCCGGCTTGAGCATTTCTCGCTTGCCGCCACGGATATCGAGGCATTCGAGGCGCGCCTGGCGGCTTCCCGTACGCACTATCAGCGGATCGCGCTCGCAGGTGGCGGGCTCGTGCAACTGCACATGCGAGACCCGGACGGCAATCATCTGCATCTCGATTTTGCCACCGCAACCTGCCGCGCCGTGGCCTGAAATGACTCTAGGAAGCCATATCTGGCGCCAAGTGGCTGCCAGACTTGAGGAAAGCGTGTAGATCGCGCGTTATCCAACCTCACATTGCGCCGCTGGCGCGATAAGCTGATGGTAGGGAATGGCGATCTGGAGCGCAGAGTGTCCAGCCGTCAGCAAGATGGCCTGAGCTGGACTCAGCACATCGCACGCATACGCAATCAGCCGAGGAGGCCAACATGGCGAAGCGGTCATTTGCGGTACTGACCCTGATGGTGTCGTTGCTGGGTGCTGGCCTCGTGCAGGCTGACTCGGCGGGTGAGGGTAATGATGACAAGGACGAGGAGCGTCTGCGCCAGAAGCATCATGATCTGGAAGGTCAGGTAAAGGCGCAGCGCGTTCAGGCGCAACAGATGCGGGAATTGAAGAAGATTCAGCACCAGGAAAAGCTGGCTGAGAAGAAAGCGGTGGCAGAGGCTTCGCCGGCACATGTCTGGAAGCGGGGCGGCAAGGTGCCGGACACTGTCGCCCGGGATGATGGCCTTCGGGTCGAGAATTGGCAGCAGCACAAGCTCTCGGAACCGGGCGCCAACCAGCGCTGGCTGCAGCTCAAGAATGCCTTCGTGCTGATGAATACCGAAAGCCATGTCATCGATGAGATCGTGCTCGAGCAGTGATGCCGCGGGCAGCGATGACACTACCTATCTCTGATGCAAGCTGTCCTCATCTGGCGACGCTCTGATGGGGCGCCCACTCCCTTGCGACCATGCAATGCGCAGGCACCAATGCTTGTCACGCGCCATGGCGTGCCATATCAGTCATTACGAATATCTGCTTCTCGATGTCGTCATTACGCAACAAGGATGCGTCAACTGACGACAAATCGTTGCGAATTGTGCGCAAAAGTGGAGGTTGGCGCGCTGGCTTGCTGTGACGAACACGAGGCGATAGGGTTCTCTCATACCGTTTGTTAACACTGTTTCATAACTCTGTCTCAGACCCCGTTTCATGACCCTGATTCACAGCCTCGGCATTCATTGATGCCGAGTACGACGAGGAGGCCAGACATGCGCAATCGCACCCTGACCGTAATGATGATGATCTTCACCCTTATGACCGCGTCGCTGGCGCAGGCATCGCCCAACGACCGCGATGATCATGGCGGTCAACACAACAGCCAAGGCAACCAGCACAACAGCCACGGCAACGGGCATCAGAAGAAAAAGCAGCAGACGCGTCACGACCAGTCTCAGCGCCATCATCAGCAAAAGCATCAGGCGCAGGCCAGGCATCAAGGTCAGAAGTCACACAACTGGCGTCGCGGCGACCATGTGCCGCGCAGCTACTACGCCAACAAGCGTTATTGGGTGAGTGACTGGCGTGCTCACAAGCTGTCTGCGCCGCCGCAGGGGCATCGCTGGTTGAACATCGATGGTCGCTATGTACTGGCGGCCGTGGCGGGCGGTGCCATTACCGCGATCATCCTCAATCATTGAGGACAGTCAGACTGTCCGCGTCATGAAAAAGGGGCCTCCATCTGGAGGCCCCTTTTGCGTTTTGTGCTCGGTCGCTGCTGAGCTAAGCCGTTGCTGTGGCAGCCATTGCTGCGGTCAGTCGTTGCTGCGCTAAGCCGGCACAGCACTATTGCGAGAGCAGTGTCTCCAGCGCCTGGGCGACGCGCAGCAGCGCCACATCCTGACCCTGAGGGCGCGACAGCATCAGGCCCAGCGGTTCCTCGTTCTGTGGTGCCGGCGCCGGAATCGAGATCGAGCTGGCATCCAGGTAGTTGAAGACGCTGGTGTTGCGCAGCGCGCGCTTGTTGAGCTGGGCGAAGAGCGCGCCATCCTGCTCCAGCAGGTCACGACGCGGGGCACGCATGGCAACGGTCGGCATCAGCACCGCATCGACATCCTGCACCTGCTGAGCGAAGCGTTGCTGGATGGCGGTGCGCGGCCACAGGCGCGCCAGATATTCGCTGGAGGTGATGTCGCGCCCGCCGTTCAGGCGTTCGGCGATCAGCGGATCATACTGGGCTTCATGAATGGCCAGCAGTTCGTGATGCACGGCTGCCGCTTCCGGAATGACCAGCCCACCGCGCTGGTTGATGGCGTAAGCGGCCTCGATGGCCTCGATCGGCGCACGTTGGAGGCGAACCCCCAGCCCTTCGAGCCGTTCCAGCAGGGCGGCGAAGTCGGCGGCCACATCGGCGTCAACTTCACTGACCAGCTCGCTCTCCGGCACCAGCAGCGTCAGCGGGCGAGTGAGCGGCGTCGCGTCAGCGACCTCACCGCTCAGGACTTCCCACAGCGTGCGACAGCAGGCGACGCTGGGCGCGATGGGGCCAATGCAGTCCAGGCTCGGTGATAGCGGGAAGGCGCCATCTCCCGGCACGCTGGCCTGTGACGGCTTGAAGCCCGTCAGGCCACAGAAGGCCGCCGGTATCGCTGCCCAGGGTCGCCGCGGCCAGCCCGAAGGCGACGGAGGCTGCCCCGCCGGATGTCGAACCGCCGGTGATGCGCTCGCCATCGTAGGGGTTGGGCGGCGTGCCGACATGCGGGTTCAGGCCCAGGCCCGAGAACGCGAACTCGCTCATGCTGGTGCGGCCGGCGTGCAGGATGCCGGCGGCTTTCAGGCGGCTCAGCGCCGGGGCGTCTTGACTGGCAGGAGCGCTTCCTGCCAGTGCCCGCGAGCCTGCCAACGTCGTCATGCCGGTCTCGTCGAAGAGGTCCTTGATCGAGACCGGAACCCCTCCCAGCGGCAACGACGTCGCAGCTGCCTTGAGTTGCTGCTGAGCGGTGGCCTGCACGCTCATGGCCGCATCATCACGGCTGATGATGCTGTGACTGGCGGCCTCGCCCAGGGCCTGATGGCGCTCGGCAATTACCGTAGCGGTCTGCTCGGGGCCGAAACTGCCTGTCTGATAGGCCTCCAGCAACTGCGTCAGCGTGCGCTGGCGGGGCGGGCGCGCCCAGAATTCACGCGCCTGCTCAAGGCGCTTGTGCTCATCACTCATGCCACCACCTCAAGTTCTTCCACCTCATAACGGTGCTCGATGCGACGACCGGTCTGCGGGTCGGTCAGGCGCATGGTAAAGCTCGGGCTGGGGCGGATGCCACCGATCGCCGGCACGGTGCCGCACAGCAGTACGCTGTTGGGGGCCAGGCTGCCGTCCTTGGCGATGCCGGCCGGCAGGCGCTCCATCAGGGTAGCGACCGGCAGCAGCTCGGCGAGGGTTCCCTGCTGATAGCGCACGGTCTTGCCAGCGTCTTCGATCTCGCTTTCGATCTCGAGGCTGTCCCAGTGGTCGATGACCTCACTGAGCTTCCAGGCGTGGCGGGCAATCGGCTTGGCACACAGCTCTGTCCGCCCGAGCAGGCCAAGAAAGGCAACTGCTGATCACGTCGAACCACAAGGAGGCGCTCATGCGGCTCCTTTTTCGTGGTCGCTCGCTTCCTGATATGGGCCTCTGGAGTCGCTTGATCTGCAAGGATATCCTGAGTGATCAGGGTTTTGCCTCTTCCTCCACTGCTGCTGGCGAGTACCGTATTCCATGCTCAATCCCAAGGCGCTGACAGCGCTGAATGAGATCATCCGCCGGGGCTCACTGCGGCGCGCGGCGCGGCATCTGAATCTTGACCCTTCCGCGGTGAGTCGCCAGATCAAGCAGCTGGAAGAAGAGGTGGGTGTCGCGCTGTGCGAGCGCAGCGAGATGGGCATGCGCGCCACCCAGGCCGGGGTGTTGCTGCTGGATCACTTTCATCGCCAGCAGGCGGCAGAGGCGGCAGCGCTTTCACAGCTGGGCGCCTTGCAGGGCCTGCGCAGCGGTGAGGTGAGAATCGCAGTGGGCGAAGGCTTCATTGCCGACCTGATCTCTCTGCCCTTGCAGAGCTTCATGGCACGTCATCCCGGCATCGAGGTCGTGGTGCGCATGGCGGGGGTGAATGAGGCGACTGAGCTGCTGCGCGACTTCGAGGTGGATATCGCGCTGCTCTACGCCCCGCCTGTCGATCCGATTCTTTGCTGTCATGTGGAGACCTGCCAGCCGTTGGATCTGATCGTGCCGGCGGAGCATCCACTACTCGAGATCGCAGAGCCGTTGACGCTTTCGCAGGTGGCGCAATGGCCGCTGGCGCTGATCGATGAATGCACCGGCATGCGCCAGATGGTCAATCAGGCGGCGCAGCAGGAGCGAGTCTCGCTGCGCGCGCAGTTGCGCACCAATTCCGTGTCGGTGCTCAAGAATTTCGTGCGTTCGGGGATCGGCGTGACCTTCATGCCGGAGTTGAGCGTGGTGGAAGAGCTGCGGCGTGGCGATATCTGCCTGCTGCCGATGCAGCACCCTGCGCTGGCGATGACCCGTGCGCAGATGTGTACGCGGCGTGGGCGCGAGATGACCGTCGCCGTCGAGGCCTGCGTCACCCACCTTCAGCAGGGCCTGCGATTCTTTACCGCGGATGCGCCACGCCTGCTGGGCAAGTGATGTTCGACAAGTGTCATTCGTCATGTGACATTCAAGCAGCATCGCTCGACGCACAGGCCAGGGTATTGGCGCTGACGGGCGATTGTCCTGCTCGATCTCCTCATACGGCTGTCCCATTGCACAGGCCATTCTCTCGCTCAGTGCAGCATGTCACAGAACGCCCCGACTGCCTCGTACAGCCCATGCTGGCGGGGCAGTCGTCGTCAGGAAGGGTACTATCAAGGCGCTTTTTCAGGTGTGGACGAAAAAACAACACTCAGGCGATTGATTAGTCTACAGCGGCAACGCTACTTTCGAGGTGTGAAGGCGAAAGTCCCTCACCTTGACTGGCCGCAGGGCCACACTGACAAAGGCGGCGTCACTCCCGCCGCATACAACGAATATTTACAACAACAAAAGGGAATCCACATGTCCTTGTCCAAGACATCTCTGCTGCGCAAGACGCTTACCGGTTCCACTCTGGCGCTCAGTCTGCTCGCGGCCAGCGTGCAGGCCCAGACCATCAATCTCAGCTACAACGGTGCGCCGGATGCCGACAAGAATGCCGTGCACGTCTTTGCCAGCAACCTGAAGACGCTGGTGGAAGAGAAGACCGATGGTGAACTGGAACTCAAGCTCTATCCCAACAGCATGCTGGGTGAAGAGCAGGAACGCATGGAGCAGGTGATCAGCTCGCCGAGTCTGAACATCGCTTCCTTCGCGGGCATGGCCCCCATCGTGCCGGAAGTCTATGTCAGCGCGACACCGTTCATGTTCGACGGCTTTGAGGATGCCCGCCGTTTCTTCGATGAAGGTCAGTACTGGCAGCAGGTGCAGCAGCTATTCAGCGAGCGCACCAATGGCGCCGAGATTCTGGCTGTCGTGGAGGAAGGGGGCTTTCTGGCCTTCACCAATGACAAGCGGCCGATTACCAGCCCCGATGACTTCGAAGGGCTTCGCTTCCGTGCGATGGACCCAAGCCAGGTAGCGCTCTATGAGGCCTTCGGTGCCTCGGGCACGCCGATTCCGTGGACGGAGGTCTACATGGCGCTGCGCACCGGGGTGGCGGATGGCCAGATGAACCCGCCGATGTACATCCTGCTGGGCAGTCTGCAGGAAGTGCAGAAGTACCTGACGCTGGCCAACATCCAGTACTCCGATCAGTTCCTGGTCGCCAGTGGTCAGCTGCTCGAGAGCCTGTCGGAGGAGGAGCGCACGGCACTGCTCGAGGCCGTCAAGGAAGCCAATGCCCAGGCCCGCCATGACAACCAGAGCCAGGTCGAATCGCGCATCGCCTCGCTGGAAGAGCAGGGCATGCAAGTGATCCGCCCGAGCGAGGCGGACCTCGAGGCGTTTCGCAGCAAGGGCCAGCCGGCCTATCTGGAATGGCTCAAGAGCCAGGACATCGCGCCAGAGCTGATCGATACCGCCATGAAGGATGCCGGCCTGTCTTCATGATGGCTTGTTGCGATGGTCTTTCGAGATGGCTTGTTGCGATGGTCTTTCGAGATGGCTTGTTGCGATGGTCTGTTGCGATGACCTGACACGCTGATTCGGTGAAAGGCGAGTGACGCTCAAGCATCAGCGAGCATCTCGCTGCGGTACCCGGTGCCCGGGCAATGACAGTCCGGGCATCGAGGCTCTGAATTTCCCTCCTTGCTGGTGGATTGCGGTAAATGACTTCCATGACTCCTTCACGACAGCCTTCCCTGCGGGAAGGCCTGCTGCTTGCCTGTGGCCGCGTGACGCTGGCGATCGCGGCGGTACTGCTGGCTTCCACGGTGCTGATCATGCTTTACGGCGTGGTGATGCGCTATGTACTGGGCGGCGCGCCCATCTGGGTCGATGAACTGACCCGCTATCTCATCATCGCCAGTGTCATGCTGGCGATCGGCGTCGTCTGGGCGGAAGGGGCGCACATGCGCGTGGCGCTGCTCGAACGGCGTCTGCCTCCACGCATGGCCAAGGTGCTGATCCATTACCAATGGTGGCTGACGCTGGTGCTGATGGCCGGAGCGAGCTGGATGACCTTGCACTACGCCATGTCGGCGAGCATGTTCCGCACCATGGGGCTGGGTATCAGTCGCAGCGTGCCGATGCTCTCGATGCCGATCGGCTTCGCGCTGATCACGGTGCAGGTCCTGCTGCATGGCCCACGGCCGCTGACATCCCAGACACTGGAGATCGCACCGGACGAGGAGGCTGCCGGCCTTCCGGCGCATGATGACAAGACAGGAGGGCCGCGCACATGATCTGGGCAATGCTGGCCATCTTCGTCGTGCACGTCCTGCTGGGCCTGCCGCTGTTTCTCTCCTTGCTCGCCACCGCCGTGACCGGCTTCTTGTTCGTCGATATTTCGATGCTGGAGCGCCTTGGGCCGCAGCAGTTCTTCGGCGGCATCAATGCCTTCTCGCTGATGGCGATTCCGCTGTTCATTCTCGCCGGCAACCTGATGAACATCAGTGGCCTGACCGAACGCCTCATGCGTCTGGCGCGTCTGATGGTCGGGCATCTGCGCGGTGGCATGGGCCATGTCAACGTCGTTTCCAGTGTGTTCTTCGCCGGCGTGAATGGCTCGGCGGTCGCCGATACTTCCGCGCTGGGCTCACTGCTGGTGCCGGCCATGCGCAAGGAGGGCTATTCGACGTCCTTCGCCGCAGGCCTCACGGCGGGCAGCTCGTTGATCGGGCCGATCATCCCGCCCAGCATCTTCATGATCCTCTACGCCTCGCTGACCAATACCTCCGTGGGCAGCCTGTTCCTGGCCGGTGTCGTGCCGGGGCTTGTACTGGCGGTGGCGTTCATGGCCATGAATGCCTGGTATGCCCGACGTCATGGTCTGCAGGCTCGTGGCCAGGCACCGGCATGGAGTGAAGTGATCTCGGCGGTCATCGGCGCGCTGCCGGCATTGGTGGCACCGGTGATCATCGTCTCCGGTATCGTGCTGGGCATCGTGACCCCGACCGAATCCGGCGCCTTGATCGTGGCCTATGTGCTGCTCTGCGGGCTGTGCCAGGGGCCGCTCAAGCTGGTCGAGGTGTGGGGTGCCATCAAGGATACGGCACGGCTTACCAGCGCCATCTTCGTGATCATGGCGGTATCGTCCATCGTCAGCTGGCTGTTGTCCTATGCCCAGGTGCCCAACCAGTTCGTGGCATTGCTGACACCCTATATCGACAGCCCGATCCTGATCCTGTTGCTGCTCAGCGCCATCACCTTCGTCACTGGCATGTTCATGGAGGAAGTCTCGGCCTTGATGCTGTTGACGCCGATCTTCGTGCCCGTGGCCATGGCCGCCGGCATCGACCCCGTACACCTGGGTGTCATCATCACGCTCAATATCACCATCGCGTTGATCACGCCGCCGATGGGCGCCTGCGTGTTCGTGGCCGCCGCGGTCAGCAAGCTCGAGATCACCTCACTGTTTCGTACCATCTGGCCATTCGTGCTGGTGGCGGTCGCGGTGCTGCTGATGCTGATCATCTTCCCGCCTCTTACCCTGTGGTTGCCGACCCTGTCTGGATAACACCTCATGACGTCAACATTGAATCGCCCAATTCCCCCCATTCCGAGTCATGACGAGCCGGACTGGACGCAGGTCACCCGAATCCCCGTCAAGGGCTGTGACAGTACTCTGGTGCCGACCAGCCTCGGGCCGTCATGTCTGAAGGTCTATCCCGCCTATGCGCGCCTCGGTATCCCCGGGGCAGTCAATGAATGTCTGGTACGGCGCGCGGTGTATCAGCGCCTGTTGCAGGCCGCGCGCGCATTACCGCAAGGGCTTTCGTTGGTGGTGATGGATGGTTGGCGCCCCTGGCGGGTGCAGCAGTATTTGTTCGAGACGCTGTATCAGTCGCTCAAGACGTATGACCCTGAGCTTGATGAGGAGCAGCTGCTGGCGCGTACGCGCGAATTCGTCTCGCTGCCCAGCCGTGACCCAGACGCGCCGAGTCCGCATCTCACCGGCGGCGCCGTCGATGTCACCCTGTGTGACGCCGATGGCTTGCTGCTCGAGATGGGGACGCTGTTTGACGAGGCGACCCCCGAGTCCCACGCCGATCATTTCGAGCGTCATCCGCCTGCCAGAGATACGCCCCAGGCCGAGGCACGCGACAACCGGCGTCTGCTCTATCACGTCATGACCGAGGCCGGTTTCACCAATCTGCCCAGCGAATGGTGGCACTTCGATTTCGGTGATCAGCTCTGGGCCTGGTACCGCGGCGAACCCGAGGCGCTGTTCGGTCCGGCGGAGATGGACAGCATCGAGAGCCTCTGGAAACGCTCACTGGCGTGAAGGTGTCTGAGAATGCCTGACAGCCGCTAGCCTGCAAGACACGAAAGCCCCGCTCGATGACGACTCGAGCGGGGCTTTCGTTTCAGCAGCTTATGCGATCAGCGTTCAGCGGGCCGTGCCTGATGGTTCAGCTGACGATCTCGGCCTGATCGAGCATCGCATGGAAGAGCACGTTGCAGCCGGCGTGCAGGTCCTTGGGTGCGGCGTTCTCGATCTCGTTGTGGCTGATGCCGCCTTCGCAGGGCACGAAGATCATGCCGGCGGGGGCGATACGGCCCATGAAGATGGCGTCGTGGCCGGCGCCGCTGACGATATCGAGATGCGAGTAGCCGAGCTGGCTGGCGGCATTGCGCACCGCATTCACGCAGTTGTCGGCGAAGTGTTCCGGCACGAAGTCGGCGGTGGGGGTGAGCTCGTAGGTCAGGCGATGCCGCTGGCTGACGGCTTCGACGACTTCTTTCAGCTCCGCGACCATCGCGGTGAGGGAGTCGGGCTCCAGCGAGCGCAGGTCGATGGTCATGTTGACCTGCCCGGGGATGACGTTGCGCGAGCCCGGGTGGACCTGCATCACGCCCACGGTACCGCGGCCATGCGGCGCGTGATCGATGGCGATGCGATTGACGGCGACGGTGATCTCGGCCGCGCCAAGCATGGCGTCCTTGCGCAGTGACATGGGCGTGGGGCCCGCGTGCGCCTCCTGACCGGTCAGAGTCAGATCGAACCAGCGCTGACCCAGCGCGCCCATCACCACGCCGATGGTGGTCGCTTCATCTTCCAGAATCGGGCCCTGCTCGATGTGGCTCTCGAAGAAGGCGCGCACGTTCTCGCGGGGGATCTCATCGCTGCCGCGATAGCCGATGGCGTCCAGTGCCTCACCGGCGGTCACGCCGTCGCTGTCCTGCTGGGCGAGCATCTCATGCAGTGACAACTGGCCGGTATGCACGCCGGACCCCATCATGCAGGGCGCGAAGCGACAGCCTTCTTCATTGGTCCAGATCACCACTTCCACCGGGCAGCGGGTCTTGATGTCGTGCTGGTTAAGGCTGCGCAGGACCTCAAGTCCGGCCATCACCCCGAAGCAGCCATCGAACTTGCCGCCGGTCGGCTGGGTATCGATGTGGCTGCCGGTCATCACCGCCGGTGCGTCCGGATCGGTGCCGGCGCGACGCGCGAAGATGTTGCCGATGGCATCGATACGGATCGTGCAGCCCTCGGCCTTGCACCATTGAATGAAGAGATCGCGCGCCTGGCGGTCCAGCTCGGTCAGCGCCTGGCGGTTGACGCCGCCCTTGGGCGTGGCGCCCAGCTCGGCCAGGGTCATCAGTGATTGCCACAGGCGATCGCTGTCGGTACGCAGCTCGTTCAGGGTATTCGCGGGCGATGTGTCCATCAGGGCAGTGGTCATCGGCTTGATCCTTTCGTGGGTATTGTTGTTGTGATGTGTCGTGCGGTTTCAGGCTTTGCTGTCAGCCATCAGCTGCGCGGGGGTGACGAGCAACTGGTCGGCCATCTCCACCTCGAGTGCCGTCATGTGGTGCTCGGCATCCTGCATGTGTTCTGTCATGAGCTGTCTGACCTGCTCATGGTCCTCGTGGCGAAACGCCGTGATCAGGCTGGAGTGGTAATGCTGATTGGCCTGGTCGAACTGCTTGCGCTCCGGCAGGTAGGCCTTCTTGATGACGACCAGCTCATGCAGCATGTCGTTGAGGAACTGGCACATGAAGCTGAGCAGCGGGTTGGGGCAGGCGCGGGCCAGTACCTGATGGAATTCGATTTCCAGGAAGCGCTGGCGCCGCTGGTCCTCTTCCTGTGGCTGGTGGCAACTGCAGTCATGGACATTGTTCTCGAGCGCCACCAGGTCCTCTTCGCTGAGCAGGCCCACCACCGAGACCGCCATCTCGACTTCCAGCAGTCGGCGTAACTGATAGACCTGGGCACCATTCAGTGTCTTGAAATGCAGGAAGCTTCTCAGCATGCGGCTGGCGGGCTCCATGCTCGGCGCATTGAGCACGGCACCGCCATTGGGCCCCGTCTTCAGGGTGATCAAGCCCTCGACCTCGAGAATCTTGAGGGCTTCGCGCAGCGTGCCCTTGGCGCAGCCGTACTGGGCCATCAGCGCCTTCTCGTTGGGCAGCCGGTCGCCTTCGCTCAACCCATCGCGCACGATGCTGCGCCTCAGGTCATCACTGATCAGCTCGGCCAGCTTCTGCCGTTTGGGCAGGTGGGTGCCAGAGGCGTTGGCACTGGTGCTGGAACGTGAAGTGTCCAGAGGGGAAGGCGATGTCGGCATGCGGTGTCCTGAATGGGCGAGTCAGTCAATTTATTCGTATAAATAAGCTTTAGTCGTGGACTGGAGTGCTGTCAAACCGCTGTAGTGGCTTCAAGCGTTGCCAGGCATGTCATGGGCATCACGCGTCGCGATGAGAGCCGTGTCCCGGCATGCCATTGCACAACGCTCTTGAAAAGGCTTCGAAGTGGCATAAGGTTTTCATATTCGTTCCTGCTAAAGGAGGTCGTATGGAAACGCACGATTCTCACCGCACGCGAGACACCGACATCGTCATCATTGGCGGTGGTGCTGGCGGGCTGGAGCTGGCGGTCCGCCTGGCCAAGGCAGGCCACAAGGACGTACTGCTGATCGATCGCGAGACCAGCCATGTGTGGAAGCCGCGCCTGCACGAGATCGCGGCAGGCCTCGGGCGTCGGCAGGTCGATGAACTGGGCTATGCCGGTCTGGCCGAGCAGTGGGGGTTTCGCTATGAGTGCGGCACACTCGAAAGCGTGGACCCTGAACAGCGCCAGATCACCCTAGCCGCGATCCCGAGCAGGGAAGACCACGCGAGCGCCGAGGTGCCGGCGCGCGTCAGGGGCTATCGTCAGCTGGTGCTGGCCTTGGGCGGCGTGACGCCGGACATGGGCGTGGAAGGCGTGCTGGAGCATGCCTGCTTGCTGGACTCCCCCGACAACGCCGAGCGCATCGCTCAGCAGTTCTCGCGTGGGCTGCTGGCCAATCATGTGGCGATGGAAATATCACCGACAGACGATGCTGGCCTGTCAGCCAGCCAGGGCGGCGCTCAGGTTGGCATTGAGGGAGGCACTGAGGGAGGCGCTCAAGATAGTGCCAGGGAGTCCCCGGGACGGCCGTATCAGGTGGTGATCGTCGGCTCCGGCGCCACCGGTGTCGAACTGGCCGCCTATCTGCATGAGTCGCGTGGCATGCATGACGCCCCTGCACCCAAGAGCGCGAAGGTCGAGATCACGATTCTCGAGGCCACCGAGACCTTCATGCCCGGTGTCTCACAGGAACTGCGCGAGTCGATCCATCAGCGACTCGAGACGCAGGGCATCAAGATCGAACTGTCTCGTCAGGTCGCCAAGGTGTCCCCCGGCAGTGTCGAGATCCGTGACGGCGACGAGTCGGTGACGCGGGACGCGGATCTGGTGGTCTGGGCGGCAGGGCGTGTCGGGCCTGCCATCGTCGAAGAAGTCGACGCCCTGGAAAGCAACAAGAAGCGTCAATTCACGGTGACGCCCGGGCTGCAATGCCTCGGCCATGACAGCATCTTCGCACTGGGCGATTGTGCCAACATCGATGAGGCACCGCTGCCGCCCACCGCTCAGGTGGCCAGCGAGCAGGCCGAGTTTCTCGCCGATGAACTGCCGCGTCGCCAGCAGGGTGAGCCGGCTCAGGCCTTCGAGTTCAAGGACCGCGGTACCTTGCTGTCACTCTCCAGTGCCGGCAGCGTCGGTGAGCTCAGCGGCAAGTTGAGTGACAAGCTGGGCAATGCCCAGGGCAGTAAGGGCAATGATGATCTGCAGGTGAGAGGACGCTTCGCCCGCGCCGCCTATCAAGGGCTGCAGCGCCAGCACCAGTTCCTGCTGCTAGGGCCGCTGAAGGGCTCCGCCGAGGTGGTCAGTGACGTGCTGCGGCGTAGCATGGGGCCGCGTCTAAAGGTGCACTGAGTCTTGAGCGGATCTTGAGTGATTCTAGAGAGGCTCTTGAATGATTCTAGAGAGGCTCTTGAATGATTCTAGAGAGGCGCTTGAGTGAGCCTCGAGAGAGTCGCCAGCCAGTGATGACAGGCCGACATGCGCCGTGGTGGATTCCACTGGTGCATGTCGGCCTTGTGCTTTTCATGGCGTTATTGCTGCGCCGTCGTGTTCAGGAGGTGGTGCCCAGCGGGTCATGAGGCACCCTGCGGCGTGATTCTCGCGCTGCTTCGGCTTCGCTCTGCGAGCTGGCCAGTGGATAGGTGCCGGGCCTGAGAATGCGCGTGTCCACGTCGTGGATATCACGCAGTCCGCATAAGGCCAGCGTGGTGTCGAGTTCCTTGTGGATGATCTCCAGAGACTTGGTCACGCCTTGTTCGCCCATGGCGCCGAGCCCATAGAGGAAGGCGCGCCCCAGATAGACGCCCTTGGCGCCCATCGCCACCGCCTTGAGCACATCCTGTCCGGAGCGGATGCCGCCATCCATGTGGACCTCTATCCTGTCGCCGACTGCCGCGAGAATGTCCGGCAGGGCGGAGATGGAGGAGGCGGCACCATCCAGCTGTCGTCCGCCGTGGTTGGAGACGATCACCGCATCGGCGCCTGCCTGCACGGCCAGCTCGGCATCTTCCGGTTCCATGATGCCCTTGATGATCAGCTTGCCGCCCCAGCGGTCCTTGATCCACTTGATGTCGTCCCAGCTCAGGCTCGGATCGAATTGGCTGGCGGTCCATTTCGAGAGGGAGCTCAGATTCTCGGCATCCTTCACGTGGCCGGCGATATTGCCGAAGGTGTGGCGCCTGGTCTTGAGCATGCCGGCACACCAGCGCCACTTGGTGGCCAGATCGAGCACGGTCGCCACGGTGGGGCGAGGGGGCACGCTCAGGCCGTTGATCAGGTCCTTGTGGCGCTGGCCGATGATCTGCAGGTCAGCGGTGAGTACCAGCGCGGAACACTCCGCGGCCTTGGCGCGATCGATCAGTCGTCCGATGTAATCCTTGTCGCGCATCACGTAAAGCTGGAACCAGAAGGGCCGTGAGCTGACGGACGCGACGTCCTCGATGGAACAGATGCTCATGGTCGAGAGCGTGAAGGGGATACCGAAGTCACTCGCCGCGCGCGCGGCCAGCATCTCCCCATCGGCATGCTGCATGCCGGTCAGGCCAGTCGGTGCGATCGCCACCGGCATGGCCACCTCCTCGCCGAGCATCTTCGTGCGCAGCGTGCGATTGTCCATGTCGACCATCACTCGTTGGCGCAGCCCGATCGCGGCGAAGTCGGCCTCGTTGGCCCGATAGGTGGACTCCGTCCACGAGCCGGAATCGGCATAGTCGTAGAACATCTTCGGCACGCGGCGTTTCGCCAGGCGTTGCAGGTCATTGATGCAGGTGATGGTCATCCGGGTCTCCATCCGTGGTGGGTCGCGCGGGGGCTGGCAGGGTCACTTGCGCCACTGTCACCGAATCGGGTCATGTCCAGCTATAGGCGATACGTCTAGGGGGAAGCGTTCGGGTGGTGGAATTCAATGAAAAAACCGCGCTTCAGCCCGGCCGACCACCCACAAGACAGTCGATTCCTCCATCGCGTGTCGCGAATTGTCATCTTTGCGTGGAATAATAAGGCATTGGGATGACTTCCGACTGGATGGAGAGATGGCATGGATCAGGCCTGGCCTGAAAGCACGCGCGACAACCTTCGATTTCTGTGTTCGGAAGTGGATAGCCAATATGGCTGGCTGCAGGCGTTCGTGTCCGCGCCGACGGCGGCCATGGCGCGCAAGCTGCTGGAGCGCCAGGGGTACGCCGAGAACCTCTGCCAGCGTATCGAACAGGCATGCCCTGAAGCCCGAAATCACAAGCGCTCGCACGCGCGGGCCCGCTTCCAGCAGAGCCTGGTCGAGGTCGCCAGTGGTCTGGCACGGCTCAGTGAGCTGGCGCGTAGTTGTCTGGAGCAGCTGATTCGCGTCGATGATGTCCAGCTGGTCGATGATGTCGTGTTGGTCAAGTCGCTGCGCCGTGTGCGTCGCGGCATTCTGCGCAGCGAGATGTCGCTGGAGAACGGCTCCCTGTCTCTTGCCCTGAAGCTCGCGCGCAGTCGTGAGAAGCTGAAACGGGACAGTGAAGGCCGCATCCGGGCACTCACCGGCCAGCTCAAGAAGAAGCGCGCTCCCGCCGAAGACCTGACACATCTGCTGTTCGTGGCCCGTGAAATCAGCCAGATGGGCGAGGTGCTGGGGCAGTTGGGTGAGGCGGTCATCTCGGCAACCCTCGGTCAGTCACTCAACTTCGAGCGCTATGCCTCGCTGACGCACCTGGTCAATGAACTCGGCGATGGCCATCAGACGGCGGGCGAGATGCGCGTCGACACCCTAGCCGAGACACGTTCCGGTAGCCGGATCTCTGGGATTGCCAGTGAGAAGGGCAGTGACAAGGGCGATGCGAAGAGCAAGCCGGCCAACCACAAGCAAAAGCGCAGCAAGCAAAAGGGCCGCAAGACAAAGGCGAGCAAGTCCAAGGACAGCAAATCAACCGGCGATCTGCCGCTGACCTCGCCGGAGTATCTGGCCATCTTCAAGGATGGCCTGGGTCGCAAGGTCGAGGAGGAGCGGCAGGGCGTCGAGCGCTGGCACGATATCTACCCCGGCATCGCTCCCCGCATCCTCTCGCATCATCAGCAGGGCGATAGCGCGGCACTCTTGATCGAGCACCTGCCGGGCATGACCCTCGAGCATCTGTTGATAAACGAATCGTCACGCCTCAATCGCACCGCTCAGCAGGCACTGGTCTCGACGCTACACTCGGTGTGGACCACCACCCGTCGCGACAAGCCGGTCACTGCAGGGCACATGCGTCAGTTGCTCAAGCGGCTGAGTGATGTCTATCAGATCCATCCGGAATTTCGCCACTGCGGCGCCTCGCTGTGTGGGCGCGAGATGCCCTCGCTGGAAGCGTTGATTGAGCAGGCCGCAGAGCTGGAGCGTTCGCTCGAGGCTCCTTTCGCCGTCTATATCCACGGCGACTTCAATGTCGACAACATCCTCTTCGATCCGGCGAAGCAGAGCATCCGCTTCATCGATCTTCACCGCTCGGCCTATCAGGACTATGTGCAGGACGTGTCCGTGCACATGGTGTCCCATTACCGTCTGCAATTGACGGATGCGGCGCTGCGGGCCCGTATTCTGGCGCTGGCCTTGAGTTTCGGTCAGCAGATGCGTCGCTTTGCCCATGAGCAGGGCGATACCACCTTTGAATGGCGTCTGGCACTTGGCCTGGCGCGCTCCTTTGCCACCTCGACACGTTTCATTCTCGATGCCGGGTTGGCAGGGCGCATGTTCAACCGCGCACGCTTTATACTCGAGCATGTGCTAGGCGCCGACCCTGAACGGCCGGCCGATTACCGTATTCCCCTGGAGGAGTTGTTCGTTGACTGATTTCAAGATTGGCGTCGTGGGTATTCCCGGCAAGTGGTCGACTGAAGTGTTGGCGGATGCCATCGAAGCACGGACGGGCTTTCGTCTCGTGATCGACATGGCAGACGTCTCGCTGGACCTGACCCGCAACTGCCTCGAATTCCTTGACTCTGCCGGGGTACGTCATGACCTGACCGAGCTGGATGCCCTGATCGTAAAGAAGATCAGCGCGGAATATTCCCCGGGCAGCCTGGACCGCCTGGAGCTGCTGCGTGTCGCCGAGGCCAAGGGCGTGCGTGTCTTCAGCAGCGCGGAAAGCATGATTCGCCTGATCGACCGCCTGAGCTGCACCGTCACACTGGCCAATGCCGACATCCCGATGCCGGCCACGCTGGTCACCGAAGACGTGGCAGCGGCCTGCGAGGCCGTCAAGCGCTTCAAGGCCGCCGTCTTCAAGCCGCTTTTCTCCACCAAGGCGCGGGGCATGTGCATTATCGAGGACACCGGCGATGATGCCGCACTGGAAGCTGCCGTGCGTGAGTTCGCCGCCAAGCACCCGATGATGTATCTGCAGCAGCGCCTCGATCTGCCGGGCCAGGATTACGGCATGGTCTTCGTTGGGGGGCGTTATCTGTGCAGCTACGCGCGGGTCAGTGGGGGTGATGCCTGGAATACCACCATCCACGCCGGTGGCAAGTACGCGCCCTTCGAGCCCTCTGAGGAGCTGATCGCGCTGGCGCAGCGTGCCCAGGCACCGTTCAAGCTCGACTTCACCACCGTCGATGTCGCGCTGACCGACGACGGCCCGATCATCTTTGAAGTCTCGGCCTTCGGTGGTTTCCGTGGTGCGTTGGAAGGTGCCGGTGTCGATGCGGCGGCCGCTTATCTCGATCACGTGATGGAGTGTCTGGCATGACCGCGACGACCTGTGACAGCCCGGCCAGCCTTGCCACGCTGCCCTTTGCAGAGTGGAGGGCCGCCGCCTGCTTCACGGCGCTGACGCCGTCACGCCAGTGCCTGAGCGAGGCGCTGCTGTTTGAGGTGGATGACTTTCGCCTGTGCGTGATGACGGACATGCCACGGCTGCTGCAACGTCTGGCGACATATTTCCGCCATTGCGCGCGCATCGTGGCGCTCGACACGGTCCCGGTAGAAGTCAAGCTCGTGCATGTGCTCGAGGCGCCGGCACTCAAGGACATGCCATCGGCAGCGAGCCTCGGCCTCTTGCCCGAAGCCTTCGTTGATTGGATACCGGAGCCCGGCAAGACACGCCGCAAGGACGCCATCATCGATTTGGCCGATGGGCGCCTGATCCACAAGGTGCGCACGGGCATGGCTTTTCTGCGCAGCAACAACTACAACTTGGCGTTCGGGCCCTGTGAAGACAACGAAAGCCAGGTGATCAACTTCCTGCTCAATCTGCACATGTCGCATCTGCAGCAGAATGACGGCTTGATCTGTCACGCCTCGGCGCTATCGAAGGGCGATCGCGCGGTGGCCATCGCCGCCTTCTCGGGCGGCGGCAAGTCCACCACCATGGTGAAGGCGCTCGACAATCCCGAGTTCGACTTCATCAGCAATGACCGGCTGTTCCTGGACTTCCCGGGGCCTGATGGAACGCTGCGTGCCCGAGGCGTCGCCAAGTTGCCACGTATCAACCCTGGCACCATGCTCAACAATCCACGACTGCGGCCGCTGCTGGACCCCGCGCGTATCGCAGGCTATGAAGCGATGCCGCGTGATGCGCTGTGGGACCTGGAAGAGAAGCACGACCTGATCATCGAGGACGTCTACGGCCCCGGGCGTATCCGCGCCAGCGGCGAGCTTGCAGCCATGGTGATACTCAACTGGACGCGTGGCAGCGAGGCGCCGCTCGAGGTGCGCGAGGTCGAGGTCAGCCGCAGCGAAGCGCTGATACGCGCGGTGATGAAGACACCGGGGCCCTTCCACCAGCAGCGGGATGGCCGTTTCGTGCCCAATGGCGCAAGCCTTGATCCCGCGCCGTATCTGGAGCGCCTGGCGGGAATCCGCGTGCTTGAGGTGACCGGGCGCGTGGACTTCGCCGCGCTGGTCGAGAACCACCTGACCCCCTTGCTGGAGGCTTGAACATGCGTCGTGAACTGCTGTTGATGCGCCACGGAAAGTCGGACTGGTCAGTGGCAGCTGACGACTTCCATCGCCCCCTCAAGGAGCGCGGCAAGCGGGGCGCCCAGCGCATGGGAGCCTGGCTTGCCCAAGAGGCGCTGGTGCCGGATGCCATCCTGAGCTCGCCGGCCCTTCGCGCGCGCGCCACAGCGGAAAAGTGCGTGAAGTCGATGGGCCTCGGCGTCGACATGATCGAGCTTAAGCCTGCGCTTTACTGCGAGGACGAGGCGCCGCTGCTCAAGACGGTGCGCGCCTGCCCGGACAGCGTGCAGCGACTGATGATCATCGGTCATAACCCGGCATTGGAAGATGCGCTGGTGTGGCTGACCGGCAAACGGCCGCGTCCGCCCAAGGAGACCAAGCTGCTGCCGACGGCGGCGGTGGTCAAGCTGACCTTCGAGGGGCGCTGGGAAGACCTGCGCTCCGGCCAGATGAGTCTGGAGCTGATCCAGCGCGTGCGTGCCTTGCCGGATGGCTTCCCCTGGCCATTCCCCGCCGGTGAGGAGCGCCGCGAACGCCCCGCCTATTACTACCGTCAATCGGCCGTCCTGCCCTGTCGTCTGCAGGGGGAAGGCGACGATGCCCAGTGGGAGGTGCTGCTGATCGGTTCTTCCTCCAATCGTCACTGGAGCCTGCCCAAGGGGATCGTCGAGCCGGGGCTGAGTCCGCTTGAGTCCGCGCTCAAGGAAGCCCGCGAGGAAGCGGGCATCGAGGCGGAGGCGCTGGACCACGCAGCGCTGGAATTCAGTTACGAGAAGTGGGGCGCTCCTGTCGCGGCCAGTCTGCACGCCGTGAGAGTCGTACATGAGCAGGAGGAGAGCGAACGGGAGGAACCGCATCGCAGTCGGCGCTGGGTGGCGGCGGAGGTCGTGCCGAGCCTGTTGAAGAACCACGAGATGGGGCACGCCGTCATGGCGCTGCTGGCACGGCTTGAGCAGTCGCGCCAGGCGACGTGAGCGCGGGAGACAGGCGCCTTTAGCTCCATTGGCGCCACTTGCCCCGTACGAGGCGACGCATGGCGAGGACCGCCAGCATGAATCAATACCGAGTGAAGACGGGAAGAGCGACGGCCGATGACTGATGAACCGACAATCCGACGTGTGGCATTGATTCGTCATGCCGACTATCACCAGCAGATTGATACCCCGAGCGCGCTGCAGCCGTTTCCCTTGACCCGTCGCGGTGAGCGTCAGGCGCGAGAGGGAGCCGAGGAAGTGCTGACGCTGTGTCAGGCACATGGCTGGCAACCGGCCAGCACGGTACATGCCTCCAGCCTGTTGCGTGCCTGGCAGACGGCGCAGGTGATGAACGAGGTCATGGGAGACAGGACAGAGCGTGAGTTCTCGCTCATGGCACATGATGCCCTGTGGGAGCGCAGTCTGGGCAGCGCCGCCAATCTGACCACGGCGCAGATCGCCGAAGCGGTGCGTCATGACCCTCGTGTGGATTTCCTGCCGGCCGACTGGAAATCCAACAGCCACTTTCGCCTGCCGCTGCCGGGGGCTGAATCCCTGATGCAGGCCGGTCAGCGGGTGGCCGACTTCATTGCTTCGTTGCCGGCTTCCACATCAACCCCCACATCGGGCGCTACGCTGACGCTGATCGTCGGCCATGGCGCAGCGCTGCGGCATGCGGCCCATCTGCTGGGCGTGCTGGACTTCGACCAGATTGCCGGGCTGAGCATGCACCATGCGCGGCCGGTGGTCATCGAGGAAACTCCGTCAGGGTCATGGCGGCATGTGGCTGGCGAGTGGAAGGTGCGCCAGCGTCACGAGCCCGCGCAGGACTGAGTTGGCGGCCAGTCGGCGGGGTACTGAAGTGCAAAGAATGGGCGGAGTGCTGGAGAGCAGGGGGTGGGCGGAGTGATTTACAGCAGAGAAGCAGGCCAGCGCACCAGCGTGATGCGAGTCTGTCATCTTTCTGTGATCAAACGGTCATAAGCTTGTCGCCCTGTGCTCGCGAGCTAACCCACATTCCTCATCCCCGGATGGGCCCTAAGGGGCGGCAAGGCGCTTGCTTGCCACAAGCCGGTAGTTCAATGAGGCAAGCAGATGCCACAAGGAGATAGCCCAATGACCCTCAGCCCCCCCATGAGCGACGCCGTACCGCGTTACCGAGGCCCGACGCGTTATCTGAAGGCGCTGCCCAGTCACGCGGCTCAGTGGCCCGAGACACATCAGCACCTGCGCGCCGGTGACAAGGTGTCCCGCGCCGCTCGCAAGCTCGGCAGCAAGGACTGGCCACGCCGCGATGTCATCTTCATCTCCGATGCGCATGCCGACGCGGAAGCCTTCATCGCGTCTCTGGTGGCCAGTGGCGGCGTGCGCCTGACCTCGCGGGACAACCTGGTGTTGACGGCGCGGGGCAAGCGCAGTGTCTTCGTCATCGGCGGTGACTGCCTCGACAAGGGGCCCAGCAATCTGGAACTGCTGGAAGCCCTGCGCACCTTGATGCGCAGCGGGGCACGCCTCAAGTTGCTGGCGGGCAATCACGACATGCGGCTGATGCTGGCGCTGATGCGGCTGAGTCATGATGATTCGGCGCGGACCGATCATCTGTTCGTGCGCATGGGCGCCAAGGGCCTGGCGCTGCTCAAGGAAGTCTTCGATCACTATCTGGCGGACAGACCGCGGGCGATGAAGAGCATTCCCTCGCGAAGTGAGTGCCGGCGGCGCCTGTACCCGGGGCCGGACTGGGCGGAGCAGTTTCGCAAATCGGCAGGCCATGTGCTCAAGGGGGAGGCGCTGGAAAAGGAGATCACTCGCCTGAGCGCCAAGGCGGATGGCTTCGAGCATGTCTGTGAGAAACATGGTCTCTCGTTGCGCCAGACCTATGCCGCCGCGCTCAAGGCCCACGAGCTGTTTCTCAAGCCCGGCGGGCGCTTTGCCTGGTTCTTCGACGAGATGCGCCTCGCCTATCGCAGTGGCGCCTTCCTGCATGTTCACGCAGGCGTGGACGATACCTTCGCCAGACGACTCGGCCGCCAGAAGGTCTCGCAGGTCAATCAGGAATTCCGGCGCATCCTGCGCGAAGACCCGTTCACCTTCTATTACGGTGAGCTGGCCAATGTACTGCGCACCAAATATCGCAAGAGCGACATGGTGCTGAGCGCCGCGGGCGTCAAGCGCCTGCACAAGGTCGGCATTCGTGCCGTGATGCATGGTCACGTCAATCATCAGGCGGGCCAGCAACTGGGCTGGCGCCACGGGCTTCTGCATATCGAGGGCGACGTCACCCTGGATCGCAATTCACGCCGCAAGGAAGGGCTGAATGGCGTGGGCATGGGGGCGACGCTGATAGAAGCCTGTGGACGCATCGTCGGCATCAGCAATGACCATCCCGAGGTCAAGGTCTACGCGCCCTGAAACAGGCACAGGAGAGGCAGGTGAAAGACGACAAGCAGGACAAGTCGCTGTTCCGACATGAATCATTGCAATCCATCGATGGCGTTCAGGACATTCTCAAGGCCATCATCAAGGGGCTGGGCAAGGGGCTTTTGTCATTTCGCGATGAGGACGGCGAGATACGGCTGGCACCGCGCGGCCTGATGACCCTCAAGGTCACGGCGCGGCGAGAAGATGATCATCATCGCCTCGATATTCGCCTGTCATGGCATGCCAAGCCCGGCGCCAAACGCAACAAGACGCTCAAGGTTCTTGATGAGTGAGGTCAGCGTGCGCTGGCATTGACCCAGATCAAGTCTCTGCCAGTCCGCGGCCCGTAGTGAGATGGCCGGCATGTCCGCGCTCGAGCCACTATGGTATATGTAGCATGCTGCATATTGAGTTGTGTCTTGCGACACGGCCGCTCCCCATGATCAGGACATGTCATTGATGCCTTCAACTCCTCAGCACCGGTGCGGTGCTGATCACCCCTCGTTTCGCTTGTACTCCGCCAGCCTCCCGGCAAAGCCTGCCGTCAGGCCCACAAGGCGCTGGCAGCAGTGGCTGGCGGCCGCCGTGCTTGCCTGTTTGCCGCTGGGCGCACAGGCCGCAGACGATGCGCTGGCCGCTGACAAGCCGCTCTCGGTGTCGGCCATTCAGGCCATCGAATCAGAGGTCGGCGCGCGAATCGGTGTCACCGTTCTGGATACCGCCGATGGCACCCGTTTCAGCTGGCGGGGGGATGAGCGCTTCCCCATGAGCAGCACCTTCAAGGTGCTGGCCTGCGGTCATCTTCTCTCCCGGGTGGACGAAGGCCAGGAATCGTTGTCACGCACTGTGGAGATTCGCCCGGCGGATCTCGTGACCTATTCCCCCATCACCGAGCATCACACCCAGGATGGCGGGCTGACGCTCGAGGCGTTGTGCCATGCCACCATCACGACCAGCGACAATACCGCGGGCAACCTGATTCTCGATGCTCTGGGCGGGCCTGCCGCACTGACGGCCTATTTGCGGCGTCTGGACGATGACAGCACGCGGCTGGACAGACGTGAAACGGCGCTCAATGAGGCCACTCCCGGTGATCCGCGCGATACCACCACGCCGCACGCGATGGCGGCCACCCTGCAGCGACTGCTGGTGGGGGATGCGCTGAGCGAGCCATCGCGCCTGGCCCTGCAGGGCTGGATGCTGGCCAACACCACCGGCGATGACAAGCTGCGGGCGGCCTTGCCCGATGACTGGCAGATCGCGGACAAGACCGGTGGTGGGGGATATGGCACCAACAATGACGTTGCCATCCTGTGGCCGCCGTTGCGTGCTCCGTTGATCGTGGCGGTCTATCTGACCGAAAGCGAGGCGGAACTGGCAGCGCGCAATGCCGCGATTGCCGATGTCGGGCGTCTGCTGGTCAAGCAAGTGCTGGAGGCTGAGGCGAGTCGCTGATGGTGGGGTGCTGGCATGGCGTGCGTGAAGTATGGGCAACTCAGCGTTGCCGTCATCACGGCCAACCTGCGCTTGTGGCGCCTGTTCGGTGCCCGCATTGTGCTTGCACTGCATCGGCATTGACAGCACGGACCTGGCACGGACCTTCTCGCCATGTTAGTGCCTGCGTCTTGCCGAACCCGCCCTGTCTGCCTCCAGAGGAACTCCATGTCCACACTGTTTTCATCGCTGAAACTCGGCCCGCTCACGCTGGACAATCGCATCATCATCGCACCGATGTGTCAGTACTCCGCCGAGGAGGGCCGGATGCAGGCCTGGCATGATCAGCATCTTGGCAATCTCGCCCAGTCCGGGGCTGGGCTGTTGATCTTCGAGGCCAGCGCCGTTGCCCCGGAAGGGCGCATCACCCATGGCGATGTCGGACTCTACGATGAGGCTTGCCAGCAAGCCATGCAGGGAGTCGTCGAGCGTATCCGCCGCTATTCGCCGATGCCGCTGGCGGTGCAGATCGGTCATGCGGGGCGCAAGGCATCCTGCCAGAAGCCCTGGAAGGGCGGTGCTGCCATCGCGCCCGGCAACGAAAACGGCTGGCAGGTACTCGCCCCCAGCGCGATTCCCTTCAGCGAAGGCGGGCCGCTCCCCGAGGCGATGAGTGGCGAGCAGATCCGCCGCACCATCGCGGACTTCGTGGCGGCGGCGCAGCGCGCCGTCGACATCGGCCTGGATGGTATCGAGCTGCATGCGGCGCATGGTTATCTGCTGCATGAGTTCCTGTCGCCGCTCAGCAATCAGCGCGACGATGACTATGGAGGCTCGCTCGAGAACCGCATGCGTCTGACGCTGGAAGTCTTTGACGCCGTACGGGCTGCCATCCCGCAGCATGTGATGCTGGGCATTCGTATCAGCGCCACGGATTGGGTCGAAGGCGGCTGGGACCTCGAGCAGAGCATTGAACTTGCCAAGGCGCTGGACCTTCGTGGCTGCCACTATCTGCATGTCTCCAGTGGCGGGCTCAGCGCGCAGCAGCAGATTCCGGTAGCGCCCAACTATCAGGTGCCGCACGCCGAGGCCCTGAAGGCGCAGGTGAAGATGCCGGTGATTGCCGTTGGCCTGATCACCGAGCCGCAGCAGGCCGAAGACTTGCTGGCGAACGAGCGTGCCGATGCCATCGCGCTGGCGCGTGGCATCCTCTACGACCCGCGCTGGCCGTGGCACGCGGCCGCTGCGCTGGGTGACACCGTCAAGGCCGCGCCCCAGTACCTGCGATGCCAGCCGCATGGTCTGAAGTCGCTGCTGGAGAATCAGCAGGACTGAGCCGCGTGAAGCGCCATTGAAGAGGTGAAAAGCCATTGAGGGCTGACGCCCGCGTTCACGAGCCCCTGCTCGCTGATCGCGGGCGTTTTCGTGTGCGCTGCTCATGGGCACTGCTTGTGTGGTGGGGATCTTTCGGGGCAGGGGCGTTGCACGATCAGAGCGATGATCAAGGCCCGGTTCGGGCCAGCAAGGCGGGGGTGAGCACACGATGGTTGGCACTAGTTATACGACTGTGCAATAGTGTCGAAAACCCGCTCTAATCCATCGGTCGCCAGTCGTGTCACAAGGAGAGCCAATGCCAAGCCAAGCCCCGATTCTGGGTGTCTATCTGAGTGAGTCCCTGGACCTGGACAGCGTCTACGGTGAAGCGCTGCGCCAGCTGGGCGACGATGTCGTGCTGCGTCATCCGCATGAGATCGAAGACCCTGAAGAGGTGCGCTTCGCCATCTGCTGGCAGCCGGGAGAGGACGCCTTCACGCCGTACCCGAATCTCACGCTTGCCATGTCGATCGCGGCGGGGGTGGACGCCCTGCTGGGGCATCCGGGGCTCTCGGCCGAGGTTCAGGTCGCACGGGTGCGCGACCCGCATCAGGCGTATCTGATGGCCGGTTTCGCCGCTCACGAGGTACTGCATCGCGAGCGCGAGTTTGCCGTCATGGCCGACAATGCCACGCGTGGCGAATGGCAGCCGTTGGCAATGCGTGCGCCAGAGAAGGCACAGGTGGCAGTACTGGGCCACGGCAGCATGGGGCGCGCCGTGGTCACTTCGCTGACGACCCTGGGATTCTCGGTGACGGTCGCCTGTCGCAGCGAACCGGCTGCGCCGGTGCCGGGTGTACGCTATCTGACCGGTGATGACGCCGTCATGTCGGCGGCCGATAGTGCCGATTATCTGGTCAATATCCTGCCACTGACTCCGGTGACCGAGAACGTGCTGAACGCTGCCTTGTTCGCCCGGCTGCGCCGTGGCGCCTGGCTGGTGCAGATTGGCCGTGGCGAGCACCTGGTGGAAGCGGACCTTGAAGCCGCGCTCGACGCCGGGCAACTGGCGGGAGCAACGCTGGATGTCTTCCGCGAGGAGCCGTTGCCGCCCACTCATCGCTGGTGGAAGGACACGCGCCTGCGCATCACGCCGCACGTGGCCAGTGATTCGCTGCCCGAGGTGGTGGCCGAGCAGGTGGTGGCCACGGCACGTGAGTTGCGTGATGGCCTGCCGCTCACGCTGGGCGTGGATCGCCAGCGCGGCTATTGAGGGCCGCAGCGATCGAGGCCCACGGCGCTTGAGCCCCGAAGGTGGATGCTTCAATGCTTTTGAGGGCTCAGTCTAGCCTTTCTCGACCCCAGACAGCGACATTGTGATCACAGGAGACAGCAACATGCCGGCATCGACCATGAGTGACGCGGAGTGGCAAGCACGTCTGGACCTGGCGGCCTGCTATCGGTTGGCAGCGCACTATCGCATGACCGACCTGATCTACACCCACATCACGGCGCGGGTGCCGGATGAGGAAGGGCATTTTCTGATCAATCCCTATGGCTGGCGCTGGGAGGAGATCACGGCGTCCTCGCTGGTCAAGATCGACGTCAACGGCCAGAAGGTCGATGACAGCGCCGCGCGGGTCAATCCGGCCGGTTTCACCATTCACTCGGCGATCCATGCGGCAAGTCACTCAGCCAGCTGGATCATGCATACCCATACGCGTGCCGGCGTAGCGGTATCGAGCCTGGAGGAGGGACTTCTGCCCCTGAACCAGATTGCTCTGCAGTTCCATGGCCGCGTCTCCTACCACGATTACGAGGGTATCGCGCTGGATCTGGATGAGCGCGAGCGCATCGTGGCAAGCCTTGGCGACAATCCGGCGCTGATCCTGCGCAATCATGGCCTCCTGACCACCGGTGCCTCTGCCGCCGAGATGTTCAACAACATGTTCTATCTCGAGCGCAGCTGCGAGATCCAGGTCGCGACCCTGTCCATGGGCCAGCCGGTGCGCCGCCTGTCACCCGAGATCTGTGAGCATGTGGTCGGTCAGTACGACATGGCCATTCACGAGGAGGGTGATCTGGCACTGGAATGGGACGCTCATCTGCGACTGCTGGAGAGTCTTGGCTGTGATTATCGTTGTTGAGTATTGCCAATTTGCTGCGCGCATCAGTGACACACAACAGGAGTTGCTGACATGAGTCGCAAGGCATTTCAGCGGCTTTCCCAGGATCAGCGTCGTCGCGATCTGCTGGAGGCCACCCTGAGCTGTGTCGCGCAGCACGGTCTGGCTGGCGCCAGCGTGCGCCGCGTAGCAGAGGCAGCCGGCGTCTCGCCCGGGCTGATTCGTCACCACTTCGGTACCAAGGACGACATGGTACGGGCCGCCTATGCCTACATGATGGGCCAGCTGACCTCCGATATCGCCGATGCCAGCCCAGCCAGCGATGACTCCCCGGCGTGTCGTCTGGCGCGCTTCATCGCGGCGAGTCTCACCCAGCCCAACCTGGCCGCCCACAAGATCTCCCTGTGGGCGACCTTCATCGGTCGGGTGCGCCACGATGCCAGCTATTCGGCGGTGCACCAGGAAACCTATCGCGAGTTTCTCGACTTGCTCGCACAGCTGGTCCGGCCGGTGCTGAGCGCCCACGCACTGCCCGCCACCGAGAGCGAATGTCAGGAGCAGGCGATTGCCCTCAATGGCTTGATCGATGGCCTGTGGCTGGAAGGTGGGCTGGAACACGGCCTCTATCCGGTCGAGCGGCTGCCCGCGATTGCCATGCGGGCGGCAGAGGGCATCCTGCGGCTGCCACAGGGCACCTTGCTTGAGCACGTCGCTATCACGACATCACCCCCACCTCACAGGAGTTGAGCATGCGCTACGCCACCATTACCGAACGACTGAGTGATCTGGGCGGTGACAAATGGGCCGTTCACAGCGCCGCCCGCCAACGTATCCAGGCCGGCGAGCCGATCATCGAGCTGACCATCGGAGAGCCGGATATCGCCACGCATCCGGCCCTGGTCGAGCACTGTGTCGAGGCGCTGCGCGCCGGTCGTACCCGCTATTCCGATGGCCGTGGTGAACCTGGGCTGGTCGCGGCGCTGGCCGAGCGCTACGCCGCGCGCATGCCCGAGATCAGCGCAGACAACGTGCTGTGTTTCCCCGGCACCCAGACGGCGCTGTTCGCGGTGATGCTGGCACTGGTGGAGGAGGGAGCCGGTGTGCTGACCGGCGACCCCTACTACGCCACCTATGAGGGCGTGATACGTGGCGCCGGTGGGGACCTGCAGCCGGTGCCGCTGCGCATGGAGCATGGTTTCGTGTTGCAGCCACACGACCTGGCCGCAGCCATCACGCCGCAGAGCCGTGTCTTGCTGCTCAATACCCCGCACAACCCGACCGGCGCGGTCATGGACCGTGCGACCCTCGAGCAGCTCGGTGAGCTATGTCGCGAGCATGATCTGTGGATCGTCTGCGATGAAGTCTATGAAGCGCTGATCTTCACGGGGGAATTCGTCTCGCCGCTGGAAATCGAGGCACTGCGTGAGCGCACCGTGGTGGTGTCCTCCATCTCCAAGAGCCATGCCGCTACAGGCTTTCGCAGTGGCTGGGCCATCGGATCGGCGGAATTCTGTCGTCGATTGTTGCCTGTCTCGGAAACCATGCTGTTCGGCAACCAGCCCTTCATCGCCGACATGACCGAGGCCGCACTGCGCGGGGATTTCGATACCACCGAGCGTCTGCGCGATTCTCTCGGGCGCCGCGCGCGTCTGGTGCATGAGGCGCTGGCGGCCATCCCGCAGCTGTCCTCCAGCCTGCCCCAGGGCGGCATGTTCCTGATGGTCGATGTCTCCCGCACCGGCCTTGACGGTGAGCAATTCGCCTGGCGGCTACTGGAACAGCAGCAGGTGGCGGTGATGCCCGGCAGTGTGTTCGGTGATTGCGGTACCCCCCTGGTGCGTGTCGCCCTGACCGTACCGGATGACACCCTGCTGGAAGCGGTGCAGCGCATGGCCATGCTGTGTGACCAGCTGGAAGCCGAGGTCGTGGCCTGAGATCGTGGTCTGGGATCATGGCTAGATCCGTCGCCTGAACGCAGAAACGCCGCCCTCGGGCGGCGTTTCTGCGTTCAACGGTGCTCATGCCGGGCCATCATTTCCAGCCCATCTGCCAAACGCCGTCTTCCTTGAGCTCGCGCCAGGCGAGGGTGTAATCCTTGCGGGTCAATACCGCCTGCAGCACGACCTCGACCACATGCTCATCCTGCTCATCGCGAATCAGGCGCGTGACGATGAAATGTCGCTCACGATGGCGGGGAGACACGGCAGTCCACTTGCTCTGCAACAGTTTCTCGGGGTTGATGCGATTCATGGCGGGCTCTTGGAAATGAAAAGTGATGAGAGACTCACGATGTCATACGGCAGGCGGGCTCTCGTTGAGCAGTTGCCATAGTGCATCGGTCGCTGTGCTGTTGTTGTCATTGCGGCAATAGCAGGCTACCTCAAGGGTGGGGCCGCCCAGATCATCCAGCAGCGAGACCAGCCTGCCGCCGTCACGCGCCGCCCATGCCACTGCCCGAGCGGCGTTGCTCGCGTTCCTGCAGGTAGCGGGCGGGCGTGGTGCCGAGCAGTTTCTTGAACATGCTGATGAAGGCGTTGACGGACTGATAACCGACGTCTTCCGAGACGCGCTGCACGCTCATGCCCTCGGCCAGCAGGCGAATTGCTACTACCAAGTGCAGTTGCTGACGCCAGCGGCTGAAGCTCAGGCCGGTGTCACGCTGGATAAGCCGGGCGAGGGTGCGTTCGCTCATCGCAAGTTCGCTCGCCCACTCGGCCAGGGTGCGTCGGTCGTCCGGGGTCTTGATCAGAGCATCGCTGATGCGGGTCAGCCGCGGGTCTTCAGGCAAGGGTAGATGCAGACGTTCGCTTGGCATGCAGGCCAGCTCTTCCAGCAGCACGCCGACCAGCCGCGCTGTCGGCCCCTGTTCAGGATACGGCTGGGGAAGCTCCGCCAGACGCAGCACCAGCTCACGCAGCAGGGGCGAGATCGACAGCGTGCAGCTGTGGCTTGGCATCTCGAGCGCACCGGGCTCGATGAACAGGTGGCAGACGCGGCCGCCACGGGTCAGATGATTGCTGTGCGGCAGGTTGCCGGGAATCCAGACCCCGCTGTGCGGCGGCACCATCCACAGACCTTCCGGTACGCGACTGGTCACCACGCCATGCAGGGCAATGACCAGCTGCCCCTTGCGATGCTGGTGGATCGGCACCTCCATCACCTGCTGGCCGGTCTCGACATGCAGGGCGCTGGCCGGAATCTCGTAGATGTCCGGGTCATGCTCGCAGACGCTGCTGGAGAAGGGCACCTGATCGGGGCCACGGGTGCTGACCCCGGGCGATGACGGCAGGACGGGTGTGGTCACTGACATGGCGGCTCGCAGATTGTCTGATTTCAGTGATCTGATGTCATGATGGCTCAATTCTGCAGTGGGCGAGGGGATTAAGCTAGTCTCACTCTGTATGCGGACTCACCTTTGGGTGTCGTCCCGCCATTACCCCGTTTCACGATCGTTGCGAGCGCCTCATGACTGAACTCTGCCACTCGTCTCCTGTCCGGCGACTGAGCCACCCGGCCGTATTGATCGCCGGTATCCTGTTGATCGCCATGAACCTGCGTGCGCCCTTCACCAGTATCGCGCCACTGCTGGAGCGCCTGCAGGCGGCGCTGGGCTTCAATGCCACGGCGGCTGGCCTGTTGATGATCCTGCCGCTGCTGGCCTTCGTCGTCGTCTCACCCTGGGTGCCGCGCCTTGCCAGAGGTCTCGGGCTTGAACGCAGTCTCTTCCTCGCCTTGCTGACGATCGCCGCGGGCATCGTACTGCGGGTGCAGGGCAGCATGCTGGCCCTCTATCTGGGTATCGGCCTGATCGGGGCAGGCATTGCCGTGGGCAATGTGCTGCTGCCCAGTCTGGTCAAACGCAGCTTTGCGCAGCATGTCGCGCTGTTGACCTCCTGCTATGTGCTGACCATGGGCATCATGGCCGCCCTTGCCTCGGCGCTGATGGTGCCGTTGGCACAGGGCAGCGGCGCTGGATGGCAGTACGCGATGCTCATAGTGGTAGCTTTGCCATTGGTGACGATGGGGGTGTGGTGGCCGCAGTTGTCACGTCGCTCCCTGCCGGCGGCGAAGGAAGCCGAGAAGGGTGCCGAGAAGGACGTCGAGAAGAGTACCGCGCCTCCGGTGCGTCAGGCAGCGGTGTGGCGCTCGCCACTGGCCTGGCAGGTGACGCTGTTCATGGGCATCAATTCGTTGCTGTTCTATACCGTCAACAGCTGGCTGCCGAGCATGCTGGCGGACAATGGCTTCTCGGCCGAGAAGGCGGGCTCGTTGCATGGTCTGCTCCAGCTGGCTTCGGCCTTGCCGGGATTGATTCTGGTGCCCCTGATGCCGCGCCTGAAGGATCAACGCCTGATCGCCTTCGCGACGCCCTGTATGTCCCTGGCGGGGTTCATCGGGCTATGGCTGATGCCAAAGTGGGCACTGGTGTGGGTGCTGTTGCTGGGCGCGGGCTCCGGGGCCAGCTTCATTCTCGCCTTGTCATTCATGGGGCTGCGGGCGCGCGATGCCATGCAGTCGGCGTCACTGTCGAGCATGGCGCAGACGCTGGGCTATCTGCTCGCGGCCATGGGGCCGCCGCTGATCGGCGCGCTCTACGATATGCAGGGCAATTGGCAGCTGGCACTGATGGTCTGTGCCGTCCTCAGTGTCCTGATGGCGGGTGTCGGCTGGCTGGCGGGCAGGGACCGTCAGTTGCCTGAGGCGTCGGTATCTGAATAATGGAGCGCTGCCCCCAAGGGGCACTGGCAAATCCCCCCATGACAAGGAAGTGAGAGATGGCGAATGCTTCATCGGCTAGCGAAGATCAACGGGCGTCTGACGCGCCAGGTGTTGCGCAGCAACTCGGACGTCGGCGCAAGCCGCATCTGCGGGCAGCCATCCTGGGCCTGGCCAGTCTCGGAGGTATCTTCATGATCGCTCAGCCAGCCAATGCCGCGACGCTGTCACTGCGCGTGATCGAGACCACCGACATCCACGCCAACGTGATGGATTACGACTATTACAAGGACCGTCCCAGCGTGCGCATCGGCCTGGTACGCGCGGCGAGTCTGATCAAGCAGGCGCGCGCAGAGGTGGCCAACAGCGTACTGCTGGACAATGGCGATCTCATCCAGGGCAGCCCGATGGGCGATTACATGGCGGCAGAAGGTCTCGAGGAGGGTGATGTCTTCCCGGCCTACAAGGTCATGAATCAGCTGGATTACGATGTCGGCAACATTGGCAATCATGAATTCAATTACGGGCTCGAGTATCTCGAACGGGCGCTGTCCGGCGCGCAGTTCCCCTATGTGAACGCCAACCTGCTGGACGCCACGACAGGCGAGCCGTACTTCACGCCCTACCAGATCACCCCCCATGCCTTCACGGACAGTGAGGGCAACGCTCAGACCTTGAAGATCGGCTATATCGGCTTCGCGCCGCCGCAGGTGATGACCTGGGACCGCAAGCACCTCCAGGGCCGCCTGACGGCCGAGGACATCACCGAGAGCGCCAGGCGCTGGGTGCCCGAGATGCGCCGGGTGGGCGCGGATGTGGTGATCGCCATCCCGCACTCCGGCATCTCGACCGACCCCTACCGGGTGATGGCCGAGAATTCGGTGTATTACCTCTCGCAGGTCGAGGGCATCGATGGCATCGCCTTCGGGCATGCCCATGCCGTCTTCCCCAGCGAGGAATTCGCCGAGATACCGGGGGCCGATATCGCCAGGGGCACCCTGAATGGCGTGCCGGCGATGATGCCGGGGCACTGGGGCAGCCATGTGGGCGTGATGGATCTCGAACTGAGCAATGCCTCGGGCCAGTGGCGGGTAGTGAGCGGCCAGACAGAAGCCCGGCCGATTCAGGTGGGTGGCGAGGCACAGGTGGCGGAAGATGCTGAACTGGCGGCGCTGGTCGATCATGAGCACGATGCCACGCGCGAGTTCGTCAATCGCAGCATCGGTCGCGCCAGTGCGGCGATGAAGAGCTATCTGGCGCTGGTGCAGGACGACCCGACGATCCAGATCGTCAATCGCGCCCAGGCCGATTACGTCAAACGCTTCGTCGAAGGCGACCCGGACCTGGAAGGCTTGCCGATTCTCTCGGCGGCCGCGCCTTTCAAGGTCGGCGGCCGCCACAATGACCCGACCCAGTTCACCGAGATGGAGGCGGGCGAGCTGAGCTTCCGCAATGCCGCCGACCTCTATCTCTATCCGAACACGCTGGTGGCGCTCAAGGTCACCGGCAGGGAGGTGCGGGAGTGGCTCGAGTGCAGCTCCGGTCAGTTCAACCGTATCGACCCGCAAAGCAACGCCCCTCAGATGCTGATCAACTGGGACGGCTTCCGCAGCTACAACTTCGATGTGATCGACGGCGTCGACTATCAGGTGGATGTCACACAGCCGGCGCGTTACGACGGTAATTGTGCGCTGATCGATGCCGATGCTCAGCGTATCCAGAGCCTCACCCATGAGGGTGAGCCGGTCAAGGACGACGATGTCTTCCTGCTCGCGACCAACAACTATCGCGCCTACGGCGAAGACTTTCCCGGCACCGGCGAGTCGCATGTCGCCTTCGCATCACCGGACGAGAATCGCAGCATTCTGGCCCAGTACATCTCGCGACAGACGCAGCAGCAGGGCGCGGTGGACCCGGCGGCGGATCACAACTGGCGGCTGGCCGCGATCGACACCGACACCCCGCTGGACATTCGCTTTACCACCGCCCCCGGCGAGGATGCGCAGCAGTTCATTGATGCTCAGGCGGTCTACCCGATGACCCTGGTGGATCAGGACGAGATGGGCTTTGCCCGTTATCGCGTCGGGCTGGACCGGATGGAATAGCCGAGGCAGTGCATTGTCGAGCACGTAGTTACTGGGTCGAGCACGAAGTTACTGGCCTGGATTCCGGTAGGAAAAAACGCCAATCAGCGATTGCTGACTGGCGTTTTTTTGTCGCCAGGCGCTACCCGCTATCTGTCTCATTATTCGCTTTTGCCTCAGGTTCTTTTGCGCAGTCCCATTGCGGGTCAGCGCCAGGGCGCGTGCAAGGCGATGCTCAGCAGTACGCGTTTGCCGCGCTCGATGCGGCTGACGCTGTGTTCGTGCAGGTCCGGTCGAAAGAGGATGACGCGATCAAAGAGATTGAAGATGGTGTCATCGGTCTCGAACACGCCACCTAGAGGAGGTTGCTTGAGGATGACATTGAGTTTGTAGTAGCTGCCGCTGCCCATCGGGTCGTTGTGGCGCATCACGCTGTGGCCTTCGGGGTAGGTCACCAGGTTGATGGTCAGACGGCGAAGATCGAGCAGACTGCGGTTGATGACACAGGCCATGGGCGTTTCCCTTGAATTTGATGGGGTCATTAAAGCGCATTTTGAGCAATCAATCAAAATTGTTCTTGAGTGATCGCTCAGTAATCAGTAAGGTGGTCCCACGTTCACGGCAACACCGCGATATAGCACTGTTTCGCCAGGCCGTGATTGAGTATTCATCAAGCGAAGAGGTCAGCAATGAGCCACGACAACGTGACAATGGAAGCCCTGGAAACCCGTTATGCGATGATCGAAGGTCACCGCATTGCCTATAAGGAAATGGGTGAAGGTCAGCCGCTGTTGTTGATCCACGGCATTCCGACCAACAAGCTGATGTGGCGTGATGTGATGCCGGAATTGGCCAGGCATTATCGTGTCATCGCCCCGGACATGCTCAACTATGGCGAGTCGGACATGCCGGTGGATGCTGACGTTTCCATCAATGCCCAGACACGCATCTTCATCAAGCTGATGGATTCACTGGGTGTGGCGAGTGCGGATGTCGTCTCGCATGATATCGGTGGGGGGATCGGTCAGCTGATGGCCGTCAATCATCCCGAGCGTGTTCGCCGTCAGGTACTGATCGACAGCGTATGCTTCGATTCCTGGCCGATTCCGGAGTTCAAGCAGCTGCTGGAGCCGGGCGTCGAGGAAGCGACCAGCGTCGAGGAATTCATCAGCACCATGCGCGGCTTCATGCCTAGTGGTGTGCATGATCCGGCCGTCGCGACCGAAGAGATGGTCGAGCGCTATGTGTCCCAGTGGAACAGCGAGCAAGGCAAGGCGGCTTTCTTCCGCAACATGCGTCGTCTCAACAAGGAATACACCCAGGCCATCGCCGGTGAGCTCAAGAATATCGAGATCAAGACTCTGGTGCTTTGGGGGGACAAGGACAACTTCCAGAAGCCGGATTACGCCCCGATGCTGGCAGATGCCATTCCGGGTGCCGAGCTGATCTGGGTGAAGGACGCCGGTCACTGGGTGACGGATGAAAAGCCGCAGGATACCGTGCGCTATATCCTGGACTTCCTCGCCCGCTGAGGAGAAGCCCATCAGCCATCAGCGCAGTAAAAGCTCTCCCATGATGGTGAATGAGCCCTGAACGACAATGCCCGGTCACAAGACCGGGCATTGTCGTATCTGGCGGAAATCGCGCACGGGAAATCGCCTAATGATGCGCGTTATTCCGCGTGCCCGGAGGGGACTGTCGCTTGCGCTTGGCGGTGATCGTCAAGGCGTCTTCCTCGGTAAGGTCGTCGATGATCGTGTCGAGAGAGGCATTGCCTACCGGGGGCAGGGGCGCGTGATCATCCCGCGGGGCGAGCGTCGGCGCTGTCTGGAAGGCGAGGGGTCTTTCCAGTGCCATGATGCTGCCACTGCGCGTCGGGGTGCACTGCTCATTGACCAGGGTAAAACCGTGGCGCTGGTAGAGTGCCAATGCCGGGCTGTCGGAGAAGACTCTCAGGCGCAGCGCGCGCAGGCAGGGCTGAGCGCCCGGGGAAAGCTCGGAGGCGCGGTCTTTCATCAGCGACTGGCCATACTCCTGCTGCGTTGCCAGCTGGATCAACCATTTCAGGCAGGCGGAGCCGACACCACGGCCTTGCCAATGTGGCACCAGTTGCAGGTCGCGCAGATACAGGATATCCGGTAGGGCCTTGAGGCTGATGAAGCCGACCCATTCGCCATTGATGCGAATCGCGTAATTCTCGTTGTCCCGCCAGCGCTCGTTGAACAGCTCCTCGTCCCAGCTCATGCCATGCCGTTTGTAGGTCGCGAGCATGTTGCCGCAGCACAGTCGCCGAGCTGCGGCGCTCAGATAGCTGCTGCAAGCCGAATCGCTGATAGGGGTAATGCTGAGATCATCCATGATCCTGTCACTTATTGTTGAGGGTAAGGGCACAGATGCGCGAACTGATGACTGTGCGTCCCTGATAGCAGATCAGTCGGTTAGCGCGTACTAATGTAGTTTGCCATCTATCATGAGGTGTTGGTTTGCCACTGACAAGTAAATGCCTGTCCAGTACTTCTTCTGCAGTTGTCAAGCGCCTGGCCAGTGGTTGCCCTAATCGAGGAAGGTGAGTCGAGAGTTGTCAAATTGTAATAGTTATACTATAACATCGCGTTTCGTTCGTTGGCGCCAATTATGCGTCGGCCTCAACCTTCTTGCTCTTGCTCTTGCTCGGATACGCGATATCGATGGTCAAATTGCTTTCAGAGCTTCGGTGGCCATACCGAAACTCCCTTCATTTTCGCAGTCAGCTGGCCGTCGTCAGCGTCGCGCTGAGCCTGGCCATGGTGCAGCCCAGCCATGCGCAAGATGCCTCAGCGGCGCAGGTATCGGCGGCTGACACACGACGTCTGGAGATCGTCGCGCCCTTCGATATCAAGGGGGCAGACCCGCTCCTGAGTGGCATTCTTTTCCAGCGCATGCAGATCGTCGAGACACTGGTCGAGGTGGATGCCACGGGAGAATTGCTGCCTGGGCTGGCAGTGGACTGGGAGGTCTCGGACGACGGCCTGGAGTGGCGCTTCACGCTCCGTTCCGGCGTGCAGTTCCATGATGGCAGCCAGTTGAATGCCGAAGTCGCGCGTCAGAGTCTCGAGATTGCAAGTGCCAAGCCGGGCATCCTGAAGTCAGTGCCGATCGAGCGGATCGTCGCCGAGGATGACCAGACGCTGGTGATTGCCCTCGACGAGCCCTTCGCCGCGTTGCCCGCCTATCTGGCCGATTATCGCCAGCAGATTCTGGCACCCAAGTCCTTCGATGAGTCAGGTACTGCCCAGCAGGTCATTGGTACCGGCCCTTATCGCATGCTGCGTATGACGCCGCCGCTGAGCCTTGAAGTCACCGCATTCGAGGACTACTGGGGCCCGCAGCCCGAGGTGCGTCAGGCGCGTTATCAGGCGGTCAGCCGAGCCGAGGGCAGGGCATTGATCGCCGAGAGCGGAGATGCCGACTTCACCTACGGGCTCGATCCCGCCAGTCGCCAGAGGCTTTCCAGCTCGCCACGTGTGAGTCTGGCAGCGGCCGCGACACCCCGTACGATGCTGTTGAAGGTCAACGCCAATCACCCGGCCTTCCAGGACCCGGATGTGCGGCGCGCATTGAGCCTGGCGATCGATCGCACCGCCATCGCGCAGGTGGTGCTGCGTTACCCGCGCGGGGCCAGTCAGCTATTCCCGCCGATGGTGGAAGGCTGGCATGACCCCGCGCTGCCCGAGCTGCATCAGGACGTCGCCGAAGCGCGCGCACTGCTGGATGCCGCTGGCTGGAAGGTCGCGGAGGATGGCGTTCGTCAAAAGGACGGTCAGCGCCTCGCGATCAGCCTGATCACCTTCTCGGACCGACCGGAGCTGCCGTTGGTCGCCACGGTGCTTGAGCGCCAGTTCCACGCCATCGGTATCCAGACGCGTCTGGACATCACCAACTTCTCGGCGATCCCGGCCGGCCACCACGATGGCAGCCTCGACATGGCGCTGTTCGCGCGCAATCTGGCCATGGTGCCGGACCCCATCGGCAACGTGCTGAGCGATTACGCAGGAACCCCCGAGTCCCCCGGTGGCGACTGGGGCGCGATGGGTTGGTTCGATGCAGACTTCAGCGCAGAGCTTGAGCGCATGGCACGTGAGGGCTACGGACCCACCCCCGAAGGTGAGGACCCGCGTGCCCGGGCCAGCGGCGTGATCCAGCAGGCATTACCCGTGATCCCCATCGCCTGGTACTACCAGAACCTGGCGATCTCCAATCGACTGCAAAGCGCCCAGGTAGACCCCTGGGAGCGTAGTTTCGGCCTTTCAGAATTGCGGTGGGCACAATGAATCTCCCTTCACGTCTGTTGCAGCTATTGATGGTGGTGCTGATGGTCGGCGGCGCCAGCTATCTGATGATGCAGAGTCTGCCCGGCGATGCCGCCTGACGTATCGCGGCCGGCCGCTATGGTTATGACGCGCTGGATGCGGCCGCTGCGGCCTCAGTACGCGCCGAACTGGGCCTCGAGGCACAGGGTGGCTTGCACTTCCTTCACTGGCTGGGCGATATCCTGCGCCTGGAGCTTGGCACCTCGCTGATTTCCGGGGAATCGGTATGGGTGGAGATCCGCCATCAGCTGGGCAACTCCCTGTCACTCGCCGGCGCGGCGCTGGGCATCTCGCTGTTGATCGGCCCGCCGCTGGGGTTGCTGGCCGGTCTGCGTGCCGGCGGATGGCTCGACCGCAGCCTGCTGGCCGTCTGCAGTCTGCTGCGCGCCACGCCGCAGTTCCTGCTGGCGCTGGTGCTGATCCTGCTGATCTCAGTGGAAATGGGCCTGCTGCCGGCCGCCGGTCACGGTGAGCCTCAGCACTTCATTCTGCCGGCGATGACCCTGGCGCTTGGGCTGGCAGCGGTATCGGCACGCTTGGCACGCGATGCCATGGCCGCCGTCACCCAGACGGCCTTTCATGATTTCGCACGCTGGAAGGGCCTCAGCAACGCCCAGACTTTCTGGCGTCACGGCCTGCGCCATGTGGCCTTGCCGCTGGTGACCTACCTGGGACTGCAGTTCGTGACCCTGGTGGAAGGGGTGGTGGTGATCGAGAGCATCTTCGGCTGGCCGGGCATCGGCCATGCGCTGGTTCACGCCATCTTCTCGCGCGATGTGCCGATGGTGCAGGGCACCGCCTTGGTGCTGGGCGTCGGCTTTGTCTTGATCAATCTGCTGGTCGATCTGCTGGGTCGCCAACTGGACCCACGGGGTGTGAAATGAATCAGGTGGTGGAAGGACTTGCACCGCAGCGCGTGGACGCCGCGCGGCGTTCGCGTTTCAACTGGCCGTTACGCCGAGTGATCGGTGCCGTGATGGTCGCCAGTCTGGTACTTCTGGCCTTGCTGGGCAATCTGGTGATACCGGGGGACCCGCTGGAGCAGCATCTCTATCGGGCACTGCAGGGCGCGGATGCCGTCGGTGTCTCTGATGCTGGTGAGGTGATCACCAGCGCGCCGCTGGGGTATGACCATCTCGGCCGCTCTTTGTATCACCGCCTGGTAGCAGCACTGGGACTTTCGCTCTCTATCGCTGCAGGGGCGGTGATTCTGGCGGCGTTCTCGGGCATCTCGCTGGGCCTGCTGGCGGCGGGGCGCGGTGGCTGGGTCGAACGTGTGTTCAGCTTGGTGGCTGACAGTCTATTGGCGCTACCGGGACTATTGCTGGTGCTGATGGTCAGCGTCATCCTGCCGTCGACGCCGTTGGCATTGTGGTTGGGTCTGTCGTTGGTGCTGTGGGTGGAATTCTTCCGCCTGGCCCGCGCCACCGGTCGCAGCGTGTTGGCGAGTCCCGGCGTCGAGGCCAGCCGTTTGCTGGGCTTCGGGGCCTGGTACCGTTTTCGTCATCACCTGTGGCCGGAAATGGCGCCCGTGATGATGACGGCAATGGCCTTCGGCATGGCCAATGCCCTGATGGCGATTGCCGCGCTGGGCTTCGTGCACGTCGGCATTCCGGAGCCCACGCCGGAGCTGGGCACCATGATGGTCGAGCTGTTGCCGTATTGGCGTGAAGCGCCGTTCGCGCTGCTGACGCCGGTGCTGGTCACCTTCCTGCTGTTGCTGGGGCTGTTGCTGATGTCTGGCAGCAAGGCCAGAACGTCAACCGCCGCGGACACCCTCGAAGGAGCGCGCCCATGAATGTCGCGACAATGACCACGCCTGCCTCTCACACGCGGCATGGGGCAACAGCGGATGATGTGGTGCTGAGTGCAGAGGATGTGAGCGTGCGGGTCCAGGGCGCGCAGACGGCGCTGCTGGAGCCTGTCTCACTTGCGCTCAAGGCGGGCGAGCCGCTGGTGGTGATCGGTGAGACGGGGTCCGGCAAGAGCCTGTTGGCTCAGGCACTGCTGGGCACGCTGCCCCGGGAGCTTGTGGCCTCCGGCAGTCTGTGGCTCGACGGCGAGCAATATCCTTTGCACACGCCAGAGAATCGTCGCCCGCTCTGGGGTCGCCGCCTGGCGGTATTGCCCCAGGAGCCCTGGCTGGCGCTGGACCCGCTGATGAAGGTGATTCGTCAGGTCGGAGATGCCTATCGACTGGTTGCGGGGCGTTCGGCGCAGGCCTCCCATACGGCCGCGCGCAGTGATCTGGAGCAGCTCGGCGTCGCCTCGGCCAGCGAGCAGTTGCCGGGCAAGCTGTCCGGTGGCATGGCGCAGCGAGTGGCCTTTGCGGCCGCCCGTGCTGGTGGCGCACCGCTGTTGATCGCCGACGAGCCGACCAAGGGGCTGGACGCCGCCCGCGTCAGCGAGATCGGCGATCTGCTGCTCAAGTCATTGGCCGAGACACCGCGTGCCGGCTTGATGGTCATCACTCATGACATGGCGCTGGCGCACCAGATCGGCGGCCGTTTGATAGTGGTACGCAAGGGGCAGGTGATCGAGCAGGGCGCAACGCGTGACGTGCTGGCCGCACCGACACATGAATATACCCGACGCCTGGTGAATGCCGCGCCGCAGGCCTGGCCGGAGGCCGCCTTCAAGCCGGCAGCCGACAGTGTGAGCGGTGATGGCAAGGCGGCAGGCGAGACCATCATCCACGCCGAGAATCTGACCATCGCGCGCGGGGAGACCACACTGCTGCGTGACGTGGAACTCAGCGTGAAGGGCGGTGAGATCATCGGCGTCCAGGGCGCTTCAGGCTGTGGCAAGTCATCGCTGGGCGATGCGCTGCTCGGCCTGTTGGCACCGCATTCAGGACGCGTGGTCCAGCATGCCGAACGCCTGGAGTATCAGAAGCTCTATCAGGATCCCGTGGCAACTTTCCCGCCACGCCGGACACTGGGGCGCCTGTTGAAGGATCTCAGCGCACGTCATCGTCTCGATGACAGCCAGCTGCCGCAGCTGATGGAGCAACTGAGCCTGGCGCCGGAATTGCTCTCACGTTTGCCGGGCCAGGTCTCGGGGGGCGAGCTGCAGCGTTTCGCACTGTTGCGTCTGATGCTGATCAAGCCGCGCTTCGTGTTCGCTGATGAGCCGACCTCACGCCTCGACCCGCTGGTTCAGCAGGAGGTGATCGCCTGCATGGTGAAGATGGTGCGCGAGCAGGGCACGGCGCTGGTGCTGGTCAGTCATGATGAGGCGCTGCTGCGCAAGGTAGCGGATCGGGTGCTGGTAGTAGAGGAAGGGCGCTTGAAGGCGCGTCAGGAGACCTGATAGAAGACCTGATCGCTCCAGCAAGACGACGCTGGATATGACAACGCCCGGCCGAGACTCATGCGAGTGTCGGCCGGGCGTTGTCGTTTGGTGTCCGCGGGGGGGGGGAATGTTCTGGCGTCGGGGCACGAGTGCTGGCCGCTCTTCTGTCGTCAGGGCGATCGCTGACGGTTCAGCCGCCCAGCAGGGCCGGATTGGCTTGCCAGACGGACCAGGTCAGCGCACTGGCCAGCGTCACCCATGCCAGATAGGGCAGCATCAACAGCCCGGCCAAGCGACTGATACGCCAGAAGGTGATCAGGGTGACGGCGATCAGCGTCCACAGCACCAGCACGTCGATAAACGCCGCCTGACCGAGATGCCAGGCGAAGAACAGCCAGCTCCACAGCCCGTTGACGATCAGCTGCATCACGAACAGCCCGAGCGCCAGTCGATGGCGCGGACGGAAGCCATTGCTGGCATGCAAGCCATCGCGCGCGACACGCCAGGCGGCGAGCGCCATCATCACGAACAGCGCCGTCCACACCGGCCCGAAGGCACCCGCCGGCGGGGCCCATGCCGGCTGGGTGAGGCTTGCATAGAAGGTCTTCGCATCCACCGAGGCCAGCGCGCCGATGGCGGCAGTAAGGAAGCTCAGCCCGAACCACACCACCATCTGGGCGGTGGAGCGCGCAGCGGAGGGTGAGGAAGACGCGGAACGTGGCGATGTCATCTGGCGGTCTCCTGTCTCGAAAAGCGTGATAGAGAAAGACACGATATCCCACGCTGCGTCCTGATTCACCGTCCCGTTCTTCCTGAAAGGTGCACCTGAACGGTTTAACTGAGAGGCACGTCTGCACGGTTCAGCTGAACCGAACATCTGAACGGCTCAGCTGAACCGTGCAGACGGCGGGGACACCCTCAATCCGGCACCGGCCCATCGAAGACTTCCTTGCTGCGACCGGTCAGCGTCGTACCCACCGAGGCGGCGATGACCAGACCGATGGCGAGCCACTGGAAGATGCCCAGCGTCTGACCGAGGAACAACAGGCCGGAGAGCGCCCCGATGGCGGGTTCCAGGCTCATCAGGGTGCCGAAGGTGTGGGTCGGCAGGCGCGGCAAGGCCACCATCTCGAGGGTGTAGGGCAGCGCGGTCGAGAGCACCGCGACGGCCAGTGCCAGCGGCAGGATATCGAGGGAGAACATGGCGCTACCGGCCTCCATCAGGCCGACGGGTGCGACGACCAGCGCCGCGATCGTGATGCCCAGTGCCGCGCTCTGGGTGCCATTGCCTGCGCCAGCCTTCTGGCCGAACAAAATATACAGTGCCCAGCAGAGGCCAGCGCCGAGGGCGAAGGCGGCGCCGACGGGGTCGATCGGCGCGGCGGTGTCCTCACCCAGCAACAGCAGCAATACCAGCCCGGTGATCGCCAGCGCCACCCAGCCAAGGTCGATCCAGCGTCGCGAGCTCAGCAGCGCCACGGCCAGCGGGCCGGTGAATTCCAGTGCCACGGCGATGCCCAGCGGTACCGTCTTGAGGGCCTGGTAGAACAGCAGGTTCATCACGCCCAGCGCCACGCCGTAGATTACGATGGCCTTCCAGGCCTTGCGCGTCACCGGCTTGCGCCACGGGCGCAGAATGGCCAGCAGTAGAGTCGAGGCGATGATCAGACGAATCGCCGTTGCGCCCGCCGCGCCGATCATCGGAAACAGGGAGGTTGCCAGCGAAGCGCCGCTCTGGATCGAGCACATGGCGACCAGCAGTATGGCGACGGGCCACAGACGAGAAGAGGAGGCGGCGACGGCAACTGACATTGAAGTCTCCTTGAGCGATCCAGTGGATGACGGGCATGGTCAGTCAAGAACGCATGCGGCATGATTCAGGGACATTGAGGTAGCAAGGGGAGTGAGCTTGAGCCCAGTCTTATGCCGGCCTCCCTCATCGTCAGCGGGATTGTACGGATGCGCACTATATTGCACAACAGGAAAGATCGACCCGATGTTCTGGTCCATGTCGCGGCCAATGTTCGCCGTCTGCGTCTGGCCGCCGAGCTGAGTCAGCAGGCACTCGCGGATCAGGCCGAAATCAGCCGCCGCATGCTGGTGAACATCGAGAAGGGCGACGTCAATGTCAGCCTGGGCACGCTCGACAAGCTCGCCGAGGCGCTTGGGGTGCTCTTCTACGCGCTGGTGCAGCCCCCGGAAAGCGAAGACTCGGCACGCATCAATGAGCTGGCGTGGGTCGGACAGGCACCTGAAAGCCGCGCCGTCCTGCTGGCCAGCAAACCGGCGACCCAGGAAGTCGAGTTATGGGACTGGACCCTCGCCCCCGGTGAGCACTATGACTCCGCGCCCGATGATGCCGGCTGGCATGAAATGCTGGTGGTCACGCAAGGTGAGCTGACCCTCACGCTAGAGCGTGAGGAAATCGTCATTCACGCCGGGGACTTCCATGTCTATCCCAGTGATCAGGCCTACCGCTATCACAATGCGGGCACCGGAATGCTGCGTTTCATTCGCAATGTACTGCACTGACGACTGCCGATGCATGGCATCGCCAGCGTGCAGTGATTGCCCCGAACTCAATCCCGCATGGCCTGTCCCACTGTCATGACGTTTCATTTCAAGGAGCCATGCATGGCGAAGGTACGTATCACGCAACAGGGCACGATCCATTGTTTTCCGGCCGGCTTGAAGGATGAGGATGGCAAGCTGGTGAACGCCGAGATTTCCGCCGTGGCCTATGACGGTGAGCGTCTGTTGATGGCGAGTGACAAGCCGATTCCGGGCGAGGGACGCTCGGCGGTCTTTTCCTTGCCACTGGATTCGCAAGGGCCGGATGACAGTCAGCTTGAGTATCTGACCACTCCGCTGATCCGGCAGGCGGTCAAGTATGAGGATTTCGCGCTGACCACCGATGGCCGCCATATGCTGGCGACCACCGGGTTTGATCGTATCGACAGCGAGAGCCATGCCTTGAACGACTACAACCATCTGCTGATCTGGCCCCTGGGACAGCCTGACAAGGTGCAGGTGGTCGACCCGGACCCGCGTGATGGAGTCGAGGGCTCACTGGAGTTTCGTCAGAAGCTGGGCACGGCCATCGGCCACCCGTACTACAAGATCGAAGGTCTGGCGGTCGTGCCGAGTGACAAGGGCGATGGGCTGATCCTGTTCGGGGTGCGCGAACAAGGCAACTCGCATGATGACTTCGCGTACGTGCGACGCGTCATCGGGGCGCGCTATGCGATGACCGACAGCGACAATATCGAGTTCATCGAGGACCTTCACGACGTCTATGCTTTTGACCCCGCCGAGTATGAGGGCGTGAATCACGAGTGTGGTCTTTCGAGCCTGGAATATGATCCCTATCACGCACGTCTCTATCTGGTGACCAGCTTCGAGACCGAGCAGGGCAGTGAGGAGGTGATCGGGGGCTATCTGTGGGTGCTGTCGCTGGGCGACTTTCATGCGGGCAGGCCTCCGACGCTGGTGACCCATGAGGATGGTCGCGTGCTGGAGTTCGAGCACAAGGCGGAAGGCCTTGCGGTACTGGATCGCGAACGGCTGTTCGTTGTCTATGACAATGATCGCAACCATGAGCTGGGTAGCGTGGATGAACGCGATGAGCGCCACTCCTGTGAAGCGCCCTATACGATGCTGGCACTGGTCTGACGGCAACTCGTCGGATCAGGCATATTTTCACGCCGTGGGGAAACAGTCTCACGGCTCTTGCGTAGAAATGAAGCCGCCTGACTTCGCGATGGCCTCCCTGATCACCTCTTTTGCGCCGCTGTTATCGCCTGCATGATCACAAGGTTTTGCTTGTTCAATTTCATGCTGAATCATCATTTCCCTGCCGGGATTGGTGACGAAAAAGCCCCGACATGCCTATGCATGTCGGGGCTTTTCATGATCGCACCTTCCCTGTGTCAATGCGCGTTGTCACACGGCATCGAGTGGTGAATCCATGTTGTTAAAGGCTTGAGATTACATGGCCTTGTAGAACAGGTAATCGGCCTGGTACATCACGATTTCGACCTTGTCCTTGTAAGCTTCATCGCAGGCCATGTCAGGTGCGGCACCGCCCTGCGTATTGAGGCGCTGAACATAGGTGACGCCTTGCATATGCCCTTCACCTTCGGCCGGATTGGCCTCGACCAGCTGCAGCGGGATGTTGCCCTTGCCGTTGGGCTCTACCGCCAACTGTGTGCCGGTGATCTTGGAGCCATCCATGGATTCCCAGGTGGCGGGCGGACCATAGTATTTGCCGACCTGCTTGCCATCGGCATCATTCAGCGCGGCATCCGGCCCCTTGAAGACCCAGCCCATGGTGCCATCGTCCTTGGCTTCGCAGGCCCATTTGATCTTGCCGACACCGACGGTTTCCATGGCGACTTCATTGCCTTCTGGCACCGTGACGCTCTCGGGAACCTCCATGGCCTGAGCCAGCGGGCTCAATGCGAGGGCAGCGAAAATACCAGAGATACAGGCGATTGTTTTCATCTTGACGACTCCGTAGACAGATAAGGTTCAGCTAGCGGTTGCAGGTGTGTCGTTGTCTCCCTTGCACTGTTCATAACGCTGGCTTTTCTCGTCTGGATGTCACGGGATCACATTTTTTTTCGTGGGTCATTCATCGCCTGTGTTCAGCGCCTATCAGCGGCGTCATGAAATGAGGACAGAAGCGCCAGGAGTGCAGGGTGAAGGCCAGGTGGCAAGCAATAGACCCAGATACACAGACGCCCCGCAGCACGAGGCTGCGAGGCGTCTGTGTGACGGCGTGAACCCTGAAGTATTCAGTCGTAATTGCGGGTGCCGCGAATCGGGTAGTCATTATCCGGTTTGCGGATGAACTCGATGCCAACGATGAGGGTATCCAGGTCAGGCCGCACGAAGGGCGCGTTGGCAATTTCCTGGATCTGGATTTTGCCCTCGCCATTGACGACGAAGAAGGCAGGCTCGGGGAAGTCGTGATCGGTTTCCTTTTCGCTGCGCGGCGTCGAGATGAACAGCCCAAGCGTCTGCATCTGTTCGAGGGTCAGTCCATAGGCGAGCGGGAAGTTGACCTCCAGCGACTCGCGATGCTGCGTGAGCTGCTGCTGATCATCGGCAGACACCGCGACCAGGTCGACGCCCTCGGCGCTGAAGCGCTCGCGATAGCTCTCCAGTTTGTTGAGGAACTTGGTGCAGATCGGGCAATGCTTGCCGCGATAGACCACGACCAGCTGCCAGTCATGCTCGCCCTGGGGCTTGCCGAGGGTCAGTGTCTCACCGTCGCTGCGCTTGACCTGGATGGCCGGGAATTCACTGCCTGAATGGAGCTTGTGTGTATACATGCTGTCTGACTCCCAGAATGTCTGGTGGGCGAATTGCCGTGTCCACGAACAATGGCGCTGCTGGCGAATATTTCAATGCCCTGCCGTGCAACGAGGTGTTGCCTGAATCAATATCGGCAAGACCCTCATGGGCGGGGCTCAGCCGAGATAGCCGGTATGCTCCAGCAGGATGGTCGTGCCGATGCCGATCAGCACCAGGCCACCGATGATTTCCGCGCGCTTGCCGACCATCTTGCCCAGCACACCACCCAGCATCACGCCGGTGGTGGCCATCACGAAAGTGGCGGTGCCGATCGCCAGCGCAGTGGTGACGATGTTCACGCCCGCAAAGGCAAGCCCGGCACCCACGGCCATGGCATCGATACTGGTAGAAAGCCCGGTCAGCATCAGGCGGGGCAACGACTGCGGGGTGGTGCAGTCCTCGTCTTCCTCGTCCTTGGAAAGCCCCTCATGAATCATGTGCAGACCGAGCAGCAGCAGCAGGGCGAAGGCGATCCAGTGGTCCCACTGTTCGACATGGACGGCCAGTGAGCGACCGATCAGCCAGCCGATCACGGGCGTGATGGCTTCGATGACCCCGAAGATGAGGCCGATGCGCAGGGCGTCTTTCAAAGAGGGACGACGTATGACGGCTCCCTTGCACAAGGCGGCAGCAAAGGCGTCGCAGGACATGGAGAAGGCGAGCAGAAATGTCGGTAGCAGAGGCATGAGTCAGGATGTTCCAGGCCGGTTGCGAGTCAACAACAGCAAGACACCACCGGCCGGAAGCGTCTGACTGTCATTGGTCTCGCCGAACCTCGTCCTGACTGATCACGGGCATGATCGGATAGGTGGGTCCTCGGTGCCACGGCAATGCCTGCCGACTATGTTGACATCCGAGACTCTCGTTGGGTGACGAGAGCGGGCTACTCCCCAAAAACTGGTGGCATACTAGCAACTAAAACTTGTCATTTCACCCCCTTGTGTCACAAGCCCCTGACCTTCATAACTTGTCTTTCGAGTCAGAGCGGCGCCACGCCGACGTGTCTGACGCCACCGAAGTCTTGAAACTTCAGTCTTGAAGCTTCAACAGGATGCCAAGGAGTCAAGGGTATGAGCGACAGTTATCAGCCACCCAAGGTCTGGACATGGGAAAGCGAGAGTGGCGGCAAGTTCGCCAGTACCAATCGGCCGATCGCGGGCCCGACGCATGACAAGGCGCTGCCGGTCGGCGAGCATCCCTTCCAGCTCTACTCCATGGCGACCCCCAACGGCGTGAAGGTCACCATCATGTTCGAGGAGCTGCTGGCGCTTGGGCATAGCGGTGCCGAGTACGATGCCTGGCCGATTCGCATCGGTGAGGGCGATCAGTTCGGCAGTGATTTCGTCGCGATCAACCCCAATTCCAAGATCCCCGCGCTGATGGACAGAAGCGGCGAGACGCCGATTCGCGTCTTCGAATCCGGTTCCATCCTGTTGCATCTGGCAGACAAGTTCGGTGCTCTGATCCCCAAGGATCCCGCCAAGCGTGCCGAAGTCATGAACTGGTTGTTCTGGCAGATGGGCTCCGCGCCGTATCTGGGAGGTGGCTTCGGTCACTTCTACAATTACGCGCCGGAAAAGCTCGAGTACCCGATCAACCGCTTCGCGATGGAGACCAAGCGTCAACTGGACGTGCTGGATCGTCAGCTGGCTGACAACGCCTACATCGCCGGTGACGAATACAGCATCGCGGATATCGCCATCTACGCCTGGTATGGCGCGCTGGTCGAAGGCAAGCTCTATGACGCTGCCGAGTTCCTTTCCGTGCAGGACTACACGCACGTGCAGCGCTGGGCCAGGTCGATTGCCGAACGTCCGGCGGTCAAGCGGGGGCGCATGGTCAACCGTTTCTGGGGAGAGCCGCAGGAGCAGCTGATCGAGCGCCATTCGGCGAGCGACTTCGAGACCAACACCGAAGACAAGCGTAGCGACTGATTATCGCGACGCGATTGCCTGGCTGACTTGTTGTCTGGCGGTTTTATCGAGCAATGAGCGTTCAGTCACAATTAGGGCTACCCATCGGGTAGCCCTTTTGCGTTCTGGCCAGTCACGCAGGCAGGGGGCTTTCAGTCGTGACGGACCTCGAGCACGACCTTGCCCACGTGACCTTTCTGCTGAAAGACCTCCTGAGCGGTGGCTATGTCGGCCAGCGCGAAGGTGTCAGCGACCAGCGGCTTGATGTTGCCTTGCTCGATATGGCGCACGAGACTGGGGAAGACCTCCGGTTCCAGCACGGTACAGCCGAAGAAGCTCAGATCCTTCAGGTATAACGTGCGCAGATCAAGTTCCACCATTTCACCGCCGATGGCACCGGCTACCGCATAGCGTCCCTTGTGTCCGAGAATATCCAGCAGCTCTGGCCATTGCGGGCCACCCACAAGATCGATCACCACCTCGACACTGTTGCCTGCCAGGGCGTCTTCCAACGCCTGATCGCGAAGCACGATGTCATCGGCGCCGATGTCGCGCAGGGCATCCGCTTTGGCCGTACTAGTAACGGCAATGACATGGGCGCCACGTGCCTTGGCCAGCTGGACTGCCGCGGAGCCGACGCCTCCTGAAGCACCGGTAATCAACACGCGCTCGCCCTTGGCAAGCTGGGTGCGGGTCAGCAGATTCTCGGCGGTGGAGTAGGAGCAGGGGAAGGAGGCGAGTTCCACATCGCTGAGCGAGCTCTCAACGCGGTGGGCATGGCGCGCCGCTACCTTGGCGTATTCAGCGAAGCCACCATCGCATTCGGCGCCGAAGTACCAGGCGGATGCCAGCGCCTGGCTGTCATGCTCCTGCAGGCAGGGCTCGATCAATACCCGTTCCCCAATGCGCGCCTCGCTGACCTCGGAGCCGACCGCGACGATCTCGCCACACACATCGGCGCCCTGGATGCGTGGGAAATGGATCGGTTGCCCAGACCAGCTGGCATCTTCCGCGTCACCTTCTCCCTTGGAATACCAGGCCAGACGTGTATTGACGTCGGTATTGTTGACGCCTGCCGCGCCGACTCGCACTAGCACGTCACGCGGGCCGGGAGTTGGGCGAGGGATGTCATTACGCACTTCCAGGACTTCTGGGCCGCCATGGCCGGTCAGGTAGACGCCGTGCATGCTGGCATCGCTTGTGGCAAGTGAGCTCATTGGTGTGGTGCTCCCAGTAGGGTGAGTGTGGTGGAGCGTGCGGCCTCGATGGCTTTCTCGCCGAGGACCAGCCAGGCCGAAGAGGCGCCTTCGTGGATCAGAAACAGTTCGGTGGCGAGATCTTCACGCTGGCTACGCTGGCCCAGCCACTGGAGAATCTCGTGTTTGTGGCGGTCCACGGCTTCGCGCACCTGCGGGTTGTCGGGAAAGGCCGCCAGGGCATTGACCGACATGCAGCCGTTGGGTGCCTCTAACGCCATCCAGTGGCCCAGCCGCTGGTAAAGGTGGCTGAGCGCAGCAACGCCATCCTCGGGCACTCCCTCGTCGAGGAAGGCCATGTAGCGCTCATGGCGATGCTGAAGCGCACCGATCACCATGCTCTCCTTGGAGGGAAAGTGGCGATAGAGGGTGCGCAGACTGACGTCTGACGCTGCCTTGAGCTCGGCAACACTCGGTTCTGCGAAGCCGCGCTGGCTGAAGAGCGTCTCCAGACGGGCGGCGATATCGTGCTGAATCATGTCGGGACCGTGGTTCAGATATCAGGGAGATCGATCGTTCTACTCGAGTTGCGATGCAGAGTAGAGCGATCGCTCTCCCTGTGTCAATGCAGCGTTTCCCAAGCCTTGTGTCATTGCTCCCATGGCCTGAAGTCGCGCATTGCGTGTGTGACGCTTCGATGTCAGTAGAATTACGCAAATAGGGGTTTTCTGAGCGTTGAATAAGGCAAAGCTCAGGTCAATTCGCGGAAAAATCACGCACTTTTCGTTGCGATAGCATTTGATAAAGATTAGCATTCGCGACTCATTTGCTGGCGCGGGGGGCGTCAGTCATGGCCACTTTCTGCTCACTGGGCAGATGAAAGGTGTGGTTCAGCAGGACGCTGTCGCATCGCGTACAAAGGGTTTTCAGGTGCCAAATCATTCTCGGGATAGCGCTTCAAGCACGAACAAGGGGCATTTCTCCTGCCTGATCTTCAGTCTGATGACATTGCCGGGCACTTCGTTGGCGGCAGAAGACACCATCTCAGGCGAGTCGCCAGTCGCGAATTCGGTGATCGTGGTGACCGGAGAGCGTGAAGGCGAAGTGGCGCCGGGCAGCTACCGCGCCGAGGCCTCGAGCCTGGCCAACAAGCAGTCGGTGGACTTCCTCGAGCAGGCGCGCACCATCAATGTCGTGACCCAGCAGGTCATGCAGGATTTCAATCTGGATGATCTGGAAGAGTCACTGCAGCCGGTCGCGGGTATCCAGCTGGGCAACACCCTGGGGGGCACCGAAGACGGCTTCGTCAAGCGTGGCTTCGGCAGCAACAGTGATGGCTCGATGCTGATCGATGGCATTCGTCAGCCGCGGCGTACCTACACCACGGCGACCGTGGACCGCGTCGAGGTGCTCAAGGGGCCGTCATCGCTCTTCCAGGGCCAGCAGAATCCCGGCGGCGTGATCAACATGGTCACGAAAAGTCCGCAGTACGAGACGCACACCGAGATCAGTGGCGAAGTCAGCTCCTTCGGCGGTGGCAATACCACCCTGGACACCACCGGCCCCATCGAGGACACCGGTCTGGCCTATCGCTTCATCCTCTCGCATGAGGATGAAGACTCCTGGCGCGAGTACGGCAATGACCGTCGTACCACCATCGCTCCGTCACTGCGTTGGGAAGGCGAGCACAGCAGTGCCCAGATCAGCTATGTCTACCAGGACTACGAGCTGGATATCGACCGTGGCACCGTCTTCTACAATGGCAGTGCCGCCGACGTCACACGGGGCACGCGCTTCGATGAGTCCTGGAACCGTGTCTATGGCCATGACGAGTCCGTCAATGCCTGGTGGAAGCAGGAAGTCACCGACAACTGGGACATGAAACTGACCTACGGCTGGACGCGGCGCCAGTACAGTGATGCACGCGCCAACGTCACGAATGTCAGTGACAGCGGTGATGTGACCGTGCGAGCGGAAGAGAACCAGGGCTATGATCGCAGCGAGCATTACACGGCGCTGGATGCAATGGGCGATGTCGAGATCGCGGGGCAGCGTCACCAGCTGGTCATCGGGGCGGACTACGAGACCACTCGCGACTATCTGGATGAGCGCTATTTCGGCGATTCGGTCACGGTTTCCACCGTCACTGACGTGAACCACGGCCAGCTGGCCCAGGTGACCCCCGACGACATCAATACCTCGCGCAGCAATCGTCTCGACGAGACCCAGGCCATCGGGGTCTATGTCAGCGACCGCTGGTATCTGACCGACAAGTGGATTCTGGGCCTTGGCGGGCGCTACACCTGGTTCGATCAGCAGAGCGGGCAGGGCGAAGACTTCGTGTCTGACCCCGATTACAGCGACGACCTGTTCCTGCCCTCCGCGAATCTGCTGTATCGCATTGACGATGCCAGCTCCGCCTATATCAGCTATAGCGAATCTTTCGTGCCGAACGGCAGCGACAGTGACAGCGGCGAGAGCCTCGACCCCGAGCTCGGCAAGGGCTACGAGATCGGCTACAAGCGTCAGTGGAATCCGCGTCTGGCGACCTCCGTGGCGCTCTACCAGATCCGCAAGGAAAACGTCGCAGTCACTGACAACGGTGTGACACGCACCATCGGGGAAGCCGGCTCGCAGGGCCTGGAATTCAGCCTCGAAGGGGCCCTGACGGATCGCACGTCCCTGCTGTTCAGCTATGCCTATACCGATACCGAAGTGTTGGAGGATACCGAAGGCACCGAGGGCAATCGTCTGCCGAATGCGGCGCTCAACGCGGCCAGCCTCTATCTGGCACATGACCTGGCGATCGATCCGTCCTATGGGGAGTGGCGTGTCGGGGGTGGCGTACGTTATGTCGGCGAGCGTGAAGGCGATGACGACAACAGCTTCTCGATGGATGCCTACACCGTGGCAGATGCCTTCGTCGGATGGCGTCATGACTTCTTCGGCCCGGACACCGAATTCAAGCTGAATGCCAAGAACCTGTTCGATACCGGCTACTACTACGGCAGTGGTGGCGATACCCGTGTGCTGGTGGGTGACCCGATGGAAATCACCCTGTCTGCCAGCGTCGGCTGGTAATGCGGCCGCCTCTGGCAGGCTGACTCGCCAGGGGTGGCTAGATGCCAGGATAGTCACGGCATATAGACAGTCACGACATCCAGGTAGGCAAGACATTCAGGCAGGCAAGACATCCAGACAGCCAAGACAGACGATATAAGTCAGTTTCGGGAGTCGGGTGATCTGGTGACCTGGTCATAGATTGGTGATCTGGTAATAGACTGATGATCTAGAAATAGACTGGTGATCTAGAAATAAAAAGGGGCGCTCATCAGCGCCCCTTTTTGCATGTGTTGTTTACCGCTCAAGATCCCACGAGCCACTCGTCGTCGGGGAAACTTCGTGATGAAAGCCTGCGCTGCCGCTGAAGACGTCGATGCGGCTGGTAGACTGCTGACATGATGCTCTGTCACTGACTGTCTTCGATCGCATGTCTGCGGTCGAGTATCTTCGATTGAGTATCTTGGCGTGCTGCCTCTGTGTTCCCTCTCGACATCCAACCTGCCTGGAGAGCCCCATGCTCGAATCGCTTCCTCTGGCCGATATTCGTGCCTTCGTCATGACGGCGGATCATGGCAGCTTCACCCGCGCCGCCGAGCAGTTGGGTGTCTCGCGGTCGCAGGTCTCCAAACAGGTCACTGCGCTTGAACAGGCACTGGGCGTGTCGCTGATGCAGCGCTCGACACGCTCGCTGCGTCTCACTGAAAGCGGTCATCTGCTGCATGCCCAGTGTCGCAGTGCGTTGGGCGACATCACCCAGATCGTCACGCTGGTACGCGAGGAGCGCAACGCCATGCGCGGGAGGCTGCGCATCAACAGCGTCGGTGGACCGGTGGGCGAGCAATTGCTGGCACCCGCCGTGCACGCCTTCATGCAGGCGTGGCCGGGCGTGCAGGTGGAGCTGGATTTCAGCAGCCATCGCGTGGATCTGATTCGTGATGACTTCGATATCGCGCTGCGCATGGGTGCCCTCGAGGATGCCGATTTCATTGCGCGTCCGCTGATGACACTGCCCTACGTGGTAGTGGCGAGCCCCGACTATCTCGCTCGCCATGGCGCGCCAGACACGCCCGGCGAGCTGGTGGATCACCGCTGCCTGGTCGGCTCGGTCTCGCGCTGGTCCTTCACCGCGCGTGGGGCAGAGTCTCGCGAATTGCAGGTAGACGTCGGTGGCCAGCTTGAATGCCGCAACGGGCATGTGCTGGTCAGTGGTGCCATCGCCGGCAACGGCATCATTCGCGTGCCCAGGCTCTACTGTGAATCAGCCCTCGCGCGAGGGGAGCTGCAGGAGTTGCTGAGCGACTGGCAGCCGGCGGATGTGCCGTTATCATTGATCTATCATCGTGAGCGCCATCGCCCGCTGCGCACGGTGCGCTTGATCGAGCATCTGCTGGAATGGTTCGCGAGATGATATGCGCGTCTCTGAGCGCGGTATGCGTCATGCTTCAATACGAATAAGGTAAAGACTTGATGAAGGAAACATTGAGATACGTCATTGATATCGCCTAATATTCACTAGGTACTTTTTTATCACGTGCTGTCTATCAGATCCTTTTTAGCAAATGCAGGGGCTTGGAAGAGCTGGTCTTCAAAATGGATGTGAAGGCTTGAGCTTGCCAGATGAATGTGAAACACAAATCTAAAAAAACGAACAAGAAATAGTCTTTCGTCATTCCGGGCTGATGCGACCCCGGTGGCGCATCGATCATGAGCCCCCTGATGACTCACGCCCCTTGACAGGCAGATTGCACAAGGAGCCCCCATGGAAGATATCCTGTTCGCGACACGGGTCGTGCTTGACGGTGATGACCCCTTGCCGGGCTATCTCGCCTTGCCGCCCCCCGGGGAAAAGCCCCTCGAGCCGGCAGTCATCTGCCTGCTTCGCGTGTTGTACCAGCATGACAGCGATACCTTGGCACATTCCTGGCGAGTGGCGGGACTTGCGGTCTTTCTCTATTCGAAATTGCTGCCGGCTGCAAAGCGCAATGTGCCATTGTCCGACCTGCACAGTGCCGCTCTGCTGCACGATATCGGCAAGATCGACATCTCGAACGAGCTCCTGACGGCACCGCGTGCGCTCAGTCAAGAAGAGCGTATCACCATGCGCGGCCATGCCAGTCATGGCGGGCGCCTGCTGCTTTCATTGCGTGGCCCTCTGCGAGCGCTTGCCTGCCAGGTGGCGATCACCCATCACGAAGCCTGGAATGGCACGGGCTATCCCACCGGAACAGGCGGCAAATCCCTGCCGCTGTATTGTCAGGTCGTCGCGATGATGGATGTCTTCGATGCGTTGGCTTCGCCGCGTGCCTACAAGCCGGGCTGGTCATTGGTGCGGTTGGTCAGACTGTTTCGCGAGGAATCCGGCAAGCAGTTCGACCCGCGCCTGGTTGCCCGTATGGCGCCACTGTGGAGGCCACTGCATGCCGAGCATCGCCGCCTGTTTGCCTTGACCAGTCAAGGATGAGGCGCTGGTGTCAGCTCACGTGGTGCAGTCCTGCAAACACAAGGCCCCCTGTCGAGAGTCTCGGCAGGGGGCCTTGCTACATCAGTACCCGCCAAAGGCGATCAGCGAGCCATGAGCCGCCTCAGCAGCAGCGCTCACGCTTGATGGCGGCCCAATCGGTGGTGGGGTGCTGGCGGCCGTGGTTGCCAGCGTAAGCCGCGACCTTGGGCGACTCCCAGCCTGCGAGAACATCGCCTTCCAGTCGGTAAATCTCGACACCCAGCGGGTTGCAGGTCTCGAGCGGGTCACGCGCATCAGGGCCCCACAGGTCGACTGACAGGTCACCGCCCGGGCAACAGGACATCGCGCATAGCAGGTCCGTCTCGGCAAAGAACTCGAGGTAATCGCCCTTGCGTGCCGGGCAGGCTTTCATGAAGTACTTGTCTTCACTGTTGAGACCGGTGCACTGGAAGATATTGAGCACATCGTGGATATCGAATTCGGTCAGCCCCCAGGGCGCCACTGCGCGAACCAGATTGGAGTGACAGTGGTGATCGAAGTCCTCGCCGGTCAACAGGCGATTCACGTAGGGGTCGCAGCGCGTGCCTAGCAGGTCATGCACGCGGCCGCCTTCGGCATCGACGCCATAGTCGGCGAGGGTGTCATCGATGATGGTCGCCATCGGGCGCAGGTAGGGCAGTGTCGACCACAGGCGATCATAGGTGCTGACATGCGCGCGCTGCAGCTGGCGGGTGCGAGACGCCCACATGCGCTCACGCGGGTTGTGCAGATTCCACATGTTGAAATCGCCGACCTGTGAGCCTTCGGTGATCTTGATGCGCAGTACGTGGCCCGCCGGCACTTCCCATGCCAGGCCATCACGCAGCGGCACGCTATGGGTCGCGATCAGCGTGCGCTCAGCCTTGCCTTCGGTGAGGCTGTCGTAGAAGTCGCGATCGACGTCCAGAATCGACCCCTTGCTGGCTTGATAGGCGGCAGGTACATCACTCATGGCAGGACTCCTCGTGAGTCGAAATTGGATCTGATGACCAGGCCGGACTGCCTGGAATTCGCTGCCCGGCCGGGGCTTGCGAGCACTGCCGGCAAGTGTGATGGCCGGCAGTGGCGGTTTCTGTGGGGGCCAGAGAGAAATTCTTGGTTCTCTCGCGCGGGATCATGCCTGTTCGCGGTGCCAGTGCTTCATCAGACGGTCGAAGCAGACGCTAGCGGCAGGTTCTGTGCTCATGCGGCTGACGATGACGACGGCGATCAGGGCGAACAGGAAGCCGGGGACGACCTCGAACATGTCGAAGATTCCCAGCGGCCCGCCGCTCAGCGGCTTCCAGATCGCGACGCTGAGCGCGCCGACCATCAAGCCGGCAATGGCGCCGTTGCGGGTCATGCCGCGCCAGAACAGTGACAGCAGGATGACGGGACCGAAGGCGGCGCCGAATCCACCCCAGGCGTAGGACACCAGGCCGAGGATGCTGCTGTCACGCTCGCTGCCCATTACGGTGGCAAGCAGCGCGATGCCGATCACGCTGGCACGGCTCAACCAGACCAGCTCCTGCTGTGACGCCTTGGGACGAATCAGGCCGCGGTAGATGTCTTCGGCGATGGCGCTGGAGCACACCAGCAGCTGGGAGTCGACGGTGCTCATGATCGCGGCCAGCACACCCGCAAGAATGAAGCCTGCCACCCAGGGATTGAGCATGATCTGACTCAAGGTGATGAAGACGCGCTCGCTGTCCGTGAGACCGTCACCCAGCTCACCTCCGAACCAGTAATACCCCAGCACACCCACCGCGACCGCCGCCGCCATCGTGATGGCGGACCACAGCAGGGCGATACGTCGGGAGACCTTGATATCTTCCCGCTTGCGTACGGCCATGAAGCGCACCACTACGTGGGGCTGGCCACAGTAGCCAATGGCCCAGCCGGCCAGTGACAGCATGCCCAGGAAGGTCACGCCTTCCAGCATGCCACCGATGGGAGCGACATCCTGCGCCGCTGCCGGAGCGGCTGCCCCATCGCCGAACAGCGCCACAGCCGTCATGGCAGCCACGGCACACAGGGAAGCCGCCATCATCAGGCCCTGGACGAGGTCGGTCCAGGAGGCCGCGAGAAATCCGCCGAGAAAGGTATAGCCGACGATGACCAGTGCACCCAGCCACAGGGCAACCCGATAATCGATCTCGAACAGGCCTTCGAACAGCACGGCACCACCGACCAGACCCGCCGAGACATAGAAGGTGAAGAACACCAGCATGACCACGGATGATAGGGTGCGTAGCACGCGTGAGCGGTCCTCGAAACGCGCTTCCAGGTAGTCCGGCACCGTCAATGCATTGCCAGCGGCTTCGGTGAATACACGCAGGCGCTCGGCGACCAGCGTCCAGTTCAGGTAGACACCGACCAGCGTCCATACCGCGATCCAGGCCTGGGAGAGGCCACCGCTGAAGATGGCGCCGGGCAGGCCCATCAGCGCCCAGCCGCTCAGGTCAGAGGCCCCGGCACTGAGGGCAGCGACGCTGGGCGGCAGGCAGCGTCCCCCGAGGATGTAATCCGATAGATCGTGGGTGATGCGATAGAAGTAGATGCCGATGCCCAGCATCAGCAGCAAATAGAGTCCGAATGACAGCAGGACAGGTAAGTTCATCCCGGGAGACCTCATGGTGACGCCAAGGCGTCTTGTTATTGTTCAACAGTGGTGTCGTGCTTGGTGTCGTGCTGCAGCAGGTGGCTGCCTGACAGCGAGTGTGCCGGCACTGACACCCTCACCTTATCCATGAGCCGGGTTGCAAAAAAGTGACCATTTATCGTTTGATACATGACTGAATGTCATGAGTCAGATGTGATGACGCCATCGTCATGACAGGACGTCGTATCTGCAGAGCATGGCCTGTCGTCATGCGTCACTTTGAGCGTCGATCGCTGGCGGCTCGCTTGGCTTGATCACAGGAAAACTCGATGCGCCCCAGTCTTTCATCGCTCAATGCCTTTGAAGTCGTGTCGCGCCTGGGCAGCCTCAGTGCAGCGGCCCACGAATTGAATATCACCCAGTCGGCGGTCAGCCATCAGATACGTCGACTCGAAGCTGCTCTGGAGGTGAGCCTGCTGGAAAGGGCGGGACGCGGTGTCGTGCTGACCCATGCCGGACGCCGACTCGCGGATGGCCTGCAGGCGGGCTTTGCCCGAATCGAGCAGTCAGTGGCCGAGTTCGAGGTGGGATCACTCGGCAGGCAGCACCGACGCCAGCTACGTGTCAGTTGCCTGCCCTCGGTGGCGGTGCGCTGGTTGATACCGCGACTCAACAGTTTCCGTGAGCAGTGCCCCGACATCGCGGTCAGCCTGCAATATGCGGGGATCAGTGCACGAGGGCTGTTGCCGGAAGTCGATGTGATGATCACCTGGCAGGATGAACTTCCCGCCAGGACCGTACAGGGAGTCCGGCTGTTCTCCGGGGCCACCCAGCCAGTGGCCAGCCCCCTGTATCTGGAGCACCACCGCCGCCCGAGTCAGCCAGCGGATCTTCTCAAGCTTGAATTGCTGCATGATCAGTCGCGCCAGCCTTGGCATGACTGGTTCAACAACTGTGGCCTGTATCCCCCTCAGCTCGACAAGGGCGATCTCTATCAGGACTTCAGCCTGCTGAGTGCGGCGGTGGTTGCGGGGCAGGGTGTCGCGCTGTGTCCTCCACGTCTGATCCGCAATGAGCTTGGGGACGGAACCCTCGAATGCCTGTTCGAGATGGCTGCCAACCGTCAGCGTGCCTACTGGCTGTTTCATCATCCGCAGCCCGCGACGCACGTAAAACAGTTCCGAGACTGGATGTGCGAGCAGATCGCCGCTGAGGGCGAGGTGGCGGATAGTGGATATATTGCTGATGCCTGATATCTGACGCCTGAGTGGGTGGATTGCATGAACTGCCTGGCATGGACTGGCTGGCACGAAAAAGCCCCCACCGAGAGGCTCGGCAGGGGCTGAGGCGTGCCCGGGTTCATCTCGGGAACACGTGAAGCGCGATCCGGAAATGCGCGTTAGGGCTGCTGGCCTGTCGGTGCCAACACGATTTCACGGATGCAGACGGATTGAGGCTGCTGGTAGGCAAAGTGGACGCTGGCAGCGACATCCTCCGGTGCCAGCACGCCGCCCATCTCTTCTTTCCACGCCTTGTAGCCGTCCTTGATCTCGTCGCTGGTGGTGTGATCGATCAGTCCCGTCTCGACAGCACCGGGCGCGATGGTGATCACGCGGACGTTGTCGGCGGCGACTTCCTCGCGCACGTTCTCGCTCATGGCGTGTACCGCGAACTTGGTGCCACAGTAAGCCGCGTGTCCCGGGAAGGTCTTGCGTCCTGCCACCGAGCTGATGTTGATGATGGTGCCACCCTTGCGTGCCTGCATCTTGCCAAGGACGGCCTGCATGCCATTGAGGACGCCCATCACATTGACATCCAGCATGCGCTGGAACTCGCCGGGGTCCTGGTCGGCAATCTGGCCCAGCAGCATGGTGCCGGCATTGTTGACCAGACAATCTACTTCACCGTAGTGGGCCTCAGCTTCGGCGATGGCCGATTCGATGGCGGCCTTGTCGCAGACATCCACGCTGGCGCACAGCGTGTTCGGGAGCGCCAGTGCCTCGAGTGCGTCCACGCGGCGTGCCAGCAACAGTAGCGGATGCCCGGCAGCACTGAGTGTCTGAGCAATGGCAGTACCGATGCCGGCGCTGGCACCGGTGATGACGATCAATTTCTTCATGAGTGACTCCAGGAAAGGACTAATCAGACAACGGCATGCAGTATGGCATGCACCGCAGAAGAGATAATCGCGGTGCAATTCACGTTATTGTTGCCTGTGGATTACTAATCCTCCCTTGGCGCTCATTGCCATCATCGTCGATGACCCCGGCGGGTCGCGATCAGCCGTTGAGCACACCCAACCAGGCCCACAGCCCCAGCAGGGTGGCGATCAGTACCGGCGGGGTCAGGATCAAGCCGACCTTCATGTATTGCCCCCAGCTGATGTGATGGCCCTTCTGATCGAGCACGTGCAGCCACAGCAGTGTGGCGAGACTGCCGATCGGGGTGAACTTGGGCCCCAGGTCGTTGCCGATCACGTTGGCATAGACCATCAGCTCGCGCGTCGCGTCATTGACCTGTTGCGCACTGAGGTGGTCGATGGCCAGCGCGCCGATCAGCGTGGCCGGCATGTTGTTCATCACCGAGGCGGTGACGGCGGCCAGCACGCCGGTGCCGAGGGTGGCGACCAGCTCGCCCTGACTGGCAAGCCAGGCGAGGATGTCGCTGGCGTGATCGGTCAGGCCGGCATTGCCCAGCCCGTAGACCACCATATACATGCCCACCGAGAACAGCACGATCTGCCACGGCGCACCGCGCAGTACCGGGCCGAGTTCGATCACGGCCTCACCGCTGCCCAGCCAGCGCCCGGCGATGGTCAGCAGAACCAGCGCGGCGCTGCCGGTGACGGCGGCGAGCGGGATGCCCAGCGGCGCGGTCACGAAGTAGGCCACCAGCAGTACCCCCAGCAGCGGGAAGGCGGCGCGGAATACCTGCGGGTCCTTGATGGCGCTCGACGGTGCCTCGAGCTTCTCCAGTGCGTAGTGCGAGGGCAGCTCCTTGCGGAACATCAGCCATAGCACGATCAGCGTGGCGGCCAGCGCGATCAGATCCACCGGCACCATCACGGCGGCGTAATGCGTGAAGGAGATGTCGAAGTAGTTGGCGCTGACGATGTTGACCAGATTGGAGATCACCAGCGGCAGGCTGGTGGAGTCGGCCACGAAGCCGGTGGCGATGATGAAGGCCAGCGAGGCCGCCGCCGAGAATTCCAGGCGCACCAGGATCGCGATCACGATCGGCGTCAGCAGCAGGGCGGCACCATCATTGGCGAAGAAGGCCGCGATCACCGCGCCCAGCAGCACGATGAGCGGGAACAGCTTGCGTCCATTGCCGCCGCCCCAGCGTGCGACATGCAGTGCGGCCCAGCTGAAGAAGCCCGCCTCATCGAGGATCAGCGAGATGATGATCAGCGCCACGAAGGTGAAGGTGGCGTCCCAGACGATATCCCAGACCACCAGCACATCCGGCAGATTGACCACGCCGCAGGCTAGCGCGACCACGGCGCCGCCGAGGGCGCTGGTGCCGATGCCCAGCCCACGTGGCTGCCAGATCACCAGTGCCAGCGTGATGGCGAAGATTGCCAAGGCAAGCATGACGTCTCCTTGTCGAGGGTGAAGAGTCAGTGAGAAGCCGCGTGTGCGGCCACGGATGGCGTCAGATCGTGCTCTGATTGACGCGACGGGAGACCTCTTCGGCGCTCTCGACACGCTCCGAGTAGCGCTCGGTCAGATAGGCGCTGCGGTCGCGGTTCAGCCAGGTGAACTTCATCAGCTCTTCACAGACATCGACGATGCGCAGATACAGCGGCGACAGTCGCATGCGGCCATGCTCGTCGAATTCATTGAAGGCCTTGGGCACGGATGACTGGTTGGGGATGGTCAGCATGCGCATCCAGCGACCCAGAATGCGCATCTGGTTCACACTGTTGAAGCTCTGGCTACCGCCACTGACCTGCAGGATGGCCAGCGTCTTGCCCTGGGTGGGGCGCACGCCGCCCAGTGACAGGGGAATCCAGTCGATCTGTGCCTTCATGATCGAGGTCATCGCGCCGTGACGCTCCGGGCTCGCCCACAGCATGCCCTCGGACCACTGGGCCAGCTCGCGCAGCTCCTGCACCTTGGGGTGATCGGCCTCGCAATCATCCGGCAATGGCAGGCCGGCAGGCGAGTAAAGGCGCACCTCGGCACCGAAGGCGCGCAGCAGGCGCGCCGCTTCCTCGGCGGCGAAGCGCGAGAAGGAACGCTTACGCAGGGAGCCGTACAGCACCAGAATGCGCGGCGCGTGACGCGGGGCATCCGGCCCGACCAGGCGATCGATCTCCAGCGGTCGCCAGTGTTCGGCATCGATATTGGGCAGGTCGGCCAGTGCCGCTTTCATCTCATCGGTCATGAGTTCATTGGTCATGGTGTCACCTGTCGGCAGGTGAGACGTGTCGGGAGTGTGTGCGTTCATGATTCAGTCCTTGGGGGCGTGGACGACGTCGCCGTCTTCCTTGGTGTATTGCGCGACCGGATTGTCCAGAAGCTCCAGTACCGTCTCCGATGGGCGGCACAGACGCGTGGCCGTGGGCGTCACGACGATGGGGCGGTTGATCAGGATCGGGTGGGCCATCATGGCGTCGATCAGCTCGGCATCGCTCATGGACGGGTCATCCAGATTGAGCTCGTCATAGGGCGTGCCCTTGCGGCGCAGCAGCGGGCGCGGGCCACCTCCCATGGCGGCAATCAGGGATTCCAGCGTCTCGCGCGTCGGCGGCGTGACCAGATACTCGATCACCTCCGGTGTCTCGCCGGAGGCCTTGAGCATGGCCAGCACATTGCGTGACGTGCCGCAGGCCGGGTTGTGATACATCATGATCTTGCCGGAAGTACGGGCGGAATCAGTCATCGTTGCGAGGCTCCTGAGAAGCACAGGGGGTGGCAGAGGCGCTGCAGTCGGGCACGGTGAGCGAGGCCAGCAGTGGGTCGCAGACCACCGAGGAGCCCGCGCAGCAGTCACGTACCAGAAACTGCACGGTGGCGAGCATATGCTCGAGGTTGGCGCGGTAGATCAGCGAACGGCCTTCGCGCTGGGAGTGGATCAGCCCCGCGCGGCTCAATACGCCCAGATGGGTCGAGAGCGTGTTGTGCGGCACCTCGAGACGGCGTGCGATCTCGCCGGCGGGCAGGCCTTGTGGCTCATGGCGGACCAGCAGGCGAAACGTGTCCAGACGCGTGGCCTGGGACAGCGCCGCGAAGGTGTCCAGCGTGGCCTGCGGGTCGGGCAGGCTGTCGGAGTCATTCATTTGATCTGTCCATATGTCGAGACTTGTCGAAATGACGATGGTGCGATGATAGATCAGCGTGCCGCAGATGGGAAGTGTGCTCTCTGCTCTCGGTCATCAGCGCTCGATCTTCAGCGCTCGATCTTCATCCCCCTGTCTTGGGCTGACAGCCATCAGTATTCGTGCTGGCCAACTCAGACCTGCTCATGCAGCCAGCTGGCCAATGCTGCCTGACGAGGGTTCTGGCTCTCGAGACGCGCTGCGAGCCAGTAATCACAGCCGGAGGAATACTCCAGCGTCCCCAGCCGCACCAGCTGCCCTCGTGCTACCAATGCACTGACTTGCTGATGACTGCCCAGCGCGACGCCTTGCCCGGCCAATGCGGCATCCAGCACCAGGTGGTAGCTGGTGAATTGACGTTGCACATTGAGTGCCAGCCCCGGCTTGCCCATGCCGCTGAACCAGCGTGGCCAGTTGATCCAGTTGGGTTCGAGGCGCTCGTAGTCGAGCAGTGGCAGAGCCGCCAGCAGAGGTAGCTCCCGACAGTCGCGGGCACCTTGTGGCTGCTCGGCGAGGAAGTCGGGTGACGCCACCGGATAGAGCGTCTCGGTGAACAGAGGGGTCAATTGCCAGTCCGGATGCGGCGCCATGTCATAGCAGATGGCGAGATCCACATCCTCGGTGAGGATGTCGCGATGATGATCTGCAGTGATCAGGCGCAGGCCACTGGCAAGCGTCGGCTGGGTGGCGCGAAGTCGATTCAACATCGGCCCCAGCCATAGATGTGAGATGGCGCTGTTGGCGGCCAGTGTCAGGCGGGCATTGGGAGAAGGGCGGCTGACGCTCTCCAGTGCGTCGATCATGAAGTCGAAACTGGTCGCCAGGCGCTGGCTCAACTGCTGTCCTGCTGCGGTCAGAGAGACGCGTCTGCCATGGCGATGAAACAGCTTGGTATCGATGTGATGCTCAAGGATGGCGATCTGACGGCTGACGGCAGCCTGGGTGATATGCAATTCGCTGGCGGCACGCGTGAAGTTGGCGTGACGCGCGGCTGCCTCGAAGGTCAGCAGGCTGTTGAGAGGCGGAAGGCGATGACGAAAGCTCTTCATGCAGGGCTCCGAGACGAGGAGGGGAACGTTGGCTGATAGGTCAATGCTTGATGATTTCAGGTTATCAAGGTTGATCAGGATTGAGGCTATACACAGCTGGAATCATCAGGTTCACACTGATGTCATCGTGATGCATAGGGTATTCCGTAGATGACCACGGACTATCAGCATGACACTCCGTGACCTGACTGGGTAGCAAACATGAATGAACTTGATTGGCATGCCGACCGTAGTGACCTTCACCCGCTGGAGCTTCAGGACAATGCCCCTGAAAGTGAAGGCATCGACCTGGTGGCCGTGCGTCGTTATCGACAGAATCGCCTGCGCGAAGAGATGAGCACCCAGGGCGTTGATGCCTTGATCATTTCGGACCCGGTCAACATCCGCTACGCCAGCGGCGCACGCAACATGCAGGTCTTCAGCGCTCGCAATACTCCGGCGCGTTACCTGCTGCTGACCCAGCATCGCAGTGTGCTGTTCGAATTCACGGGCTGTGAGCATCTCGCCGATGGCCTGGAAACCATCGACGAAGTGCGCCCGGCCATGACTGCCAGTTTCGTTGCGGCAGGTCACGATATCGCTGAGCGTGAACAGCAATGGGCGCGCGAGATGCTGGCGACCATTACCGAGCTGTGCGGTCTGAAAGCGGTGATCGGCATGGAGCGCATGAATGCCGGGACCGCCATCGCCTTTGATCGTCTGGGCGCGCGCGTCGTCGATGCCCAGGCACCGCTTGAACGTGCACGTGCCATCAAGTCTGACGAAGAGCTCAAGTGTGTCGTAGCCTCGCTGCGTGCTACCGAGCGCGGCGTAGGACGTCTGCGTGAAGCGATTCGCCCCGGCATCACCGAGAACGAGCTGTGGTCGGTGCTGCATCAGTCCATCATCGCTGACAATGGCGACTACTGTGAGACTCGCCTGCTCAACTCAGGCCCGCGCACCTATCCCTGGTTCCAGGAAACCGCGACCAAGCGACTGGCCGCCAACGAGCTGGTGGCACTGGATACGGACGTCGTCGGCTGCCACGGCTATTACTCCGACTTTTCGCGCACCTTCCACGTCGGCCCTGACAAGCCGACCGAGACCCAGAAGCTGCTGTATCGCACCGCCCATGAGCAGGTACAGCACAATCTCGACATCCTGCGTCCCGGCATGAGCTTCCGTGAATATTCCGAGAAGGCCTGGAACATCCCCGAGCGTTTCCATGCCAATCGCTATTACCTCTCTGCCCATGGCTGTGGCATGACCGGCGAATATCCCTACCTGTATCACCATGCCGACTTTGCCGTCTCAGGCTACGACGGCGTGATCGAGCCGGGCATGGTGCTCTGCGTCGAGAGCTATATCGGCGACCCCGAAGCCGGGGAAGGCGTCAAGCTCGAGGAGCAGTGCGTGATGCGCAAAGACGGCCTCGAGATCCTGAGCAAGTTCCCGTTCGAGGAAGCCTTGTTGAACTGATGATTTCAGGATGGCGCTGCTGATCAAGCAGCGCCATGACACTCGTTGGCCCGCAGTCTGCCGTCCGCAATGACGTTGTTTTCATACTCCGGGGCGTTCGGTCGGGCAGCTGCCTGATCGCAATCTCCTGACGCGTTTCGTAGTGACACAGATGTAGAGACACAGATCACCATAATTCCAATAAATGATCGTGCCGCCATTGTCTGCTTCCTTCATGTACCAGTGTCTATGGCGCGTGAGGGACGGCTGGCTGCGCGCCTACTGATGTGAGGTAAAGACATGTCGTCCGATGTGAATGACAGCAGCATCACTATCACTTGCCAGAAAACGGGGTTGTACCGAGGACTCAACATTCCAGTGACGCTGATCAGCAAACTGATCATCACTCTTCTCGTGGTATTTGCCGTGGCCCTCCCTGATCGGGCCGTAGCGCTGTTGACCACGATCAATCAGACCATGCTTGAGCACTTCAATCTCTATTACGTCTATGCCGTCGCCTTCTATCTGGTGTTCTGCACGGTGCTGTGTGTGTCGCCGTTGGGGCGCAAGCGACTGGGACGTGATGATGAAGTGCCTGAATTTTCGCGTTTTGCCTGGTTTTCGATGATGTTCGGCGCCGGGATGGGCATCGGGCTGCTGTTCTACTCCATCGGGGAACCTGTCTCGCACTTCAATTTCAATCCGGATATCGCGGCAGGCCAGGTGCAGGCGGGGTCCGAACAGGCCATTGAAAGTGCCGTCAGCTATACCTTCCTGCACTGGGGGCTGCATGCCTGGGCAATCTATGCCTCTGTGGCGCTGGCGCTGGGGTATTTCGCCTATCGTCGTGGCTTGCCGTTGACCATTCGCAGTACCTTGATGCCCATCTTCGGCAAGCGGTTGCTGGATGGCCCCCTGGGTCACGCCGTGGATATCATCGCCGTGGTCGCGACCACTCTGGGCGTGGCCACCACCATGGGCGCCGGTGTCAGTCAGCTGGTGGCAGGGCTGGATTTCGTGATGCCGGGTACCGAGCTGCTGGACTCCGCCGGTATTCCACGCCCCTGGCCGTTGATCCTGACACTCGTCGTGATAATGGGGCTATCGACACTGTCCGCCGTGACCGGAGTGAAGCGCGGTGTCAACTGGCTCAGCCAGTTCAACATGCTGCTGTCCTTTGCCCTGCTGGCCGTCTTTATTTGGTTCGGCAGTCGTCTGTTTGCCAGTGAACTGCTGGTTTCCGCGACCTGGGATTATTTGAGAACCCTGCCGGAACGCAGCTTCCAAACCTGGCCGGTGACGAGTGCGTTAGGCCAGTGGCAGGTCGACTGGACCATTCTGCAGCGTGCCTGGTTCATTGCCTTTGCGCCATTTGTCGGGCTCTTCCTTGCGCGTATTTCACGTGGTCGCACGATTCGTGAATTCGTGTTGGGGGCGGTCGTGGCTCCCAGTCTCATGTGCTTCGTATGGATCTGTTACATGGGTGGCAGCAGTCTGCACATGGAAACCAGCGGATTGGCGCAAGGCACGATTCTGGCAACCGTGCGCGATCATATCGCCACCGTGTTGTTCGTGACGCTGGATTACCTGGATACCGGCGCCTTGATCCATGTCATTGTCGGCGGCACCTTGATCCTGATCATCACGTATCTGGTGACCAGTGCGGACTCGGGCGTGCTGGTGCTCAACGCCATCATGGCCGGGGGAGAGGAAACCAACGAGCGCCGTCACCGCATCATCTGGGGTGTGTTGCTGACACTGGTGGTGGGCTCATTGCTTCTGGCGGGTGGCCTGGCGGCGATTCAGAAGGCAATGCTCATCGCTTCTCTGCCGTTTTCGTTGCTGATGATCCTGATGTGCGTTGCTACATTCATGTCGTTGTGGCGTGAGCCCAGCGACCTGCCAGCCGTGAACGAGGCTGAGCCAACCTGATGCCGGCGGCTTAAGTCAGGCATTTGCCCGACAGTATTGGTAGCATGTGCGCCATTGATTACCGGATAAGGGAAGATGGCGAGATGATGATGGTATTGCAGATTCTGGGCGGCTTCGTGCTGACAGCAGGGGTGCTGCTGGCGGCAGTGCCGGAGCTGGTCAACCGCTTCAAGGGGCCGAACGACACCCCGCTGACTGTTCCGAAGGAAACCGGCGCGGCGATCTCGCGGCGCATTCGTTGGGGCTGGGTCATCGCGGTGGGGTACCTGCTGATGTATCCGCCGATCGGCCTGGGTCTGTTGCCGGTGCTGGTGACGCTCGCGGTGGCCGGTATCGCCGGCATCATGACGGCCCGTCTGATGGGACTGATGCTGGATGGCATCGAGATGCGCCATCTGTTCCGCTTCGCCGCCGAGTCGCTGATTCTGGGCGGTCTGTGGACCTGGTTCGTCAGACTGTCTGCCTGACGCCATTGCCGCGTACATTGTGCCGTCAGATCGCCAATGACTGCATTCTGGGAGTCTTACATGCCGCTCAATGCGTCTACGCAAGCTTCATTGGCAGGGCTGGAGCGATCGCGCCCGGTACTGGTGACCGGCGCGACCGGCTATGTGGCGGGGCAGCTGATTCGTCGCTTGCTGCAAGAGGGCCTGACGGTGCATGCCGCCGTGCGCGATCCCGGCAATAGCGAACGTCTGGCGGCGCTCAAGACGCTGGCCGAGCGCTTGCCGGGCAAGCTACGCGTCTTTGCCAGTGATCTGCTCACACAGGGCTCCTACGCACAGGCGATGGCAGGCTGTGGGGTGGTCTTTCACACCGCCTCACCCTTCGTGGTTAGCGTCCTGGACCCCGAACGCGATCTGGTGCGTCCGGCGGTGTACGGCACGCGCAATGTTCTGGAAGAAGCCAATCGTCAGACCAGTGTCGAACGGGTGGTGCTGACCAGCAGCTGTGCCGCCATCTACAGCGACAATGCCGATGCGCTGGATACCCCACGCGGATGTTTCGACGAAAGCGTCTGGAACACCACGGCATCGCTTGAGCATCAGGCCTATTCCCATTCCAAGACACTGGCGGAACAGGCCGCGTGGCAGGTCGCCGAGCGGCAGTCACGCTGGCGGCTGGTGGTGATCAATCCCTCTCTGGTACTTGGCCCCGCGATCAGCGATGACACGCGCGGTGAATCCTTCAGCCTGATGACACAGCTATGTGATGGCACGCTCAGGATAGGCGCGCCGGATTACGGCATGGGCGTGGTGGATGTGCGGGATGTGGCCGAGGCGCATCTGGCGGCGGGATTTCTGCCCACGGCCAATGGGCGTCACCTGGTCGCCGGGCATCCCTCAAGCTTCATCGCGCTGGGGCGCCTGTTGAGTCAACACGCCGGCCCGCACTACGCAATTCCCACTCGCCAGCTACCCAAATGGCTGGTGTGGCTGGCGGGTCCGCTGGCCAACAAGGCCGTGACCCGCAAGGTCGTCGCGCGCAACGTGGGCCACCCCTTCGTCTTCGACAATACCCGCAGCCGCGAGCAGCTGGGTCTGATCTACCGGCCCCTCGAGGCGACGCTGCACGACATGTTCGATCAACTGGAGGCCAGCGGCCGCCTGTCGTGATTTTGGTCAATACATTGTCGGGAAAAGCCCCAGTGTTCCGCTTGGGTCATACCCCATTCTATAGCGTATTGTTGTATTGGGAGTAATGGTGTCTTTCACTTCTTTTACTCCAGTCTCACAAAGCCCTTGATCCGCTGAAGCGCTGACGATATATGTACCCGGAGTAAGATCCAGCGAGACAGTTTCTGCAGGGTCAAGCTTGGCGGTTAGAACTCCATTGATTTTTACAATGATCCCGCAAGCGCTGCCTAACAGCCCACTATCACGGGTCAGAGTCAATGTCCCATGCTCCTCCTGTAAAGGTTGATTGTGTGCATAGATTCGTTCAGGAGGGACGGGGTCGGCATCTAATGATGAAATTGGCGTAGTAGAGCAACCTGTAATGGTAAGCATGAGTACAGTTGTTATTAGTGTGCGTGTCATGATTGCCTCAGAAATGGTGGGCATGAAGTTAGGAGCATGCAAAGACCATCATATATTTTGGTTGCTCGCAGGTATATTTAAATCAACTTAATCGACAGCATAATTCTCTTTGGCTCCTGGATTCATAGAATAACCGCAGCACTTTGGACCGCACGGTAGAGGCAGGAGGGCCAGCGCCGGTACCCTTCTCGGCTCACCGACCAAAGTGAAGCAGAGTATGGAATACCGACAGCTGACCCAG
>NZ_JAMXRV010000020.1:0-1076 GCF_024124625.1 Cobetia sp. Dlab-2-AX | reverse complement strand
TGTAGGGTGCCGGATGATCGGATTTCACAACGAAGCTATCCTTTGTTAGCCTCTCGTGAGCTCATCAAGCAATTGATTCAGGAAAAGCTTCATGGACATCAAGCTGCATAAGCAAGCGACGACGACACCGAAAATCCGTGCCGACATCCAAGCAGCTCCCTCCAGCATGACGAACAAAGATCTCGCTCGTCAGTTCGGGGTCAGCGTCTCAACTATACAGCGCTGGCGCTATCGTGATGATGTCCTGGATCGTTCCCACACACGTCATAACCTACTCGCGACTCTGACCTCAGAACAGGAAGAGATCGTCATCGCCGCACGTGAACTGCTTCGCCTGGGGCTCGATGATCTACTTGTCGTTGCTCGCGAATTCCTGAACCCCAATCTGTCGCGTTCCGCACTTCAGCGCATGCTCAAACGACGTGATGTACCGACTCTCGCCAAGCTGGCGCGTCAAGATGCGAAGGAGGACGAGAAGTCCAAGCATCGGCCTTTCAAGGATTATGAGCCCGGGTATGTGCACATTGATATCAAGCACCTGCCCCAAATGCCTGACGAAGATCAGAAGCGTTATCTCTACGTCGCGATTGATCGTGCCACTCGGTGGGTGTATCTGGAGGTCAGATCAAGTCAATCTGCAAAGGATGCCCAGGCGTTCATGAAGCGTGTGGAAGAGGAGGCTCCCTTCACGATTCGAACCGTGCTCACGGACAACGGTAAATCCTTTACCGATCGCTTTACCGTGGGTGGCGAACGTAAGCCCAGTGGACATCACCTTTTCGATCAGGAATGTCAGAGCCATGGCATCGAGCATCGATTGATCAGGCCAGGCAGACCCCAAACGAACGGGATGGTGGAGCGCTTCAATGGGCGTATCAGCGATGTACTGGCGACTCGGCGTTATGACTCAAGTGAGGATTTAGAACAGACACTCGAGCGTTATTGCTGGCTCTATAACCACCACATTCCTCAGAGAGCACTACACCACAAAGCGCCTATAGCAGCAATGAAGGAGTGGCAGGTCGAACGACCTGAGCTGTTTACGCAAGCTATAGTCAATCAGACGGAACCCGACA